>CAZRVU010000001.1:0-206620 GCA_964603615.1 uncultured Desulfovibrionaceae bacterium
GCAGTAGAATCATTGATTTTAAAATTGTTCGGAGGCCGGGGAGGCGGGAGCGGTTTGCTCGAAAAATTGTGCACAGGCGATAAACGCGATCGGGGGCAAAGTTTTAATAATTCCGTCAGAATTAGAGCTGTGTTTAGGCCAAGCGATAAACATGTTTGTGCTAAAAGCCGAAAAGATACCTGCGGGAGTAGCTCTGAACTTAAATCAAACGATAAGGAAGGTTGGTCTCAAAGGGGTTTTACGCTAATAGAGCTGCTGGCGGTGCTGGCTATTATCTCCCTGTGTGCTGCTATGCTTTGGCCCAGTGTTCCGGTGCACGGGTACCGCAAACTGGAAACGGCGGCCCGCGGTTTGGCAGATGATCTGCGCTTGATTCGCCAAGCGGCAATTACCAGCGGGGAGCCTTGCAGGATTGACTTTTACAGGTATGCGCAGTACTATGAATTGCATCTGCCGGGAAAAAAGCAGACAGTTTATTTGCCGGAAGGGATTTGTTATGGGGGTATTCCGTCTTTCGCAAAGAGTTCTGCAGGCCTCCCTTTTGTGCATTATAATACGTTGGGGAACCCCAGTGGTGGCGGTACGGTTATCTTAAAATCTGCAAAAGGGGATAAACTATATATTATCGTCACTCCGGTAATTGGCAGGGTCAGGATCTCCTCAGAACCTCCTTTAACGTAACTAACCGGGGTTTTATGTGGTTGGACAATCAAATGCGGCTGGACAGCGGACAGGGCCAAAAGGATATCCCCAGTGGGTTAATAGTTTTCGCTTGCCATATTTTAGTGTTTTGGCTGTGGGCAGTAACGTTTTTTATTATTTTTGTAAGCCTTGCAGGATTCTTTCCCTAATAGTGGAATTTACAGTATAAAACGGAGGTGGCGGGATAATTACAAGGTTAAATAAAACACGCCAAAAAATGGCAGAAACTGATCTTGCAGCAGTTTTGGTTACCCATCCGCCTAATATATTTTATTTGAGTGGATTTTCCGGCAGCAGTGGTTTTTTATTGTTGACCGGGCAGGAAGCGCTTCTTTATACTGATTTTCGCTATCTCGAACAGGCTGCGCTAGAGGCCCCCCTTTGTGAAATTATCCGGGTGGACGGTTCCACTGATTATGCAAAAGTAGCCGCGTTTGTATCCCAAAATAAAATAAGCAAACTAGGCCTGGAGGAGGCGCGTTTAACTTGGCGGGACTTCCGGTTGCTGCAAAAAAGGATTACCGGGGTGGAGTTGCTGCCGCTAAATAATTTTATTGAAGAAATCAGGGCTGTAAAGGAAGAGGCCGAGGTGGAGTTTATTGCCAGGGCGGCGAATATTGCCGATGATGCCTGGCGCAATCTTTTTCCCTTGCTTAAGCCGGGTATCAGCGAACAAGAAATTGCTGACGAGCTGGAATTTCAAATGCGTAAGCAGGGTGCGGAAAAACTTGCTTTTGAAATTATTGTGGTTTCCGGTGAGCGTTCGGCCTTGCCCCACGGCCTGGCCAGTTCTAAAATAATTGGTCCAGGAGAGTTGATTACGGTCGATTTCGGGGCTGTTTACGGTAGTTATTCTTCTGATATGACCCGGGCCTTTCTTTTTGGGGAACCAACCTCCAAACAGTCCGAAATTTACACTTTGGTGTTGACCGCGCAGGAAATGGCCTTGCAATCGATCAGGGCGGGACAGAAATGTGTTGATGTGGATGCTATGGTTCGCCAGTATTTTCAGCAGCAGGGCTATGGTGCATATTTTGGGCATGGTTTAGGTCATGGCGTGGGGCTAGAGGTTCATGAACTGCCAACTCTTGCACCGCGCGGGCAAGGCGTTTTTCAAGAGTTGATGGTTTTTACTGTGGAACCAGGACTTTATATTCCCCAATGGGGCGGGGTTAGAATAGAAGATCTCGTTGTCCTGCGGGAGGATGGGGTTCAGATGCTGACAAAAAGCGATAAAAAACTTGTTTGCAGTTAACAGCAGCTAATAAAAATTGATCATAGATGCGGCAGAGTAGTTGAACAAAAGTAGGAAGGAGGAGCGGTGAGGGAATGATCTCTACCAATGATTTTCATACGGGGCTAACCATTGAATTGGAGGGGGATATTTTTACAGTAGTAGATTTCCAGCATGTAAAACCAGGCAAAGGCTCTGCTTTTGTTCGTTCCCGGTTAAAAAATATCCGCAGCGGGGCTGTTGTGGAAAAAACCTTCCGGGCAGGCGAAAAAGTGTCCAGGGCAATGATTGAACGTAAAGAAATGGAGTATTTATATAATAGTGGGGAAGAATATATTTTTATGGATACGGAAAGCTATGAACAGATTTCCCTGGGTTTGTCGCAAGTGGAGGAAAATATTAAGTATTTAAAGGAAAATGCACGGTTGCAGGTGCTTTTTTACCAGGAGGAGATAATCGGTGTGGATTTGCCTCATTTTGTGGAGCTAAAAGTTACGGAAACAGAACCTGGTTTCAAGGGTGATACTGCTGCCGGCGGGAGCAAACCAGCCAAACTGGAAACGGGTCTGGTTGTCCAGGTACCTTTTTTTATTAACGAAGGGGATATTCTAAAAATTGATACACGTAGTGGAACATATATGGAGCGGGTTTAGTGCATGAAAGCAGGGTAAAATTTATTTTTACATTAAAGGAGAGTTAAAAATGGAAAATCTTGATACCAGAATGGGTTATTTAAAAGGATTGATCGATGGCTTGGAGCTAACTGGTGACACAAAGGAAGGTAAGGTTTTTAACCAGATTATAGCGGTGTTCGAGGAAGTGGTTAACTCCATAAAGGAACTAAAAGAAGATTATGACGAACTTTTTTCTTATGTGGAGGCCATTGATGAAGATCTGACTGACTTGGAAGACGAATGCTACGGGGATGACGATGAAGATTATGACTATGACGACGAAGATTATGACTTTGATGATGATGATGACGACGACGACGATGATGAAGATGATGATTATGATTTTGATGATGACGGCGATGACTATGAACATGAATTTGCTAATGACGATGAATATGAGATCAGTTTTACGGTAGAATGCCCGGAATGCCACCAGGAAGTACCCATTGATAATGATATTTTAGAAAATGACGAGTCCCTGGAGGTGCTCTGCCCCAATTGCGGGAAAGTGGTTTTTATCAATGATGAAGAGTGGGAAGAAGAATTGGAAGAAAGCGGTGACGAAGGAGATGAAGATGCCCCTCCAGAAGGCTAAGAATTGCTTCTGGAAGTCCAAAGGATAGGAGTTGCTGCTAGAAGTCTGAAGCCGCGTTTCATTTAGAGTTTTTTATTTTATGGGGATTGCTACGCAGGCAATATGGGGAATGTTGAAAATATAGATGCAGTAAAGGTCTGAAACCACTTAAAAGCTACAGTTTTAGCCCCTCTCATCTCGAAACAAAGTCGTGAAATTTTGAGGTTCAAGCGTTTAAGAGAGATCCTTTGCCTCGCGCAGGATGTCAAAAATGATCTTTTTCAACAGCTTTGAGCGTCCTTGTGGCGTCCTGTTTAACTCCTGGTATGTTTGCCAGGAGTTTTTTTGATCAGGTGCTTTATTTCAAAAAAACAGGCTTGTCATTCATAAAAGGAACTTTGCTGCAATACTAATTGCTAAAGGGGAAGGAGCCCGGGGAACAAGAATATCCAAAGGGGTTTACCCGGAAATGAAAGGTGAGCTGTGCGATGGCTGCAGCCGAAAATAATATAAAAAAACAAATTTGCCCCTTTTTAGCGCCAAAGATCCGCTCGCTGGTAGAAAAACTGCCGTTCGATTTTTTGAACAAAACGGAAGAAATACGTTTGAGGCATTCCCGGCCGCTGATTATTGGCTGGGCAGGGGGCGGCGAATCCTTTTTGGGGGAAGCGGGCCCCGTTTTGACAGCAAACGAGGCCTACCTAATTATGGGCGGGGACTTGGAAAAGACGTTGGAGCTGATTTGCAGTTATTCTCTTTATGCTTTTGAGGAAGAGTTGAAGCAAGGTTTTTTAACCCTGCCCGGCGGGCACCGGGTCGGATTGGCCGGGAGAGCAGTGCTTGAAAAAGGCAGGATAAAAATATTGCGGGATATTAGCTCGCTAAATTTCCGTGTGGCCCGCCAGATTAAGGGATCCGGGGAAAAAGTGCTTGGTTTTTTGTTTGATCGGCGCGGCAGCCGCATCTACCATACTCTGGTTATCTCTCCGCCACAGGCCGGGAAAACCACGCTACTCCGGGATTTGGCCCGGTTGATTAGCGAAGGTGCCGGGATTATTGGCCAAACCGGGAGGAAGGTGGGTATTGTTGATGAACGTTCGGAGATTGCCGGTTGTTTCCAGGGAGTTCCTCAACTGGATGTTGGTACAAGGACAGATGTTTTGGATGCTTGCCCTAAGGCAGAGGGTATAATGCTCATGCTGCGTTCTCTTTCGCCGCAGGTGATTATTACAGATGAACTTGGTAGAGCAAAGGATGTACAGGCTATTGCAGAAGCTGTTTCTGCCGGAGTTTCAGTGATTGCTTCTGTGCATGGTTCTTCCTTGGAGGAGATCTGCCAACGCCCGGTTTTGGGGGAGTTGTTACAAAGGAATTACTTTGAACGCTTGATATTTCTAAGCAACAAACGAGGTCCGGGGACTTTGGAGATGATTGTCGAGGGTGAAAGAGGATTGCCCCTGTATTCTGCTCGTTATGGGGGCGGGGGGCAAATGGATGTACCTTAAATGCCTGGGGGCGGCTCTGATTATCGCCGCTGCTTATTTTTACGGGAGCAGCATCTCTGCTTTTTATCAGAACCGCGTCAGCCAGTTAGAAGAACTTTTGCTGGGGCTGGAGATGTTTTTTACGGAGGTTAATTATGGTCTTACCCCTTTGCCGCATGCTTTTGCAAATATTGGAGCGAAACTAAAAAAACCGGTTGGGGCCATTTTTTTGGATGCGGGCCAGGAAATGCAAAAAGGTGCAGGGCTAAGTGCCCGCGAATGCTGGCAAAAAGCCCTGGGTAATCATTCCGCGGTGCTTGTTCTTTCTTCCCGTGGCAGGAAGTTGTTGGATAGGCTGGGACTGGCCTGGGGAAAAGGTAATAAAAGTGATCAACTGCGGCAAATAGCATTAATCCAGGAATTGCTGAGACAGGTCCTGCACGAGGCACGGGAAGAGTTACAAAAAAACGATAAACTGTGGAGGTACCTGGGGCTGCTAGGCGGCACGACCCTGGTAATTTTTCTTTTTTAATAAAGACTCATTTTAAGGAACGCTAAAAATCCCCGGTTTAGAACAAAAGGTGCTGGATTCGGGAGAGGGGTTTATAAATGCATGTTTTAAGAGTTGACCTCCTTTTTCAGATCGCCGGAATTGGCATTTTTATCTCTGTTATCAATATTGTCCTTAAGCAGGCAGGCAAGGAGGAACAAGCCCAAATGCTGACCCTGGTAGGGGTGGTGATCGTTCTTTTGTTGGTTTTACAATTGTTGGGGGAGCTTTTCAGCAGCATCCGTGAACTTTTCTATTTATATTAACTATCTTGATTCTACTGCATAAATTCTATTTGCAAGGCGTTCGCTGGAATCAGCATCCCTTCGACTGGCAATTTTTCGACCGGGCCCATTGAACGTCCTCTTCAAAAGGCCCTAAAAATGGCGTCCTGCCATTTTTGCTTCAAAATTGTGGCGTCTTCATGGGCTGAATTTTACAGCTCCCGCCCCAGCAAATTTTGTTTTATGCAACAGAATGTAATTTTTGCAGTGGAATCATATTATGCCTAATTTAAGTGGTGTTTGCTATGGAGATTGCTCAGGTGATGGCTTTTGGGGTTATTGCTACCATACTTATTCTCTTTATCCGTCAGAACAGGCCCGATCTGGCTCAACTGCTTTCCATCGGCGTGGGGCTAGTGATCGTCACCTATGTACTGGGTTACCTAAAAATGGTTATTGATATCATCACCGATTTGGCTTTGGAAGCCGAGATCGACACCGTTTTTTTAAGAATTCTGCTACGCGTGATTGGTGTTGCTTATTTGGCGGAATTTGGTGCCCAGGTCTGCCGGGACGCAGGAGAGGGTAATATTGCCATTAAAATTGAATTTGCCGGGAAAATTCTGATTTTAGTGATGGCTGTGCCTGTTTTAGTGGCAGTTTTGGAGGGCATTGTTAATTTTATACCTTGAACCGGCCTTGTCAAGATCAAAGAACCAGCCTTGTTAAGATCAAAAATTGGGTTAAAAAGTATTTTATCAGTTACCTTGAAAAGGTTTTGTTTACACGATCGTTTACGGGAACTTGGCCAAACGGACACAAGCCTTATTTAAAAAGAGTTCTAGCCAAAGGCGAAGGCAAAGTGAGGTAAGATGGGTCTTTTGAAATGTTTTCTGAAAAAAGTTTTTCCGATCCTATGTACCGGTATGTTGATTTGGGCATACCCCGGGGGGGGGCAGGCCCTGGCAGAGATGCAGGGCTTTTCTAGTTATGTTGCCGGCGAAAACGAAAGCATAGAGAACATGTTGCCTCCAGAATGGGAGTGGGTTGAAAAATATTGGTCTGAACTGCAAGTTGAAATGGATGAGTATTTGCCGGCCTGGCAGATCGGGGATATTTGGAAGGAAGGGGGGAGCGGGCTTCTTCCTTACCGGGAGTTTTGTACAGGCCTGGGGCGGTTTTTTTTAGCCGAAGTAATTGCTAATTTGGGGCTACTGGGGCAGCTTCTTTTTCTGGCTGTAGTTGCCGCCCTGCTGAAAAGCTTGCAAGGGGCTTTTGGCCAGGAAGAAGTTGCCAGGCTGACGGAAGCCGTTGTCTTTTTTGTTTTATTGGGATTGGCTTTAAAAAGTTTTACCTTAATTATGGAGACAGGAAGAAATACGGTGGAAAGCATGGTTAATTTTATGCTGGCTCTCCTGCCTGTTTTACTTACTTTATTAGCCTCGCTTGGCCATATTACTCTGGTTACTCTTTTTCACCCTTTCATTATCTTTGCTGTTCATTTTATTGCTTCTTCGGTCAACAACGTCATCTTTCCGCTGATTCTCTTTGCTACTATTCTTTACCTGGTAAGCCATTTTTCAGCGCATTTCAAAATAAACCGGCTGGCCGATTTTTTCCGGGATTGTGGCATTTTGGGGTTGGGGCTTTTGTTAACGGTTTTTATCGGATTAATAACAATGCAAGGGGTGGCCGGGGGGATTGGCGATGCCATAACTTTAAGGACGGCCAAATTTTTGACGGGTGCCATTATCCCCGTGGTAGGCGGTATATTGACCGATACGGTGGAAACTGTAATCAGTTATTCTTTGTTAATAAAAAACAGCGCGACTATTGCCGGATTGGTAATCTTAGCTTTGGTGGTAGTTTTTCCCCTGGTGAAAATTTTGACGCTGGTCGCGGTTTATAAATTTTGTGGTGCGATTATTCAACCTTTGGGGGAAACCATTTTGGGAGAAGCATTGCAGACAATGGGTAAAAGCCTCACCTTGATTTTTGCTGCCGTAGCTACAGTAGCTTTAGTTTTTTTTATTGGGATTGCCATGCTGATTGGTGCCAGCAATGCCACGGTCATGCTGCGCTGAAGCGGCATTGTTTACATGATGCTACTTTGAGGGAGGGTAAAATAAATTGCTGGATACTATCAGCAATCTGATCCGCTATCTCGTGATTCTTATTTTTATCAGCACCCTTTTGGAGATGATTTTGCCGCAGGGGGTTTTCCGTCGCTACCTGCGGATGCTGGTTGGGATCTTGCTGATTTTTGCGCTGATTACGCCGCTACAAAAGATAATGCATCTAGCGCCCTATTGGGAAATGCCATCTTTGATAGAAAGCCGGGATAGTGAAGGTGCCGGCGAATTGGAGGTGATTCTTAGCCGTGGCGAACAACTTTACCGGGATAAAATGGAAACGGCCCTGGAAGATTATCAAAAACAAGTTTTTCATTTGTTGGAGGGTGAACTCTGCCGGGAATTTAACTACAAGCTCCTTCAACTCCGCCTCGAAAACGAAGATGATCCGGGTAGCAAGGATTTTGGCATGACGGAAAATATTTACGCAGTGGTTCGGGTGCAGGAACCTATTTCCCGGGTAGAGCCTTCCAGTGGTCCTGAAAAGATCCGGGTTTCTGTAAATGTTGCCCCTCCCGGCCTGCAGGTTTCTACGGAAAAAAGCGGGGTAGGGGGAATGGAAGGGGCAAAAAATTTGGATAGAACAATAGAGGCGGAAAAGGTAGAAAAGGCCGGGGGGGCTGCAGATTCTGGAAACAGTTTAATTCTCGTGGCTCCTCCTGGGGATCCAATAAAAGAGATTGCCCAGTATATTGCATCGTTTTTCCGTCTTTCTCCGGAGCATGTTCATGTTGAAATTTTGCCTTGAGAGGTGAAAAGATGCCCGATAAAAAACAAAATAATATGTGGCACGCTTTAAGACAGGCTCTTTTTTTAAATAAGAGCCTGGAAGGCAGGAAAAGGAGCTATTTACTATTAGCTTTGCTTTTTCTGGGAATAATATTGATGCTGGCTGGCTCTATTTTTTCGCCATCAAAAAAAATACCGGCCACCGATTACCGGAAAACCGGGGATGACGCAGGGGATTTTGTGGCAGTAGTTAATTTATACGAAAAAGATTTGAGCCAATCTTTGCAGCAGGTATTAGAACATATTGATGGGATCAGCCGGGTAGAGGTATTTATAAATTTTGCCGGTACCAAGGAATCAATTTTTGGTCTCACCCATGAAGAAAGCAGCAAGCAAACGGCAGAAAGCGATCGGGAGGGGGGGCAGCGGGAGGTCCTGGAAAAAAACTGCAAAGAGGATTATGTTTTGCTGCGGGAGGCGGGGGGCGGGGAGAGGCCTTTACTGTTAAGCGAAAATATGCCCCGGATTACCGGCATACTGGTTGTGGCAGAAGGGGCGGAAAACAGTTTCTTGCGTCTAGAGGTGGTCCGTGCTATTCAGGGTGCCCTGCACCTGCCTGTGCACCGCATAGCTGTTTTGCCCCGCGGCGGTAATCCAAAAAAATGAGGGGGAGGGGGGCTGGCAGGTCATGAATAGGAGAGCAATTTGGGTCGTAAGTTTACTGTTAATTGCAGTTGTGGTTTATCTATTTTTAAGCGGTGTGGAGAAAGAAATGAGCAGGATTGAAATAATCCCTGATGAAGAAATGTTTCAGCCTTTGATGTCCGGGGATCTTTCCGATGACCCGGCACAGTGGAAGTTTGATGATGCCACAGCTTTTTTTGTGGAATACCGCCTCGAAAGAGACCGGGTGCGAAGCCAGGAGATAGAAATGCTCAATGAAATGATCGATAATCCCCGGGTAGGGCCGGAAGCGCGGCTGGAAGCGGAGCAGCAGCTATTGCAAGCGGTGGAACAGATGGAAAAAGAACTGATTGTAGAGAGTATGCTCAAAGCACAGGGGTATAAGGATGCTCTTTTGTTTTCATTGCGCCGGGGAACTACGGTTATGATCGAGGCAGAAAAGTTGGCTGCTGACGATTATTTAAGCATAGCAGAAATGGTTGCCGCTTCGTTGGAGGTGCCCAGGGAGGAAGTACGCATCATTCAACATAGTCACTTTTAAATTTATTTGTAAAGCCGTGGTAACATCTGGTATAATAAGCACATATTTAATGTTATTTAAAAAGATTGAAGAATTAAATAATTAAGGAGGAGAAATAATGAGCGAGGTCCGCAATCTTCCCTCTGAATTGGGTACAATTCGTATTGCAGATGAGGTTGTTTCGATCATTTCCGGTTTGGCTGCTACGGAAGTTGAGGGTGTGGCCAGTATGAGTGGCGGCATCGCTGGCGGTATTGCCGAAGCACTGGGACGTAAAAATTTGTCCAAGGGAGTAAAGGTGGAAGTTGGCGAGGAAGAGGCTGCAGTCGATTTATTTATGATCGTTAGCTATGGTTCACGAATTCCTGATGTAGCCTGGCAGGTTCAAGAAAATGTAAAAAAAGCGGTTGAAAGTATGACTGGTTTAAGGGTAATTAAGGTCAATGTACATGTCCAGGGGGTTAGTTTTCCGCAGCAAAAATCAGAAGAAGAAGAAAACAAGTAGCCGGGGAAGAGCTAACCTCCTGTTTCAATCCGTACAGGAGGTTAGCTCTTCTGGCTGGGAAGGGGGTAAAATAACCTATGGGAACGGGAAGCCGCATCATACTGGCTATCCTGGGAGTTTGCGGTCTTTTGTGCGGTATTTTTCTGATACTGGTCACGCTAGGGCTTATTGTTCCGGTTGGGTTTCCTTTTACCGACCGGCTTGCCGGTGATTTAAGTATTACTCTTTTTGGCGTGCTGATTTTTGTTATTGGGATCATCTTGCTGTTTTTTTCTGCAAGAAGCAGCAAGAAGGAGGGAGGGGGCGGTGCCGGTGCTACTATCGTCAGCTTTACAGAAACCGGTGAGATACGCATCTCTTTCCGGGCGGTTGAAAATATGGTTCTAAATGCCTCCCGTAAGGTTAAGGGCGTTCGTGAAATCAATACACGCCTTAATTTTACCGAGCAGGGTCTCGTTATCTACCTGCGCATTAAGGTCATACCCGATCTGCCTATTCCTGCCTTGGTAAATGAGCTACAGAATACGGTCCGTGAGTATGTGCAGGAGATTAGCGGGACCAATGTAGCCGAAGTTAAGGTTTTGGTGGAAAATATCGCCCAGGAAACAATTGAAAAAAAAGTTCGTTGAGGGTGTGAGCACTTTGGGTGAGCATAATTATTTAAGGTTTATTAGCGAAAACCCCGGTAAAATATTGGGCGGCCTGCTGGGTTTGCTAGTGGCTGTTATCATAGTATTTTTTGGTTTTTGGCGGGGTCTTTTTATTCTTCTCTGTGTTTCTGTTGGCATCTACCTGGGTGCCCGGGCAGAAAAAGATGAAGGGTTAAGTGTCCTACTGGAAAGATTCCGTTTTGGGCGGGACCGTTTTTAAAATTTTACCGGCAACGGTTTTATCGTACATGAAAATTTGATGCTTATTTAAATAAGATAGATTCCGTGGTTTTAAGGGATGCTGCAGAACAAACTGGCGGTTAGGGAAAGGGGTACAGGCTTTGAAAAGAAAATTGCCCCGCGAGTATGCTTTCAAAATACTATTTATGATCGATGTCGGCGGGAACGATGCTGAAGCAGCGCTCCATCATCTGCTTGATGACACCGCTTTTTCTGTCAATGAAAAATCTTTTTGTACAGCGTTGGTGGAGGGTGTCTTGGCAAAAAAAAATGAACTGGATCAAATATTGTCCCGCCACCTCGTTAAATGGCAATTAAGCCGCCTGGCAGCAACGGTCCGCAATATTTTACGTCTTGCTCTCTATGAGTTGCTTTATGCCCGGGATATTCCCCCGGTTGTTTCCATCAATGAGGCCATAGAGCTGGCTAAAGCCTACCAGGATGAAGAAGCAGCACGTTTTGTGAACGGTATCCTCGACGCTATACATAAAGAGCATCAAGAAACTATTACGAACTGAACCCCTGCTTGCTAGACGCTAGCGTTGAATTTTACTGTGCCTGAATATTCTGTATTGATAAACATTGTTTTGATTTTGTCTTTCGAAAGGACTTTTTTGTTATTATGGCGAACTTAGATCCTTAAAAAAGGACATAAAAGTAAAGGAGGTTTAGGTAATTTATGTTCAAAATAGTTAAAAAAAGAGTATTAGCAGATGTATCCAAATTAATGGAAGTGGAAGCGCCGCTCGTGGCACGTAAGGCGCAACCCGGACAGTTTATTATTTTGCGTGTCAGCGATAACGGGGAAAGAATTCCTTTAACTATCGCTGACAGCGACAAAGAAAAAGGGACAATCACCATTATTTACCAGGAGGTTGGTAAAACAACAAAGGAACTGGGGGCCCTTGAAGAGGGGGATTTTTTAAATGACTTTGTTGGGCCGCTGGGTCGGGCCATGGAGTTGCCGACCTCGGGACGAGTTATTGCTGTGGGCGGCGGGGTAGGTATTGCCCCGATCTACCCGAAGGTGAAGGCCTTTCATGAGGCAGGTATGGAAGTTATCTCTATCATTGGGGCGCGGACAGCCGATCTCCTCATTTTAGAAGATGAAATGAGGGCTGTTAGCAAGGAGCTTCACATTTGTACTGATGACGGGACAAAAGGGCATCACGGTTTTGTGTCCGATATCCTGCAGGGCATGCTCGATGATAAAAGCAAAAAGATAGATGAAATTATTGCTGTAGGTCCGCTGCCGATGATGCGTGTCATTGCCAATCAAACGAAACCCTATGGTATTAAAACAGTGGTTAGCTTAAACCCCATTATGGTTGATGGGACGGGGATGTGCGGGTGTTGCCGCGTGACTGTTGGCGGGGAAACAAAGTTTACTTGTGTCGACGGCCCTGTTTTTGATGCACACCAGGTTGATTTTGCGGAGCTGACCCGTCGTAGTCAGATGTATTTGCCGGAAGAAAAAATAGCCTTGGAAAAATATGAGAAGGAAAGCGGATCTGGAGGTGGGCGCTAGTTATGTTGGAAAAAGATGAGATCAAAAAGCTGCGCAAATTAAAAGAAAAGCATCCGATGCCGGAACAGACTCCGCAGGAGCGCATCAAAAATTTTAACGAGGTGCCCTTTGGTTATGATGCCGAAACGGCAATGAGAGAGGCTGCCCGTTGCCTGCAGTGCAAGGATCCCAAATGTGTAGAGGGTTGCCCGGTAGAGGTGGATATTCCTGCTTTTATCCAATTAATTGTTGAGGGAAAATTTGATGAAGGTATTAAAAAGCTGAAAGAAAAGAACAGCCTGCCGGCGGTTTGCGGGCGCGTTTGCCCTCAGGAGAGCCAGTGTGAAGCACTATGCTTGCGCGGCAAAAAAGGTGAACCGGTGGCTATTGGGCGCCTGGAACGTTTTCTTGCCGACTATGAACTGGCCAAGGGAGTGGAAACACCTCCTAGGCCGGAACAGACTGGAAAGCGCGTTGCTGTCGTCGGTGCTGGCCCGGCCGGGTTGACTGCTGCCGGTGATCTGGCCAAAATGGGGCATGAGGTTGTTCTTTTTGAAGCATTTCATGCCACGGGGGGAGTTCTCCGCTATGGGATCCCTGAGTTTCGTTTGCCCAAGGAAAAAGTTTTGCAACGCGAGGTAGATTATATTGCCAGCCTGGGCGTTGAGATTAAAACAAACGTGGTTGTGGGGAAAACTATAACGATCGATGAACTTTTTAATGAAGAAGGTTTTCAGGCTATCTTCATCGGTACGGGGGCGGGGTTGCCCCAATTTCTCCATATCCCGGGGGAAAACTTGAACGGTGTTTTTTCAGCAAATGAGTTTTTGACGAGAGCCAACCTGATGAAAGCCTATCTGTTCCCTAAGCATGATACGCCAATCAAACTGGGTAGAAAAGTTGCTGTGGTCGGTGCGGGGAACGTGGCGATGGATAGTGCCCGTACATCGCTGCGCCTGGGTGCCGAAGAGGTTCATATTGTTTATCGTCGTTCGGATAAAGAGATGCCGGCCCGTGCCGAAGAAATTGAACACGCTAAGGAAGAAGGCGTTGTCTTTAATTTGCTGACCAATCCTGTAAGGATCATCGAGGATGAAAATGGTTGGGTTAAAGGGATGGAATGTATTAAGATGGAGCTGGGCGAACCGGACGATTCCGGACGGGCGCGTCCCATTCCCATCGAGGGTTCCGAGTTTGTTTTTGATGTGGATACTATCGTTATTGCAATAGGTCAAAGCCCCAACCCGCTTATTCCACAGACTACGCCTGATTTGGAGATTGGACGCCGGGGAACAATTACGGCGAACGAAGAAGGGGCAACCTCCCGCGCAGGAATATATGCCGGAGGGGACATCGTTACAGGGGCTGCCACGGTTATTTTAGCCATGGGTGCCGGTAAGGTGGCTGCACGGGCAATAGATAGCTATCTAAAAACATTATCTTAATATTTAATGAGGAGGTTTTACTGGCATGGCAGCAAAAATTATTTCTGGAAATGAAGTGGCCAAAGAGATCCGGGCCGAACTTAAGGAAAAGGTAGCAGGATTAAAAGAGAAAGGTATTGTACCCGGTCTTGGTGTAGTGCTGGTGGGCGAAGATCCCGCCTCTGTTTCTTATGTTACCAGTAAGGCCAAGGGTTGTCAGGAAATTGGGATGTATGAGGAAACGATCCGTCTCCCGGCGGATGTGCCTGAAGAAGAGGTGCTCAAAGTTATCGATGGTTTAAACAAGGATCCAAAATTTAGCGGAATTTTGGTGCAGCTTCCTCTGCCGGATCATATCAGTGTCGATAAAATTATCGGCTATATCTCCCCGGAGAAAGACGTCGATGGTTTTCACCCGGTCAACGTGGGCAAACTACTGCGGGGCGAGCCCTGCCCGCTGCCTTGTACCCCCCACGGTGTCCAGCAGCTTTTATTCCGTTCCGGCAATGATCCGGCGGGTAAACACGTCGTGGTTTGTGGCCGCAGCAATATCGTAGGCAAACCCTTGGCAGCGATTTTAATGCAGAAGAAAAAAGGGGCCAATGCTGTGGTAACTGTTGTGCATACGGGCGCCAAGGATATTTCTTATTTTACAAAGCAGGCTGATATTCTCATTGCTGCCATGGGCAGGCCCCAGGCGATTACTGCCGATATGGTGAAGGAAGGTACAGTTGTAATTGATGTGGGTGTCAACAGGATTCCGGATGCTTCCAAAAAGAGTGGTTTCCGCCTGGCGGGCGATGTGGATTTTGAACCCGTTGCTGCTAAAGCGTCATTTATTACACCAGTTCCCGGCGGTGTAGGGCCCATGACCGTAACCATGCTTCTTTATAACACTGTCGAAGCGGCAGCTACGCTCAATCAGTAATTCAAGGCGCAGATCTATGCCTGCAAAAATATTTAGCGAGGAAGAGGTGGGGGATAAAGTCCAACTCGAAATCCTGGCGGAATTTGGGAACCTGTGTAAAAAAACAAAAAATGTTCCCGGTTTGGCCGTGATCGTTGTTGGTGAAGACCCCGCCTCTCTTTCTGCTGCTCAGAAAAAAGAAGAAGTGGGTAAGGAACTGGGTTTTCGTGTTGGGTTACATCGTTTGCCTGCAACTGTTTCTACAGAGGAAGTTTGTAAGGTAATCCGCCGTCTGAACAGTGAAGAACAGCTCCATGGTTTGTTTTGTCAACTGCCTTTGCCCCGTCATTTGCCGGAAAAAGACATTATAGCAGCCATCGATCCCGGGAAGGACGTTGGCGGTACGCACCCGCTGAATGCGGGGAGGCTTTGGGGCGGGATGGATTGCTACCTGCCTTGCAGTGCTGATGGTTGTTTGCAGGCTCTGAACTTGACCGGACAATCGCTTCAGGGTAAAACAGCGGTACTGCTTGGACACAGCAATATTGTTACTAAACCGCTTGCTCTTGTGTTGTTACAAAAAAATGCTACGGTTACTGTATGTCCAACCATAACCGGGGAGCTGCCGGGGATCTGCCGCAGTGCTGATATTCTCATTACAGAGATGGGAAAGCCCGGGCTAGTCAAGGGCGATTGGGTCAAGCCCGGAGCAGTGGTAATTGGTGCTGCTGCAACCCGGTCAGCGGAAGTTTCGATGGGAGATGTGGTCTCCGGGGAGGTTGTTCAGGTTGCGGGGTGGTTTTTTCATTTACCGGCCAGGGAAACAGGTGTGCTCATGCCGCTCATGTTGATGAAAAACACGCTGAAAGCATTCCAGAAAATAATAATTTAGTAGTTGCTTCTGGGAAAGGTCAAAAAGTCTGCGTCGCGGATGTAGGTCTTTGAACTTTTCCCTTCTTTATTCTAGTTGCAGTCAACAAGATGCTAGTTATAGCAAACAATGGATTGAGCAACAGGAGGAAATAAATGAGTGCAAAAACGATTAACGGGGAACAGATTGCCAGAGAAGTGCGTGAGCAACTAAAATCGGCTACGGTTACTTTAAAGAAAAAGGGTGTAATGCCCGGCCTGGCCATTGTGGTACTCGCCAGCCCTGTAGCCCGCATTCATGTTGCCCGCTTAAAAGAACGAGCTTGCCGGCAACTCGGTATTTATTGCCGGGCCTGTTACTTGCCGGAGAATACTACAGAGGATGAACTGGAAAAACTGCTAGCCCGTCTGAATACCGCACCGGAGATCCATGGAATAAACATTCACCCCCTGCCGCCGTCTTTTAACCATATGTGTTTTTCTCAATTGGTAGCCCCGCACAAGGATATTGAAGGCCTTCATTTTTTGAATATGGGTGATTTTTTTAAGGGCGAATACCTGCTGACTCCCTATGTGGCCAAGGGTATTATGAAGCTAATCGGTGCAACTGGAGAAAATTTGGCGGGGAAAAGAGCTGTAATTGTCGGGCGCAGCCAGCTTGTTGGAAAACCGGTAGCCTTTTTACTGATGGAAAAAGGCGTAGCTGTAAGTATCTGCCATACCCGGACAGTGGATTTGGCTTCTTTTACGAGGGAGGCGGATCTACTCATCGTTGCTGCTGGCAAACCTCGTTTGATCACTGCCGGGATGGTCAAAGCAGGGGCGATTGTCATCGATGTTGGTGACAATCTTATCGGTACGCACCTTACGGGCGATGTGGATTACTGGAATGTGAAAAAAATTGCCGGTTGGATAACACCTGTACCGGGAGGTGCCGGCCCGGTAACGATCACCATGTTGTTTGAAAATCTACTGGAGGCGGCACAGGCTCAATGAAAGAACAAAGCGTTTATACAGTATCCCAAGTAAACTTTTACCTAAAAGGCCTGCTGTTGCAGGATAATTTACTTCAGTCTATCTCCATCCTTGGCGAAATTTCCAACTATAAGCTCCACAAACCCTCGGGTCATATCTATTTTACCCTGAAAGACAAAGATAGTATTATCCGTTGTGTTTTTTTCTTGAGCAAAAACAGGAGGCTGCTATTTGTGCCGGCAGATGGGATGAAAGTCATTGCCAGCGGCAGTATCTCCCTTTATGATAAGAGTGGTTATTACCAGCTTTACGTTGAAGATTTAAAACCGGAAGGAATTGGTGCTCTTTACCTGGCCTTCGAGCAACTGAAGGCCAAACTCAAAAGCGAAGGGCTTTTTGATGCCGCCAGGAAGAAGCCTTTGCCGCGCCTGCCGGGTAAGGTGGGGTTGGTTACTTCGCCGACGGGGGCAGCTATCCAGGATTTTTTAACAACTTTGGAAAGAAGGTTTCCTTGTGTTAGCGTCCTGCTTTATCCCGTGGCCGTTCAGGGCGGGGAGGCTGCCGGTCAGATAATTAATGCCCTTCAGACGCTGGATAGCCTGGGTGATATCGATGTTTTGGTGCTAACCAGGGGTGGCGGCTCTCTCGAGGAGTTATGGCCTTTTAACGACGAAAGGCTGGCCCGGGTTATTGCAGAGTTAAATACACCCGTCATTAGTGCAGTAGGGCACGAAACAGATTTTACCATTGCCGACTTTGTTGCAGATCTTAGAGCTTCAACGCCTACGGCTGCTGCAGAGCTGATGGCCCCGGAACAAAAGGAACTCTTGCGATATTTAAGTATGCAAGAACAACGTCTGCTGAATATCTGGCATGGTTTTAAACGAGAAAAAAGAATGATTTTAAAGACATTTTCCGGCGCTGTTTCGCTAAAGTACCCCCGTGAAAAAATTAACCAAGGTTATCAGCGGGTTGATGAGTTGGGACAACGGCTTGCACAAAACATACAATATCATTTAAAATTCAAAAAGACTGCCCTTAGCCACATCGAGGAAAAAATACAAGCTTTAAATCCCAGGCATATTATGGAGCGGGGGTTTGCGTTGATCAGCGACGGGCAGAATATGCCGGTTAGCAGTATCAACTCTCTGCAAGAGGGCCAGGATATACACGTTACCTTCCATGACGGGGAGGCCGGTTGTCAGGTGCAAAAGGTAAAAAGGAAAAATTAGACAAGCAACTGAAAGAGGGTTTGAGGTGTCTCCAAAAGAAAAAAAGAAATTAAATTTTGAAGATGCTTTACAAAAACTGGAATCAATTGTAGAGCAAATGGAAAAAGAGGAACTTCCCCTGGAAAAATTGCTGCAGCATTTGGAAAAAGGGATGGGGCTGATACAACATTGCCGCCAGATGCTCTCTGAAGCCGAATTTAAGGTAGAAGCGCTGCTGCAAAACAACGAACAGGTTGCCCGGGACGATCTTGAAGAAGAATAACGCCCAAAGGCGCTTTTTCCATGCGTTTATTAAAACAGGTAGTTGTGGATTAGCGACCTGTGAAGCGAGGTAAAGAGTTCACGGTTTAGCGCAGGCCTTGAGGCGTTCCTGCCGACAGGACGTTGGCAGCCGGCCATGTGCCCACGGAGGGGCACTTGGCCGGGCAGGACGACTGGGGCCGGAGCTAAACCGTAGAAACTCTCCGAGCTGAACTTGGAGCTAATCCACAACCCACGCCACCTGGGGGGGTTACAATGAACTTTGAACATTTAATGGAAACTAGAAAAGCTTTACTCGATAGGGCTATGGATTATTTCCTGCCCGCTGAAAAAGAATACCCCCGGGAGATTCACCGGGCGATGCGCTATAGTGTTTTTGCCGGCGGCAAGCGCCTCAGGCCGCTTTTGGTTTTATTTTCAGCGGAACTATTTACCGCTGATTGGCAAAGGGCGCTTCCGGCGGCTTGTGCGCTGGAATTAATACATACCTATTCCCTCATTCATGATGATTTGCCGGCAATGGACGATGATGACTACAGAAGGGGGCGCCTTACTTCTCATAAGGTATTTGGAGAAGGCGCAGCCATCTTGGCCGGGGATGCCTTGTTAACCCTGGCTTTTGAAATATTAGCCGGCTGCTGGGAACAGAAAAACGAATTGTATCATGCCTATTGGGCAAATGTCCGGCCGGAGGTTAAGCTCAAAGCTATTTGGGAATTGGCTCGCGCGGCAGGAGTTGGAGGGATGGTCGGAGGACAGGCAGTAGATCTTGCTTCGGAAGGAAAAGCGGTTGACGCAGGCACTATGGAATATATTGATACTCATAAAACGGGGGCGCTGCTTTTGGCTTCTGTACGTTTAGGGGCTCTTTTGGCTGGTGCTGAGGCTAATGAGCTGGACAGGCTCTCTGCTTTTGCCCGCTTGTTGGGAAGGGCTTTTCAGATTGTCGATGATCTTCTGGATATAGAAGGTGACGAACAAAAAATGGGGAAGGCCAAAGGGAAAGATGTGCAAAGAGAAAAAGCCAACCTGGTTTCTTTTTATGGTGTGGATGCTGCCAAAAAAAACAGGGATCAATTATTTACGCAAGCCATGCAGGAGCTGTCTTTTTTTGGCGAAGAAGCTTTCCCCCTGCGGGAGATTACCCGCCTGGCCTTTTACCGGGATTATTAATGCATGAGCGGTTTACCATGGAAACGAAAGGTAACCCCTAATTTTATTTGAAATAGATATTTAATTCGAGTATAATAATAATTAGTTAGTAGTTAATTGATTGGACATAGCGTGGCGCAGTATCCTAGTTGTCACCAGCGTTTTCGAAGCGGGTGAAAAAACCGCTTTGGGCACAACGATGAAGTTCCTGGTGTTGGCTGCCGAAGCCCAGTCGGGGGTTAATACTGGGAGTTAAGGGGGACGGGGCGATCTACAAAGGCATGTAGGCGTTGACCCTGCCCCCGTGGAGACCCAAGTGCGTGGCGTATTACCATAAGGGTAAAGGGTTAGGGCTTGGGCCAGAACCTGTGTGTGGTCAAAACTGTGCACAGCGTAGCCGGCCTTGCGCGGCTTTGGGGGAGGAAGGCTTGGTCCTTAGGAAACCAAAACCGCAAAAAAGGATAGAAAACGTTATGGAGGCATCGGGGAAAACTCCTAGGCTGTTCCCTCTACCCGGGGGAGGCTTTATGGGGATTAAAGTGTGGTCTAAGTGGTAATCCAGCCCTGTTAGTGGCAACATGGCAGAAATGTTCTGAAAAGGAAACTGCCCCCTGGTAACAGGTGGTGAACATTTGGGAAATCCTGCTGGACCTCAAGCCGCAAAGTTTACTCATAAAGTTGCCACCTATGTCCATAAACAAAAAATTATTTTTGAGAGTGCAAAGAATCTTGGGGGATAACAAAAAAAGGCAAAGACAACAGAGCAAAAGAAAGAAAACTAGACATTGGGTAATCCTGATAAGTATTTGGACTTTTTTCTTCGCTGTGACTTTAACCTGGGTAACGCGTTTTTTATTACAAAATATGCGTTCATATCTGATTTCTTTTGTTCTTTTAATCTTGATTATTGCCCTGGGTATTTTTTTTGATTTAATTGGCACGGCGGCTACTGCTGCCGAGGAGACGCCTTTTCATGCCAAGGCTGCCAAAAAAATCTATGGGGCAAAGAAGGGTATATTTCTGGTACGCCATGCCGATCTGGTGGCAAATTTTTGTAATGATGTGGTTGGAGATATCAGTGGCATTGTGAGCGGAATTATCGGGGCCATAATCGTAGTCAATCTCGTTCAAAGAAATGCGGGTTTGAATGAAATATTTTTAAGTGTTCTTTTGGCGGGGATTGTATCTGCTTTAACGGTGGGCGGCAAAGCTTTTGGTAAGTCTTTGGCGATTAACAGGCCAACGGAGCTAGTGTTGTTTGTGGCTCGTTTTTTGACGACCTTTGAGCGGATTTTTATGAAAAAAAGAAGTTCATAGCATATGGTTTACTTTTATAGATTATTTTTGGAAGCGGTGGTTTTTTGAATGTTATTCTTAAGAAGATTAACAGCCCTGCGGATTTAAAGAAATTATCATTCGCGGAGCTGCAGCAGTTGGCCGGCGAAATTAGGGAGCTGATGATTGAAGTTATATCCCAAAAAGGTGGGCATCTTGCCTCCAGCCTGGGGGTTGTGGAGTTGACTATTGCACTTCACTTTGTTTTTAATGCTCCTTTTGATAAGATTATTTGGGATGTGGGGCACCAATGTTATGCTCACAAAATATTGACCGGGCGCGGGGAAAGTTTTAAAACAATTCGCTGCTACAAAGGTTTAAGTGGCTTTCCCAAAAGAGAGGAAAGCCTTTATGATGTTTTTAGCGTAGGGCACAGCAGTACTTCCCTTTCGGCTGCATTGGGTATGGCACGTGGCAGGGATCTACGGAAAGAAAAGTTTTTTGTGGTCAACGTGATCGGTGATGGTGCTCTCACAGGCGGTATTGCCCTGGAGGCACTCAATAATGCCGGGGAAAAGAAGACGGATCTAATCGTTATTTTAAATGATAATGAGATGTCGATCAGCGAAAATATTGGCGGCTTGCCTTCCTATCTGGCTAGATTGCGCACAGATCCCAAATATTACCGCCTGAAAGAAGATCTGGAACAAGTTCTTGAACGCATACCGGCTATTGGTAAAACTGTACTTCGTTCAGCGGAACGGTTGAAGGACAGTTTGAAATATCTGCTAGTGCCGGGGATGCTTTTTGAAGAGTTGGGCTTTACATATTTGGGGCCGGTTGATGGCCACTCTATCCCCAAGCTCGTGAATTTTTTACGCGAGATTAAAGATGTGCGCGGGCCTGTTTTGCTACATGTTGTGACTAAAAAAGGTAAAGGTTACCTTCCTGCGGAGAAGAAGCCCCTTCTTTTTCACGGTGTAGGCCCTTTTGATAAGAAGACAGGCGCCCCCTTTTCTGCGGGCAAGGATAAACCAACTTATAGCAGGGTATTTAGCTCTGCTTTAGAAAAAATTGCCGAAGAGGATTCTTCCATTGTGGCTATTACGGCGGCGATGGCTACGGGGACCGGTTTAGAAAATTTTGCGCAGCGCTGGCCAAAACGTTTTTTTGATGTAGGAATTGCCGAACAACATGCTGTAACTATGGCTGCGGGGCTGGCCGTAGAGGGCTTAAAGCCTGTTGTTGCCATTTATAGCACTTTTCTGCAAAGGGCTTACGACCAAATCCTGCACGATGTATGCCTGCAAAATCTGCCGGTTGTCTTTGCTGTGGACCGGGCAGGCCTGGTGGGTGAGGATGGAGATACGCACAACGGCCTCTACGATCTAGCTTATTTGCGAAATATGCCCAACCTCATTCTCATGGCTCCTGCTAGCGCTGAAGAGTTGACAGCGATGCTCAAAATGGCGTTGAAGATGAAACGCCCGGCGGCAATCAGGTACCCGCGTGGTTTTGCAGCAGATTCCTTAACAAAGAAAAATGATGAATTAGCGTTCGGCAAAGCCCGGCTTTTAACGGAAGGCCGTGATCTACTTATTCTTGCGGTTGGCTCCATGGTTGCACCGGCCCTTAAGGCGCAGGAGCTGCTGTTAAAATTGCAGATTAGAAGTAGCGTGATCAATTCCCGGTTTATTCAACCACTGGACAAGGAATTAATTTGTCATTGGGCTAAAAAATGTGGGCGGGTTATTACTGTGGAAGAGCATATCGTTAACGGCGGTTTTGGCAGTGCAGTTCTGGAAATATTAGCAGATGAGGGCATCCAAGGGGTACACTTGAAACGTTTAGGGTTGCCAGGCCCGTATGCCGGACAGGGAAATAGGGAATTTTTATTGGACTTGCATGGCCTTTCGGCAGAGGGGATTGCCCGTGAGGCCGTGAGGCTCTACCGGGTTCAAGAAAAGGTGTACCGGGGGATGCCCCGTTGACAGGCAAAAAAGATAAAAAAAGGCTGGATCTGCTGCTTGTCGAAAAAAACCTCATGGAAACACGCAGCAGGGCCAGGGCAGAAATTATGTCCGGGAACATTTTTGTAAATGGGGTAAAAAGGGATAAACCCGGTGAAGCTGTTTCCACCCTGGCAAAAATTGAAGTGCGTAAAACTGTAAATCCTTATGTCAGCAGGGGGGGGCTGAAGCTAGAAAAACCCCTGCATATTTTCAATATAGATCTTACGGGTAAAATCGTTTTAGATATTGGTGCCTCTACAGGTGGTTTTACGCACTGCGCACTTAAACACGGGGCCCCTAAGGTTTATGCCCTTGATGTGGGCTATGGCCAGCTAGCCTGGAAGCTACGCCAGGAGCCGCGGGTTGTCAATATGGAGCGCTTTAATGTGCGTCATCTAAAAAGGGAGGATCTGCCGGAACTTCCTCATCTGGTGACCATAGATGTTTCTTTTATTTCCCTAAAATTGGTTTTACCTGTGGTGGCAGCGTTAAATATTCCGGAAATAATATGCCTTGTTAAACCCCAGTTCGAAACAAAGCCGGCCCAAGTTGGGAAAAAAGGTGTTGTCAAAGACGTTGCTCTTCACCGTGCTGTTTTAAATAGTATTACAGCAAAGGCAGAAGGGCTGGCTTATCAAACGGCCGGGCTCACTTTTTCACCATTAAAAGGCCCGCGCGGCAATTTAGAATTTTTTCTCTACCTGCGGCGCGCAGTGGCTGTAAAACCGGGGGGCAACGGGGCCGGGGTTAAAAATTTACCTATTTTAATTCAAGAGGTAGTTTCGCAGGCGCATTCTATTTTGGGATAAGGCCTTGGC
Source organism: uncultured Desulfovibrionaceae bacterium (assembly GCA_964603615.1). Lineage (GTDB taxonomy): Bacteria > Bacillota > Dethiobacteria > DTU022 > UBA8154 > JAAZMI01. The sequence continues at coordinate 23,336 of CAZRVU010000001.1, forward strand.
CCGGGATAATGATAGTAAAGGGGATTAGTAAATGCTTAAAGGTATCGGCGTGGTTCCCAACTGGCAAAAAGAAAGTATGCAAGAGATTATCGAACAAATTAAAAAGTTTTTCAAAAAATATAGCGTGCCTGTATACATTGCTCCGGGGAAGGATCCCCTTTTGCATCTGGCCTCGCCAATCAAGGAAATACAGGAATGGCCCCAAAAGACAGATTTAGTGATCGTCTTGGGTGGTGATGGTACTTTTTTAAGGGTTGCCCGGGAGCTGGCTAATACCGATCTTCCCATGCTGGGTATTAATCTGGGACATAAAGGTTTTTTGGCCGAAATAGAGGTGGAGAAGCTGTCTTTTTCTCTTCAACAACTGGTCGACGGTAACTACCGGCTGGAAGAAAGGATGATGTTACAGACTGAAATAATCAGGGAGGGGAAAATGTTTGCTGCCGCGATCTGTTTAAATGATGTGATTATCTCCAGAGGCCCTTTTTCCAGAATCGTAGAACTGGAAACATATATTAACAACGATTTTTTGGAATGTTACCCCGGTGATGGAGTTATTATTGCCAGTCCCACTGGTTCTACAGGTTATTCTTTATCTGCCGGCGGGCCTGTTGTCCATCCGGCTTTGAGCGTTCTGGTGGTCACGCCAATTTGTCCCCACCTGCTTTACCAGCGTTCGGTAATTGTGAATAAAGATGATCTGGTGACAGTAATTATTGCTACAGAAAATGCAGATATATTTTTAACCCTGGATGGGCAGGAGGGTTTTGCTTTAAATTATAATGATTGTGTCAGGGTTAAAAAGGCCGAATATGCAGCAAAAGTAATCACTTTTGCCGATAGCAACTTTTATAAACTACTGCATGATAAACTTATTTAATTGGTAGGAAATTTAGCGAAGGATCCATTATTTACTGCGCCGGAATGGCAAATTTCCTCCTGTGATATTTTTATTACTAGACGTTTGTTTTTCCTTATGACACGTTTATTATATTCCCTGTAGGTAGTTATGTTGGGTTTGGGGGGGTGCTGCGATGCTCGTTTATTTACGCATGCAAAATTTTGCGCTGATCGATGATTTGTCCCTGGATTTTTTTCCAGGCATGAACGTTTTAACGGGGGAAACCGGCGCGGGAAAATCCATACTGGTTGGTGCCATTAACCTCATTTTAGGCGAGAGGGCCTCCAGTGAGCAGGTAAGGACAGGCACAGAGCAGGCTGTGATTGAGGCTGTCTTCAATGTATCACCGGATTATGAACAATTAAGGGCAATTTTGGAAGATAACGGTTTGCCCTGGGAAGATGATTTAATTATTTTGCGGGAGATAGCGCTCAGCGGGCGAAACATCTGCCGTGTTAATGGAAAAATCGTTCCTCTTTCCCTTTTAAAAGAACTGGGTAGCACGCTCGTTGACTTTCACGGGCAACATAGCCAACAATCTCTTTTAAAACCAGAAAAGCATTTGTTTCTTTTGGATGAATTCGGGGATGCAGAGCTCCTTGAAGTTAAACACCATTTGCAAGAGGTTTTCCGCCGCCGGCAAAGTGTAAAACAGAAGCTTAGGGCCAAGGGTGGAACTTCCGCTGAAAGAGAAAAACAATTGGAGCTGCTTGCTTATCAAAGAGATGAAATTCTCAGTGCTTCTCTTTGCCCGGAGGAAGAAGATGAACTAAAACAAAAGCTTTTCAGGCTTGACAACCTTGAAAAATTATCGGCAACGGTCAGCAAAGCCTATCATGAAATCTATGGCGGCGAAAATGCGCTGCAGGCGGCTATTCTCGATCAGATTAACAATATCGAAAAAGAATTATCCTCCCTGTTGACCATTGATCCCCAATTATCTCCTTTTGTAGATCTTCTTCTGGAAACTAGCACTAGCTTGACAGAGTTGGGACGCGAACTCTATGATTATTGGGACGGCTTGACCTTTTCATCTGACGAAAAAGAAGAAATTGAACATCGCTTGGAACTTTACCGGCGATTAAAGGCAAAGTATGGCAAAGATGTGGCCGGGGTTCTTTCTTTTGCGGAAGAATGTGCACAAAAGATTGTTGCAATAGAAAATAGCGCTACAGAAATTATAGAATGGGAAAAAGAAGAAAAGGCTCTCTGGCAAGAAATTGAACAACTGTCTGCCTTGTTAACGGCAAAAAGGAAAGAAACTGCACTGAAGCTAGAACCGTTGGTCGTTGAAGCCCTAAAAGATCTAGGCATGGAAAAGGCGTGTTTTAGTATACAGTTTTTAGAGCGAAAAGCTACGGGTCTAGAGGGACGCGAAGAATTGGAATTCCTCTTTTCTGCTAATCCCGGGGAACCTCTAAAGCCACTGGCGCGTATTATTTCTGCCGGAGAGATGGCCCGGGTAATGCTGGCCTTAAAGAGCATTTTAGCAGAGCAGGATCGGGTTCCTTCTATGGTTTTTGACGAAATTGATAGCGGTATCGGTGGCATCACGATTCAAAAAGTGTCGGAAAAAATGGCCGGGTTAAGTAAAAAGCATCAAGTCGTATGTGTGACTCACAGTCCCCAGATTGCCAGCGCTGCAGATCACCAGTACAATATTTTTAAGGAAGAAGTTAAAGGGCGTGCTGTTACCTCTGTTGTCTATTTGCAGGGGGAAAAGAGAATGTTGGAGATAGCCCGCCTTTTAAACGGTGGTAATATGACTGAAATTACCAGGCAGCATGCCGCGGAACTTTTAAAAAAAGGGAAAAAACTATAACGTTTTAATATTTAACGTCAGGGCATTCAAACTCTTCAAATTCCCCGTATCCCATAAAGTGGGTCAAGGGAATTTTTTAATATAATGCCAAATATATCTTGACGCAAGGGCAAGCAAAAAGGGATAAAAAATCTTCTCAGAGACAATTTAAAGCTATACCCTAATTCTTAATTGGCTCTGAGGAGGGTTTTAATGTCTTTTTTTAGGAAAAGAAAGTATATCCTAATTTCGCTAGTTTGTATTTTCATTTTTTCATTTTTTCTCTCCTTAGCAGTTAAAAGTAATTTAACCGATAACCTGCAGCTATTTGAAGGCCAGGAATATTCTTACCAGCTTAGATTTCCTTTGCAACTTTATATTAAAGCAGATAAATCCGGTATATTAGACATTAACAGCAACATTGCCCACAGCAATGTATTGAAACATTTGGGGCTAAATAAAGGTTTTTCTTTGCGTGGTTTAAATAGTGGCATTGTCAATCTCGAGCTCAGCTTGTTTAGGGGCAGGCTTCCTATCCGGCAGCTTACGGTGAGTGTTTTACCGGAGATACGGTTAAATCCCGGGGGGCATTCGATAGGCATTAAGATCCACGAAAAGGGTGTAATAGTTGTCGGTTACTATTATGTGGAAAATGAAGGCAATAGTTTTTCACCGGCAAAGGATGGCGGTATATTGATCGGTGATCTTATCTTAGCGGTTAATGGTATAAATATTCAAGATTTAGACATAGCTGCAGAAAAAATTAAAAAAGAAGCAGGAAAAGGCGAGCTCGTCCTACTGGTTAAAAGAAAAGGAGAAAATATTAATATAAAAATAACCCCTTATCAATGTCCATCCAGTGGCGAACCCCTTATTGGGCTTTATATCCGTGATACTGCGGCCGGGGTGGGTACCTTAACCTTTTATGATGCAGATAAACATTATTATGGGGCGCTAGGCCATATTATTACGGATAGCGATACGCAGGCTATCTTAGACATTGACGATGGGTTGATTGTAAGAGCAGATATTGTAAATATAAAAATGGCTCAAAGGGGTCAGCCGGGAGAGAAAGCCGGGGTTTTCCGGGAAGAAAAGGATATTTTAGGCGATATTGCTAAAAACACGCATTTTGGTATTTATGGTAAATTAAAAAACATAGAGGAATGTGCAACTCCTTATCCGGAACCAATTCCGCTAGGGCTTTCTTTTGAAATTAAACCCGGCCCGGCAGAGATGCTCACCGTCGTGGATGGTAATAAAATAAATAGTTTTCAATTAGAAATCGAAAAAGTGCTGACCCAAAGCAGGCCTGTAGATAAAGGGATCGTGATCAGGGTTGTTGATGAAAACTTATTATCTAAAACGGGCGGCATCGTGCAGGGTATGAGCGGTAGTCCTATTATTCAAAACGGAAAACTGGTGGGGGCGGTAACCCATGTTTTTATTAATGATCCAGCCAGGGGATACGGGATCTTTGCTGAATGGATGGTCAAAGAAATGGTACTTTTGCCAGTTTCATAAAAAGTTTTGTTATGTTTTATGAAATATTCTAAAATATTCCTCCTTTAAGCAGGAATGACCTTCCATTTGTCGAATAATATATTGAAAGTCAATATATTAAAAATAATCTTAAAGGGGGCACTTTAAGTATGCTAAAAGTATTGATTGCCGATGATAACAGGGAATTCAATGAGCTATTAACGGAATATATAAACAAAGAACCGGATATCGAGGTGGTTGGCAACGCCTACAATGGCAAGGAGGTTTTGGCGTTATTGCGGGAAAAACGTCCCGATATTGTTCTGTTAGATATTATCATGCCACACTTGGATGGTATCGGAGTGTTGGAGGAATTGGAAAAGATGGATTTATCCCCCAAGCCCAAGGTGATTATGCTGACGGCTTTTGGCCATGAAAACATTACACAAAGGGCGGTAGAGCTGGGGGCAGCATATTATATTTTGAAGCCTTTTAATCTTGAAGTTCTGGCGGAAAGGGTTCGCCAACTCGGTGATAACCAGCTTAGTATCCAAGAAGCCCCTGTCAATACGCCATCTGTACTTAAGAAAGAAAAGGATAATTACATAGATGAAATTACGCAAATCATTCATGAAATAGGTGTTCCTGCTCATATTAAGGGCTATCTCTACCTACGTGATGCCATCTCCATGGTTGTGGAAGAGATCGAGTTGCTTGGTTCGGTGACTAAAATTCTTTATCCCCGTATCGCCCAAAAATTTGAAACTACGCCTAGTAGGGTGGAGCGTGCTATTCGCCATGCTATTGAGGTGGCCTGGTCAAGAAATAGTCTGGATACAATTAAGAAATTTTTTGGTTATACTATCAATACAGAAAAAGGTAAACCAACTAATTCAGAATTTATTGCGCTTGTTGCGGACCGGATTCGTTTGAAAAACAGGAAATATGAATATAAAGTGCTTTAGGATAGGTGGAGGAGGTTAAGGTAAATTTAAACTGCTACTGGCGCTAACTAGTGTTTTTATCGAAATTATTTAGGTTTGATATCAAAAGAGGATACATGCATAATGCATGTTCCTTTTTTTTATCATAAAGTTGTTCATAATGATCCATACTAAAAATGCAAGAGGAATGAAAAATAATGTGGTAGGCCCAAAAGTGTGTTTTTATAAAGAAAGCGGGGCTTTTGAAACGAAACGAACGATGCAGGGTGTGCTTAAAAAGGATCGTAAGACAAAAATGCTTTGCAAAAGGTTGCAACCAGGAGATATTGCCCTCATTGCCCATCGCGATCTCGATGCTTTGGCCGCCCAGGAGCTTGTTGAAAAAGAAATTAAAGCGGTAATAAATGCCCATGATATTTTTTCCGGGGAGTACCCTGCGCAAGGGGCAAAATATTTGTTAAACAAAGGGATCTTTGTTTTAGACAATGTTGGAGAGAATATCTTTTCACGTGTAACGGAAGGAGAAACAATAGTTATTAACGGGGATTCTGTTTATTATCGCAGGCAAAAATTGGGGCAGGGCAGGATCCTCCAGAAAGAAATACTACAACAAAAATCGGCCTTAGCTGAAAAAAATCTTAACCGACAATTAAACTTATTTGTCCAAAATACTTTGGACTATCTGCATCAAGAAAAAAATATAATTTTAGACGATTTTTTCATGCCTGAATTAAAAACAAAATTGGCGGGAAGGCATGTCCTCATTGTAATTCGAGGTAAAAATTATAAAAAAGATTTACAAATGATCCGTTCATATATCAAGGATGTTAAGCCAGTGCTGATTGGAGTCGATGGCGGGGGTGACGCCCTTTGTGCTCTGGGCCTGAGACCCCACCTCATTATTGGTGATATGGATAGCGTGGAAGATGCTACTTTAAAAAAGGCCGGTGAGATAGTGGTTCATGCCTACCCTAACGGGTTGGCCCCGGGAATGGCACGCATTTCCCGGTTGGGGTTAAAGGCTAAAGTAATAGCCATGACCGGCACAAGCGAGGATTTGGCTTTGATGCTGGCTTATGAAAAAAAGGCCGAATTAATTGTAGCCGTTGGTTCGCATTCTCATATGCTCGATTTTTTGGAAAAAGGTCGTAAAGGAATGGCCTCTACTTTCCTGGTGCGGCTAAAGGTCGGGCCTAAACTTGTCGACGCCCGCGGTCTAGCCCATTTATATCAAGGGGGTGCCAAGTGGCAATATCTATCAGCTTTACTGGTTGCTGCTCTTTTTCCGATTGTTCTTCTGGCCGCCTTTTCACCTTTGGTGCGTCATTTTTTTTATCTCCTGGGCTGGAAGTTCGGCTTGCATTAATAATATAAAAGGTTGTGACTGTTATGGACCAACAACAAAGCTACATTATTTCTTTAATTGCCGTGTTCCTTGCCCTGGGCATCGGTATTTTAATTGGCGCGGCTATGGGTGAAAATACTCTCGTCACTAATCAAATAGCTGTAATTGAAGAGCTAAATAAAGAAATACGACGCCACAAGGAAGAAATGAAGGCCCAATTTCTTTCTGCTGTTCAGTTTAAAGAGGAGCTCCTGGCCTGGGATGCTTTGGAAAAAGAATACCTTAATCCCTTGCTGGTAAAGGATAAATTAAAAAATGTAACAATTAAAATAATTGTGCAGGGAGATCTTCCGACGGATCTAGTGGATTTTTTGGAATTAAGCGGGTGCAGTTACCAAGCATTTGTTTTTACAGGGATGGAGGCCTGGCCAGAGCATTTGGGGGGGGGAGATGAAGATGTAGATGTGTCTTTGTTGGAAGCGGGCCCTTCCTTACTAGTCGCCGATGCCTTAGAACAAGTTTTGTTAGGGGAAGATGATTCTTTTGTGCAAGATATTATAAATAATTTAGTGGCAATGAATTTGCTGTGGATCCAAAAAAAACATGCTGTTAGTTCTTTATCCTCCCCTGTAGGCAACAAAGAAAATAATGAAAGGGAGTTTTTTTTGGCTTGCGGGCAGTTAGATCCGCTTTATGTTAGGCTTCTTCATAAAGTTGCCCAGAAAGGCAAAGCTGTTCTTAGGGTTGATGTTCAAGAAAAGCAAGATGGTATTACTGCAGAGCCGGAGCCCCCGGAATCTGTCGTTTGGGAGAAGTTCACCTTATCTAGCTTTTACGATAAATATAAACTTCTGGACTTTTTACAGGCTGCCTAACCGGCCTGACCGCAACCAAAAAGTTGGATTTGAGTATGATTTTCACGAGAGCCCGTGTAGCCTAAAAAGATATTAAACAATATGCGAAGCAGCGTGCTGTCCTTAAAACAAAAGGTGTTCGGCTTACGACAAGGAATGTTTTCGTTCTCCCGGGGGAGCTGCAAAAAAAGGCGGCAGGGTGCATAGCGGGAGAAATACGGCTGGTAAACAAGAAAGACAAATATATTGTACAAGGGAGTATATCTGGGATGCCTTACGGATTCAGATCGGATTACAGCAGATTGGCTATGCTAAAAAAAGACGCGGGTGTCAAGCCCTATGCCTGGCTTAAGCCAGACTTTAGCATAATGGCTGCAGATAGGGAGGTGCGGGTATCGGCGATCATACCTGCCTATAATGAAGAAGGTTTGGTGTGGAAAACGGTGCTGGCCCTGCGGGAATTGGCAGAGGTGGATGAAATTATTGTGATCGATGATGGTTCGACGGATGAAACATCTCTGGAGGCCCGGGAAGCGGGAGCGTTAGTATATCGCTTCGACCAAAACAAAGGGAAAAGCCGGGCTTTGCGGGAAGGAGTTCGCATAGCCCGGGGAGAAATACTGGTTTTTGTAGACGCCGATCTGGGGGAGACGGCATCTGAGTTCTGGCGGTTAATAGCTCCCGTATTAGCTGATGAAGTGGATATGGCCATTGGCTATTTTCGGGCCTCGCGGCAGGCGGGGCTGGGTTTGGTAAAAACGCTTGCTTATTGGGGGATCCGTTACCACACGGGGCAAAGCATGGTTGCCCCCCTTTCCGGGCAGCGTGTACTTAAACGTTGTTTATGGGAGGCCCTCCTTTTTGATGCTGAGGGTTTTGCCGCAGAGGTTGCGCTGACAATTGAAAGTATAAACAAAGGATTCCGGATAAAAGAGATCCCGGTGCAGATGAAACATCGCTACTGGGGAAATAATTACCGTGGTTTCTTACACCGGGGTACACAGTTTTATGCAGTCCTAAAGCATCTTTTAGCTATTTGTAGTCAAGTCAAAAACCGTCCCCAAACTTGAATTTGAAAGGGTTATTTTAAATGCAAGTAAGCCAAATTATAAGGTGTGCTGCATTTTGTTTACCGGTTTGTACCGTTTATTTATTGGCTCCTTATCATTTTCGTCTGCAGAAATATAAAAAAATGACTGTGATGAATTTTCAAGGTATAAAGGTTGTTACAGCAGGCGGCCTGCTTCTTTTTGTTGCTTTAATGGCCTTACACTTTTTTAATTATTTATTCCTGCAGGAAGGCTTTCTAGTAGCCTGGCCGCTGCTTTTATATTGGGGGGGCCTTACTTTTTTGGGTGTAATCGATGATCTGCAGGGTGAAAAAAATTGTAAAGGTTTTCGTGGACACCTCCTTTGGTGTTGGCAGGGAAAAGGTATTTCCACCGGATTTTATAAGGCAGCCGGCGGTCTGATATGCGGTGTTTTAGTTTCTGCCTGGCTTGGAGTGGGAACATGGCCGGAGTGGTTTTGCAAGGGAGCTTTTCTAGCTCTTTTTTCCAACTTTTTTAATCTTTTGGATACGCGTCCAGCCCGTGCAATAAAACTTTTTTTCTTCTTATCTTTGGCCTTTATGTTGGTTTACCGGGATTATATTTTGCCGTTATTCTCTTTTTGGGGTGCTCTTTATATTTATCTATTCTGGGAATTAGAACAGAAAATTATGCTAGGTGATGCCGGGGCCTATCTTTTGGGGGGATTTTTAGGTTTTTATCTTATTCTTTGCTTATCCCTGAAAGGGTTGTTAATTATAATGGCAGCACTGCTTATTTTACATTATTTAGGTGAAAAATTTTCGTGGAGTGAATTATTAGAAAATAAAAAGTCGCTTTTGTTCGGGCATTTTCCAGGAAGGAGAAATTAAAAGTGCTTAGTACCGCTAACGGGGTTGTGGAAAAAATTATCTGGGCCAGGCCAGGTTTGCAATGTTTAGAAGTTAAGCTCAACGGGGAAATAGAAAGGGCCCTAAATTATACGAGCCTTACCGCTACAGCTTTACCAGGGCACCGGGTGGTGTTGAACACAACGGCAGTAAGGTTGGGCTTAGGGAGCGGCGGATATCACTTTGTTGCAGCCAATCATGATGTTTCCTGTCTATCTTTTGTCCCCCGGGGGCATATTATCAAATTGCGCTATACGCCTTTGCAGCTCAAAGTTGAAACTTTTGAGGAAACTATAAGCCGTGGTAGTCCCGCTAATTTATCCTGGAGAAAATACCGGGGGCTGAAAAATGTTCCGGTGGTCATCGGTGAACTGCACAGTATGGTTGCCCCTTTCGTTTTAACTCTTAAAAAAATAAATCCATCCAGAAAAATAGTTTACATCATGACTGACAGCGCTGCTTTACCTCTTTCTTTTAGTAATGTGGTAGATCGCCTTAGGAGTGAACGATTGTTGGAGGGAACGGTGACCTGCGGCCATGCCTTTGGCGGAGATTTGGAAACGGTTAATATTTATACGGCTTTAATTGCAGCCAGGGAAGCTTTTAATGCTGATGTTATCCTGCTTGTTCCGGGGCCCGGCGTTGTTGGGACCTCTACACGCTATGGTTATAGCGGTATCGAACAAGGGGAACACGTTGACCGGGTACATAAGTTTCAAGGGCTGCCGGTAGTAATCCCCCGTATCAGTTTTGCTGAAAAAAGAAGACGCCATTATGGTTTGAGCCATCACACGCGGACGGCCCTGGGTGAAATTGCTAACAATAATGTGTATTTGCCATTGCCGCGGCTTTCCAAGGAAAAGATGCTTTTTCTTTACCGGCAGTTGAAGATTTCCGGTTTGCCCTTCAAGCATAAAATAGTCATAATCAGTCAATTTCCTAAACTTGACCGGTTGTTGGAAAATGATTACAATTTGGAATCGATGGGACGTGGCCTTGCTGATGATCCGGCTTTTTTTGCGTCTGTTGCTGCCACGGCTTCTTTTACAGAAAAAATACTAGGCAAAATAGAGGCGGGTGAGTATGTAACTTAAAAACATATTCCCTGACCCGGGATCATATTAATTTAACAACAAAAGGACAACCCGGGAAAGCAGGGGTAGTATGTTGCAGAGGCTGCACCGGAATTTGTTGATATATATAAAAGAAAATTTAGGTATTTATACGCTTATAACTGCATTTTTTTGTGCAGGTATTATTGCAGGCGCACTTCTGCTTCGCTTTTTGGGGGAGGAGCAGTTAGTAGAGTTGAATACAGCGCTGACATATTTTTTTGAAAGCCTGAAGAATGAAACTTTTACATCGCTACAGCCCAGGGCGTTGTTGAGCGCTTCCTATTATAAAAATGTCCTTTTTTTGTTAGTTGTTTGGTTACTGGGGTTGTTCTGGTTTGGATTCCCCTTGATATTATTTTATTTGATGTTCAAAGGTTTTGCGCTTGGTTTTACCGTTGCCTTTTTGGTGCGCCATATTGCTTTAAAGGGAGTAATTTTCGGTTTGGCAGCTCTTTTACCGCACAATCTTTTCTTTGTCCCTGCTTTTATAGCAGCCGCTACTACGGCAACAACTTTTTCCCTTTTGAAGTTAAATGACCGCCTGACTAAAAGAAGGACTGGCCGCAGCCATTATTTGCAACAATATTGTTACTTTATGTTTTTGGTTCTGATTTTGATGTTGGCTGGCGGGTTGGTAGAAGCATACATCACACCAATGTTTATGCAGTTGGCTGTGTCTGTTATTTAGGGCGGCGATAATATTAAAAAAGGGTTTTGGGCGGGGATGTGGAATAACTTATTAAAAATGCTGGATTTTAGCTTAAGGGGATAGTATTGGATGAAAAGGGTATTAAAGGATTTTATAAGCTATCTTTCTGTAGAAAGAGGCCTGGCTACTAATACGCTGGAATCATATCAAAGAGATTTAATAAAATATTTAAATTTTTTAAGGCAGCAGCAGCTAGAACGCCTCGAAGATGCATCCCGTAAGACAATAACTCAATTTTTAATGGAGGAAAAAGAAAGAGGGCTATCCCCGGCGACATTAACTAGAAATTTGGCTTCCATACGTTCATTTTACAATTTTTTATTATTGGAGCAGGTGGTGCAAAGGAATCCTGCAGCAGAAACAGAAACCCCCCGCCAAGAAAAAAAATTGCCGCACGTTCTCTCTTTTCAAGATGTTGAACTTTTGCTGGAACAGCCAAAAACAAAAGATGCCATTGGCTTAAGGGATAAAGCAATGTTGGAACTTTTATATGCCACGGGCATCCGGGTTTCGGAATTGGTATCCCTAGGTATAAATAGCATCAATTTGAAAACGGGTTTTTTACGTTGTGAAGGTAAAGGAAGTAAGGAAAGAATGATCCCGCTTGGTTCCATGGCTTTGTTTAGTTTACAGGAATATCTTCAGTCGGGCCGGCCTAAATTGTTGAAAGTTAGAAACGAAAAAGCATTTTTTTTGAACCAACACGGTAGACGGCTAACGCGACAAGGTTTCTGGAAAATTTTTAAAAAATATACGATGCAGGCAAAGATTAGTAAAGAAGTAACCCCTCATTCCATGCGCCATTCTTTTGCCACACATTTATTGGAAAACGGGGCAGATTTGCGTTCTGTTCAGGAAATGCTCGGCCACGCAGATATCTCGACCACACAAATATACACGCAAATAACCAAAAGAAAAATAAAGGAGATTTATAATCAAACACACCCGCGAGCTTGACTAAAGGGGGCAGTCTTTTTGATTAAAAGAGTGTTTGTGCTAGTTTTGGATGGCGCAGGGGTGGGGTCATTACCGGATGCGGAAAAATATGGAGATGTGGGTAGCAATACACTGGGCCATGTTCTTGCAGTAAATGAAGGGTTGAAGATCCCACATCTTTATGCACTGGGTTTAGGAGAAATTTTACGGAACAGCAGCGCTACTTGGCAGGAAACAGGACAAAGAACGGCATCAACCCGGCCCCGTGGGGCTTATGGGAAAATGGCTGAACGTTCTCCGGGTAAAGATACTATTACGGGGCACTGGGAGTTGGCCGGCCTGGTTTTGAACGATCCTTTTCCCCTTTACCCGGAAGGTTTCCCTTCGGAGATTATTTCTTCCTTTGAAAAGATGATCGGACGCCAAACGCTGGGTAACATCTCTTTTTCCGGCACGGAGATCCTAAAAAAATATGGTAAAGATCATTTACAGACCGGTTTCCCCATTGTTTACACCTCTGCTGATAGTGTTTTCCAAATTGCTGCTCATGAAGAAATTGTTCCTTTGGATACTCTCTATACCTGGTGTTTAAAAGCGCGGCAGGAAATATTTGTTGACAAACATGCTGTTGGCAGAATTATTGCCAGGCCCTTTCTTGGCACTTCCGGAAAATTTGTGCGAACAGCGGGACGAAAAGATTTTTCTCTGCCCCCGCCGGGACTGACGCTCTTAGACCTACTCAAAGACGCCGGTTATCAGGTATGGGTGGTGGGTAAGATTATGGATATTTTTAGTGGCAGGGGCGTCACACGGTTTTTACCGGCAGCAGGCAACCAGGAGACCATGAGGGTAATCAGGAGTGTTCTTCAAGAAGATTTTACGGGCTTTTTTTGGGCTAACCTGGGAGACTTTGATACACTCTATGGTCATCGCAATGACCCGGCAGGTTTTGGACGGGCTCTCGCTGAGTTTGACCTTTTCTTGAAGGAGGCGCTGGAACTTCTCAAAAAGGATGATATGCTGGTGATTACAGCAGACCACGGCTGCGATCCCACTTTTAGGGGCACGGATCATACCAGGGAATATATACCTCTTTTGATCTATGGTCAATCCATCAAAGCCGTAGACCTGGGGACCAGGGATTCCTTTGCCGATCTAGGGGCTACGGTGGCAGAACTGCTACAGTGTAAGCCTACTCCCGCCGGTAAAAGTTTTGCAACAGAGCTATGGCGAGGAGGAAAGGCAAATTGAGGCGTGCACTGGATTTTATTAGAAAAAAAAGGGATGGAGAAATCCTTTCTGCAGAGGAAATTAATTTTTTAATTAGTGAATTTAACCGGGGAAATGTACCGGATTACCAGATGTCTGCTCTCTTAATGGCTATCTTTTTTCAGGGGCTTAATACCAGGGAATTGACAGCCTTAACGGCGGCTCTTGCCACTTCGGGGGAGGTACTGGATTTTTCATCTTTAGGGACAATGGTTGCCGATAAACATAGCACAGGGGGTATTGGAGATAAAATTACTTTGATCATGGCTCCTTTGGTAGCTGCAGCCGGTGTGCCCGTAGCAAAGATTTCAGGCAGGGGGCTGGGTTTTACAGGGGGGACTATTGACAAGCTGGAAAGTATTCCCGGTTTTGAAACAAATTTACCGCTAGAAAAATTTGTGGAACTTGTTAAAGAAAATAATATTGCAATTATGGCTCAAACGGAAAGGATTACCCCGGCAGAAGGAAAACTCTATGCTTTAAGGGACGTTACCGGCACAGTTGAAAATCTATCTTTAATTGCCTCTTCTATTATGAGCAAAAAAATTGCTGCCGGGGCAGGTGCTATTTTGTTAGATGTAAAACTGGGGAAGGGGGCTTTTATTCAAGAAAGGGAAGTAGCCTTTCAGTTAGCGGAGACAATGTTCCGTATTGGTAAAGAGATGGGTAAACAGGTTGTTTCCGTGGTGACGAATATGAACCAGCCCCTGGGTTTTGCCGTGGGCAACAGCCTGGAAATAAAGGAAGTATTAGCTGTGCTGAAGGGAAAGGGACCGGCAGATTTGGAGCAGCTCAGCATTATACTGGGCGGTTACCTGCTTACCTTGGCAGGAAAAGTAAGAAACCCGGGGGAGGGGAAAGAGGTGCTGTCCCGGTTGATAAAAAATGGTGCCGGGTTGGCCAAATTTAAAGAGTTGATCGTGGCACAAGGCGGAAATAGTGCCTACCTGGAAGATCCCACCCTGTTTCCCACGGCTAAATTCGAGCAGAAAGTAGTTGCGCCAAAATCCGGCTACCTGCAGGAAATTCACGCCGGGAAAATTGGACGTGCGGCCTCATTACTGGGGGCAGGACGTTTTTATAAGGAGCAACAGATTGATCCCGCCGTGGGGATCGTATTGAACCATAAGGTGGGGGAAGTAGTGGAAAAGGAAGCAAAGCTGGCCGCTGTTTATGCTAATGATGAAAACACTCTTAAGCTAGCAGTAAAAGAATTAAATAATGCTTTTATAATTGGTACAGAGCAAGAGGAGGAGTTACCACTTGTTTATGGTATAGTTCCACCTTTTCCCTGTTAAACACTTAGACAATAAACCGTTTTCCCTTCTGCTTAATAGTATCATTTTGTCAATCAGGGAGAAAATAAAGGCAGGAGGGATCTAGACGATGAATTATAAACGGCAAAGCGGAACACCCTGCATTATTTTTTTATTAGTCCTCTTTATTTTATCGCTATTGACACCCGCGACACAAACTGCACATGCTTTTAATCTTCCGCTGCAATCCAAAGCTGTTTTATTAGTCGAGCCACAGACGGGAGAGGTACTATATGCTAGCAATGCAAATGAACGGCTTTATCCAGCCAGTATTACCAAAATAATGACTTTGTTGTTGGCCTTGGAAAATTTGGATAAGGGCGCGATCAAGCTGGAAGATCAGGTTTTTATTTCTGCAAAAGCATCCTCCCTGGGTGGTTCAGAGCTATTTTTGAGCAGTGGTGATGTGGTCGATTTGGAATCCTTATTAATAGGGGTTACCGTAGGCTCAGCCAACGATGCTGCAGTTGCTGTTGCAGAGCATATAGCCGGTAGCGAAGAAGCCTTTGTGGAACGCATGAACAGGCGGGCAGTAGAGTTGGGAATGAAGGATACAAATTTTACAAATTGCACTGGTTTGCATGCAGAACAACATGCCACTACAGCACACGATATTGTCTTGATGAGCAGGGAGATTCTTCAGTATCCCCTGTTTTTCAATTGGAGTAAAATATGGATGGATGAAAATTTTTTAGAGGGCAAGATCAAAAGCGGCAAGGTTTATCTCAGCAACACCAACCGCCTTATCCACGATTATCCTTATTGTGATGGCTTGAAAACGGGGTTTACAAGGCAATCCGGGTTTTGTATTTCTGCCACGGCGCAAAAAAACGGGACACGTTTTCTGGCGATTGTACTTCATGCTCCTTCCAGTGAAATTCTTTATCAAGAGGCTGTGCATTTGCTCGACTTTGCTTTTGCTAATTTTGAATATACCCCGCTAGTGTCAAAAAAGGAAAAATTAGCAAGGCTCCCCGTGGATAAGGGTAATGTAACAGAGGTCGATATTCTTGCTAGTGAAAATTTGAGCTTATTGCTCAAAAAAGGCGATGAGTTGCAATATGTTACTGATATCGTCTTGCCTAAAAAGTTGGAGGCACCCTTACCCGCTAACAGCATAGTTGGGAAAATAATGGTAGTTGCCGATGGTAAAACATTGAAAGAAGTTGACCTGGAGGTTGCCGCAGAGGTCCAAAGAGCTTCCCTACCGCAGCTATTTCTGCGTTACTTTAAAATGTGGATAAAATTTGGCCGTTAAGCAAATAAAAAGCCCGTACAGTTTTTCTTGCAGGAAATTTAAGAAAAACGTAGAATTTATTTCCAGAAGAAGGCAACAAAGGGGGTTTTTTAATTTGCAAGTACAGCTCATCAGAAGAAAAAAAAATCTGATTGTCAGGCTAAAAGGGGAATTAGATCATCATACAGCGGATATATTTCGTAAGTCTGTGGGGAAGGAACTTGAAAAAGAAAGCAATCAAAACTTGATATTAAATGTAACTAATTTGACCTTTATGGACAGCTCGGGCATAGGGGTAATCCTGGGGCGTTATAAACAGGTCAAGGACAAAGGCGGCCAAATTGTGATCTGTGGCCTGGACAAACATCACCAGAGGATTATGCAGTTAGGCGGCCTATTAAAAATCATTCCAGTTTGTAGTGATGAAAATAAAGCTTTGGCCAGTTTAAGATAATTTTCTTTAGCTGCTGGTTTGGTTTTAGGATTGGGCCGGGAAAACCCCAACTAGCACGGAATCTTCAGAATTTTATTGCTCCGGCAGGAACGGTTTTATTGCAAAGAGGAGGTGCAAACTGGTTTGGAAAAGTACAAGCTGGAAAAAATGCCGAACTACATGCGCTTGGAAGTACCGGCAAGATCGGAAAATGAAAGTTTTGTCAGGGTTGTTGTTTCTGCTTTTGCTGCGCGCCTTGATCCTACCCTGGAAGAAATTAACGAACTTAGAACTGCGGTATCCGAAGCGGTAACCAATAGTATTTTACACGCCTATGAATATGCAAGTGGCGTGATCAAGATCTGTGTTTCAATCGAAGACCAACAACTACTGGTGGAGATCCAGGATTCCGGGAAAGGTATCGAAGATATTGCCCGGGCGCGGGAACCGCTTTATACAGATAAACCTGAACTGGAAAGATCAGGGATGGGGTTTACGATTATGGAAAACTTTATGGATAAACTTACGGTTGAATCTGTGCCCGGTAAGGGAACAGTAGTAAAAATGCTTAAAAAATTTGGTAGAATTGCAGAAATAAATCATTGAAAGGGATAAGGATGGCAAGCTTTTCTGAAAGAGAGCTGGCAGAACTTTATAATAAAAATAAGCAGGGTGATAAGCAGGCCAGGGAAAAGTTAGTTTTTCATAACCTGCCCTTGGTTCATGCTATCTGTCGCCGCTATCCGCCGGAAACGGTTGAATATGATGATATCTTTCAAGAAGGCTGTATTGGGTTACTGCAAGCATTGCAGGGGTACGATCCCGGCAAAGGAGCAAAGTTTTCTACTTATGCCGTTCCTTTTATTTTGGGTATGATCAGGTCATATTTACGACGGAACGGGCATCTCCTGAAGGTGCCGCGTTCTTATCATGCACATTTTTGCCAGCTTCTCGAGGAAAGGAACAACCTGGAACAGGCGCTCCAACGCCAGCCCCGCTTGGAGGAAATATCAAAAAAAACAGGGCTATCCAAAGAGGAGATAGTTTGGCTGTTAGACTTGCAATATCCGGTCCTTCCTTTAATTGCGGTGGATAATGCAACCGGGGGTTTTACCGGCGCGGAGAGCCGTACTTTTGAGGAAGAAAAATATTTTGATACTTTGATTTTACAAGAAAGTTTAAACATATTGCCGCGACGGGAAAAACAGGTGATCGTTTTACGCTATCTTTTAGAAAAAAGCCAGGTTGAGGTTGCGCAGATCCTAGGCTTATCACAGAAACATATTTCCCGGTTGGAAAAGAAGGCTCTAAATATGTTAAAAGAAAACAACTGATCTTTTCTCGTGCTCGTCCGCTATAAACAGGCGTTTACGGGGAGATAACAGCGAACACATAGCTATTGCCTAAAATGTATAGAGCATCTAAATGCACCGCCTTTTAAAAAAAGAGGCGGTTTTTTTGATAAAAATATTCAGGGAGAGAATAATAAGGAAAGGGTATTGTAGCTAAAGCAAAAGTGTAAAAAATTAAATGGAGGGAGAATGAACAGGTGCTTAAAAGCCAACATTTAGTTTTACTAGTGATGATGATTATATTAGCAATTGCTTTTTTGACTTTTTTCTGGACCTATTCACTGGTACCTCCTAAAGAAAAAACTCCCCACCGCGCCAGGGTTGTAGTGACAAAGCTAAAAACGCCTACTCCTGTTTAAGCTGTTGCTGTTAAACGTTTTTATGAGGAAAAAAAGGAATAAAAAAGGGTGTGGGTGGCAAACTACGGTAGATCGTAAAATTGCCAATACAAAAAAATTAACTGCAAAGGAGTGATGGTGATGGGTGGTGTAGCCAAAATAATTGAGTTGATTGGAGAATCGGATATAGGATGGGAAGATGCAGTAAAAGATGCTGTTTACAGGGCTTCGCAAACGGTGGAGGATATTACGGGAATCGAGGTGCTCAATTTTACGGCCCATGTGGAGGAAGGTGAGGTTGTAGAGTACAAAGCTAATGTGAAATTAGCCTTTGGGGTTAGGGATCGTTAAATATATTTAAAGCGGGTGGGATACATCGATTCCCATAAAAAGAACGAAGATATTCTTGTAGATCCAAAATGGATTAAAAGCTGGGGCCGCTTACATCAGCCGAAACCCCCCTTAGTAAAAAATGTTTTACACGCTTTTTTTTGGGGGGGCGCTGTTTGCTTATTAGGGCAGTTTATATTAAATCTTTATATTTACTGGGGCGTCCCTGTGGAACAAGCCGGGAACCCCACGGTAGCTACTGTTATTTTTATTGCCGCGCTGCTGACAGGTCTTGGTGTTTTTGATAGTATCGCGCAGTTGGCAGGTGCGGGCCTGGCTGTGCCGGTAACTGGTTTTGCTAATTCTGTAGTATCCATGGCTATTGAATATAAAAGGGAAGGTTTGGTTTTGGGAACCGGTGCTAGGATGTTTGGATTGGCCGGTGCGGTTATTTTGTTCGGCGTAGTTACCGCTTTTATTGTCGGGGTTATTTCAGCTCTGATCTGAAAGTTTACGGGGTAGCGATGATTGTGGCGGGCTTCAAGGTAGTGAAAATGTGTGGCGAACTCCAAGTTTAGCCCGGAGGGTTCTACGGTTTGGCTCCGGCCCCGGTGGCTTCCCGGCCAAGCAAGCCCATCCCAGGCACACGGTCGGCCGCCTAAAGGCCTGCTTTTCGCCGTGAACCCTTTGCTTTGCTTCACAAGTTGCTACACCACAATTTTTCGCTAACTTAGTTGGGGCAGGGAGCCGTCCGAAACCACCAGAATGACAGGGCCCGGGACTTTTTCAATTGTTTCTGACTGTTCTCTGTTTTATGTTTCAAGGAATGGGGTGGGATTTTTGCAAGCTTATGCTGTGCGAAGAAAAATTGGTCAACAAAGTATTCTTTTGGAAAAATGTGTTGCGTTGCTTTCCGTGGCAACGGTGTCTGGTCCCAAAGAAAGTGCAGGGCCTTTGTCCAGTTATTTTGATCGCCATTATACTGGTATTTTTGGGCAAGAGAAAAGTTTTGAGAAAGCGGAACTACATATGTTGGAGGAAGCTTGTTATTTGGCTCTGGGTAAGGCTGGCTTGTCCCCGGAAGATATGGATTATTTCATTGGCGGGGATCTTCTCAATCAGGTTATTACCTCCAATTTCTGTGCCAGGAGCCTGGCTTTGCCCTATTTGGGCATTTATGGAGCCTGTTCAACTTTGGTCCAGGGTTTGGCTTTGGGGGCCATGCTGATACAAGGAGGTTTTGCCCAACACATTTTAGTAGGCACTTCCAGCCACAATTGTGCCGCAGAAAGGCAGTACCGCTACCCCACGGAATACGGTTTTCAACGGCCCGGGTATGCCCAGTGGACAGCGACGGGAGCCGGGGCGGTTGTTTTGGGGCCGCCAGGGAAGGATGGCGGCCCGCTTGCCGAAGCAATTACCATTGGCAAGGTTGTTGATGCCGGCCTAAAGGATCCTTTTGCTCTTGGGATGGCTATGGCCCCGGCGGCAGCCGATACAATTTATCGTCATTTCCTAGATTTGGGGCGACAGCCTGCCGATTATCAACTTATTTTAAGCGGTGATTTGGGAGGGGTGGGGAAGAAGCTCAATGAGGATCTTTTGGCTGCCCGGGGTTTTGATATTGCCCCCCTTTATAGCGATTGCGGGGTACTCTTATATTACCCGCATCAAAAAGTGAATGCCGGGGGCAGTGGTTGCGCTTGTGTTGCCTTGACCTTTCTTAGTTATTTTTATCCCAAAATGCTGGCCAAAGAGTTGCGCAGGGTTTTGTTAGTGGCAACCGGTGCCCTGCATAGCCCTACTTCTTATATGCAAAAAGAAAATATTCCTGCCGTTGCGCATGCCCTTTCCTTGGAAGTATAGGCTGGATAGTTAAAGGAGCATTAATATTTGGGAAATTATTTTACAGCGTTTTTAATAGGCGGCGTTTTTTGTGTGATTGGCCAGTTATTGTTTGATTTAACCCCCTTTACCCCCGGTCATATTTTATCTGGTTTTACTGTTGCCGGGGGCGTTTTGGGAGGGTTGGGTCTTTACGATAAACTAATCGATTTTGCCGGAGCCGGGGCTCTTTTACCTATTTCAAGCTTTGGCAATTCCCTGGCCAAAGGGGCTATCTCCGAGGCGGCTCGCTCGGGTGCCCTGGGCATTTTGACGGGGATGTTCGAGCTGACCTCTACTGGAATAACGGCGGCAATCCTTTTTGGCTTTCTCATGGCCTTACTATTCAAGCCCAACGGTTAATGCCAGGAATATTTATGGCAGGATCAGATTGTTGTACTTTGATGCCGTAAATATATTCGCCAGGCAAAGGCGCCCTGATATAAAATCCATTGCTGACATAAATTCCCTGGAAATTGTCACAAATTCCCTGGGAATTTCCAATATATCCCTGGAAATTGCATCCCCAAAATTCTTAGAACTACGACCTGCCGGCTAATCTGCTTCTGTGACACTGGCACCTTAACACTTTGCCTTTTAAAGGCGATATTTTACCACGCTAATTAACAAGATGACATTATCACAGCATAACTACAAACTAGATCCCTTTGGTTCGTCTTGAAAACTATTTTATGGTATAATCAGTTGAAAATAAGTTATATAAGGATTCCAACTGATGGCTAATCTTATCCCCCTGATCAATACGGTGCTTTCTAAAGAATTGCAGGCCTTAATTTACTTTTTGGGGTACTGGTCGCAAAAAAACAGGTTTAAAATTTATGGTATGGGCGGTTTTGTCCGGGATTTGGTTTTAGGCCGGGAAAATCGTGTTATCGATTTACTTGTTGATAATTCTGCGGTAGATTTTGCCCGCAGCTTAAAAGAAATATTACCTGCGGGAAGGCTACGGTTTGATGAAAGATTGGGTGCGGCTACACTGTTTTTGCCCCGTGGAATAGTATTTAATATGGTTACCGCAAAGAGAGAATTAAACTATTTAACAGACACAGATACTGACTTGAATGAAACGATGTTAAAAAATGAGCTTTACAAGAAAAATTTTACGATTAACACTATGGCCTGTGCCTTTAATCCGCAAGAATTTGGTTGGTTGTACGATTATTTTGGCGGAAGAAGCGATTTAGAAGAGGGTATGATCCGTGTGTTGTATGGACTTAGTTTTGTGGACGACCCTTGCCGCATTTTGCAGGCGATACGTTTTGAGCAAAGATTTGGTTTTACTTTAGAAGAAAACACCATAACATTATTATTTAAAGCGCTGCATAGTAACTTATTGCAAAAAATAAGCAAAGAAAAACTTTACAATGAAGTCCGGCTGATTTTTTTAGAACCTTCACCTCTAAAAATTTTAATGAGGCTAGAAGAGTTAAATTTGTTCGGTTTTCTCTTTCCCCGCTTGCTGTTAAATGAAAAGGCCAAAATAAAATTACAGCGGCTTGAACAAATTTTTGCAGGGCTAAAGGAAAAAAAGTTGCCTGTTAAAGAATCAGATTATTTTATCCTTTTCTTAAATATACTTTTTGACGAACTAGGCGAACATGACATGCGGTATCTTTGTTATTTTTTACGTTTGAAACGAAAAGAACGCTTGAAGATTATTTTTATCAGGGAAAACCTTAAGTCATTTATGAATGCCATAATGGAAGATCAAGAAGTGGGAAGGGAAAAGAGCGTGGTTTTGATCAATTCTTGGCTAGAAAAAATTAGTAGCTTACAGCATTAGGAAAGGTGGAGAATATGAATATATTTCCCGCGGATATGCTGGCGCGCCTGCCAGCCCTGTTAATTGCCTTATCCTTCCATGAATATGCCCATGCCCGCATGGCTTATGCCTGGGGTGATCCCACAGCAAAAAACGAGGGAAGATTAACCCTTAACCCCCTGGTCCACCTTGATCCCCTTGGCCTGTTGATGATGCTGTTTGTGCGTTTTGGTTGGGCCCGGCCGGTGCCGATCAATCCTTTTTATTTTAGGGATCGCCGCAAAGGCCTTTTTTGGGTTTCGTTGGCCGGGCCGGGGATGAACTTGTTGCTTGGTTTTGCAGCAACTTTCCTTTGGGTTTTAGGAAGAGGCCGGGGATGGGGTTTCTTTGTAGAAAGCATTTTATCTTACCTGGTTATCTATAATGTTTTTTTAGCTATTTTTAACATTATACCTTTGCCGCCTTTGGATGGATCGAAGATTCTTTCTTCGCTTTTACCCCCGCGCCAATTGTCTTATTATCAAACTATAGAACCGTACGGCCCATTTTTATTAATTGCCTTGTTGGTTTTTGGTAGATTGCCAGCCTTGCTCGTCCCTGTGGCTAATGTGATTATAAAGTACTATACTACATTTGCTTTGCTGCTTTTTAAACCTTTTTTATTTTAATATTTTCTTACTGCTATAAAATTTTAAATTATTATTTCCCGAAAGGATTGTGAAAACGGTGCCGGCAAAAAAGGGCATTATCTTCAGCGGAATGAGACCAACAGGTAAATTACATCTTGGAAATTTATTTGGTGCATTGGAAAATTGGGTTAGCCTGCAAGATGAATACCATTGTTATTTTTGTATCGTAGACTGGCATGCTATGACCACGGCTTATGAGGATCCGGCTACCATCCAGCAAAATAACATGGATTTACTGCTAGATTGGCTTAGTAGTGGGATAGATCCGCAAAAATCGATAGTTTTTCGCCAATCTGATGTCAAAGAGCATGCGGAATTACACCTACTTTTTTCTATGATTACACCCTTGTCCTGGTTGGAGAGGGTTCCCACCTACAAAGAACAGATGCAGCAGATTACGGGGCGCAATCTGGCGACCTATGGGTTTTTGGGTTACCCGCTTTTGCAAGCGGCGGACATCCTGCTTTATAAGGCCAATGCCGTCCCTGTAGGTGAAGATCAAGCTCCGCATATCGAATTTTCCCGGGAGGTAGCCCGTCGCTTTAATTATCTTTATGACAAAAAAATATTTCCGGAACCGGCTACTCTTTTAAATGAATATAAAGTAGTACCGGGACTCGACAATCGCAAGATGAGCAAGAGCTATGATAATGTGATCGAAATGTCCATTCCGCCCCAAGAAATCCCTGCCCGGGTAAAAGCGATGATTACTGATCCGGGACGTATCAGAAAAGATGATCCCGGTAACCCGCAAATCTGCAGTATTTATGCTTTTCACCGTATTATCAACCCGTCGGGGATGGAAGAAATTGCTATGGCCTGCCGGAGGGGGGAAATAGGGTGTGTGGAATGTAAAAAAATTCTGGCAACAGCCTTGCAGCAATATCTGGACCCCTATTACCAACGGCGGCAAGCCCTGACAAAAGAGCCACAAATATTGCAGGATATTTTGGAGGACGGCCGCAAAAAAGCGTGGGAGGTTGCCTGCAAGACGATGGAAGAAGTCCGTTCTGCTATGGGGCTGACTTGAAAATAAGTTGAAGTTTAATCTCGATCAGGTGGTCGCACCTGCCGGCCTGCCGGTATTTGCCGGTGCAGGTGCAGGGCGCGTTCAATCGTCAGCACCCTGCCGTCAGCACCCTTCTTTCCATTTTGGGCGGCGGCGGGTATCTGCCGGTGCAGTTGCAGGGCGCGTTCAACCTGCAGAGTGACTTTATCCTTTTAACAGGAAGATAACCGGAGGAAAAAGATTGCAGGATGTGCAGGATGTAGCCGGGCAAAAAGAAGGCAAAATAAAAGGGCATTGTTATGTTAAGCTGCCTGTTTTTGAAGGCCCCTTTGATCTTCTGTTTCATTTAGTCCACAAAGAAGAGCTGGATATACACGATATCCCCCTGGCTAAAATTACACGGCAGTACTTGCATTATTTACAATCGATGCAGGAGGTACAAGTTGAGATCGCCGGGGAATTTTTAGTCATGGCCGCTTCTTTGCTTCAACTTAAGTCGCGTCTCCTACTGCCGCAGCGCCCTTCTTTCTTAGATGCAATTGAAGAAGAGGGGATACTTTATTTTGGTTCCAAGGAGGCCCTTGTCCAGCGTCTTTTGGAATACAAGCATTTTAAAGCGGCTGCCGCCGTTTTACGGGAACGTAAAAACAGGCAGGAAAGAATATATATACGTTCTGTCGTGCCGAAACGTTATTTTTCCTTAAATCATCAAAGCAGAGTCGATTCTTCGGGTTTGGAGAACCTAAAAAAGGCCTGGCTGAAATTAGTTGAAAAAAACGAACAAAAAGATCGAAGGCCGGAGATGATTTTTTTTACGCCGAAAGTTTCTTTTGTGCGTGTTTTAAGGTGGGTTGTGACCTCTTTGCGGAAAAACACTTTTTTTAACAGCCATTTGGATGATTTTGGTGTGGCGGGTTCAACAGAAGAGCGGGTTACTGTTTTTACATTATTCCTGGAGTTAGCCCGGCGCGGCCGGCTTTCTTTGGAGCAAGCCGGGGTTTTTGGCAGGATCCGGATTTTAAAACCCGGCCATAAAAGGGGGACGAATTTACGTGATGCCCAACGAAACAAAAGAGCATCCATCCCTGAAAGCCATCATTGAAGCGGCACTATTTTTAAGCCAGGAGGCCTTATCTTTGGAACAACTGGCCAAGATTTGTGCAGTAACCAGGGGAAAGATCAAAGAATCCCTGAAAGAGTTAAGCGGTGAGCTGGAACAAAGCAACCGCGGGCTGGTTCTTTTAAAGACAACCCGGGGTTACCGGTTGGCTACAAAACCAGAACTGGCAGTATACCTGGAAAAAGCTTGGGAAGAGGACAGTCTGGAGATGCCTTTATCCCAGGCTGCTTTGGAAACACTGGCGGTTGTCGCTTTAAAACAACCTGTAACCAGAATAGAAATCGAAAAAATTCGCGGTGTGCAAGCAGGCGGTGTTTTGGAAAATCTCCTTAAAAGAGAGTTAATCAAAATAACAGGGCGGCAAGAAGGGCTAGGAAGGCCCCTGCTTTATAGCGTTACAGAAAAATTTTTGCATTATTTTGGATTAAAGGAGCTAAAAGAATTGGAAGAAGAATTGAAGAGTATTCATTCTTAGCCGGGATGCCAGCGTTATTTATTTCCTAAAAAATGGGGAAACTAAAAAAGAAAGACTTACTGGGAAGCAGGTGTTTTTGTATGAATAGCTATTCTGCTCCTGTCGTTCTTTTAGGGTTTCTTTTTTTATTAACGGCTTTGTTTTTGTTCATACCATTGGAGATACGTATAACGATCGATAATTTACGGCATGATAAAAGTATCTCTGGACAACTGGTTTTTTTTTGGGGAGGAAAGGTTAAATTCGGGCAGGCAAAGATAGCGTTTCCGGCTATTTTGGGCCCCGGCCCTTTTTCAAAAAAGAGTATCGCCTTCTTTGTAAGAGAAGATGGGCGCTATAAAAGGGGTAAAACATATCTACAGGGAATAGCCGGTGCGCTTAACCGTTTATTAATACATGCTTGCGTTTGGGAAAGACTTGACTTACAGGTAAGGCTGGGCGTTGGTGATCCGGCCCGGACGGCTCTTTTGATAGGTTTTTTGCGTTTTCTTTCGGGGTGGGGTTTGCCCTACACTCAACGCCTGCTAGTTTTTAAAAATGGTAGCAGGCCGCGTTTTCTATTTTATCCTTACTTTCCAGGAAATGAATGTATTTTTTTATTGTCGGCTGTATTTAAAATAAATAGCTTAAAGTTTATCTATCATCGTATCAGGATACTAAACAGTATAAAAATGTTAAATAGGGCTGCTTCAGTGTTGTAAGGATTATAAATTTGGAGGTGGTCAAGAAAATGGTTGAGCATCCAATTCAAGGACTAATGGTTACCGCTATGGAGAATCTCAAAGAAATGGCCGATGTGACGAAAGTGGTTGGCGATGCAGTGGAGACCCCGGATGGCCATGTGATCATTCCTGTATCCAGGGTAACGCTTGGTTTTGTGACCGGGGGATCGGAATTTGAGGATGGTGAAACAGAAAGGCATAAGCTTCCCCCTGAACAACGCAATATTTTCCCTTTTGGTGGGGGTAGTGGCGGAGGGGTGACGATCCATCCGGTAGCTTTTTTAGTTGTGAGTGCTACAGAAGTAAGGCTTTTGCCGGTGGACCGCAATGCTATTTTTGATCGCTTAATCGATCTTGCTCCTCAGGTTTTACAGCATATTCAAGAGTTCCTCCAGCCGGAAAGCATAAAATAATATTTTGACGAATAAATATCGTAATAAAAGTTATTGCAGAGGCTGTGTTTTCAATAGAAAAAAATCATTATCAGCTCCGGCGGAGGATTAATGCGAAAACTTATCCTTGTTCGCAGTAAAAGCACCCTTTTTTTTATTTGCTTGTGCGCGTTTCAGCTCATTTATTTATTTCATCCAGGGATCATCTTTGGTGCGGAGCCGGTGGATATATCAGCTAAAGCAGCTCTGGTTTTGGACTGGAACAGCGGTAGAATTCTTTATGCCAGGGAGCCTCACTTACCTCTTCCCATGGCCAGCACAACTAAAATAATGACTGCCCTGCTTGCCCTGGAAGAAGGATCACTACAAGATGTTGTCACAGTTAGTGCACTTGCTGCACAGACCGGTGGTTCTTCTATCTGGTTGGAAGAAGGAGAAAGCAAAACCTTGGAAGAGCTGCTTTACGGCTTAATGTTGCGTTCGGGCAACGATGCTGCAGTTGCTATTGCTGAATATATCTCTGGCAGTGTGGATTCTTTTGCGCAGCTAATGACATGCAGGGCAAAAGAACTAGGTGCCCAAAATACTGTTTTTAGAAACCCCCATGGTTTACACCATTCCCAGCATTATAGCACTGCCTATGATCTGGCCCTTTTTTCTGCCCGGGCTATGGGAATGGAAGAATTTCGCCGCATCATTGCCACGCCCAGTATTTTAATTTCCTGGCCCGGTCAGCCCTGGGATCGTTGTTTATATAACCAAAACAAATTACTTGAACTTTATCAGGGAGCAGAAGGAATTAAAACCGGTTGGACAACACCTGCCGGACGCTGTTTTATCGGTGCAGCCTGCCGGGGCAAACGCCGGCTTATCTCCGTTGTTTTGAATGCACCACAGATGTGGGAAGATACTGTATCGTTACTTGATTTTGGTTTTCAAAATTTTTGCTATACTTGCCTTATTCGTCAAGGGCAGTATTTAAAATCGGCTGCGGTATCCGGGGGCACGTGCGAAAAAATAAAAGTAACGGCGGCCGACAGTTTTTACTATCCCTTATTGGAAAACGAAGAGGAAAAGGTCACCTACCGCCATCTTTTAAAGGGGCCTTATAGGGCTCCCCTTAAGCAGGGGGAGAAAATAGGGGAGTTAGAAATCTACTTGAACGAAGAAAAAATCGGGACCATTAATTTATTGGCTGGCCAGGCTATAGAAAAAATTAGTTTTTGGCAGCGGTTGCAAAAGAAGCTAAAAAGGGGAGGATGATGTGGTCAATTTACTATGGGCCGGCATGATTGTCGTATCGATCCTCATTGCTGCCCTGAATGGTAGGATGGAGATTATTACCCCTTCGATCTTTGCTTCTGCGGAAAAGGGTGTAAATATTGTTTTTGGTTTGATCAGTGTTCTTGTTTTCTGGCTAGGGATGATGAAGATCATTGAAAGATCAGGCTTGATCCGCATTGTAGTTTTCCTCCTTAAACCGCTGGCGCATTGGTTATTGCCAGGGGTTCCCCGTAATCACCGGGCAATGAGCGCCATACTGATGAACATGGGCGCCAATCTTTTGGGCATGGGCAATGCTGCAACGCCTTTTGGCATTAAAGCCATGAAGGAGCTGCAAAGCCTAAACAGCAGCCCGGATACGGCAACAGATGATATGTGTACTTTTCTGGCCCTGAATACCGCCAGCTTTACCCTTGTTCCTACTTCAATTATTGCCATCCGGGCTGCGGCTGGAGCACAAAATCCGGCGGATGTGATCGGAACCACAATAGTTGCCACCTTTTGCTCGGCAGCGGTGGCCATCTTAAGCGATCGCTTTTTTCGCTATTATGGGCGTTATAAAAAACGCAGGCAAGTGTTCAGCAGTATGGTGAAAAAAAACGGATCTATCCCCAGAGAATGAACTTGCTTTTGATTTTTAATACCATTTCCAACTG
Organism: uncultured Desulfovibrionaceae bacterium; assembly: GCA_964603615.1. GTDB lineage: Bacteria > Bacillota > Dethiobacteria > DTU022 > UBA8154 > JAAZMI01. Next base: position 51,651 of record CAZRVU010000001.1, read on the forward strand.
GATAGTGCCGGTTTTGATCCTGCTGGTGTTATTATTTGGTTATCTGCGGGGAGTGAAGGTATTTGAAGCTTTTGTAGAGGGAGCCAAAGAAGGTTTGGGCATGTCGGTCCGTTTGCTTCCTTTTCTTGTGGGTATGATGGTGGCTATCGGTTTATTCCGGGAAAGCGGTGCCCTGGAAGCATTGACTTTGGTTTTTAACCCAATTTTACGTTTTACCGGTATTCCTGTTGATGTGCTTCCTCTGGCACTGATGCGTCCCCTTTCTGGTAGTGGTGCCCTGGCCATTGCTGTAGAGATGATGAATACTTTTGGACCCGATTCCCTTCTGGGGCGTATGGCGGCAACGATGCAAGGCAGCACGGATACCACCCTTTTTGTGCTAACAGTTTATTTTGGTTCTGTTGGCATCCAAAAGACGCGTCATGCCCTGGTTGCAGGCCTCTTGGGTGATCTGGCCGGCCTGTTGGCGGCCATTTTTATCTGCCGGATGGTTTTTACTTAAATTATGTATTATAATCTAAATACCATGAACTCTTTGATCAGGTTGCAAAAATATTTAGCAGAGGCAGGTCTTGCCTCACGGCGTGGTGCAGAAAAAATGATTGTAGCCGGCCGGGTAAAAGTAAACGGTCAACTGGTAAAAAAATTAGGAACGAAAATAAATTCTGCCAGGGATAGCGTGGAAGTTGATTCTTTACCCGTGTTGTCATTACCGGAAAAAAAATATTACTTGTTGCATAAGCCGGCCGGTTTCCTAACGACTGTGCAAGATCCCCGGGGGCGACCCACGATCATGGACTTGTTGCCGGAAAAGGTTAAAAAAGGACTATTCCCCGTGGGCAGGCTGGATCGGGATACCGGGGGCTTGCTTCTTCTGACCAATGATGGCCAACTGGCTTTTCGTCTTACACACCCCAGCTTTGAAGTGGAAAAAAGGTACCTGGCCCTCGTTCGCGGGATCCCTTCTGCGGAGGACTTGCAAAAATTTGCGCAAGGAATAGTGTTGGCCGGGATACGGACCTCCCCGGCACAAGCAAAAATAACCTCTGTCAGGGGTGGGAACGCTTTACTTTCCATCACCTTGCACGAGGGTAAAAAACGGCAGGTAAAACGCATGTGCTCAGCTTTGGGATACCCCGTTCTTACTTTGAAGAGGGTTTCTTTTGCCTTTTTGAATTTACAAGGGCTACCTCCTCATGCCCTTAGGGCTTTAACGGTAAAAGAAGTCGATGGGCTCTACTCTTTGGTAGGACTAAGCTAAAAGGAGGATTTAAGATCAATCAACAGAAACTTATGCAAAGGATATTTTTGGTACGACATGGTGAAACGGATTGGAATCGGCAGTTGCGTATTCAGGGAAAGGAAAACATCCCTTTAAATAAAAAAGGCCGTGAACAGGCGCAAAAAATTTCCCGTTATCTCAGCCCCACGAATTTTTCGGCAATCTTCTCCAGTCCGCTGGCCAGGGCCTGGGAAACATCCCAAATTATTGCTGCTGAACATAGTTTAATCCCCGCCGCCGTTGATGATTTGGCTGAAGTTGACTTTGGCAATTTGGAAGGAAAAACGTACGGGGAGATGAATGAGCCAGAGCGTGCCAAAATGGAACAATGGTTGTCAAATCCCGGTTTAAATGCTATTCCCGGCGGAGAATCGTTGGAAGAATTCCGGCAAAGAGCGGAGAGTTGCTATAAAAAAATTTTGGACAACCATTCGGATGGAAACCTTGTCATCGTTACTCATGCAGGAACGATCAGGGTATTGGTAGCCGGTATGCTGGGGGTTCCTCTAGCTAATATTACCCGTCTAAAATTGGAACCGACTTCTTTGACGATTATTCTTTATGATGATTGGAAAAACCCTTATTTAGAGTTATTCAATGGTGCCTACCACCTGGCTTAAAAAATGAATTTTTAAGGAGCAGGAAAAGGTGCTGTTTTAGCGAATTAAATTAACAATATTAGGTAAAATAAAGATGCTTTTTATGTGGTTGTTCAGTTTTATGTAATTTTATGGCCATCTTGGACGTTAGCAGCAGGGGATCTTTACAATATTAACAGGGGGGAGGAGCGTTTGATGTTTAGGTCCGGGTTTGATTCCCGTGAGAAAGAAGTGAAAGAAACGCTGGCGGAAACAATGGAACCCCGGAAGAGGATAAAAATTAAAGTGAGGTTCGATTATAAAGGGAAACCAAAACCGGCACGGTTTTTTTTCGGTGGTAAAAAAACAGAAGATGTCGCCCAGGAATACCGGGAACAACAGATTGCCCGCTGGAGGAATATTCCTTTCCAGGGTATTGTTGTGGAAAAGATTGATCCTGGAGAGATATACAATGTCTATGATGAAGAGATGGCTGAAGAAGTAGCCTATGCCCCCCTGGAGTTATTGATTTTTGCGGATTCCTTGGAAGATTTGCTGCGTTTAGTTTTTAAGGAGGAGTTCAGGCGCATTGAAATTTTAGAACCGGACAGTATCTTGCTCTTGAATAAAGAAATTGAAAAGCTGTTTTTTAGAATGAATGAATTTTTAAAAACCAAACTTTTGTTTATTTCCAAGGATTTAAACCGTTAAATTAATGTTTTGAAAAGAGTATTAAAGCCCCCCTATTGCATAAAAATATAGGTAAAGGGGGCTTTTTTAGATGGGTTTCGATAAATGGTTGCAACGTTTTGTAACCAATATGGAAAAAATCATTTTCAGGACAACTTTAATTTTTGTTGTTTTACTTTTTATAGTGCAGGCTATGCTTTTAAATGGAGACCTGCGTACAATTTTTAGCAAAACCGATCAATTGGAGGGGAAACCCCTGGGGAGCACACAAGATGTGTTCAGCAGAAAAGTAATTGAGAAGGAACAGGCAGCACTTTCCCCCAGGGGAAAAGAAGAAGCCAGCCTGGAGTTGGCCTTGATCCCCCCGCCCGATATTTTTCCGGAGCTGTTTTTATTGCTGAATAATGAAATAGTCGGATCTTGGCAAAAAAACAACAATTTACGGGTAAACGTAAGGCCTGGCGACCTACTGGAGATAGCGGGAGAAGTGCCCGGGGGGATACCCGCGACGATAGAAGTGGTAGAGGTTTACGGAAATTTAAAGGCACCCAAAAAGGGGTATGCGATCCAAACTTTTGGGGAAAGGGAGTTTTTAGCCTGGATTATTCCTTAAATAGATAAAAATTTAATCTAAGGGTTGTCAAATGGAACCTAATAGTATATTATTGCTTACAGAAGGTCTTTTCTTTGGGGTGGTAAAAAGGTGTTCGGTGGAAGGTTGGGGTTTTGAAGGTGGTTGTCGATTCATCTTTAAGCCGGAAAAAATATTTGAGTCATAAAAAATGTTTGCCTACAGGGGGTAGATATTGTCTTTCCTTGCAGGTGAAAAATGTCATTATATACCCGGCCGGGTTCTTCTCTGGTTGTCTTTGTGCAAACGGAATACCAGGGAGCATCCGGCGTATTTGTTTTGAAAAGATAATTGGTTAAAACAAATACAGGAGCAGCGGGGTGATTTTTTATGCAGATTGCTATTGACGGTCCTGCAGGGGCCGGCAAGAGCAGCGTGGCCAAGGAAGTGGCGCGCCGGTTAGGTTTAAAATGCTTGGATACAGGAGCTATGTACCGGGCTATTACTTTACAAGCTTTAAAAGAGGGCGTAGATCTTAATGATGATCAACTGCTGGGCGAGCTGACCCGCCGTTGCCGGCTGGAGATAAAAATTGATGAAGAAATGAATACACTTATTTACCTGGAGGGCGAGGATGTTACGGAGGCAATCCGGAACACAAAGATTAACCAACATGTTTCTCTCGTTGCTTGCTCCTCCGAACTGAGAAAAGAACTGGTTTTGCTCCAAAGGGAAATAGCTGAAAAAAGCAAAGGAATAATTATGGAAGGTAGGGATATCGGCTCAAATGTTTTGCTAGATGCCGATTATAAGTTTTTTTTGGATGCTAGCCCGGAAGAACGGGCCCGGCGGCGCTGGCTAGAAATGAAAGAAAAAGGGCTGGTAGTTAGTTTTAACAATGTCTTAAAAGAAATTACCAACCGGGATCGCCTTGATCGCGGTAGAAAAGAGGCACCGCTAGAGATAGCCTCTGGCGCTGAAGTGATCGACACGACTGTTTATAGTTTACCAGAGGTTATTGAAAAAGTGCTTGCCTCGGTACAGGGTTTAGATTGTAGGGATTAGAATGTTCTATCATTTTGTGCGGTCTATTTTCTACGTTTACTTTAAACTGTTTTATAAATTGAAATTTGAGGGACTCCAAAATTTACCTCCACAGGGGCCATATATTATCTGTGCTAATCATACTAGCTGGTTTGATCCCCCCCTGGTCGGGTGTTTACCTCTAAAAGGCCAGAAAATTAAATTCATGGCAAAGGAAGAACTTTTCAAGCTTTTTCTGATCGGTCCTCTTTTTCATAAGCTGGAAGCCTTTCCGGTAAAAAGGAATAAGGCTGATCGAAGGGCGATCAGGCGTGCCTTACAGGTACTGGAAGAAGGGGGAGTTTTGGGGCTTTTCCCGGAAGGAACGAGGATACACTCTGAAGAGTTGGGAAAGCCGTATCACGGCGCAGCCCTGATTGCCTTAAAAGGCAAACAGCCTGTTTTGCCTGTCGCTATCTCTTGGCCGCCGAAGCTATTCCAACCCATTAAAATAAGTGTTGGCACTTTAATATATTTCACAGAAGGAGGTAAAATAAAGGGGGATGTCTTAGAGAAAACAAGTGCACAGATCATGGAGGGAATAAGAAAGTTACTATAATGATGGGGGCATATTTTGTTGCAAGTTTATCTAGCGGAGTACGCCGGTTTTTGTCAGGGAGTAAAAAATGCCCTAAAACTTACTCTTGCCGCAGTATCACAGGGAAAAAGGGTTTGTACGTTAGGCCCTTTGGTGCATAACGACCAGGTTATAAGGTATTTGTCCGACCGGGGAGTTCAAATTGCTACCGATCCCCAGAAAATAGGAAGCGATCTTTCTGTCGTGATACGGGCACACGGCGTTTTGCCTGAAATCTACAGGTGCTTGCAGGGCCGCAAAGATATCACTATTGTTGATGCCACCTGTCCTTTTGTAAAAAGGTTACAGGAGATTGCCTGCCAATATGCCCAAAAAGATTTTAATATTTTTATTTACGGGGATCGCTCTCATCCGGAAGTACAAGCTTTATTGGGGTGGGCCGCAGGGAAAGCCAATGTAATTGACCCGCTACAAAGCGTACTACCGGAAAAGGTTTCATTTTCCAAAGCTATTTTAATATCACAAACAACACAAAGAGAAGATGGCTTTTGGAATTTAGCTGAAAAGTTAAAGGTATTTTATCCTGAACTGGAAGTAAAAAATACTATTTGCCGGGCAACAATGCATAGGCAAAATGCAGCCGCCAAACTTGCTCCAACGGTTGATTTAATGCTCGTTGTTGGGGATCCCCGCAGTGCGAATACAAACAAATTAACTCAAGTTTGCCGCGAACTAGTAAAAACCTATCAGATTACAGAGGCCCGGGAAATCTCTGCAGAATGGCTGGTAGAAGTAAAAAGGGTAGGGGTGACTGCCGGGGCGTCAACCCCCTCCTGGACGATAAAGGAGGTTATGGCGATGATGGAAGACGGAAAATTGGACAACTTGGAAAATACTGGAACAGAAGAGGAGTTTTCTTATCAGGAAATAAGGGATTACCGGCCTGGTGACACGGTTAAAGGAAAAGCTGTTCTAGTGGAAGAAGAGCAGATATTGGTGGATATAGGCTATAAATCTGAAGCTGTACTACCCCGCAGTGAAATAATTCTCGAAGAAGGGATTGCACTAAAAGATAAATTTGCCGAAGGAGACGAAATTGATCTTTTGGTTCTCAGGGTTAATCAGCAAGAAGATACAATTATAGTTTCACAAAAGCGTTTGGAACGGGAAAAGCGCTGGAAGGAAATAGAAGACGCCGCTGAAACGGGAGATACGATGCAAGGTTTGGTTAAAGAAGTGGTTCCAGCGGGAATTATTGTTAATTTAGGCAGCGGGATCGAGGGCTTTATGCCTGGCTCGCTGGTGGATGTTCGTTATATTCCTGATTTTACGCAATTTATGGGCCAGGAATTTTCTTTTAAGGTTATTGAATTAAACCGGGAAAGAGATAAAATCATTCTCTCCAGAAAACTACTATTGGAAGAAGAGGCAGAGAAACAAAAAAAAGAGGTATTAAGCAATTTAAAAGAAGACGAAATAATTACGGGGACTGTCAAAAGGTTGACAGACTTTGGTGCCTTTGTTGACGTTGGAGGTATAGATGGACTGGTGCATATCTCCGAAGTATCCTGGCAAAGGGTTGGACATCCCCAGGAGGTGCTAAAGGTAGGAGAAGAGGTCCAGGTTAAGGTATTAGAAGTGATCCCGGAAAGGGAGCGGATCAGTTTGAGTATCCGAAGGACCCAGTTGGATCCCTGGACGAGGATCGATAAAGAATACCAGGTGGGGGAAATTATCAGTGGCCGGGTCACCAGGATCGTTAATTTTGGTGCTTTCGTGGAGCTAATCCCCGGAGCAGAGGGGCTGGTCCACATTTCCCAGATGGCTGACTTTCATGTGACACATCCGTCCGAAATTATCCGGGAAGGGGAAGAAGTAGAAGCCAAAATCCTGGATATCAATATAGAAAATAAAAGAATTAGCCTGAGCATGAAAAAAGCGCGTCCCGCCACCCGCGATTTTTCGCCACCTGTTGAACAGGAAAGTGAAAATCAAAATGTAACTTTAGGGGATGTTTTCGGGGATTTATTTAATAACAATAATATTGGTAAAGTTGAAGATAAAGAGGAGGAGCCAACAGAGGAATAAATAGACTTAGTTGCAATCTACTAATAAAATCAGGGCAGCGTTTTAAATATATTTTGTAAATATGTAATTGCTTAGTCTTTATAATCCTGAACGCTAGCGCAGGATTTAGCGAAGGATTCCTTGGCCGGGCTCACAATGAGCCCGGTTTTTATATCTGCGCCCGCAAAGGTTTTACCAATTCTTTTTTTGCGGGGAATATTTTGGGTAAAGGGAGCTTATATCCCCTCTGAATAACAATATCCATACGGGTTATTCTAGGGGGGTAAAAAGTCTTTTTAGGAGGGCTTTAAAATTAAAAAACAGGAGGACAAAAATACGTGCCCGGTGCCCCTTTTGCACAGGCTATGTTTAATGGAGTGGCAATCGGTGTTTTAATCCGCTATTATGTTTTAAAAAGGGATTATCGCCAGTACCCCAGCTATCCCCATGGGGTGCTCACCCACCTTTCCTTAGGTTTTATAGCCGCAGTAATCGGTTCTATTGCTATTCCGGCTTTGATGGAAAAAGAATTTACCGCGGTTACTTTCTTAGCTTTGGCTGCAACCCAATTCCGGGAAGTCCGGGACATGGAAAGGGTTATGTTAATAAATCTGGATCAAACCAGTTTGGTTTCCCGGGGGGTTGACTATATTGAGGGGATTGCCAGAATTTTTGAGGCACGCAATTATATTGTGATGTTTGCCTCACTTTTGGTTGGTGGGGCTACTTATTGGGGGAATATATTTTATGGCTGGCTAGCTGGTTTTCTTGCTTTTTTACTTTCTAGAAAACTGATGGGGGGAAAAAGCATCGGGCAGATTGCCAGGGTACGCGAGGGCAAGGTACATTTTCAGGGAGCCAGTTTGTTCGTTGATCATATTCAGCTCATGAATCTGGGTACTGCCAGAGTCAAGGAAATATTTTTGCAAAGAGCACTGGGGGTAATTATTGAGCCCCTGGATGATAACGGACGGGCAACCTTGGCCAATAATGGGCAACGGCTGGCTATTGCCTATGATACGGCTGCACTGTTGGGCATTTATAAGGATATAGATACCGGCGAATTCACGCCGGTTCTCCGCAGGGACTTGGATACGGGCAGGGTTGGTATGGTCATCATTCCCCAGGAAAAAGATATAGAGTTTTTGCTGGAGGCTGTGAAAAGAACCCCTGTCTTGGAAAGTGCCTATGTTACCCCTTTGCGCACTTTTGTTGGAAGGAAGGTCGCCGACTGAAGGGTTAGGGCCGTAACCGACAAAGGAAGGATAGAGTACAATAGAAATTAATAAATATATACTGGCCATTGTGATGCAGGAACAAGTACGGGAAAAGGTGGGTGCGTATGGCGCCCCTGTTTTTTATGCTGAAAGCCAAGCAGAGCAGGATAAAATCGCCACTTATCTTGCCCGGATTACTTCCGGTGTTGTCCATGATCTGGAAAACGGGATCTTTATTATTGTCCGTCATTAAATTATTTTTTATACCCAATTTTTCATATGGTGGTTGTAGCAAGGTGAAATGATCATTAAATTAAGCTGGTAACAGCGTTGCTGTCTTGACAGGACGCCCAGTAAAGAGGATAATGAGGAAGAAATAATTTCTTCCTTTTTATATTAAAGGAATATTGACAGTTGTCTTATAAAATATTACTAGGTTGAAATATACAGGCTTGCGCCGGACAATAGGCAAAAGGTGTATCTTGACCCTATTTTCATCATGTTTGTTGCTGCACTGGCCGAGGGAGTGATGATCATTGCCTGTACCGCTGATAGCTTTGGTTGGTCGGCCTAATGTGGGAAAGTCCACTCTTTTTAACCGCCTTGTTGGTAAAAGAAAGGCGATCGAGGAAAAAATACCCGGGATCACCAGGGATCGCCTTTATGGTCGTTCTAATTGGCTAAACAGAGACTTTATCGTTGTCGATACCGGCGGCTTGACTTTTCCCACCGGGGGGAAATTGGAAGCACAGGTCCAAAAACAAGCCTTGCTTGCCCTGGAAGAAGCTACATTGGTTATTTTTTTAGTGGACGGGCGGGAGGGGCTAACGCCTTTAGATGAGGAAATTGCTGATTTGCTGCGTCGCCAAAAGAAGCCGGTAATCCTGACTGTGAATAAAATTGAAACAAAAGAGCAAAGCGTTGCTGATTTTTATGGGCTGGGTTTAGATGAGCCTTTGCCTATTTCGGCTGCACACGGATTAAATATTGGGGATCTTTTAGATAAAGCGCTTTCCTTTTTCCCGCCCGCCCGGGATCTGGAATTACCACCGGAAGAGGCAATTCGCATTGCCGTGGTGGGACGCCCCAATGTAGGGAAATCTTCTTTGATCAATGCTTTGCTCGGTGAAGAAAGGGTGATTGTCAGTCAAGAACCAGGGACAACCAGGGACGCGATCGATACTTTGGTAGAACATAATGGTAGTAAATACATATTTATTGATACAGCCGGTATCCGGCGCAAAAGTAGAGTTAGTGAAAATATAGAGTATTATAGTGTTTTACGTTCATTAAAAGCCATAGATGATGCCCACCTTGCTCTTCTTTTGCTGGAGGCCCCAGAGGGTGTTACGGAACAAGATCAAAAAATTGCCGGCTATATTTTGGAAAGTGGCAAGGCTTTAATTATTGCCTTACATAAATGGGATTTGATTCAACAGCAGGGTCCGGCAGATCTTAGTCGGGAGATAATTCAAAATACCCGGGAAACGCTAAAATTTGTATCTTTTGCCCCGCTGATTTTTACATCCGTTTATGCTCTGCGACAGATAAAAAAAATGTATGAACTTTTCCCCAGGGTGTATGCCAACTACAGCCGGCGTGTACCAACAGCCTTGCTCAACCATCTTCTCCTCGAAGCCCAGGGTATGAATCCTATTCCCGCGGTAAAAGGAAAAAAAGGGCGTATCTATTATTGGACGCAATCTTCTGTTATGCCGCCTACTTTTGTTCTTTTTGTCAATAATGCTGCCTTAATACATTTTTCCTACCTACGTTATCTGGAAAACCGTTTACGCGAAGCCTTTGATTTTGAGGGAACTTCGTTGAGATTACTGCTAAGAGCCCGCCGCAGGAAAAAGGGGGAAAGGTAAGATTGGTATTGTTGATGATAGTTTTTGCTTATCTGCTGGGATCGGTTTCTTTTGGCTACATCATTGCTAAAAAAACAAAGGGGATTGACATCAGAAAAATTGGTAGTGGCAGTACAGGTGCGACTAACACCTCCAGAGTGCTAGGATTTAATTTTTTTGCCATAGTTTTAGCTCTAGATGCTTTGAAGGGACTCCTTGTGATTCTGATTGCTTCTTACCTGTTTACGGAAGACTGGGCCATATTGCTTAGTGGCGCAGCAGTAATCATCGGGCATAACTGGCCGGTTTTTTTTAATTTTCAGGGTGGAAGGGGTGCTGCTACAACACTGGGTGTTTTTCTGGGAATAACACCCCTGCCTACGCTGGTTGTCTTTGGTATCTTTATCTTGATCGTTCTGCTCACGCGTTATGTTTCTTTAGGTTCGATGCTGGGTGCCCTTGCCATACCTGTTGCGATTATCATTCTAGGTTATCCCTGGGAATACCTTGTTTTTGGTTTGGCGGTTTGTCTGCTGCTATTGTGGAGGCATAAACCAAATATCGAAAGGTTGTTAAAAGGGAAAGAACCCCGGTTGGGCGAAAAAACCTAAAAATGTGACAAATTTTATAATATGATTCCACTGCAAAAATTACATTTTGCGGCATAAAACGAAATTTGCTGGGGCGGGAGCTGTAAAAATCAGCCCATGAAGACGCCACAATTTTGAAGCAAAAATGGCAGGACGCCATTTTTAGGGCCTTTTGAAGAGGACGTTCAATTGGCCGGGCGAAAAATTGTCAGTCGAAGGGATGCTGATTCCAGCGAACGCCTTGCAAATAGGGTTTATGTAGTAGAATCATTATATCTTTTACTCAAATATTTGCACGAAAGGAGGTGGGGCGGCTTTTTCCCCTGAAAGTCCGGGAATCTCCGTCGCCTTGTTTTTATGGATATTGGTCTGATTGGAGCAGGAAGTTGGGGAACAGCCCTGGCAATTCTATTAGGCCGGAAAGGTTTGCCGATCACCCTTTGGGTCAGGAGGGCTAGCTTACTGGAGGAGATTACTAGGACGCGCCTTAATAGTATTTACCTGCCAGATGTCTACATACCGGATAATATAGTTTTAACCAACGATTTGGAAAAAACTGTGCGCCGGAAAAATTTTATTATTATGTCTGTTCCTTCGCATGCGCTGGCTGGTTTGGTGCACGAGATCAAGGATTTTCTCGATGAACGTGCTATTATTGTTAATACGGCCAAAGGGTTGGCTGAAGGCCCGGGTATGCGCCTTTCCCAGGTCATAGACAAGCTTGTTCCACGTAACCGGGTTGCCGTTCTCTCCGGGCCCAATCATGCGGAGGAAGTAAGCCGTTTGTTGCCTACAGCTTCGGTCGTGGCCTCTACAGAACAGGCAGTAGCGGAAAAAGTGCAGGATATTTTTATGGCTCCTACTTTCCGGGTTTATACCAATCCTGATATTGTCGGAGTAGAGCTGGGTGGAGCCTTAAAAAATATTATTGCTATTGGTGCGGGTGTCTGTGACGGGTTAGATTATGGAGATAATACCAAGGCGGCTTTGCTTACCAGGGGATTGGTGGAAATTACTCGCTTAGGCTTGGCCCTGGGGGCACAAAAGGGGACTTTTAGTGGCTTAACAGGAATGGGGGATCTTTTTGTGACCTGTACCAGCCGGTATAGTCGCAACCGTTATGTAGGGATGATGCTGGGTAAAAATCAATCTTTAAAAGAAATATCTTCTACCATGAAAATGGTTGCTGAGGGAATTAGAACGACCCGCATTGCCTATGAATTGTCCCAAAGTTATGATATAAAAATGCCTATTACCAAGGAAATATATGAATTATTATTTTTGGGAAAAGATTCCCGGGAAGCAGTCAAAAATTTAATGCAGCGGCAAAAAACACATGAGATCGAGGAGATTGCTTTCGATTAAGCCTGCAGTACCCCGCAATGAAGAACAGATTTCTTTTTGCTCAGGATGATAAACTGCATTAGTGAATGACAGTCTGGGATAAACTGCATTTGTGAATGATGGTCTGGGATGAACTATATTTGTGCTTAATTAATAGTCTGGTTTGATTAAAAACAAAACGGCAAGGGGCTTTTCCCTGCCAAAATATAATTTACGGGATGCCTGTCTAAAAAAGAAGACAGGTATTTCTTTGTTTATTGTAATATTGTCTCTTTATCTTCATATAAATATAACGTTAGTACCTTTCATTGAAGCAATATGCCTGGATAATAAGGAGGGGAGAAGGTGTGAAGTCCGATCTTTTTAAAGAAATAATCGAACGAACTGGAGGTGATATTTATTTAGGGGTTGTTGGCCCGGTCAGGACGGGAAAATCAACTTTTATACGAAAATTTATGGAAAAACTTGTTCTCCCCAATATTGACGACCCTTTACTTCTGGAGAGGACTAAAGATGAACTGCCCCAGGGCAGCGCCGGCAAAACCATCATGACAACTGAACCTAAATTTATTCCGGATGAAGCGATCTCCATTCAACTGGCAGAAAATATTCAGATGAACGTTAGGTTAGTGGATTGTGTGGGTTATATGGTGCCTGGTGCAATCGGTTACGATGACGAGGGCAAGCAGCGCATGGTTTTTACGCCCTGGTTTGAAGATCCCATTCCCTTTGAAGAAGCTGCAGAGACAGGTACCCGTAAGGTGATTCAGGACCACTCCACGGTTGGAATTGTGGTGACAACTGACGGGACAATAACAGAGATTCCCCGGGAACAATATATTAACGCCGAAACGCAGGTAATTGCTGAACTTAAAGAAATTGGCAAACCGTTTGTTATCATTCTAAATTCTATCAACCCTTCTTCTACATTTACACTGCAGTTAAAAGAGGAATTAGGCCAAAAATATGAAGTGCCGGTTGTTCCCCTAAATTGTCTGGAATTAAATGAAGATGATATTAACCTTCTTTTCAAAAAAATTCTTTATGAATTTCCTGTGCAGGAGATCAGCATCAGTTTGCCTTCCTGGGTGGAGGTGCTAGAAAAAACCCACTGGGTTGTGGAGGAATATACCAAAATTGTCCGGGAACATCTTCTTAGTATCGAACGACTAAGAGACATTGAACCATCCCTGGAAGAAATAAGGCAACATGAATTGATTGAGGAAGTGTTTGTCCGCAACATAGAACTGGGCCGCGGACTGGCTTCTATTGAAATAACTGCGCCGCAAGGGATATATGAAAGGATCCTCTCTGAAATTTGCGGTATAGAAATTGAAGATCAAGCTGATCTTTTAAAAATGATCAAAGATTTTTCTTTTGCCTGGCTGGAATACAACAAAATTGCACGGGCGCTTAAAGATGCTGAAACCGTGGGCTATGGCATCGTGCCTCCTCTTTTAGAGGAGATTTATCTAGAAGAACCGGAGATTATCCGGCAAGGAGGACGTTTCGGTGTCCGTCTACAGGCCAGCGCTCCCTCCTTACACATTATTCGCGTACCGATTAAATCTGAATTTACACCCGTTGTCGGCAGTGAAAAACAAAGTGAAGAGTTAGTCAATTATCTTATGGATGAATTTGCAGAGAACCCGGAAAAGCTTTGGGAGTCAAATTTATTTGGCAAATCTCTTTACGAATTGGTCAAAGACGGTATAAGCAGTAAATTAGAAAACATACCGCCTCATGCCCAGCAAAAATTTCAAGAGACCCTCGGCAGGGTAATTAATGAAGGTGGTGGTGGGTTAATCGTTGTCATTTTATAAAACCTACAGGAGATGAAGATGCAGTCAGCTTTAAAGAGTACAAGATAATCTCTTTGGCAGGTAATTGTCCTGTTAGCATCACTTTATTTTTACGCATTTGTCTTTCTTAAGATCATGTTTGTGTTTTGCCCTGATTAGTAGCTTTAGAAGTAAAGAAGCACTTCTTCTAGCATGGAGGTGCTTTTTTATTCATTTTTTCCTGGTCGGGACAAACTTTGAAACTTGGCTTTTAGCCAAGGATTTTTGTATAATTGTAGAGGATATTGCTTTTATTAATCTTTAATGTTAAGGTTAAAAACAACAAACAGTTTAAACCGTCTATATAAAGTAAGGGATGATAATAAATGGCCAGGATAATTTTAGAGGAGGTAATAAACAATGAATGGTAATATGAAAAAAATATGGGTTTTCTTTCTACTTTTGGGCCTAGTTTTGATAACAGGTAGCTGCAGGCCTCCCGATAACCCTGTCAAACCGGAACAAATGGAAGAAAAACAGGGGGCTTTACCCGACTATGAAATTATTACGGATACAGAGCGGTTGCCGGCAGAAGTAAAAAGTATGGCTGACTTTTTAAAAAGTGAACGGGGGTATTTTGTTTTTACTCCCAGTAAGTATGCTACCGGGGAAGATAGCTATCTTTTCATTTCCTCCGGGGAGAAACCCACTGGTGGTTATGCCTTAGCGGTAGATTCTGCTGCGGTTGCGGGTGATACTTTAAAGATAGTGGTGCAGGAAGAAGAACCTGCTGCCGAACAAGGAGTAATCCAGGTTTTAACCTATCCCCATTTGCTTCTTAAAATAAACAGCAGCTACCAAAATTTCCAGGTTGTAAACGATAAAAACGAAAGTCTTGCGGCAATACCTGCTGAAACCGTGCCGGAAATCAATGCAAAGGAAGGCGTCTATAACGGTCAGATCGATAGTAACTTTATCGAAATGGAAGTTGACGGTCAGGCGCAAGCTTTTATGTTGGGACCGGAGAAAGATTACCTTCTGGAAGCTCTTCAAAGTGGTGACGAGGTTTTTATTTCTTACTATAAAAACGAATATGGCCAATTGATCATTATAGATTTACGGTAAACGCGCTACAAAATAGCCAGCACATCTTTCTTGCCGTCCCCATCAGTTGTTCTGATTTTACGGTAAACTTGAGGGTAACTGCCCGGTTAGGTACAAGATTGTCAGGTTATTACAATTAGCTAAAGGTAGAAGTGGGGGATTACCGGGCAGGCAAAATTAAAGGTGTCTAAAGGCTAGCTAAAAGTTGCCTCAAAGCCGGCAAAAATCGTCTTTCTGAATAGTCCGTTTTGTATGAAATTACCTTTTTACCTGCTCTCTTGGATCTTTTATGATATAATAATTTGTCGCAGTAAAAATAAAAGGGGATGTTAGGTTTGACACTATTAGAGGGAGAAAGGGAAGCTATTTTACAACATGTTGGGGAGATCCTGGGTAGTATGGGGACGAGCCGTGGGCAGCTTATCCCTATTCTCCAGCAGGTTCAAGGCAGGCTGGGTTACCTACCTGCCCTGGCTATGCAAAAAATTGCCGAAGGCATGGAGATACCGACTGTAGATGTATATGGCATAGCCACTTTTTATAATCAGTTTCGTATGAACCCCCCGGGCAAACATCAATTTAAAGTTTGTATGGGGACTGCCTGTTATATGGTAGGCGGGCGTATTGCGCTAGAATCATTAGAGCGCAGGTTGGCCATCAAGGAAGGTGAAACTACACCGGATCGGGAATTTAGTTTGGAACGAGTGGCTTGCGTTGGTTGTTGTACTATGGCACCGGTTGTCTTGGTTGATGAGGCCGTGGAAGGGCATGTTACGCCAACGCGGGTTGACGGTATTTTACTTAATTATGATCTAGCAGGTTTAGAAAGCGAAAAAGGAGATGAAGAAGAGCAAAAAGAAGGAGGGTCGGAAGCATGAAGGTGGCCACAGCTTTGGAGTATTATACCGGGCTCAAGGTAAAGGCCCTGGAAAAGTTAAATTCTTTGCAAGAAAAGCCGCTAATCCGGATCGGAACGGCAACATGTGGATTGGCAGCAGGTGCTTTGCCGGTAAAAGAATTTTTTGAAAAAGAGATCAAGGATAGGGGGCTGGATGTCCAGATCCACGAAGTGGGTTGCATGGGTTATTGTTATGCTGAACCCCTGGTCATTATTTCAAAACCAGGTTTCCCCTCTCTTTGTTATGGATATGTGGATGAAGGTTTGGCTAAACTTTTGGTGGATAGTTTTTTAGAAGGCGACGATCCTTGTTATGAATATGCTTTGGTAGCGTTAGAAACCAACGACATTTTCCCAACTTTTACTGATTTCCCCAGGGACGCCTATGAAAAAAAAGTAATCCTTGAACACTGCGGCTTTATCGATCCCGAAGATATCGAGCACTATATTGCTCACGAGGGTTATGCTGCGCTGGCTAAATTATTGGAGATGGAGCCCAAGGAGATCATAACAGAAATAACGGCTTCCGGGCTGCGGGGGCGGGGGGGAGCCGGCTTTCCCGCGGGAGAGAAGTGGGCGCTGTGTAAGAATGCGCCGGGAGAGATTAAGTATGTTATCTGTAACGCCGACGAAGGGGACCCCGGGGCTTTTATGGACCGTAACATTTTAGAATCCAACCCTCACCAGGTTATTGAAGGCATGCTCGTTTGTGCTTACACTGTGGGGGCTACAAAAGGTTATATTTATATTCGCAGTGAATACCCTTTAGCCATTAAACGGGTAGAGACAGCTTTGACACAGGCAAAGGAAAAAGGGCTGTTGGGCAGTTCCATTTTAGGTAGTTCTTTTAATTTTGACTTGGAAGTTTTTAAAGGTTCGGGTGCCTTTGTTTGTGGTGAAGAATCTGCACTGGTGGAATCCATGGAAGGGAAAATGGGTATTCCTCAAACCCGCCCACCTTATCTGGCCGTCTCCGGTTTTCGTGGCCGGCCTACTGTTTTGAACAATGTTAAAACCTTTGCTTATGTTCCAGCAATCATCAGAGAGGGAGCAGGCTGGTTTAAGGAAACCGGGACTGCCGACAGCCCGGGCACGGCTGTCTTTACCTTGGTGGGGAAAGTGGCCAATAAAGGTTTGGTGGAGGTCCCCATGGGGACGACGCTGCGCCAGCTAGTTTTTGATATCGGGGAAGGCGTGCCTGCTGAAAAAGAATTTAAGGCAGTGCAGATTGGTGGTCCTTCAGGGGGTTGCCTACCGGAAACAAAGCTGGATATACCCATTGATTTTGATTCCCTGGAAGAAGCCGGGGCGATTATGGGATCGGGCGGGCTAGTAGTCTTAGATGAAGATGACTGTATGGTGGCCATCGCCCGTTACTTTCTAGAATTTACGCAACAGGAATCTTGTGGTAAATGCACTTTTTGCCGGTTGGGCACCAAACACATGCTTGATATGTTGACGCGCATCACCAAGGGACAGGGTGAACTTGCCGATCTTGAAATTCTGCGGGAGTTGGCCGAGGACGTCAAGATGGGCTCCTTATGCAACTTGGGAAAAACGGCCCCCAATCCTATATTAACCACCTTACGTTATTTCCGGGACGAATATGAGGCGCATATTTTAGAAGGGCGCTGCCCGGCATGTATGTGTAAAGATTTGATTCTTTACTACATTGTACCAGAAAAATGTACTAAATTGTGTAACGTCTGTGTGGGTAGTTGCCCGGTAGAAGCCATCTATACCAGGGAGGACGGTATCAAAGTCATCGATCAGGAAAAGTGTGTAAAATGCGATAACTGCTTAAAAACTTGTCCGCCGGAACATAATGCTGTCGTTAAATTGTCTCCGCCCGTATTGCCGGGGGAGCAAAAGAAAGGGACTAAAAATGGGTAAAAAGATCACTTTAACTATTGATGACCGCCAAATAACCACGGATGAAGGGGAAAAACTGCTTTGGGTTGCCCTGGAAAACGATATCTATATCCCTAACCTTTGTGCTATTAAAGAAGAAAAACGGCCGGCAGCCAGTTGTCGCCTCTGTTTTGTAGAGGTTGAGGATTTCCCTAATCCCGTTACTGCTTGTACACAAGAAGTATTTGATGGTATGGTCGTCAAAACCAGAAGCCCACGCGTGGATCGCCTGGTAAAAACAGCTTTTGAACTGTTGCTATCCGATCACCGCTTAAAGTGTGCTCAGTGCCCCAAAAATCGCTCCTGCGAACTGCAAAAAATTGCCAAGGAAAGAAAACTTAAATTACGGCTCACCCGCCTAAAACCCCTCGAAAAGGAGTACTCCATTGATGAAAGCATGGGTATCTTTCATTTTGATCCTAGTCGCTGCGTGCTTTGCGGAAAATGTATCTACGTTGATCACGAGGAGATTAAGGTGGGGGCAATTGGTTTTTCACACCGCGGGTTGCAACGCAAAGTAACAACTTTTGGGGGCGGGCTTTGGGCTGATTCTCCCTGTACAGGCTGTGGACGTTGTGTCGAGGTCTGCCCGGCCGGTGCCCTGTACTTTACCAATCAGTGAAAGGATATTTCCATGCAATTGATCGGTTTGTTTCCGTTTACAATGCTTATTTTAGTGATAATTTTTTACTTTAGTTGCATTTACTTTTTGACCAAAGGAAAACGAAAATATGTAGGTGTTCTTTTGCCGTGCATTTTTGCTGTTATTGCTACTTATTATTATATAAAATCAATGTTACTACTCAATTCTTACCCCCCTATGCAGGAGGGTATCTACATGACTTTTTTTGGGGTACTGTCAATACTAGGCTTTATTGTGTTCGGAAATATTAATTACCTTTTAAAATAAACGTATCAGAAGGGGGGATGGCGCAGTTTTTCCGAACTGCATCATGGTAATGGACGATCTATTTTTAAAAGGAGTAACGTGTTTATTATGCGACACAAAATTCAAGAGTAGTAAGGTGAAAAGAAGTAAGCAATATGTTCAAAAAAAAGAATCCGATTTTTGCACGCACTATAAGGGTGAAAACCCGGCTTATTATAATGTCTATATCTGCCCTCAATGCGGTTATGGTTTTACCGATAATTTTAAATCCCCGCCGGCTGAAAAGAAAGAGTCGATCAGGGCAGTAATAAAACCTAGAGGAGATGATCTATGCGGTTCCCGCCTAGAGGAGAAGGCCATCTTAGCTTATCAAATAGCATTGAAATGCGCTTTACTGGGAAAGGAAAGGGAAATCATTATTGCGGGGCTCTACCTTCATCTGGCCTGGTTTAACAGGTTCCGGCAGGATAAGGATGAAGAAATTAATTATTTAAAAAAAGCAATGGAATACTATGAAAAAGCAATTGCATCAGATAGAAACTTGGAAGATCCGGCCACTGTTTTTTATTTAATTGGTGAAATAAGCAGCAGGATTGGTGATGATAAAAAAGCGGTGAAGTATTTTGCCCATATCGTCAATGATAAAAAAATAAATAATCGGACTATTATTAGAATGGCCAGGGAAAGATGGCAGGAAATTCGGGAAGCCAGATAAGGGCTTGAACCTTTGCTTTATTTTGCTTTCTGGATACCAGTGGGAGTTACTATTCTTTAAAGATCCAAGTAATATATATATAGCCGGCAGGGACAAATAAATAAAATGTTCCCGTGCCGGCTATATTAAAAAATCTGCTTTTTCACCTAGCCACTACCGCCACTAGCCACGCCCCCGCCCGCCCCGGCTTCTTCTTAAACCTAAACCAAAACATAAAAAGCCTAGATGTCAAATCTAATACCGGTCAATACGAGCCCTGAACAACGATTTACATGTAATATGCCGCTTTTTAATACAAAACAACTAAGGTAATAATAATAAGCTGTTAACAATAAATGTTTGTGTTTCCTTTGTGCAATGATAAAAATGGCCGGGTAGTAACAAGGAACGTGTGCTTCGTCTGTTTTTCTTGCAAAGGTGTTGACCACTTACGGATCTAACCTTTATAATGAGATGAGAAGGCAATCATCTTTTTATTGATAATGGTGTTTAGGGTTGTTTTTACATCCCGGGGAGGTAAAATGCTCGGTTTGATCGGCTGTGGAACGATGGGCAGCGCCTTACTGTCCGGAATAGTCCAAAAAAAATTAATAGATAAAAAAGAAATGGTTGCGTATGATCTGAATCCGACACAAGCTGAACTATTGAAGGAAAAAACGGGGATCAAAATTGCTAGCGATGTTCAAACTCTTTGTTCACAAGTCCCTAAGATTTTTCTTGCTGTTAAACCCCAGGATATGAAAGAATTGCTCTTGCAGATAAAACCTGCTTTAAACCCCGGGCACCTTCTTATTTCGATGGCTGCCGGGTTACCCATTATATTTTTTAAAGAACAGTTGGGCAAACCATTAAAAATAATACGTATTATGCCCAATACTCCTTGTCTAGTAGGGGAAGGTATGATTGCTGTCTGCTCTAGCGATGCTGTTTCCTCAAGTGAATTGAAGGAAATAGCCGCTCTCCTAGCAGCACTGGGTAAAGTTGTCTTTTTGGAAGAAAAACAAATGGGAGCAGTGACCGGGCTAAGCGGCAGCGGACCGGCTTATGTATTTTTGGTAATCGAAGCCCTTGCTGACGGGGGCGTAGAAATGGGCCTGAATAGGGATACTGCTTTGCTTTTGGCGGCTCAAACAGTGTTTGGTGCTGCTAAAATGGTTTTAGAAACGGGGGAACATCCCGCCCTTCTAAAAAATAAAGTAACCTCACCGGGAGGTACTACCAGTGCGGGCCTTTTTGCGTTAGAAAAGGATGCAGTTAAAGCTGCTTTTGTCAAAGCAGTAGTAGCGGCAGCCAAAAGAGAAAAGGCTTTATCTCATCCGGATTAAATTTTTTACCCCGGATTTCATTCCTACTTTATGGAAAAGAAGGGGGAATCCCAGTGCTGCCTAAAAGACTGCTCGCTGAAAAATTAATCAACAAAATTGTTATCAAAGTGGGCACCCGGCTTTTGACTTATGAAACTGGAAAATTGAACTTGGGAATTATTGAAAAGCTGGTCAGGGAGCTCGCCGATTTGAAAAATCAGGGCAAAGATGTGTTGCTCGTTTCATCAGGGGCGGTCGGAGGGGGAATTGGCCGCCTAGGACTTCAAAGAAAATCTTTGTCTATACAGGAAAGACAGGCTGTCGCTGCTATTGGACAAGGGTTGTTGATCCAATTTTATGAAAAAATATTTTCCGAATATGGTCATATTGTTGCCCAGGTTTTGCTTACCAGGGAAGATCTGGAAGAACGTAAGCGTTACATCAATTCCCGCAATACTTTAGCCCACCTTTTGAAATTTGGAGCGATCCCCATTATTAATGAAAATGATACTATTTCCACCGAAGAAATCGAATTTGGAGATAATGACAAACTATCAGCTTTGGTGGCAACGCTAGTTGATGCCGATCTGTTAATTATCCTGACCAATACGGAAGGCCTTTACACTGCCAACCCCCATCTGGATTCTACTGCCGACCTAATCTCACAAGTGGAAGAGATTACGCCTGAAATTAAAAGAGCCGCAGGAAAGACAGAAGAGGTATTGGCCCGGGGGGGGATGATTACCAAGATAGAAGCTGCTGAAATTGTAATGGCTTCGGGTATTGATATGGTTATAGCTGACGGTTTACAAGATAATATCATCCGGCGTATCTTGGAAGGGGAGGAAATTGGAACCTTTTTTGATTCTAAACAAAGCTATTTACGTAGCAGGAAAAGGTGGATAGCTTTTGCACAAAAAATAAGAGGTGCTCTCTTTATTGATCAGGGTGCGGAGTTGGCTTTAATCAAAGAAGGAAAAAGTTTGCTGCCGATTGGTATAATTAAAGTAGAGGGGGATTTTTTCAAAAACGATGTAGTAAGTATTTGTAGGTCGGATGGACAAGAAATTGCACGGGGAATAGTTAATTATAATAGGTTAGAACTGGAACAGATAACCGGGTATAGATCATCCGAAATTAGCAATATTCTTGGCTATTTGGGACAAGAAGAGGTGATCCACCGTGACAATCTTGTCCTCTGTTAAAAAAGAATGGTTTTACCTGGCAGCTATGTTCCGGAAAATTTTGTTCCCCGTCTAGTTTTTAAAAAGGAGGGATTTGGTGCCCTGGGTAATATTTGCGGTAGTCATTTGGCTGATCGTACTCATATTTTTGCGTGTTCACCTGAGGAGATATTGGAGTGTGGGGTTATGGACTTTGCTCGTTGGTTTTTTTCTTAATGACATTTTAATTAAGTATAATCTATTTCATTTCAAGGAAATTAAATATCCCATCGGGACAATTCCCAGCGCATATTTATTGGGCTTGGCGGGTATTGGTATCATCATCGTTTCTCTTTTACCCGCGGGGAAAGCTTGGCAGTTACCTTATTTAATTTTGTTCAGCGCTTTTTTTGCCGGGGTTGAATTATTAGCCGTAAATCAGGGATATCTCACTTATTTTCACTGGACTTTATATGATAGTTTTATTTATAAACTTTTAACTTTTATAGCTATTACCTGGCTAAGTAATTTAACTACTAAACGCCGAAAAAGCGGTTATTTTATAAATCGGAGCATCTTTTAGTTGTAAATAAATTATCCCCAAGTATTTAGTAATAACTTTTGGCTTCTAGATGAAGGAGTATCTTCTTCTATCAAGAATTAGCTAGGATCAAATTTAAAACCGGGGGAGGGATTTTTAATGGATTTACCACGATGCCCAAAATGTGGGAATCAAAGTTTTGAAATGGTAAGTGGGGAGCCTGGTAACTGGCGGTTTAAAATAATGTTCGTGCAGTGTGCGTCTTGTAAAACAGTAGTGGGGACCATGGATTATTTTAACCTCAGCACTTTAATACATGAATTAAATGAAAGAATCAGCAATATCGAAACAAATCTTGAAGAGATAGAATATGAGATTGGTAAAATAAGAAAAGGTGCAGCTCTTTAAAACTTTTGGCGGAGATTAGGAAAATATTGGGTTGTTTTGGCTGCAGGTTGTTACGGACACAGGTGTTATAGACATTGTCTTTCAGTATTTAAGGCGGGTTATTGCCCGCTTTTTTTTAATGTTTGCGAAAGGGGATAAATTATTTTGCGGGCGAATCCGGTTATTTTTTGCCCTTTTGTCTTTTTTGCAGTAAAATATTTATAGACGTTTACTTACTGTTAGCCTGAACGTTAGCGAAAGATCCCTTGATTCGTCGGTTATGCTATCATGTTTTAGCCCTGAGCAGTTATAAACATTTAAAGATTACTACACAAGTATTGTCTGATGGAGGTAAGCTTTAGTGGAAGCAATAAAGGGAAAACAGGCCCCGGGTTTTTACTATTTAGAAACTTATGGTTGTCAGATGAACGTTTATGATTCGGAAGTTCTTGCCGGGTATTTAGAAAACATGGGTTATTTACCGGCAGCGAAAGAAGAAGAAAGCGATGTTCTAGTGCTCAACACCTGTGCCGTTAGACAAAAAGCTGAGGAAAAAGTATTTAGCCGCTTGGGCCGGCTGCGTTCTTTAAAAAAAATGAAACCGCATCTTTTAATTGTTTTATGGGGTTGTATGGCTCAACAAAAACGTGTAGCCCAAAGGATCCGGGAAAGATTCAGTTTTGTTGACTTGGTGGCAGGGACCCATTCTTTAGGACGTTTTCCCGAGCTTCTGGAAAAAGCGCGCTATGCGAATCATACGGTGGTATCCCTAGAAAAAAAGGGCGAAAGGGAAGGGTTTCCACTTAAAAGAGGGCATGAGTTCAAGGCCTGGGTACCAATTAGCCACGGTTGCAACAACTATTGTACCTATTGTATCGTACCCTATGTGCGGGGGCCCGAGAAAAGCCGTTTTCCACAAGCGATTGTCCATGAGGTACAAGAACTGGCGGAAAGAGGCTACAAAGAAATTACACTATTAGGGCAAAATGTTAATTCCTATGGCAAAGATTTGGAGCAGGAAGTTGATTTTGCTGATATATTGCAAATGCTAGATCGCCTTGAAGGATTGGTGCATTTAAGGTATATGACCTCTCACCCACGTGACTTTAACGAAAAAATTATCCGAGTAATCCGGCAGGGGGAAAAAATCTGTGAGCATATTCACCTGCCTTTACAATCGGGAAGTAACAAAGTACTGAAATTGATGAACCGCGGCTATACCCGGGAATACTATTTGAACCTGGCAGATAAAATAGCAGAACAGCTTCCTGTTTATTCTCTTACCACAGATTTGATTGTCGGTTTTCCAGGTGAAGAAGAAAAAGATTTTGCAGAAACGCTGGATCTGGTCGAAAAAATCAGGTTTGATGCTGCTTATACCTTCGTTTATTCGACTCGCCCGGGAACAAAGGCTGTACACATGAAAAAACAAGTTAGCCCGGAAATAAAAAAGGAAAGGATTATGCTTTTGAATGAAATACAAAATAAAATCAGCCTGGAAAATAACCAGCAGTTGCTGGGGACAGAACAGATCGTTCTGGTAGAAGGTAGGAGTAAAACTAACGCCCGTAATTATACAGCGAGAACTAGGACAAATAAAATCGTTCACTTTACGTCTGATAAAAACCTTTTAGGGGCACTGATCGCTGTTAAAATAATTGAAGCCAAACCCTGGACATTAACCGGTGAATATCGATAAACCATTCGGAGAAAATATTGCTTATTTTCGTCGTGCGAGCTTTTATCAAAAATTTGCATAAACTACCCGGGGAAAGTGGAAACGAACTAATTTAGGTCCAGAAGGTTGACGGGATTTACTAATTATTATATATTCAAAGTGAATATCACATAAAAATAGTTGGGGGATAAAGGATGCAAACCATT
Source organism: uncultured Desulfovibrionaceae bacterium (assembly GCA_964603615.1). GTDB lineage: Bacteria > Bacillota > Dethiobacteria > DTU022 > UBA8154 > JAAZMI01. Next base: position 76,038 of record CAZRVU010000001.1, read on the forward strand.
GAAGGAATATTAAGAACAAAAAAAATAAAGGTAACCCCTCAAAGAATGGCAGTATATGCTGTTTTACAGCAGGCCAAAGAACATCCCAATGTAGAGATGATCTATAAAAAGCTTAAGCCCAGCTATCCAGCTATTAGCCTGGCTACGGTCTATAAAACCGTAGACATTCTTAAAAAAGCGGGGTTGATCCAGGAGCTAAGTTTTGGAGAGGGTGGTTTACGTTATGACTTTGTAACGATCCCGCATGCACATATTTACTGTAAAAATTGTGGTAAAGTTGCCGACGTGAAAAATGTTTCTCTGGAACAATTGCAAGACCAGTTACTTATCGAGGATGTTGTCAAGGAAACGGGTTTTCATGTTTCTGCCATGCAACTAAATTTTTATGGATTATGCCCCTTCTGTAATGAACAATAATCAATTCAAAACCCCGTTTTGTTCCCTCCCGGGTGGTTTCTTTCAAAGATTAACACAATAATATTGTGGGAAAGGAACAGAAAACCATTTTGAGGTGAAATATATTTTATGGACAATCTTACGCCCATGATGCAGCAGTTTAAAAAAATCAAAAACGAATACCCCGATGCGATTCTTTTTTTCCGGGTCGGGGATTTTTATGAAATGTTCTTTGACGATGCTGTAATTGCCTCCCGGGAACTGGAAATTGCTTTGACTAGCCGGGAAGGGAAGAAGGAGGGGGCCATCCCCCTGGCCGGTATTCCTTACCATGCAGCTTCAAATTATCTGGCCCGGTTTTTGGAAAAAGGTTATAAGGTTGCTATTTGTGAACAAGTTGAAGAGGCCGGTATGGCCAAAGGTCTGGTTAAAAGGGAAGTGACGCGTGTCGTTACTCCCGGTACTGTGGTGGAGGAAGATTTTTTGCAAAAGGATGACAATAATTACCTGGCATCCATTGCCCGGGCAGAAGAAGGTTGGGGACTAGCTTTTATTGATATCTCTACAGGTGAAATACAGGCTTACTTTTTTGAGGATGGTGAAAATAATGGAGCTGCAGGGAAAGTTTGGGAACAGGTCGACCGGCTTCAACCGGCAGAAGTGATTGTGGAAAAATCTATTCCCCGGGAATACCTGGCCAAACTGGACTTGCGGAAACAAAAAAATTTTAGTTTTATTCAAAAAGAACATTTTGGGTTTTATGAAGATGATGGAGCTTTAGGGTTTCTAGAAAAGCATTTAGCAAAAGATCTCCTTGAAAATTCAGGTTTGAAAAATTGCCAACCCGCATTACTGGCTGTAGCTTCGGCTTTGAGCTACATTTACAAAATGCAGCGGGGAGAACTGACGCATCTGCATAAAGTAAAATTATATGAGCCTGGCGGGGCTTTGTTTCTGGATATGATTACCGTTCGAAACCTAGAAATTTTTGAAGCTCTTTATTCCAGAGAAAAAAGAAATTCCCTTTGGGGGGTTCTCAATAGAACAAAAACAGCTATGGGAGCCAGACTTTTGAAGAAATGGTTGGAAAGGCCTTTGTTGGAACCCAAGGCTCTAGCATTGCGTTGGAATGCAGTCGAAGAACTGAAAAGAAAACAACTGCTCAAAGATGAACTCGCCGGATTTTTAAAAGAGTGTTATGACTTGGAAAGGTTGAGCAGTAAGATCAGTATGGGTTATATCAATGCCAGGGATTTATTAGCCCTCCGCAAAACACTTGTTTTGTTACCGCTTATCAAAAAACTTCTTCAGAAACTGGAGGCAGAACGGCTCCTATGGCTCAGCAGGCAATTTCCTGATTTATCTGTTTTGCGGGAAAAATTAGAGGCGGCGCTCAGCGATGATGCACCTTTAACCTTAAAAGAAGGCGGTATTTTTAAAGATGGTTACAGCCCGGCGGTGGACGAACTGCGGCAAATTACGAGAGATAGTAAGCTGTGGTTGCTTGAATTGGAGAAAAAAGAAAGGGAACGTTCCGGGATAAAGTCTTTAAAAATCAGCTTCAATAAGGTTTTTGGTTATTACCTGGAGGTTACTAAAGCCAACCTGGGGCTCATACCAGATAATTACATCAGAAGGCAGACCCTCGTCAACTCTGAACGCTTTGTTACAGAAGAACTTAAGGCCAAGGAAGCCTCGATCCTAAATGCGGAAGAAAAGCTGATGCAGGTGGAATATGAACTTTTTGAAAAATTGCGCCTGGAGGTTGTGCAATATATTCAGGAATTGCAGCAAACCGGACAGGTTCTTGCGGAGGCCGACTGTTTTTTCTCACTTGCCGATTTAGCTTCATCCCCGGGTTATATTAAGCCCTGTTTTTCTACCTCCAGGCAGCTCTGTATCCGGGGAGGCCGTCATCCTGTTGTGGAACGTTTACAGGAGGGCGTTTTTATTCCCAATGATGCTTTTCTGGATGAAAATAATGAAAAGGTATTGATGATTACAGGGCCGAACATGGCCGGGAAAAGTACATATTGCCGCAGTATTGCTCTTCTTTTATTGATGGCTCAGATTGGCAGTTTTGTACCGGCCGTGGAGATGTCTTTTTATCCGCTAAAGCGTATCTTCGCGCGGGTGGGGGCGAGCGATGATCTTAGCGGGGGGAGAAGCACATTCATGGTGGAGATGGAGGAGACGGCATCTATCATCAAAGAAGCCACCGCCAACAGTTTGGTTATTTTAGATGAAATTGGTCGTGGTACCAGCACATACGATGGGATGAGTCTCGCCCAGTCTATCCTGGAATATTTACATAAAAAACATGCCGTATATGTCCTTTTTTCCACCCATTACCACGAATTAACCGCTTTGGAGGATAAGCTTCCAGCTTTAAAAAACCTAACAGTTTCCGTCAAAGAAAAAGGGGAGGAGATAATTTTCCTGAGGAAAATTATCCCTGGAAAAGCAGATAAAAGCTACGGTGTAAATGTAGCCCGTCTCGCAGGTTTACCGCCAGCAATTATTGAGAGGGCCTATCAGATTTTGCAAAGTTATGAAGCACAGACAGAAACCCCGGTAGAAACATGCGGGGACGGGCAGGCTCTTTCTCAAGGGGATAAATTTGAAGGGAAGGACGATCCTGAGGTAAAAATGCACAGTTTGTTTGAAAATAAAAAGGGGCAGTTATCCTTGTTGCCTTCAGCGGAAAAAAATTTAAAATGTATGCTCACAGAAATGGAAAGCAAGATCATCGAGGAGATCAGGCAGTTAAATATAGTGAATGTAACGCCCCTGGCAGCCTTGAATAAGTTATATAAACTACAAGACCGCTTACTTTCCCAGGGAAAACATTCCGGGGAGGGGAACGTTAAAGAATGACTATTCGTAAATTAGATATGAGGATAGCCGAACAAATTGCTGCAGGAGAGGTAGTAGAGAACCCTTCCTCTTTGGTTAAAGAATTAGTGGAAAATTCTCTTGATGCCGGCGCGCAGCAAATAAGGGTATCCTTGCGGCAGGGTGGCCTGAAGGAAATTACTGTCCTTGACGACGGTGCAGGCATACCTTTTCAAGAAGTCCGCCTGGCTTTAAAAAGGTATGCTACCAGTAAAATAACTTGTGCCGAAGATCTGGGTAAAATCCAAACGCTTGGTTTTCGTGGTGAAGCTTTGCCCAGTATCGCTGCTGTTTCTAAATTATCGATCACTACCCGTCATCGGGCGGAAGAAAGCGGTGTTCATGCTTATTTTGAGGGGGGGAAGGAGAAAACCTTTCAAGAAATTGGTTTTGCCATTGGGACAAAAGTGACAGTTCGGGATCTTTTTTTTAATATGCCGGCCAGGCTTAAATTTATGAAAGGGATACCGGCGGAGACTGCAAAAGTGTACAGGACAATTCACTGGTTGACTCTTTCTAGGCCGGATGTATCTTTTGCTTTGTACAGGGAAGGAAAACTTTTACTAGAAACGCCAGGCGATGGCCACTTGTTGAATGTAATTGCTAAACTATATGGCAACAAGCTGGCCCACGAACTGCTTGCTTTAGATTTTAGGAAGGAAGCGTTAACATTGTGCGGCTATGTCAGCAACCTTTCTTTTAGCCAGCGCAGCAGGAACCGGCAATTATTTTTTGTTAATCAAAGGTATGTTCGCAGTTCGCTTTTAAAGAAAGCTCTAGATCGCAGTTATGCCCGTCTTGTGACCTCCCAAAGATACCCGGCTGCCTTTTTGTTTCTGACACTTCCCCCGGGGGAGATCGATGTCAATGTCCATCCCACCAAGACAGAGGTTCGCTTCCAGGCAGAAGAAATAGTACAGCGTTTTCTGGAACAAAGCCTGCAAACAGCTTTTACCCCGCGTCCTTTTATTTCAGCAACCAGACAAACGGAGGTTTCTTTGGATCACCTCCAGGGGAGTGTCAGGGAGCAAGCAGTTCCTTTTTCGTCCGCTGTTCCCCGGGGAGACAGCTTCGTTATTAATAAAATGCAGGAACAAGCCCCCTTAGGGGAATCCCTTATTAACAAGGTGCAGAAGCCAACTCTCCCCGATAAATTTCTTGACCCTTTGTTAGAAACAAAACCCCGCTCTTTTCAACCCCAAACCATCACTAAAGGCCTCTTTAATGGTATTATCCTGGGGCAGGTTTTTGCTACGTATATTGTACTAATTGAAAAGGATAGCCTGTTTTTTATAGATCAACATGCTGCACATGAAAGAATTCTGTGGGAAGAGATACAGTTGCAAGAAAAGGATAAAGACTGTTACCAGCAAGAAATTATTCCTTTTACAGTGGAGGTGACATCTTTTGCTGCAGAAAAATTCAAAGATAAAATAGGGCTTTTTAGAGAACTGGGATTAGAAATTGAACCATTTGGCCATAATACTTTTATCGTCAGGGCTGTGCCCTTCTACCTTAAAGATCTTTTTTCTGCGGAGATGTGCCGGGATATTTTTGAAGAGCTTTCCCGGGAAGAATGGAGTGGACAAGAATTTTTGAAAGAAACTTTACTACAATTTGCTTGTAAAGCAGCAATTAAAGCCAACCATGTTTTAGCGCCAGAGGAGATAAAGACATTACTCGAACGCCTGGAAAAATGTGCCGACCCCTTTTATTGTCCTCATGGCCGGCCCGTGGTGATTAGAATTACAAAAACAGAGCTTGAAAAACTCTTTAAAAGACGGGGTTAAGAAAGAGCTAGGGGGGGAGGGGGAAAAGAAAAAAGTAATGAAATCAAAAGAACAGATGGCACAAAAATCTCCGGTACCACTCCTGGTTGTGGTTGGTCCGACTGCTGTGGGTAAAACTAAAATAGCTTTAACCCTTGCTCAAAAATTAAATGGTGAGATAGTGTCCGCCGACTCTGTCCAGGTCTACCGCTACCTGAATATTGGCAGTGCCAAGCCTACGTTGCAGGAAAAACAGGGTATTCCTCATCACCTGATCGATCTCGTTGATCCGGATGTCAACTTTACAGTTTATGATTATCAACAGCGGGCGCAAAAGGTTATTCAAGAAATAAATCAAAGGGGCAGGTTGCCAATTTTAACGGGGGGGACCGGCCTTTATATCAAGGCTGTTCTAGACGGCTATCGTTTTGGTAGTGGTAAAACCGATCCTGTAATCAGAAGACATTTGGCGGAAGAGCTTACGTTAAAGGGCAAAGAGCATCTATACCGGCTACTGCAACAGGTTGATCCTACTACGGCAGAAAAGGTGCATCCCAATGACCTGCGGCGGGTTGAAAGGGCCCTCGAATACTATTACCTCACGGGGGAACCGATCTCCCGGCAAAAAGAGCGTACAAAAAAGCAGAAAAATGAACATTACCGCTTGACCCTGGTGGGCTTAACGATGAAAAGGAGCCACCTTTATGAACGGATCAACAGCAGAACTGAACTTATGTTAAAAAAAGGTTTACTTACAGAAGTAAGGCAATTGTTGGCCAGGGGTTATAAAAGCAATCTGAAGTCCCTGCAGTCTTTGGGCTACCAGCATCTGATTCGTTATTTGGAAGGTGAATGGGATTGGGTGACCGCTGTATCTACATTAAAAAGGGATACGAGGCGCTATGCCAAAAGACAGATGACCTGGTTCCGTGCCGATAAAAGGGTATACTGGTACGAGCTAGCATCTCAGGTAGAGAAATCAATTATCGATCATATTTGTTTCAGAATAGAAGGATATTGATATTTTTTACCGAATATAGTGTAAGGTAAAGAAAGGATGGCGATACCTGTGACGAAAGGAACCCATAATCTTCAAGACAATTTCTTGAATCAAATTCGCAAAGAAAATATGCTGAGCACCATTTTTCTTGTAAATGGTTACCAGATTAAGGGAAGCGTGCGTAGCTTTGATAATTTTACAATTCTTCTAGATGTTGACGGAAAACAACAACTGGTCTATAAACATGCTATCTCTACCATTGTACCTTTTCGTAATATCGCTATTAGCATGGTGCCCGCAACCGCTACCGAGCAGCAGGAAATCGCCTAATCAGTTTGCTTGATTAGAATATAGCCCGGATAATGTTTACCTGAAGGTTTAATTATATTTTGAAATCCAATTTAATTTTTATTAAAGATATTTGTCTGTTTTTTCAGGATGAATCATTTCTTGAATACTCCTGAGCATCTAGTGAAGGCACTTGGGAACAAGTGTCTTTTTAAATTATTAAAACATCTTGCCGGCAAATCTAGAATCTGTCAGGAAAAGAAAGGAGCGTTGTTAAAACGTGGAATGGTGGCAGCTTGTTTCGCTTGCCCCCCAAATTGCAGGGATAATTGCAGCAGCAGAAAAAAAAGTAACTAAACAGCATCGTGCAATTGGGCGCACTTGTTTGTTTAACCAAACAAAAGTATTAAAGGCTTTCCAGGAGTTGAGGATCAGCGATGAATGCTTTCATTCTAGTGCCGGTTATGGCTATCATGATCTGGGTAGGGAAAAGCTCGAAAAATTATTTGCACTGGTTTTTGGCGGTGAAGATGCATTGGTCAGGCCACACTTTATCTCGGGAACACATACGATTTATAGTTGTTTAAGGGGGTTGCTGCGGCCGGGGCAACGTTTAATTTCAATTACCGGTTTACCCTATGATACGTTAGCGCGGGCCATCACAGGGGAGGGGAGGGGCGGGGGGGATGGGGACGACGGGCAGCATGCTGGCAGGTCTTCTACTTCCGGGGCCGGCAGTAGAAATCCTGGTCAGAATGAAGGCAATCTTGTGGATTTCGGTGTATCTTTTGACAGCCTTGGTTTAGAAGAATTCCGTCACCCCAAAGGGGAAATTAAGCTATGCTCAATGCTCCAGCATCCAACTAAAGTAGTCTTTATTCAGCGTTCGAGAGGCTATGATCCCGCTCACCCATCGCTCACGGTTGAAGAAATAGGGGAGCTGATTCAAAAGGCCCGTTTTTTCAACCGGGAGGTGATTATTTTTGTAGATAACTGCTACGGGGAATTTGTGGAGAAAACAGAACCCCTGGCCGTGGGGGCAGATGTGATTGCGGGCTCTTTGATTAAAAATCCCGGGGGAGGTTTGGCTCCTACCGGGGGCTATGTGGTTGGAGAGCAAAAATACATTGCACAGATCAGCAACACTCTTTCTGCTCCCGGGTTGGGAAAAGAGTTGGGTGCCTTCGAGCATAAAAGACTCTATTTCCAGGGTTTTTTTATGGCGCCTCACCTTGTAGCTGAAGCCCTTAAGGGCGCTGTAACCATGGCTGCTGCCCTGGAAGGGTTGGGTTATGACGTAGAACCCCGCTTCGATGCACAAAGGGGGGACCTGGTGCAGTTGATAACCCTAAAAAATCAGGGGGAGTTGGAAAAAATCTGCCGGGCAGTGCAAAGCTTTTCCCCGTTGGATTCTTATGTAACGCCTGTAGCTGGTAATACACCGGGTTATACGGTGCCTATCTTTATGGCGGCCGGGACCTTTGTACAGGGTGCCACCAGCGAATTTACAGCCGATGCACCTTTACGTGAACCATTTACTGTGTATATTCAAGGAGGGCTTACCTACCAGCATGTGCTCCTGGGCCTGGCTGCAATTTTAAAAACTATTTTGGATTAGCCTGCACAAAATGCCAGTAACCACCTGGTTTTTATAGGTCTATGCCATCTTGCGGTTTTTGCCATCCTGAGCGTCGTTAGTGCAAGATCTATTTTATTATCTTATTCCCAGAGCCTGATTAAGCCGATTACTTTGCCCAACAAACGGACGTCTTGGGAAATTATTGGGGCATAATCTGGGTTTTCGGGTTTTAAACGAATACAACCTTTTTCCCGGTAAAATCGTTTTACCGTTGCTTCTTCTCCAAGTAGGGCCACTACAATTTCCCCATTTTCTGCAACCGGCTGCTGTTTAACAATGACCAGATCCCCATCCAAGATATCTGCACCTTGCATGCTGGAGCCTTTGACCCGTAGTAGAAAAACAGCATCTCTTTTTACAATCTCCTCCGGCAGAGCCAGGTAGCTTTCAATATTTTCTTCCGCCAGCACGGGTAAACCGGCAGTAACCTGGCCTAACAGGGGGATTAGCCTGGTTTTATCCTTCAGCGAAGTATTTATTTCGGTGGCAGGATTGAGTATTTTAATAGCCCGGGGTTTGGTGGGATCCCGGCGAAGATACCCCTTTTTTTCCAAAGCCTTTAAGTGAGCATGGGCTGTTGAACTGGAGCGTAGCCCCATTGCCTGGCAAATTTCCCGGACGGAGGGGGGATAATTATTTTGGAAAACCTGCTCTGTGATATATTCTAAGATTTCTTTCTGCCGCGGTGATAGCTCTTTCAAAACGTTCAACCCTTTCATAGCTGCCCTTTTATGTCTTAAAATGGATTATATCATAAAAGAGACCTGGTAGCAAACAATGGTTCGCTATTTAAACACATTATTTTTCAGGAGGGTGAAAATATTTTAAGCCCTATTTTCAAAGCAGTTACCTTTTTAAATGAATCTTATGGTAGGGATTGCTGAATAATATTATTATTGTTGTTCTTGTTAGCCTGCAGGTTAATTAATTTATTGATACTATCCAAATAGGCTTTAGCACTGGCTTCTATAATGTCTGTACTTACTCCCCGCCCGATTATTGTTTTATCTTCATGGGTTATTTTGATGGATACTTCTCCAAGTGCATCGAGGCCATGGGTTACAGCGCGTAAGTTATAGTTTTCCAGGCGGGTATCTATTCCGGTTATTTTGTCAATTGCTTTGTAGGCGGCATCAATGGGGCCGGCTCCGCTGGAGACCTCCTCTAATATATTTTCATCTTTGCGCAGCCGTACTACAGCAGCAGGTACGGTTTTTGTGCCGCTAACAGTTTGCAAATAGACCAGCTCATAGGTCGGCTCGGCAAAGGAGATGTCGATCAGCAGTGCTTCTAGATCTTCCGGATAAACTTCTTTCTTTTTGTCGGCAAGTTCCAAAAAACGCTGGTAAAACGTCCCGAATTCTACTTCGTCCAACTGGTAGTTTAGCGTTTCTAGCTGGTGGCGAACCGCGTGCCGGCCCGAACGGGCGGTAAGGTTCATCTGCGCTGCCTGCCCGCCAATTAAGTCAGCATTGATTATCTCGTAGGTGCTTTTGTCTTTCAGCACACCGTCTTGATGAATACCCGAGGAGTGGGCAAAGGCGTTAATTCCAATAATAGCTTTATTCACGGGGATGGGTATTCCTGTCAGTTTGCTGACCATGCGGCTTGTGCGGTATATTTCCCTTAAGTTGATGCCCGTTTTAAAAGGAAACTGATCTGGTCTGATAATCATAGCCAGGACGATTTCTTCCAGGGCTGCGTTTCCCGCTCTTTCGCCGATACCATTAATGTTACATTCCACTTGCCTGGCTCCATTTTGTACAGCGGCCAAACTATTAAAAACGGCCAGCCCCAGATCGTTATGGCAGTGTACGCTGAGTACGGCTCGTTCAATATTAGGGACCCGGGCACGGATTGTTCTGACGAGGCGTCCGTACTCGTTAGGGGTAGTAAAACCAACTGTATCGGGAATATTGACTACAGTCGCCCCTGCATTAATCACTGCTTCGATGACCCGTAAAATATAATCCTCCCGTGAGCGGGTGGCATCTTCCAGGGAATATTCTACATCTGTAGTTAGGCTTTTGGCGTATCTAACAGCCTTAACAGCTTCTTGCAAACATACTTCTGGATCTTTGCGCAGTTTTTTATCCATGTGCAGGTCGGAAGAAGCTAAAAAAATGTGCAGGCGGGGTTTTTCAGCATCTTTAATCGATTCCCAAGCGCATTTAATATCGTCCGTAACAGTCCGGGCCAAAGCAGTGATCGTGGGCCCCTTGACCGTTCTGGCTATTTGTTGTACGGCACGAAAGTCTCCGGGGGAGGAGATGGGGAATCCCGCTTCAATGACATCGACGCCCAACCTGGCCAGTTGACGGGCAATTTCAAGTTTTTCCCGGGCATTCAGTTTTGCGCCGGGAGTTTGTTCTCCGTCCCGCAAAGTACTGTCAAATATAAAAACCCTGTTATTGTTGTTATCATTATGCATGCTGTGCACCTCTCCATATCTTTAAAATTATACATTAAAAAACCTTTCGTCTCCAGGCAATGCTTTAGAGACGAAAGGTTGATCTTCCGCGGTACCACTCTATTTGGCAGGTTCTTTTCATATTTCCCGCCCACTTCAGAAGTGCCCTTTTATAACGGTAAGGCTCCGTCTAACCCTACTTTAAACCTTTTTGGTTTCCGGGTAACGGTTAATCCGGACGAACGAAGCACCGGGGGGGACAGTGCCCACGTTTCATCCTTATAACCGTTCCACGGCAATTCAGGTAGCTCCTCACAGGCGAGTTTCAGAAAGGGAAGTGGTTGCCCTTGCAGCAAACGACAACTCTCTGTACACTTCCGGAATTTCCTACTGATCCTGTTCATCGGCCTAAATGATTATTCAATTTGATTATTAGCTTATACTTAATTACCGTTTTTGTCAATCCCCCCGGGGAGAAATTATTAACGTCCGATAATATATATTATGTTAACTAAGAAGAGGGGATCGCAAATTATATCCTCAAGCGTTCTTTTATTAAAATCCCCCTGCGGAAAAAGTTGTTTTCACCGCAGGGGAATTAATTCGAAGCTATTTTCCCACGTCAAAAACGTGGCCATTTCGTGAGGAAAACAATAGAAATAAATACTAGTCTTTATTCCGCGTGTCTCCGGGTTTAGGTTGTTGTGCTGTTCCCGGTTTGCTTTTTGGATTCACTTTTGTTTATCCATAACGCAAAGAACATGGCCAGAACTACCAATACCCGGACAGGCTTGAAAATAACGTTCCAAATATTTGCCCTTGTGGAAACGCGGGGGTTTTCAGGCAGGCCATATTTTTCCGGACGATCTTCTAATACATAAAGCATACCCAGACCATCCAGTTCTTCCAAGCCGTAGATGTTGGCATCTGCATTACCATTATTTTGTAAATGCTTCAAGCGTTTATTGGCCAGGGCAACCATCTCGGAACGATCTCCATAAGAGAGGGCTCCCGTAGGACAGGTCGTTACACAAGCGGGTTTTAAGCCGGCTGTGATTCGGTCATAGCAGAAGGTGCATTTCCTGGCTACGTTAGCCTCCTGGTCAAATCCAATAACATTATAAGTACAGTTGGCAACGCAGTAGTTACAACCAATGCACTTATCCTGATCGATCTTCACGGTACCATAATCAGTATGGTAAATGGCACCGGCCGGACAAACTTTGACGCAGGCAGCGTCGGTGCAGTGCATGCAACCCTGTTTGCTAAACAGCCATTTAACTTTATCCCCTTCAGCATATTCACGGAATGCTATCTTTGTCCAGGTATTCGCTGAAAAATTTGGTGGATTTTCATAGGTTCCCTGAAAGCTGGTCTTAATTGCCGGGAGTTGATTCCACTGTTTACAGGCGACCTGGCAAGCCCGACACGCAGTGCACTTGGAAGCATCATAAAGAATGGATTTTTTCATAGTTTATCCCACCTTTCTTTACAATTGGGTGAGGTATGGGGTGAACATTGTCACCCACGCTAGCTAGTTTTACTGACGGGCTGGCCGGTTGATGCCGCAGCCGTTTGGCTGGCCACAATTTCACCAAACTTGGGTCTTTTCGTCGCCCGGTCAATATACGGCACAAAAGCGTTCATAATCAAGATTGAGAAAGCCGTTCCTTCTGTGGGCCCCAGTCCAACACGGAATACTATTACTAAAATTCCGATTGCCGCACCAAAGATTAATTTGCCCGCGGGTGTGATCGGACTAGTTACCCAATCAGTAGCCATGAAGAAAGCCCCGAGAAGTACTCCACCGGCCAAAACATGATAAAGAGGATTCTGACCGAAGATCAGGGCTACCACAAAAACTGCAATGATCATTGAAACTGGAATTTCCCAAGTAATGTGCTGTTTACACAAAAGGTAAATACCGCCCAGTATCAGAGCCAGGGCTGAAGTTTCTGCAAGAGCACCACCAGGGAAGGCGAAAAACAAATTAACCAGACCAGGCATACCTGCTCCTTGTTTCAACAAGGCCAAAGGCGTGGCCTGAGTAACCATATCGATTTCCCCTAAATAAGGACGCAAAAAAGCAAAAGCAGAAGAAAAATAACTAAAGATTGGAATCAACAAAATAACAGATACCCGTCCGAACAAAGCAGGGTTGAAACGGTTCCAGCCCAGGCCGCCCATATATTCCTTGGCGATACCGACACCAACAAAAGTGCATAAGGCGGCAGTCCACCAGGCGGTGCTAGGTCCGAAACACAAGGCTACTAATAGACCCGTTACTAAAGCACTGCAGTCATGCAGGGAAGAAGGCTTACGCATCACTTTTCTAAACAACAATTCTGTTAACACGGCAGCAGCCAGACAGACTAGAATTAAAAAAACGGCATGCAGTTTGAAAAAGTAGATGGACACAAGTGTAACGGGACAAAGCGAAATTAAAACATCACGCATCGCATTGGATACGGTGTCAGATGACCTCAGATGTGGAGATGAAGAAAGAGTTAAAGTCAGTTTCTTATCCGCCATATTATCGTTTCCCTCCTTAACTGATTATTGGCATTTGTTTCCTGCGGGTTTCAGCCCACAGCTAATTTTTAGCAGCCCGGGCTGCGGCGATCTGCCTTTTAGCTTCCCGCACGAATTGGACGATAGGACGGTTGGAGGGGCAAACATAGGTACATATCCCACATTCAAAACAATCCATGGCGCCCCACTCGTCTGCCAAATCAAAGCGGCCGTTTTCGGCATAAACACCGATATAGTTGGGATATAAGAACATGGGGCAGTGGTCTACGCACTTCCCGCAGCGCACACAAGCCATATGCTCAGTATCCGCTACCATGGCTGGAGAAAAAATAAGGATGCCGCTGGAACCCTTGACAATAGGAATATCCAACCTGGATTGGGCCCATCCCGTCATCGGCCCGCCCATGATTATTTTTCCGGGTTCTCCTTTAAAACCGCCACATTGTTCAATGATATGGCTAATGGGTGTACCGATTTTAGCCAGCACATTTTGTGGCCCGGCAGCACCGTCTCCTGTTACTGTTAGCACCCGTTCAATCAAGGGCTTGCCGTAGCGACAGGCTTCATAGACGGCAATACAGGTTGCTACGTTTTGCACCACTACTCCTACATCAAAGGGTAGTTTGCCCGGGGGCACTTCCCGATCCGAAACAGCTTTGATTAGCTGCTTTTCAGAACCTTGCGGGTATTTGACATCCAGGGCTACCAACTCAATATCTGCCTTACCGGCAATCTTGGAGTTCAGAGCCTGGATGGCGTCGGGCTTGTTGGTTTCAACACCGAAGATAATCTTTGGTGCGCTAACTGTTTTTTGTATCAAGCGAGCACCTTCCAGCAGTTTGTCGGTCATCTCCAACATCATGCGGTGATCGCAGGTAAGGAAAGGTTCGCATTCACAGGCGTTTACAATAAATAGATCGATGGCTCCGGGTGGACTCAACTTTACATGTGTAGGAAATGCTGCTCCTCCCATGCCTACAATCCCTGCATCTTTAATAGCAGCCTTGATTTCATCAATGCTGAGCTTTGAAGTATCACGTTCTTGCCAGGACGGTTCACTTTGTTTGGCATCAACTTCAATTACAACGCTTTCTACATTAGTGCCTGTGAAGTAAGGGCGGGGCTCCACTGCTGTCACCTTTCCGTCAACGCTGGCGTGAATATAAGCAGTAACAAAAGCATCAGATTCACCGATGCGCTGCCCAGCTTTAACTACATCCCCCGGTTTAACCACAGCACGACACGGTGCCCCGGTATGCTGATGTAAAGGTATTATTACCTCTTTGGGCAGAGGGATGGCGGTGATGGACTTTTTTTCGGAAAACTCCTTATAATGGGGAAGAAATGCTCCCCGTGAAAAAGTTTTTACCGTCAACTAAATCACCTCCTGAAGATCAGAAACATTTAAAGTAATGCTCTGCCAACCCATTTTACAATTTATACATCCAGTAACCAGTTCGCTTATAACCATTATTTTTACCGATTAGATCGAGATGTAGGGTTGACCAATCAGCTAACGCCACTTCTTCATTGCCTTCGCCGATATATATTTTTAGGTAGGATTTGCATTGCTCACAGGTATCAATGCGCAAATCCGGTTCCTCAGCAACTTCAATGATTTTTAATGCTTCTTGTTCTAGATTATCACAATAGGGACATCCGATCCGCCTGTACTGCCATCTCATCTGGCAGCATCCGCATATCAACTCCCGCTCCCGTCCCTGATCTTTTGCTACTTGAACTAGTTGGCCCATAGCCGGCAGTTGACCGCAAAGAGGGCAATAACCCCTTCGCCACTGGTTTTCTTTCAGCAACTCCGCTACTTTCGATTTTAATGGTTCTAGGGCTTTGGACAAAGCACTCCAAACTAAAAATATGGCGAGTTCTTTGTCATTTTCATTCATATTTAGATCATTAGTTTGAATATTATTGTTTTCGATGATCTCTTGGATAATCTTGCCTGCAAGCCCTTTCTTTCCCTGCAAAATTAACTGCATTTTTTGAGATTGCTGAACTATTTTTTCCGGCAAATTAGCCACGGCCAACGCGTCCACAATAGCCAGAAGGAGATTTGCAGCATGATCTATTGTTTTGTTATCAACTTCAATTATTTTTAAAACTGGAATACCTTTCTTTATTTCGGGCAGAATGTTTTCCCAATCATAAGCGGTTTGTTCTTTTTGTTCGCTTGATTCTGCAATGACAGTAGCTATTGTTTCCTGAAATTTAGCAATTTCTTGAAGAAAAGGGCGGTCTTTTATCCAGTTTTTGATAGCTGCTTGTAAATCCCCCATCTTGAACCTCCTTCATACGTCGGTCATGTTGTTAACGTAGCTTCAACAACACGAATTTGCCTATTAGCTTCTTGGTTTACAAGAAGATTGATTGGAGGCAAACCCGGGCCTGGGATTTGCAATACGACCTGTTGTTGGGCTGTGATCTATCCCTATGGTTATGCCTTACAGATATTGATTAAACAAGCCTTTGTTTCTTGGATACGGGTATTGGGATCTCCGGCATCAATGGTCAAATAGTTGGTGCTGGGCCCCGTGCTTAAACCTTTAAAGCCCCAATTATACGGCATCCAAACCACTTCAACTTCTTTACCATTGATCATCATTGTTTTCATCCGGTTTGTAGCATGGGCCTTAACTGTTATTTCACCCCGTGCCGATGAAACCTTAACCCGGTCCCCGTTATTTATGCCCAGTTTCTCGGCTAATGTTACCGGAATTTCAGCGATCGGTTCTGGATAAAGTTCATTGAGCCAGGTCATGTTGCGCGTGACCGATCCGGCACACCAGTGTTCAGCCAGGCTCGATGTCATCAATACGTATGGGAATTCATCTACCGTGCCGATAGGCTGGTACTCTTCCATCCCTTTGCGCGGGTATACCGTGCAGGGGTTAAAATGTACTGATGGGTGCAGAATATTGGTCGTCGGGCTCTCTACCGGCTCATAGAATTCCGGTATGGGGCCATCTGCCGGAACCGATGATGAATCTCTCGGTAGCACGGCTTCGGGTTCGAAATCCTGATATTTCATGGCCAATAGACGTCCGACACCCTCACCAGACATTCTGAACGGTTTTTGCCCGTTCGGGGTATCTGGTCCGTGGGCGGCATTGGGAACGTCCGGAGTATCATATCCCGTCCATTTGCCTTGTTCTTCATCCCACCAGATTACTTTATTTTCTTCATCGTAAGGACGTCCTTCTAGATCACAGGAGGCCCGGTTATACAGTACTTTCATATTGCCCGGCCAGCTCCAACAGAAGCCCGGATAAATGCCCAAACCGCCCGGATCTGTCTGGTTGTCCCGCCGCTTGGAAAGGTTTTGATTATTGGCGTACACCCCAGCGTAAAGCCAGTTTCCGGAAGATGTAGTACCATCAGCTTTTAGCTCGCCAATGCCCTTATTCAACTCGCCCGTGACCAGGTTATAACCATTGATCTCCTTGAGCACTGCTTCGGCAAAAGTAGGATTATCTTCTGTGGGATAATCCCAGGTAATCTTGAGAAGCGGCTCATCCTTGGCAGCCGTAGAACCGGCGTACAGATCACGGATATTTTGGAAGATCAAATCAATAATTTCCAGGTCAGGTTTAGCTACACCCGGCGGCTTAATGCCCGTATAACGCCATTGAACCAGTCTTCCGGAATTACTCAGGGTGCCTTCTCTCTCCATAAAAGCTGCTGCCGGCAGGTAGATTACCTCGGTGTCGATCGTCTTTGGATCGGTTCCGGGTCTCTCCCAGAAACATGCTGTTTCTGTAATAAAAGGATCCTGCACGATGACCATTTCCATATTCGATAACCCGTCGAAGACTACGTTTAAGTTCGGTTGGGTCATGAGGGGGTTTTGCCCCACGCAATAAAGAACCTTCACCTTTTGTTCTGTGATGGCCGATTCAAACATGCTGAAAATGGAATAATCAACCGTACCGTTCTTTTTGGGCAGCCAGTTAAAACAATATTCATTTTCTGGCGTAGCATGTTCAGCATACCAGGCTTTTAAAAGGTTGATTAAAAAAGTAAGTCTGAAGGTACCTGTGGAAGATGTCCAGGTATCCAATGTATCAACGTTATGGTTGGGCGGTCCAAGGTAACCAGGCAGGTACCCAAACAAGCAGGCCATATCTGTCGACCCTTGCACGTTAGGTTCACCACGCAAAGCGTTAATGCCGGTGCCCGGCTTTCCGATGTTTCCAAGCAGGAGTTGGACGAGTCCAAAACCCCTAATATTTTGTACTCCAACAGTATGTTGAGTCATCCCCAGTGCATACATAACGTTTCCCGGCCGGTTTTTAGCCATGGTTTCTGCAACCAACTTGATTTGCTCTTCGGATGCACCTGTGATTTCAGAAACCGTTTTAAGATCATAGCGCTTCAGAAAATCCCTGGTTTTGCTAAAAACACAGCGGGGATCATCAATGCTTTCAGCTACCAAAGGTTTTCTATTTTCATTTAGTAGATAGCTCCAGGAGCTGTTGTCATACTTACGATCAGCAGCATTATAACCCGAGAACACGCCATCATCGAAACCAAATTCTTCATTGACGAGGAACAACGCATTAGTTTGATTAAGGACAAAGTACTCATCATAAAGTTTGTTATCAATGAGGTGTTTGGCAACGCCGTTTAAAAAAGCAATATCCGTACCGGGACGAATACGGACAAAAATATCTGCTACCTGCGAGGTTCTCGTATAGCGGGGATCAACATGAATGATGACTGCGCCTTTTTCCTTGGCTTTCATGATCCACTTCATGGACATGGGGTGGTTTTCAGCACAATTGCTTCCTTCAATCAAAAAACACTTGGCATTTTTCAAATCAACCCAGTGATTGGTCATCGCACCGCGTCCGAATGAGGCCCCCAAACTGGCGACCGTAGGACTGTGTCAGACCCGGGCCTGGTGCTCTAAAAAAGATGCCCCGAGTGCCCTGGACATCTTTGTAAAAAGGTAGCATTCTTCGTTATTTACTTGCGCGCCGCCCAGAAAGCCTACTGCATCGGTGCGGTTCACTTTATAGCTTTTACCACCCACCGTTTCTTCAGAGATCCAATTGTTGTCACGGGTATCCTTCATTTTTTGGGCAATTTTCTCAATGGCCGTATCCCAATCGATCTCTTGCCAGCGATCACTACCCGGAGCACGGTACAATGGGGTTACACCGCGCTGGTCAGAGTTTGCTACCTCCCACTGCGAAGCGCCCTTGCTGCAGAGCGCACCTTCATTGATGACGTGGTCCGGATCTCCTTCCAGGTTGATCAACTTTCCGTCTTTTACATGACAGATCATACCACAGCCGCACGAACAAAAATTACAAATGGAGGTATACTCCTTGGCCCTTTGGATTCTGCATTCATTTGATGCAGCTTCGATTGGCTGTACATTAAAGCCCCATTGGGTCAAGGACAGCCCGGCGCCAGTTGCTCCTACTAGCTTGATGAATGATCGACGACTCAGCTTCAACTTTTTCCCCTCCTAAGAAAAACTTTTGTTTCTCCCGTAAAAAGCTTCTCTTTTTCCTTCTTGTCCCTCCTAAACAATGCTTTTTGTTCTTGTTTAGTAATACTTGTCCCCCCTCCTGCTAATAGTAAAAAATAATACCCTTTTAACATGTTTGTGCTTCGTACATGCTAAAAGGCAGTAAAAACTTTAACCCTCTTTTGTTTTCTTTAAAATCCGTTAAAAGTATAGCATTTATTTTTTGTCATGTCAATATTGCCGCTAGCCAATCAGAAAGCCCTGTGTCTTAAGGATTTTACACTTTTTCCGGGGGATCATAATCAACACCAAATTTTTCAATTGTTAACTTTTTAATTTGCTGGTTTTCCAAAGGTTTATCTAGATGGTCTCTCTCCGTTTCCACAATTTTATCGACAACATCCATCCCCTCGATAATAACCCCAAAGGCGGCATACTGGCCATCCAAATGGGGTGCGTCAGCCACTGTAATAAAAAACTGTGAGCCGGCGGAATCTGGTAACTGTGAACGTGCCATAGAGATTACGCCCCGTATATGGGCTATTTTGTTTTTATGACCGTTTATGGCAAATTCCCCTTTAATAGCATAACCGGGACCGCCATGTCCGGAACCATGGGGGCAACCTCCTTGAATCATGAAACCGGGAATAACCCGGTGGAAGATAAGTCCATCGTAAAAACTACTTTCCGCAAGGGCGATAAAGTTTCTGACTGTGTTGGGTGCATTGGACGGATCTAGCTCTACCTTAATCAAGCTGCCGTTCTTCATTTCGATTGTTACCACAGGTTTTGGCTTTTCCATATAATCATCTCCATTAGATTAATATTATTCCGGGATTAACAATATTTCCTCCAGTTCAGGCGAAGAGGCGATTCTAAACAAGGGGAACAAAGGGTTACGCCGGTAGAGTGCAAGTGTGCTTTCGTGTATGTTTTCAGAAGAAGCTGCAGTGCAGTCTTCAAGCAATATTACTTTGAAGTCATAGCATAATGCATCCATGACTGTAGAAAGAATGCAAAAATTCGTAGCGATGCCAGCTATAACGCAAAGGGTGATCTTTTGTTCATGTAGTATTTTTTTAAGTTCAGTCTGAAAAAAAGCTGAAAAACGGGGTTTAGGAAGCCATAGATCCGTTTCTGGCTTATAATCGAGGCTGCCGGCTATTTCGGCTCCACGGGTGCCGGCTAAAGAATGCGGTTTCATACGGCCGCCGAAAATGAAATCCTGTTCGTGGAAAGCATCTGTGGAAAATATTATGGGCCAACCTTTTTTCCTAAACATAGCGGTTAAAGTATTGATAGTAGGGACAATGCGCATAGCAAAAGGCGTTATGGGAAACGGGTGATCAGGATCCAGATTGTCTTTTACCATATCAATAATTAGCAGAACCGGTTTGTCTTTAATTGGATGTTCCACTTTATCAGGTCCTTTCGGATTGCAGTAAATTTATGATAGGTTGCCTTTTAAATCCAGTTCTGCAGCTACAGTTTGCATTCCCCGGATGGTTTCTGTAATAATTTCTGTAAGGTCCATACCTAAAAGTTGTGCACCTTCTGTAATGATTTCCCGCTTAACTCCAGCCGCAAAATTTTTCTGTTTCCATTTCTTTTTTACTGATTTGGCCGTTAGATCCATGATGCTCCGGCTGGGTCGCACTAAGGCTGAAGCTGCGATTAATCCTGTCAGCTCGTCAATGGTATAAAGAACTTTTTCCATTCTTTCCTCCGGTTCCACATCAGAACAAATTTTCCAGCCATGACTCTCTACTGCTCTGATGTAATCCTCCGGCCACCCTTCTTCCTCCAATATTTCCCGTGTCTTAATACAATGTTCATCCGGATATTTTTCATAGTCCAGATCATGTATAAGTCCTACTATACGCCATTTTTCCGGCTCTTTTTCGCCGAATTTTTCGGCGAAATGAGCCATTACTGCCTCTACGGCTAAAGCGTGTTTGATCAAGGCTTCATCCTGGTTGTGCTTTCTTAATAATGCCCAGGCTTTTTCCCTGGTAGGATTCTTTGTTTCCATGTTCACCTCATCCTTCCCTTTGGGAAACAACAGGTTATTATCTCTTTATTATCTCTTAATACTATTTTCGGCATTAATAATGATGATCCTTCATAAAATTATATATAAATAGTATTTCCGTATATTTCTTTCTATGAAACAGTGCTGTAAATGTTTTCGCCCTTTGGACGGTGTCCAATTATCTTGTGAAGGCACGGAGGTCTGCAAAGAAAAAGCAGCCCTCCTCATCCCGCAGGGTGCCGGCCTGCAGATGCGGGGAGCCGCTTTTTAGCATTTCTACGAAGAGATAAAGCCCATGAACTTAAACTAGCACTGGTTTAAAATTCTGGCATTCCTAAAAGCAGTTGGCGTTCTAGACCTAATTTAAACCAGATTGCAGCAGCGAAAAAAGCAGATGCCCTGTGTAAGAACCAGTTAAACTACCGCTTTTACCGCTAATTCAGAAATTGCGGACCAAGTTGATAATAAGACCGTAATCTAAGCTGAAACCGTCCGTCCTTTTTTAACGGGGCCAAGGATCTCGTTGAGCTTATCTTCGGATAAGGGCTTGGAAGCAAGACTGCCTACCAGAAAACAAATAGTTGAACCGGCTACGATGATCCAGATTGCCCAACCCATACCCAACAAGTTTTTACCTACCATGTAAGAAGTGATAATGGTAGATAAAAGCCCAAAGATAATGCAAGCAATGGCACCCTCCTTGGTTGCTCTTCTCCACCAGAGCCCTAGCGTGATCGTTGGCAGAAACATGCCGCCAAAACCTGCCGCAGCCTGGCCAGTTAGCAATGCCAAAAGAGGTGGAGGATTGTAAAGCGTCCAAAGGAAAGGGACTAGTGCTACTGGGACAAGTAAAATACGGTTGAGCAGCAAGAGGGTTTGCGCTGGAATTTTTGGTGCCCAGATACCAACGATATCGTTGGCAATATTACCGGCAATGATCATGATCATCCCGGAAAAAGTAGAAAGTGTAGCCGCAAAAACTCCAGAAACGTAAAGAGTTGTTACGGGCACACCACCGGAAGCCATGGCGATAAAGGGTGCTGCCAGATCACCCCGCCAGGGCACGATGTCAAAAAGAGCCGGGCCGAAGGCGGCACGCGCACATAAACCGGTAGTAGCGTTGAGCATGATGGGAAAACCGGCAATGAGAAACACCGGCAACATTAACCAGAAAAAGTCAATTTTCCTGGTCATCGGTCGCATTCCAAGGAAACGGGCCACGTTGTGTGGCATCCCGGTAGCCATACTAAAGAAAAGAATAAAAGTCGAAGTAATACCGATCATATCGGAAAAAAGCTGATTGGAACCAACGCGTGGCAGATCGGGGCGTACTAGCATTAAAAGATTAGGATCTTCCGCGGCCAGGCGTGCTTCCATTCCTATTGCACCGCCGACAAATTTTAGGGCTACAAGACCCAAGACAAAACAGGCGATCCCCAGAAGGATGCCCTGAAAACCCATGGCCCACTGTGTAGCAGTGTAGCCGCCGATAATGAGATAGATCAAAACGACCAGTACCGCAAACAGCAGGCACCAAACTGGTGAAAGGCCTGTAACGGCATACCAAAGGGTTCCGGCTGCCTTTAACTGTCCAACCGCATAAGCAAACATCAGGGCGGCCATGGCTGCCGCTACAAAAGTCGAGGCTACTTTGCTGTCGTAGCGCACGCGGGCAATTTCGCCCAAGGTGCGGGTATTATTCCGTGCACTGAAATCACTCAGTTTGCGAGCGGCAAGAAAAATCGTAGGGACGATGCCAAAAATAGTCCATACCCCCGCAAACCACATTCCTGACCACCCAACGGAATAAGTAATTCCCATCATACCCATGGTGGCCCAACCGCTTAAATAGGTTGCAGAAATGGCGCAGCCAGTAATAAAGGGGCCAATTTCACGCTTTCCAACCATGTAGGCGTCATAAGAAGCCGCTTGCCGCCTGGCAACCACTCCTAGAATGAAACAAATCAGCAACATTAACCCCAGGCCTATAACCCCAAAAATTGTATAAGAAGTTGTCAGTTCAGGTATTGGTGTCATTATTCTCCCCACCTCGCCATCGTTATCCATGTGCCGATAAAGGTAAATATAACGCTAGCAATCGCTACAATCCACCAGCCAAGCCACCCGCTGGACATATTATAATCTCTCCTTTCAGTACCTATAGAATTAATTCTTCATCTCAGGGCTTTTATTGATCTTTAATGGCGGCATCACTCCCCTATAATATTTTGTGCAATGGGCTCACCTTAATTTTGAGCAACGGGCTTTCCTTTTTCGGGGCCCGGGCCACCGGTGGTTTTCCCAAAGGTTTGGGAAGGATTTGGTAGGTCTGTTGCCCAACGAGGATCACCTTTTTTGCTGTTTCTTCTTTCACCCCCTTTTATAAAAATATTTACTGCTAAGTCTTTGCTTCCCGGGCGTTAGCAGTAATTAACAAAGTTTAATAAAGCGTAGATGTTGTTTGCTTATAATATTGCGATTTAAGTGTTGTAGAAATACAACTCTTTAGAAAATTATCACTAGTATGATAACACATCCTTGAAATAAAGGCAAGATTATTATGAAATAAATTAAGATTCAAGGATTAAAACGTTAACTCTTTTTTAGAGCCAGTATATTTCCGGTACTTTACACATAGGAATTAAATTAAATAAAAAAAAGTGGGTCAGGATAGGTTGAAAAGTAAATCAAGGGTTATTTATTTACCCAGAAAAAAAATTTTATACGGACTGTTTTTCTTGAGCCTAGTTTGTTTTTTGGGTCTTTCCTTTCTATATTTACATGCTCACCTATCGATCATTAAAACGATTGCTTCCAGCGGTATTACTGTTATCATTGATCCCGGCCATGGCGGGATCGATGGAGGGGTAAGCCGTGGGGAAGATTTGTTAGAAAAGGACATTAACTTGGATATAGCTAAGCAACTTAGATCTATGCTACAAAAGAAGGGTTATAATGTTAAAATGACCAGGGAAACAGATAAAGATGTCAGCGATCTCCTCCCTAACGGTCCGGATACGCGTCACCGCCGGGATGTGCATGGCCGTGCCAAATTTATTAATGAAAGTGGCGGAGACTTATTTGTTAGTATTCATGTAAATGCCTGTGAAGATTCCGATACCCGGGGTGCAATAACTTTTTTTGCTCCGGATGATCCACAAAGCGAGATTTTGGCCGGGGCAATTCAGAGCAATTTAAATGCGGTAACGAAGGTAGAACCCCGGGCAGGGGAATTTTTTCACGAAAAGACTCGCCCCGGGGATTTTTATCTTCTTCTTCACACTGGCATCCCCGGGGTTATTGTCGAGGTGGGTTTTATTACTAGCCCCAGTGATAAAAAATACTTGGCGACCAGTAGTTACCGCAGAAAACTTGCAGCAGCAATTTGTACCGGAATTGAAAGTTATGTTGAGAGCTTTAATTGATTACAGCGTCAGAACAATAATTATTAGCCAGCACTTTTTCGATCCCTTTCTTCTCCCTCCCCCCCAATTTTTCCAGTTTTATTTCTTTTTCCTTCTCACTATTTTTACAGGTTGGAATATATTAATATGCAGGTCAAAAATGATTTAAGGCCTGCAGAAAAATGGTGAGGTGAGGAACCTGCCTTCTATTGTTACAAATATCCAAAAAAACCTATTCGTAACCGGAATTCCCCCCGACCGGTGTTACTCCCAGGTCATCCTGGATAGTACTAAGCCCCTTAGTTATACCTGTCAACAGCAGCACCGTAGCTATACAATTACTCTTTTCGGGGCAAGCTTAAACATGTCCGCAGGGGCAATGCACATTGATGATGGGCTCCTAGAAAAGGTTACCACCCTAGAAGCAAGGAATAATGTAAAAATCACTATTAATTTCTGCTACCCCACGATTGTGGATCGTTTTGCAGCAGCCACTCCCCCCTACCGCCTGTTCATTAATTTCAACCGTTATTATTTAGAACAACTTTGCTGGAATAAAAAGATCATAATTGATCCCGGGCATGGAGGCAAGGATTGCGGGTTGCAAGGGCCTGTAGGCTTACAGGAAAAAGATGCTGTACTTGCCCTTGCCTACCAGTTACGTAAAGTATTTGAGCTGGCCGGTGCCAAGGTTTGGTTAACCCGCCAGGGGGACGAATTTATGCCTGCAGATACAAAAAAAGTTTCTTTACAACAACAAAAAGCTCAATTATACATAGGACTACACCTTAGAAAAGGATCTGATGGTCAAAGTGAAGGGTTTGCCCTGGTAGTACCACCTAAGGAAAAACAGATGGAAGAACTAGCGCAAGGGATTGGAGCTATTATGGGCAAAAAATTAAATTTGGTAAATAACGGTATCAAAATAGATAGCACACTGACGGGTTTAGGCTTACCGGCTATTGTAGTGGAAGCAGCAACAATTACACATGCCGTGGAAGAAGGCTTGTTGAGAAGCTCCCATTTTCAGTGGGGGGTGGCACAAGCCATTTTTAATGCCACGCTAAAATATTTTAAGAACTGACAACCGGATAAACAAGTAGTAAGTAAGGAGTAAAGAAAAATGAGGCAATCTTATGCCACTTACCCTCTTTATACTGGCATATTAAAACCCCATGACGATCTTCTGAAAATAGTTGTGGAATATACGAAAAATATCGTTGAACCAGGTGATATAATTGCTCTGGCGGAAACTGTAGTTGCAATCACCCAGGGCCGGGCTATTTTGCCGGCAGAAGTGAAGGTTTCATGTTTGGCAAGATTTCTTTGCAATTTTCCCCGCAAAGATGGCAGTTTGGCTACGCCGGAAGCAATGCAGATAGCAATTGATGAAGCTGGTAAAACCAGGATTATTTTGGGAGCTGTTGCTGCTTTGTTTGGCAAGTTAATTGGCAAAAAAGGGTTATTTTATTATATTGCAGGTAGAGACTTAGCACGCATTGACGACATAGCCAGAACAATGTGGCCTTTTGAAAAATATATTATTTTAGGACCACGCCATGCAGGTGAATTAGTAAAGAGAATTAAAGAAAAAACTGGCGCAGAAGCTGCAATTGTAGATGTCAATGATGCCTACCGCGTGGATGTTCTTGCTGCAACCGGGGCTATCGATTACCAAAGTCTGGTAGAAAGCCTGCTGGATAATCCTTTTGGGAATGAAGATCAACAAACGCCGTTTGTCGTCTTAAAAAAATACAATAGCAATTAGGAAGGGCCCGCTATAGTAATTATTTGATGACCTGTTTACTATCATTAATTTGTAATTGTTTGGTCATTGTTATTTTGACTTTCATGCATCTGTTTTATTCTGAACTATGTTTACGTTTTGCACCTGAGTAGGAACTTTTATTTTTTCTTTTCGGATTGGAATCCTTAAAAAAATCTTCGATGGTGTTTTTTGTCCCAGAGAACAACCCAATAGCAGAAAGACCGGCAACTACACCCCAAAAAACAGCTTTTTGTGGTTCGCCAGGCGCTAGATAATAAAAACCGCAAAAAATGCCTAAAATTAAGGCCACCAGGGGCGATAATTTTCTAGGGACCCCCACCAATTTTAATAACTCCACAATCGCTAATATTACCGGTACCAGGGCTATACCAAAGACATTGAACTCTTCCACTTTTTCTTTTACCTCCCTGGAATAGTCAAACCTTATTTCCTATATTTTATGTGGCAGGTAAAAGAAAAAGACCACTTCAGCTAATAATTTAGTT
The DNA here is from genome assembly GCA_964603615.1 of uncultured Desulfovibrionaceae bacterium. Taxonomy (GTDB): domain Bacteria; phylum Bacillota; class Dethiobacteria; order DTU022; family UBA8154; genus JAAZMI01. The sequence continues at coordinate 102,171 of CAZRVU010000001.1, forward strand.
TTTGCTAGGTTCAGCAATTATATTTATATAAATGACAATAACGAACCAGCTATTCCTTTAATTTACCACCTGCAATCTTCCTTTTCTCCCCCGAATGGAATATAATGCTTTAAGTTAAGCCTTATTGGTTAAAGAAAAGGGGTTGTAGCATAGCCATGCGTAAAAAGAGCTGCGTGGTTTTCTTCTCCGTTTTTTTATGCCTATTTTGTATAATGCTTTTTTATCGCTTTGTTCCCGCAAGCAGAACCCTGATAAACCGGATTCAGCAGCAATTTACTTTTGATTTTGAGCAAGAACATGAGCAGGCAGGAACCGGAGAACAAAATAATGTAATTGGGCCTGCTTCAGGGCCCGGCAAGCAAGAAGATGATTCTGAAGATAGGTCCACGGGTTTAATACTGGCTGCCGTAGGCGATATAATGATCCACAGTCCCCAGATTACCTCTGCTTATTTAAAAAGCGAAGACAGGTATGATTTTCAGGAAAACTATGTTTATGTAACTCCCTATTTTAAAAAAGCCGATTTTGTGCTGGGCAATTTGGAAACGACCCTTGCTGGCAAAGAATATGGTGGTTATAGCGGTTACCCGCTATTTAATTCTCCTCCGGAACTGGCCGGCGTGTTGAAAAAAAGCGGGTTTGATTTGTTAATTACTGCTAATAACCATACTTTGGATCGGGGTGAGGCTGGCATTATTAATACGATCCATAATCTTGAAGAAGCCGGGTTGGATTTCGTAGGGACAGCGCGCCATTGGGAAGAAAGAAAAAAGGGTTTTCTTTTGAACCGGAATGGTTTAAAAGTTGCTTTTTTTGCCTATACCTATGGAACAAACGGTTTACCTGTTCCTGCTGGCAAAGATTATTTGGTCAGCCTTATAAATGAACAGCGCATGCGCGAGGATATTTTCAGGGCCAAGTATGTTGAAGACGCCGATATTATTGTTTTTTGCATGCATTGGGGTCATGAATATCACCGCATACCTTCTGATCAGCAAAAAGAGATGGCCAGGAAACTGATTGATCTAGGTGTACATATTATTATTGGCAACCATCCCCATGTCGTGCAGCAGGTAGAAGTTTTAAAAACAGAAAAAAACACCGGGTTGGTGTTTTATTCCTTGGGTAATTTTATATCTAATCAAAGAGAGCGCTACTGTGATACCGGAATTATTGTTTACATTAAAATTCTACCTGATTTCGATGAAGCAAATGTTTTTCATATCTCCCTTTTAGATATTGAGCCTGCCTGGGTGCATAAGCTCCGGGAAGAAGGGAGATGGCAGTATAGGATATTGCCTGTGCGTGAAGTGTTGAACACTGAACAGGCACAGGAAGCATTCAACCTATCTGCCACAGATCGCCAGCGTGTAGCAGAAGTCTTCCAAGAAACGGAAGAAATAATATATTGGGGTTCACCCTTTGAAATGACATTTTCAACTAGCAAATAACGAATAAAACATTTATTGCCGGCATTGAAAGTTCGTATCGCCTTCTTCAGATAATTACCCCGCGTTTTGTTTGGTAATAGATGCAGGCAGCTCGTCTACATTGAACACTTCCTTGATTACAATATTAAGTTTTTCCATCAGATTCAATTCATAGGGTTTTAAAGGTTCAAAGCCTTCCTTGTGGCCCAGGATACGTATCTTGGGCCTATAAGGAAACCCGGCCTTATTATAGGTGACAATACCTACTAGGCCATTGTTCAATCCGACAAAAGTACCAATGGGATAAGCAGCAATATGCTGAAAAAAAATGCGTAAAATATCTGTGTCAAATTCCTCCACGGATGATTCTAAAATTTGTAAGGCGATATGGGGCTGGAAAGCCAAACGGTAGGGACGATCTGATACCAATGCATCATAAACATCCGCTACTGCACAAATGCGGGCAAAGGTATGTATCTGTTCCCCTTTTAATTTTTCCGGGTAGCCTTCGCCATTCATCCGTTCATGATGCTGGTAAATAATAAGGGCAGTTGCTGCATTAACATAGCCGCGTTGCGTTCTAAACATTTCATAGCCAAAACGTGGATGTTTTTTGATTTCTTCAAATTCTTTCTTGGTTAACTTTCCTTTTTTATTTAGGATGTGGTTGGGGATCAATATTTTACCAAGATCATGTAGCAGTGCACCCATGCCAATATTGCGCAAGCGGGAGCGCGGTATTTGAAGGGAGATTCCAGTTGAAAGGGCCATTACCGCCACGTTGACAGAATGAGCAAAAGTATAGCTGTCAGCGGTTCGAATGTCGGCTAGATTTATGATCAGGTTAGGATTGGCTAGAAGCTGATCGATGATCTCTTGAAGAACATTTTTGATACCCTGGTTTGCGTAAATTAATTGGGGAACACTTTTATTAGGTTTATTTTTGAGCTCTATGATAAAATTGCTGATCATTTTTTTTGCTTTTTGCCTTGTTTCATCCAAAATAACATCTTCAATTTCGATATCGGGGATATTATTATCTACAATATAAATGGCAGGTATATCTAATTTTTGCAGATGTTTTATATATTCATTTTTTATTTCAATGCCAGAATTAAGTAGTAATGTTCCCCATGAATCATATACGGCCTTGGCAACTTTCATACCTGGTTCCAGGGCCCATACTGGTACTTTTCGCATTTTTTATACTTCACCTGACTCTCTAAAAAAAAAGTTTCTCAGTTTTTTTAAGCCGTGCTAACACTTTTTCTTTTCCCAGGAGTGATATCACGGAGAATAAATCTGGCCCCATCGTGCGCCCGGTGACGGCCAATCTTGTGGGCAGATTGATTTTTGCCGGAGATAACTTTAGGTTTTGGCTTAAAACTTGCAACTCTGTTTTTAGGGTTTCTGTGGTAAAAGGTTCCGTATTTTTAAGAGTTTGGGTTACATTTTTCAAGACATCCCCTGTTTCTTTTAAGCGAAAATGTTTTTCTACCCCTTTTTTGTCGTAAGGATAATCTTCATCGTAAAAATAGGCTGCAGTTTCGACAATATCAGCAAGCGTTTTCACTCTATCCCGGACTAGATCGATCACATCTTCAATTTTATAGCGGCTTTTTTGGCAGGCAGTCCATATTTCTGTTTTTTTTCGAAAGAAGGGTAACACTTTTTCCGTAATGGTTTGCAACTCCATAGTTCTTAGGTAATGACCATTGAGCCAGATTAATTTATTAAGGTCGTAGATTGCGGGGTTTTTACTGACTCTTTCCAGGGAAAAAAGTTCAATTAGCTCCTTTCTGGTCATGATTTCCTGATCTTCCCCCGGCGACCATCCTAGCAGGGCCAGGTAGTTTATTAACGCTTCGGGCAGGATGCCCATTTCACGATATTCTTGAACGGAAGTTGCACCATGTCTCTTGCTGAGCTTGCTGTGATCCGGAGCCAAGATCATGGGAACATGGGCATATTGGGGAATACTATATCCGAGCTTGTGTGCAAGAATCTGTTGGCGCGGCGTATTGGAGAGATGTTCCTCTGCCCGGATCACGTGGGTAATACCCATTTTGTAATCATCTACTACCGATGCAAAATTATAGGTCGGTAGGCCATCGGATCTGATAATAATAAAATCATCGAAATTAGTATTATCGAAAACCACTTTTCCCCTGATTATATCTTGGACCACAGTCGTGCCCTCTTGCGGTATTAAAAGCCGGATTACGTAGCTACTGCCGGCCTTTTTCTTTTCTCTTTCGGCAAGAGTGAGGTTCCGGCACCGGCCGCTATAGCGCGGGGGTTGCTTCATTTGGCGCTGTTTTTCCTTTTCGGCTTGCAACTCTTCAGCAGTACAAAAACAATAGTAGGCTTTCCCTTCTTCTAAAAGCCTCTGTGTTTCTTCCTGGTATATTGCCAGGCGTTCTGATTGGAAATAAGAATTTTTTTCTCCTTCTTTTTCTGCTTCCGGTCCTTCATCCCAATTTAATCCCAGCCATTGCATGGAGTTGATGATCGAATTTAAAAACACGGGAGATGAACGCTGCTTGTCCGTATCATCAATCCTTAAGATCATTTTGCCTCCCTGATTGCGTGTAAAAAGCCAGTTAAAAAGGGCTGTCCGAACCCCCCCAATATGCAACTCTCCGGTTGGGCTGGGGGCAAAACGCACCCTAACATTCTCCATATATTAACACCCCGTCTCTTATTCTATTATAAACCTAATTTCTTTTTTTTCCAACAAAATCCTGCATAATTTGATTAGAAGAGCAGAAAGGCTTGTCTTATCCGTCAAAAAGGAAACCTCTCTAAAGAGAGGTTTCCCACTAAAAACCCTTATACTGGGGTTCTTGTTCTTCAATTTCCATGATCCTCGTTTGCAAACCTGAAGCTATACTTTTTGTCTGATCTGCAAACTGCGAAAAGATCTGTTTAGCCATCTGATTATTGGTTTCTAATGCAAATGATTCGAGGTCCGCCTGTGCACTTTTTAAGTTGGCCAGGCAGGTTTTTAATTTTGTACCGACGGTCATCAGCCGTCACCTCCCGGATTATTATAGTTTCTTTGCAACATTTTTAGTATAACTAAACAGTGACCGACAATACCTGCCATGTTCTACCAAATAGATGGTCTTCACGCCGCTCCGGGCGGCGATACGGCAAAAGGATGACAGTACTTTTTGCAGGGCTTTTATAACTCCGGGATAAAACACAAACTTGTTACAAGATAATTTGGTATGCAAAGGTATAAGTGATAAGGAGAGAGCAGTTACAAAAAACCTGTGAGAAGCCCCTCCTCACAGGTTACGAAAATTTTGGTAGACAACACTTTGATTCTACATTATGTATTTATTTCGACTATCAATAGGGTAGCAAGGAAAGAAAGACTCCGGCGACTACCGCGGAACCAATTACCCCGGCCACGTTGGGGCCCATAGCATGCATCAATAAATAATTATTGGGGTTGGCTTCCCGTCCTACCACTTGTGAAACTCTTGCTGCCATGGGCACAGCGGAAACCCCTGCTGAACCGATCAAGGGATTGATTTTCCCGCCCGTAGCTTTACACATAATTTTACCCATGAGAACACCGCCAGCGGTTCCCACAGCAAAAGCAGCTAGCCCCAGAGCAATAATTTGCAGTGTTTCTGCTTTTAAAAAGTAGGTAGCATTTGCTTTAGCACCGACGGTGAGCCCAAGGAAAATAACCACAATATTATTCATTTCATTTTGCGCTGCCCCGCTTAGTCGTTCAGTTACCCCACATTCCCTTAAGAGGTTCCCAAACATGAGCATGCCCAAAAGGGGAATCGCTGCTGGCAGGAAAAGTCCTGTCAGGAGAATAACCACGATGGGAAAAAGGACGCGTTCTTTTTTGGAAACGGGCCGGAGCTGTTGCATGACTATTTTTCTTTCTTTTGCAGTGGTCAGGGCTTTCATGATTGGGGGCTGGATGATTGGCACCAACGCCATGTAAGAATAAGCTGCAATGGCAATTGCCCCTAAAAGGTGCGGGGCCATTTTAGAACACAAGTAGATGGCTGTCGGGCCGTCGGCACCGCCGATAATCCCGATTGAACCTGCTTCCGGTAATTGGAATCCAAGCAGCAGTGCTCCCAAAAATGTGGTGAAGATACCCAACTGTGCCGCCGCCCCTAACAGCAGGGTCATAGGGTTGGCAATCAAGGGACCAAAATCTGTTAAGGCCCCTACCCCTAAAAAGATCAAAGGCGGGTAAATACCCAATTCTATACCCTGATAAAGGTAATAAAAGAGTCCACCTACCTGTCCGTTTACAGGAGGATCCATCAACCCTCCCAGCGGTAGATTGACGAGTAGCATTCCAAAGCTAATCGGCACCAACAGAAGGGGTTCATATTTTTTTTCTATACCAAGATATAAAAGCAAAAGAGCAACGATGATCATGATTATTTCCGGAAGAGCTAACTGGGCGAATCCGGTATCGCTAATAAAATCTAAAAGCCTGGCAAGCATTTTTAACCCTCCCCGAATTATTCAATTACAAGCATGAGATCTCCAGTATTGACAGATGAGCCTACAGCAATATTTATCGATTTAACAATACCTGCTTCGGGGGCGGTTATTTCGTTTTCCATTTTCATTGCTTCCAGGATGAGCAATGTATCCCCGGTATTAACCTGCGCACCCACTTCCACTTTAATATCCAGAATAGAACCCGGCATGGGAGCCGTGACCTCTACGCCGCCGCCAGTTTTAGGTGCGGGCGGTTCTACTGCTTGAGGGGGAACTGCTGCCGGAGGCACTGGTTTGTTTACCGGTGCTGTTTGAGCTATTGGCTGTGTTTGTGGTGCTGCTATTGTTGATTGTTGTGCTCCTGTTGAACCTGCTTCCTCAACGATAACCTCAAATGGTTCGCCGTTGACATATACCTTGTATTTTTTCATTTCAATTTCCCCCTTTTATGTGAAACAAAATCCTGCCTTAAATTTACCAACCTGGTCCGGCTAGCTAAAGCCCAAAAATTTATTGGTGCTTCATTGCTCAAAATATTTGCAATGACGGGAAACCTGGGGGCTCGTTTCTCCAATGTATAGTTTATTGCTCCGATTGCTGCAGCTACCATTTCCGGCCTTAAAGCTGTGGCACCAGAGTCGGGGCTTATCTCTATCCCGGTTTTTGCTGCTGGTTTTTTTTGTGGTTCAATTACCTGGATAGTGTTTTTTTGCCCCTGGCGTCCCCCATCTTTTCCTTTACTAAACACCAGGGTAAAAATAAGCAAAATGCCCGCCAGTAGAAACAAAGTAGTCATGGTAATTATAAAACCGATCACTGAAATTTCCAAACCAAAGAACAGGTTATTCATCGCCTAACCTCCTTGTATAATAGAGTTATTGATCAGGTTTCCTCTACCCCCCCTGTCTATAGTAAATAAATATTTTTGTTTTTTCTGCTTGTTCCCTTTACCGTAGATAAAGGGAACAACTGTTTATAATAAGATTAATTCTTTAGATGGATGTAAAACCCTTTTTTCCAACAATTTAAACGGTTTAAAACACTTCTTGTTTTTGGATCATATTTTTTAACTCTTCCAAATATTTATAACCAATGGTTATAGTGCCGACAACAGGGGCAGATCCGATACCCTCTCCATGGTAATCCGACCCCCCTGTAATTAAAAGATCATATTTTTGAGCAAGTTGCTGGTATTTATTTACGTCTTTAGGGCGATGATCGGGATGGAATACTTCAATGCCCAAAAGGCCTTTTTTAACCATGGATGGAATGAAATGGTCCTCCTTATATATTCCAGGGTGGGCCAATACGGGTATACCCCCTGCTATACGCACCAAATCAATTGCTTTATAAAGATCCAGTTTATAGCGCTCTACGTATGGCGGGCAGCCGTTCCCAATATATTTTTGAAAAGCCTCCAATGGCGTACGACAGTAACCTTTTTGGCAAAGTGTTAAAGCCAGATGAGGGCGTCCCGGTGCCCTTCCTTCGGTTTTAGAAAGTATTTCTGTTATGTCGATTGTCAGGCCCAAATCTCCTAACCTGGTAATCATTTTTTTCATCCTGTCTTGCCGGTCAGAGATCATTTTATCTAAAAGTGTTTTTAGTAGTGGATGCTTGGGATCACAATAATAGCCCAGTAGGTGAAATTCCTTTCCCCCCCTATGTGTGCTCAGTTCTAGGCCGGGGACTATTTCTATGTCATGTTCCTCACCTGCTTTTTGAGCTGGAGTAATCCCTTCCATCGTATCATGATCGGTAATGCCCATGGCGGCGATTCCTTTTTCTTTCGCAACCTCGATCAGTTTTGCAGGGCTTAATGAACCATCAGAAAATTTAGTATGGTTATGCAGATCCACCATTTTTTCTATCATAGACACCGGTATCCTTTCATATTTAATATGTTTTATACAATGACAGGTGAAGCTTTCAGTTAATATAATACCATATTTAATGCTGTACACATAAAAAAACACACCTTTAAATTAAAAGGAGTGTAATCTAGCCAAACCTTGGATAAAAATAGGGATAAAAATAGCATAAAGGTAAACCAAAGAAATAAAAATGTCTTTAGCGCGGTTCAATAATCAGTTTAATTGCTGTCCTTTCTTCTCCATCGATTTGGATATCTGTAAACGCTGGAATACAAATTAAATCCATACCGCTAGGAGCGACAAATCCCCTGGCGATAGCAACAGCCTTTACAGCCTGATTTAGGGCGCCAGCCCCGATAGCCTGAATTTCTGCTCCTCCCCGCTCCCTTAAAACCCCTGCTAGGGCACCGGCTACAGAATTAGGATTAGACTTTGCTGAAACCTTTAATACTTCCATAGAATTAATTTGTACCTCCTTAGCTTAAAATTGATTGATTGTTTTATTTCCCCTTTATTGTATATTCTATATATTCTGCAGGATATCCGAATTTTCCTTCTTCATAATAAAATAATTTAAATTTTCCTTTAATATGCTTAATATTTTTTAAACGTTATTTGAAAGGTTTACTATATACTTGCAGAATTGTTCATTTATCAAAAACATATACTTTTCCTGCTTCACGAAAGGCAAATAGATTTTTTTTCTCCTGTTTCTTTTTATCTGGTAACAAACATTCAATAAAATCCTCACTAAAATTATCCCTATCACTGTAGAGGCAACTATCTCCACGGTTATCCGTAATGATCTCTTTTTTGAATTCATTCAAAATCATATTATTAACCAAATGTATTTCTTCGAATGATATATTATTTTTATGGAAAACGATTTGCAACAAGGTCCAATTATTAACTTGTTTCTGGTGGATCTGGGGGGTTATAGGCTCAAATTGCAGTAATTTGTAATATGCTTTTAAACATTTAAAGAAATCTTTTCTAAAAGTCGTATATCTTTCCGGTTCTAAATGTGCATTGAGCATAAAAGATAGTTTGAAGATTGATTCTGCTAAATTATAGTGAATGGTTAGGATTTCGGGAAAACGAACCAAAAGGCTAATTAATAGATCAACACCAGATAGTTCACCCGAAGTGTGCTCTAGTTTCACAGAATTCCCCCTTGTTTAAAACAAAATAATATTTTTACCTCGCGGCCTATTAGCACAACTATTTTTTTCAATAACATCTTCGAATTAAACTTTAATATTCCATAATAACTTATTAAAATCCTTCCGGATAAAGAAAAAAGTGCCTAGTGGCACTTTTTTCCATTATTATTTAGCTTTTATCTAGCGGGCATATTCTACGGCCCGGATCTCCCTGATTACAGTAACTTTTATTTGTCCGGGATATTCCAGTTCTTTTTCAATTTTTTTTGTAATATTTCTGGCAACCTGGATTGCTTTTATATCATCAATTTTTTCAGGTTTAACCATGATGCGTATTTCCCGTCCTGCTTGGATGGCATAGGCCTTTTCAACTCCATCAAAAGAATCTGCAATCTCTTCCAATTTTTCCAGGCGTTTGATATAAGCCTCCAAGGTTTCGCGTCTGGCGCCGGGACGTGCTGCAGAAATAGCATCAGCGGCTTGCACCAGTACTGCTTCCAAAGTCAGTGGTTCAATATCACCGTGGTGAGCAGCAATTGCATTGATAACATCCAGTGATTCACGAAACTTTTTAGCCAACTCCGCCCCGTTGACAACATGAGGCCCCTCCACCTCGTGGTCTAGAGCCTTGCCTATATCATGCAGTAAACCTGCCCTTTTAGCCAGTTTAATATCTAGCCCCAATTCGGCAGCCATGATGCCAGCCAAATGAGATACCTCCAAAGAATGTTTAAGCACATTTTGGCCGTAGCTCGTACGAAACTTTAACCTTCCTAGCATTTTTACCAATTCCGGGTGGAGCCCGTGAACTCCTGCTTCGAAAGTGGCTTGTTCCCCTTCTTCGCGAATCTGGGTATCAACTTCATGGCGGGCTTTTTCTACCATTTCCTCGATGCGCGCCGGGTGAATGCGGCCATCGACAATCAATTTTTCCAAAGCCAGACGGGCTACTTCCCGACGAATAGGATCAAAACCGGATAGAATTACCGCTTCCGGCGTATCGTCGATAATCAAATCAATACCTGTCAGCGTTTCTAAGGTACGGATATTTCTTCCTTCTCTTCCAATAATGCGTCCTTTCATCTCGTCATTAGGCAAATTTACAACGGATACAGTTGATTCGGAGACATGATCTGCTGCATAGCGCTGAACAGCCTGGGAAATAATTTCCCTTGCTTTTTTTTCTGCTTCCTCTTTAGCTTGCTGTTCTATATCTTTAATCATCTGTGCAAGTTCATACTGCATTTCATCTTTTACACGTTTAAGGATGATTTCCCGGGCTTCTTCAGTTGGTAACCCTGATATTTTCTCCAGTTCTTGCAGTTGCTGTTCATAAACTTTTTCTACTTTCTTCCGGGTTTGTGTCGCTTCCTCCTCCTGTTTTTTTAATTCCTCATCCCTTTTTTCAAACTGAAAGGTTTTCTTGTCTAGCACTTCTTCTTTTTGTAAGATACGCCTTTCCAAACGTTGCAGCTCCGAACGCCGTTCTTTTGTTTCTTTGTCTAATTCGGACCTGAGACGGTGGACTTCTTCCTTAGCTTCCAGTATTTTTTCCTTTTTTTTAGTCCGTGCTTTTTCTTCAGCATCTTGTACAATTTTTTTTGCTGCCTCTTCAGCAGACATTAGTTTGGCTTCTGTAAGATATTTACGGATAAAAAAACCTGCTCCTAATCCTAACAAAATTCCTATTATTCCAGTAACTAGAGCCCCTAAGCAATCCCCAATGATTTATTTCACCTCCTGTTTCTTTCATTTTTACGAACAAATTTCAATAAAAATAAGCTGTGATATCACAGCTTAAAATAGAAATGGCCATATTGTATCCTCGAACAGTATTTTCACTACACGCCAAGATTCAATAAGAATAATTGATTATAATTAAATTTATTATAAAAATGCCAAAAAAACGGAGGCATTACGCTATGGTCAAATCTATTTTAAGGGCAACAAATCCCAGGATAAAACAATACTGTCTAAGCAATTTTATCCCCTCTGTGAGGTAATGTCAAGTAAGAAAAACCTTCAAAGGTATTCAATAAAATATATACTAGGCTTTTTTTACTTCATCAGTTTTGCTGGTTTCTTTTTTTTCGCTTTCTTCAAGTAAGTGATACGCTTGACGTAACTGTTTGTCAATTTCTGATAATAAATCCTTATTCTTTTTTAAAAATTCTTTGGCGTTTTCCCGTCCCTGCCCCAATCTTTCCTCTTTAAAAGAATACCACGTCCCACTTTTGTTGATGATATCCTTTTCTAGTGCCAGATCTAAAATACACCCCTCATTGGAGATTCCTTCCCCAAAAACAATATCGAATTCTGCTTGTTTAAAAGGAGGGGCCAGCTTATTCTTTACTACTTTTGCTCTTGTCCGGTTGCCGATCATTTCATTACCGCGCTTCATTGTTTCCATCCTGCGAACCTCAATCCGTACAGAAGAATAAAATTTTAAGGCCCTGCCACCGGGGGTTACCTCCGGGTTGCCAAACATAATGCCAACTTTTTCACGGATCTGGTTAATAAAAATGGATGTTGTTAGTGATTTGCTGATCTGGCCAGAAAGTTTGCGCATGGCCTGGGACATCAGTCGTGCCTGCAAACCGACATGTACATCGCCCATTTCCCCTTCAATTTCAGCCCGCGGGACAAGGGCTGCTACTGAATCGATCACCAGCACATCGATGGCCCCGCTACGGACGAGTGCTTCTGCAATCTCCAGGGCTTGTTCACCTGTATCTGGTTGCGAGACCAGGAGTTCATCAATATTTACACCAAGTTTTTGGGCATAAATCGGATCAAGAGCATGTTCGGCATCGATAAAAACGGCAAAACCACCCTTTTTTTGGGCTTCAGCAATGATATGCAGGGCTACTGTAGTTTTCCCCGAGGATTCAGGACCATAAATTTCCACAATTCTACCCCGGGGAACGCCTCCTATACCCAGCGCAATGTCCAAAGACAAGGCTCCGGTAGGAATGATAGCGATTGGCTGCCTGCTTTCGGAACCAAGTTTCATAATAGAACCTTTTCCGAACTGTTTTTCTATTTGTGTCAATGCTGTATCCAGCGCCTTTTTCTTTTCCATAATCCCCGAACCTCCCTAAGAGAATTTTTTACGGCTAGTGAGCGAGATTGAATTTATTTCTATATTTCATTTTTAAACTAAACTTATGTTTGCCTATTTTGTTTATTCTGCAGTTTAGGCAATATTTCCTGCTTGTTTCCCGGCTTAAACAAAAATTCCCTTACCGGCGTATAGACTGGCCCCGTGGGATAAAGTGCGCTTTGCATTAAGAAAAAACTTTTTACGGGCAATAAGTTCTTGCATACTCTTGTTATTTCAAACAGCTCCTTGTTTATCCTCCATTTTCTACCCTTATTTTTTATTCGGCCCAGGGTAATATGTGGTTGGAATGGCTTTCCGGTATTATTCCTTATATTGCTCCGGAAAAAAGGCTGGTGGACATCTAAAGCTTGCTCAATATTTGTTGCCAATTTATTCAACTGACTGGCCCCTTCTTTTATGCCAATCCAAAAGACCCGCGGGTTACCTGGAGAGGGAAACGCCCCCAAACGGGCTAAAGAAACTATAAAAGGTTTTGTATTTTTCCCTATTTCCCGCAGGGGTATATCTAAAAAAGGCAAAAAGTCATCATCTAACTCCCCCAAAAACTTTAAAGTGATATGCAATAGCTGCGGGGCAACCCAGCGAACCCCGTGTATTTTAGACCGTAGCCCGTTTTGTATCCCTGCCAATTCTTCTTGTAATTCTTTATGGAAGTTTATGGCTAAAAATGCCCTCATGTTTTCCCTTCCTTACTATATTATTACTTTATTCCCCTACTTCTTTCTTTTTCCTGCAAGGGAATTTCAGTCAACAAAAATAAAACGCTCCAAACTGAAGTTCAAGGGGAGCTGTTCCACTTTTATTAAATCGGCACTGAAGGGAATATAACTTTGTTTTTGCTCTGAATAATGGAAATCGAGCAAAACAAGGCTGAAGCTAATCTTCATCTTTTGCAACCCTCTAATGCCAGAAGCACCTGTTGAACCGGCATTTATTTCAATATATTCTTCATTCTTTTTAACAAAAGGATGATGCAAATGCCCTCCTAAAAGTAAGTTGCCGCCCTGGCGCAGGTATTTAAATAGTTGCGGATTATGAGCGGCAATGAGCGTAACTTCCTCACTGTCATTTACCTTTTCAGCCAATAGTTTTGCTTTTTCCTCCAAAAGGGTACCATCTGCAAGAGAAGGGGATGTGGAAGATGATGCTGGATCGGCTAAGGCGATTATTTTTAAACCCATCATATCAATTGCGCCGTTTTCGAGGACATTAACATTTTCAAATCCCTGAAGCTGTTCGATTATCAGTGGTGAGTCATGATTGCCTGGAATAAAAATGTAGGGGATTTTAATTTCTTGGATATTCTGTTGGAAAAGCCCTAACTCCCAATCAGTTCCATAGTCAACTAGATCCCCTGTATCAATAATTAGCTGTACATTAAAGGTATCGACGACACGTTGGATAAAGTCAAAGGCCGCCGGATTATTATGAATGTCAGAAATATGCAGAACCTTAATCGTATCCCGGGGCTCATTTTGCGGCCCATTCAAAGGAATGTTTGTTTTCATTTCTTTTTCTAGAAAAGAAATATTTTCTATGATCTCTGTAAACTGAAATCCAATATTATTTACAATGTCTTTTCCTTCCTGCAGAACATGCAGGATCCAGGGGGCTGCTTCCAGGGCCCCTTGATATTCAGCTTCTGAAAAAGCTGCTGTATTATAGGATAAGATAGCAGTTGAAATAAAAAAGGCTAATACTACTACGTTTATCAAACCCGGCATCAATAGTTCCTTTATTCCTGTGCGCCAGCGCGCCAGAAAAAAAGAACTGGCTATGCCCAGTAAAAAAGCCAACAAAAACAAAAATATCATATATTTGATTAGACTTATTTTAATGGCATAAAGTAAACTATTTGACAAAAAATCAGTTAGGGAAAAATTGCCGGTTAGTGCTGTTAGCTCATCAAAATGAATATTTATAAGCAACAGGTGGAAATCAAGCGGGGGCCAATGGGTGGTAGCGATAATTTTGCCCAGGGGTGGAAAATAAAGCAAGGTGCGGCCTTTGCCCCAAAGTTTTAAGGAGGCTTCAAATTCAAAGGCACTGGTCGAAAAATTTATTGGCCCCAAAAGCTGGATGGCCAACGACATTACAAGGAGGCTGGTAATAATTTTTAAAGCAGGGGGAGCTATTTTATATAGCCTTTTCTTTAAATGCATCTGTCTTCCCCGTTCTGAGGAGATCGCGCAGATATTTTCCTTCGATTCTTTCTTTTTCCAACAGATGTTCGGCCGCTTTTCGTAAAATATGAAGGTGATCTTTAATCAAATTTCTTACAATGTCTTCCTGAGCCTGGAGTATTTCTTTTAGGCTTTTATGCAAAGTGCCGTCGGGTAAGTCTTTAACGCTCACGATGCCCAAAGAGGACATACCGGCTTTAATAATTTTTTTGGCTAATTCTACGGCTTGCCGAAAATCGTTGACCGCACCTGTGCTGCGACTCCCGAAGAATTCTTCCTCGCTTATGGCCCCGCCCAATAATACAGCAATCTGCCCCTCGAGGTACTCCTTGGTATAAATATAGCTATCTTCCTCAGGCTTTTGCCGGACATAGCCCATTGCTTTGCCCCGGGGGATGATGGTAATGATGGAAACCGACTTGGGGCGGAAAAGCTCACTGATCAAGGCATGGCCCATTTCATGCACAGCAATACGCTGGCATTCCTCTTTTCCCGGCCGGCGGTCCAGTTTTTCTCCCATGATCACTTTGTCGAGGGATTCCAAAAAGTGACTTTTTTGAAGGGTTTTACTATTTTCCCGCAGGGCTGTAATAGCAGCCTCGTTAGCTAAACTTTCCAAATGGGCACCGGAAAAACCGAATGTTTCGGCAGCAATACTTTGTAACTGTACATCTCCTGCCAAAGGTTTGTTACGTGTATGCAGCTTTAATATCTGCAATCTGCCCTCCAGATCGGGTAGTTCGACCTGCACAATACGGTCAAAGCGGCCCGGACGCAACAGTGCATTGTCTAAAAGATCCGGTCTATTTGTGGCGCCAATTAATAAGATACAGACTTGATCATCCAAACTAAGGCCGTCCATTTCTACCAAGAGTTGATTTAAGGTTTGTTCATGCTCCAGGTGAGAAGTGTTGCTGCGGCCCCGGCTGGCTCCCAAAATATCTATTTCATCAATAAAAATGATGGCGCTCTTTTTTACTTTGTCCCGGGCAGCATTTTTGGCCTGTTGAAAAATCTGCCGCACCCTTTGTGCACCAACACCGGCATACATTTCAATAAATTCACTGCCGGCTGCTGCGATAAAAGCCGAGTGTGTATAAGAGGCGGCGGCTTTGGCCAGCAATGTTTTACCGGTTCCCGGTGGCCCTACCAGCAAGATTCCTTTTAAGGGTCTGATGCCCATCGTATTAATTTTTTCCGGTTTTCGGATAAAATCGAGTGCTTCCAATAACTCCCTTTTTGCATAATTTTGACCGCCAATATCATTAAAAGTTATCAATGATTTTTGCTTAGAATCATGATTATTTAAAGGAACAAATTGTTGTTTAAGACCCCCTTTTAGATCAAATAATTTATAAAAAAGAAATAATAAACCTAAAGCGAATAATAAGGGGTATAAATTATAGCCTAACCAAAGTAAACCAGCAAAGATGCCGAGAACAATCCCTGCACTGATCTCTTTCAGCATGGATTAACCTCCATAATTAAAAGATAATTAACATAATATATATACATAAATACTGCGACAGGTTATTTCCTGCGAGCATACTACTTCTCTTTCAAGTTCAAAAAGTTTTTTTACATCCCTGCAGTGATTACGGGTATAATTTCGTAAAGATTGCTCCGGGAGGTAGTTAACAGCAAGTAGATTCTTTTTTGGTCGACCCAAAGGCGATAGTTTGTTAGATCTTTTTCTTCCGCCAATTGCTCAATAACTGTTTCCTTCATCTTGCTATAGTTGCCGAGCCTTTCCCCCTCCCAAAGATCGTAATGAATCTTATGGTAAACAGACTCTAGATAAGAGTCCCGTGTGTCGATGAGGTAAATATTATCAAAGTCCTGGCCATAAGCTGCGATCAGGATCTTTTCAATGTCCCCGTAAGTTTGGGGTAAATCCTCCACTTCGTTTAGAGTGATCCAAACCTCTGCACTTTTACGTTCATTGGCCAGTTCGACATCTTTAACGCCTTCAATTTGCATCAACGCTTCAACTAGTGGTTCCTTGACCAAGCGTTGTTGGTGCCAATAATTTAGAACGTAAATGCAGCCAAAGACTAGCAAAAAGGCAAGAAAGGCCAAAATATATTTTGTTGGAAAGCGCAAAGTAACCAGCTCCCAGTTAACATAACGTATCTACATAACTTGATTCCTATTATAACAATTAGTTTGATGAAAGAGCAATAAGGAAATTATTCCTTTTTTTGCTTATTAGGAAAATGTGGATGATAACGTTGTGTTCCTGTCCTTTTTAAAAAATCTCCTGATTTTTAAATCAAGAGATTAATAAAAGATTACCTGGTAAATCTTTGTCAGGATAACCCTTATTATAAAACGCGGTGCCTGGCTAGGCAGAAGTGTTTTGCCTGCGAGGCAATAAATTTTGCAAAAAAGAAAATACACTTGCCATCATACTGGAGAAGATCCTGTTAACCAGGTATCAGCAACCGGCCCCGTGATTATGAACGGTCGCTGGATTTTATTTTTTTTTAATGATAATTTTTACGGGACTGGTAAACCGGGGCAAACCATTGATCTCCAAGCCATTGACGGCTATCCTGGCTGCTGGAGGGTTTCCCAGGTGGAGCAAGGTTTCCCGGGCATCTCCAAGGATTTTACTTTCCCCGGCATTAAATATTTTTTCTTCAATTTTAGCCCCATCCTGCATGATTCTTACCCAACACCGCTCCGGAAAATTTAGGGTGATCTCTGCTTGTTCCACGCCGCTTAGTGCATAAGTTACTTCATGATTGCTTTCTGCGACTACGGTTAGCTCCTTTTTAACTGGTAATATATCGACAGGGGTGTCGTCGGGTAGGCCTGGTTTTGCCTGTTCATTAGTATCTTCCAGAAAATAGCCTTCGGGGAGAGATATATTTTTGTTTTTCTGCAAATTATGTCCATGAAGGTACCAAATACTGCCCATAAAAATAAAAGCTAAAAGAGCAATCCAAATGTACGCCACACCGGGGAAAACTTTCTTCTTTTTGCGGGCAAAAAAGATGTTGAACTCTTTTTTACTTGGCTGTTGTACTGTATTTTCTAGGTAGCGTTGCTTTTTTAACTGGTTATAAAGAGAAAGGATCTCGTTAGCATTAAGGCCGATAGCCTGGGCATAATTTCTCAAGGTACCTTTTATATAGATTTCCCCAGAAAATAGAGAATGATCGCCTTCCTCCAGGGCATGTAAATATTTTTTTTGTATCTTTGTTTTCTGGCTGATCTCATCCAGGGTTATATTATTTTCCTGGCGTGCTTCCCGGAGAAGTTTGCCAATTTTATCCATTCTATCTACCCCCGGTTGTTTTATTTTCGTCTATATCTATTCCTTCTTTTAAGGCGTTCAGCGCCTGCTCTCTATTCATTAACACTTTACGTGGTTTGCTTCCCTCAAATTTACCCACAACACCCAATAATTCCAGTTCATCAATGAGCCGCGCGGCACGTGTATAACCTACCCTGAACCTTCTTTGAACAAGGGAGATGGAGGCATGTCCTGCCTGGATAATGAGTTCTACTATCTCTGGAAGTAAAGGGTCGCCTATCTCTTTCCCCTCTTCTGTAAAATCTAAAGTATCTTCTTCAACGTTGAAAAGCAAAGATTCCTGGTAAAGGGGGCTTTCCTGCTGGCGTATAAATTCTATGATTTTGGTGATATCCTTTTCACTGACGAAAGCTCCTTGAACGCGCAAAGGTTTATGGACGCCGATAGGATAATAAAGCATATCCCCCCTGCCCAAAAGTTTTTCAGCTCCTCCTGTATCTAAAATTGTTCGGGAGTCAATTTGTGAAGATACAGCAAAAGCAATGCGCGAGGTAATATTAGCTTTGATTAGTCCTGTAATAATATCAACTGAAGGTCGCTGTGTGGCAATAACCAGGTGTATCCCCGCTGCCCTGGACATTTGGGATAAACGAACAATGGAATCTTCAACTTCTGTAGGAGAGATCATCATCAGATCAGCTAGTTCATCAATAACAACGACGATATAAGGTAGAAAATTTTCCCGGTTGTCAAGATCCTGTTTGTTGTTGTTGTAGCAAAGTTCATTATATCTGTTGATATCTTTAACTCCTTGCCGGGCAAATAAGTCATATCTTTTTATCATTTCTTTGACCATGCCGCGTAAAGCTACGGCTGCTTTTTTAGGTTCGGTAATCACCGGAGATAGTAAATGGGGGATACCATTATAGATATTGAGTTCCACGAGTTTGGGATCGACCATCAAAAATTTTACTGTCCGGGGGTCAGTCTTAAAAAGAATGCTGGTAATAATGGTGTTAATACAAACACTTTTACCGGAACCGGTAGAACCAGCGATCAATAGGTGCGGCATTTTTAAAAGGTCGGCGAATATGGAGGTGCCAGCGATATCTTTACCCAGTCCGATCGTTAAAGGAGAGGAGGACGATAAAAAAGATGGGTCTTCCAGGACTTCTTTTAAGTAGACTACAGAAATAATTTTGTTGGGAACTTCTATGCCGATTGCTGCTTTGCCCGGAATAGGAGCTTCGATGCGTACATCTGGCGCAGCCAGGTTAAGGGCCAGATCATCACTCAAGCTTAAGACCTTGCTTACTTTCACTCCCGTTTCCGGTTGTATTTCAAAGCGTGTTACTGCCGGGCCGGCTTGGATCTCCTTGATGATTACTTTTACACCGAAACTTTCAAAAGTGTTTTTTAATGCTCTGGCTCTTTTCTGAATATGTTTTTGTTGTTGCTGATCACGAAGTTTATTAATTTTTGTGAGGAGTGTAAGGGTCGGAACCTGATAATTTTGAAAAGATGTTATAGCCTGGTTTGCAGAAGGGGTAAAATCATTACCTGCAGGATCCAGTTCCTGCAAAGTGTTATCATTTATCACTGTATCTTTTTTCTCTAGCGATTTTTGAATATTATTATAAACATTAATCAATGGTGTTATGGCATCATTTCCTTCCTTACTTTCCGATTCTATTTTTTCTTCTTGCAAAGAGTTTGCTTCAAAGTTTTGATACTCTGTTATTGAATAGTTTTCGACAGGGGCTTCTTCGCTTCCTTCCCCTATACAGAATATTTGAAAATTATTTATTAACCGTCCCATAAATTGAAAAATAATGAGCAAACTGCGTCCCGCATTGGAGAAAAGTTCCAATAAGGAACTGTTTATGATCAATAATAAAGCAATAACACCAAAAGCGCTGAGCACTATATAACTGCCAATATTATTAAAAAGGAAAAAAAGGACAATGACAAAGATAGCCCCGATTAATCCCCCGCCTTGTTGTTGCCAACCCGGGTAAAGAATTGACCGGTAAAGATCATCCCGGGCAAAAATATCCAAATCCTGTGATATAAAAATCAAATGCAAAGTTATTGCCAAAAGGAAAAAAAGGATCAACAGACCAGCTAAACGATAATGAAGGTTTTTAATTTTAAAGGGGAAAAAATGGCTGAGAGTTATCACTCCCAACAAAAAGGGAAAGGCCGGCGCTGCTTCGCCCAGTATTGTACGAAAAAAATAGTTTAAAAATAAGCCGGCAAACCCGGTTTGCGCAGGAAATAAAATCCCGGCAAAAATAAAGATAGCCAGGGCAAACCATAAAACGGCCTTGATTTGTCCTTTGATAGCATTGCCTTGCGTGCCATCTTTTATTTGGGGTTTAATTTTGTTTTTACTGTTTATTTTCATGAAATAATGATAGCACCTCATTTAATTGATATTTTGCTTCATTTGCCTGTAAGTTTATAAAGACCCGGGTATTCCAAATGTTTACCGGTTACAGATTAACAAAGAGAAACAATGATTGTGAGTAGGCCTAAGCACCAGCAATAATAAGCAATATAATGAAATCGACTTTCTTTTAGAAGTCTGATAAAAAAATGAATAGCAAAAATACCTGAAATAAAAGCAGTGAACATGGCCAAAAGGTAGGGATAAAAAAGTGTCAAGTCAACAGCAATTTTAATAAAATCTTTTAATTCCAGCAATGTTGCTCCAGCAATAACTGGTAGGGCCAGCAAAAAGGAGTAACGAATTGCCGTATCCCTGTCCAATCCCCGCCAAA
The DNA here is from genome assembly GCA_964603615.1 of uncultured Desulfovibrionaceae bacterium. Lineage (GTDB taxonomy): Bacteria > Bacillota > Dethiobacteria > DTU022 > UBA8154 > JAAZMI01. Next base: position 122,481 of record CAZRVU010000001.1, read on the forward strand.
GGGCGCCTAAAATTGTCGAACCGGAGCGTGTTATACCAGGAATAATTGCTATTCCTTGAAAGATACCAATGAAAAGAGCATCCCGGATCCTTATCTTATGAAGGTCCTTGGATTTTATTTTTACTTTGGAGATAGCCAAAACAATGAATCCGGTTAGCAACAAGGCCAAACCAACCAGCAGGGGCCGGCTAAAGATGCTTGTAAAAAAAGTGCCTCCTAAAATCCCTATGATGCCGGTAGGGATTACTCCCCAGAATAAAAGGATGACGAACCTTTTCTCTTCTGTCCGGTTTAAAAACCCCGTCAAAAGTTTCCGGATATCCTGGCGAAAAACCCAAATAATTGAAAGCAAAGTGCCAAAATGGACCATGACTTCCAGTGTAACCCCGGGCTGAACGATACCTAAAAAATGCTGGGCAATTACAAGGTGCCCGGAACTGCTTACTGGTAAAAACTCGGTCAGCCCCTGCAGTAAACCTAGGCCAAAAGCTTCCCCATAATTCATATATTCTATTTCCTCCTAAATTGCGTTCATTTCTAATTGCAATAATTATGTATAATGTCTTATTTTGAAAACCGTACAAGAAAGAATCACCTTTTAATTATATACTCCAACAAATATGCAAATTTGTCAACAACAGGTAAAAGAACAATTGCTCCTAAAAGGTTATAGAGTGTGTGGGCGTTGGCAACTTGTCTTGGAAGCTCTGCTGAAGTAACACCAATTAACAATAGGAAATGGTGCCAAAAAGGAATAATAATCAGGAGCGAAATAATGTTAAAGAAAAGGTGTCCCCAGGCTACTTGGCGCGCTGGCAGAATAGTTCCCATAGCAGCAATTAAGGAGGTAATACAGGTTCCCAAATCTGCTCCGAGAATTATGGACAGCGCTTCCGGCAAACCAAGCATTTTTTCTTTGGCTAGCGTTACTACCATGCCGGTAGTAACGCTGCTGCTTTGTATGACTGCCGCAGTTATCGCTCCGATGAGAACGCCTTTCCAAGGTGCTCCCTTGCTAAACAGGTATAGCTCACGGTAAAAGAAAGTTGCAGAAAAAGGCTCCAGGGCCGTGGTCAATAATTCAATTCCGCCAAGTACTACCGTTATGCCTCCTAGCACTTTTCCTCCCAAGGACCTTTTGAGCAATAGTTCTGTAAAATATAGAAGAATTCCTGCTAGCAGGAGCGGTTTTATTAACTGTCTGGTCTGTAAAGAAAATAGTTGGGAGGTAATGGTTGTACCCAGGTTTGCACCGATGACGATGCTCAAACCTTGCAATAAAGTCAAAAATCTTCCGTTAATAAAACCTACAACCATAACAGTTACAAGGCTACTGCTTTGTAATAGTAAAGTGGAGATTGCTCCCAATAAAAAACCGCGCAAGGGCGTGGAGGTATTAATTTTTAAAAAGGCATGAAGGAAACCGCCGGTTATTTCTTGCAAACTTTGACTGACAATTTTGATTCCGCCTAGCAATAGTAACAGTGCTAATAGGAATCTCCCTATGGTGACGATCAACATACCCAATCTTCCTTTAATTACATCCTTTACAAGGATTTGTATCCCTGGTTGGTAGTAAATAGAACCGTCACCTGGAGAAAAGTTTGTTTCAGGTTTCAAGAATCCTTCTGACCGGTTTTTGATAAAAAGGCACTATTACGGGGAAAATATGAAATCAGCAATTAAACTCTGCAGAGGCCAAAAAGCTTAAGGAAAGGAGGAAAATTAAAATGGAGAAAAATTTCCACAATAGTTTTTTCCCGTTAAAAATAATATCTGAAACGGAGATAGAGAAAGATAAACCACCATCTGAAGGAGAAGGAAAGGATGCTTCTTTACCAGAAACGGTAGAAAAATTGGGGGTTATGTCTTTACCAAAACCGGATAATGAAACCTTTACATTAACGATTATCGGGCAGATAGAAGGGCATCTAGTCTTACCTCCCCAAAATAAAACTACAAAATATGAGCATATCATCCCCCAACTTGTAGCTGTAGAACAAAGCACACAAATTAGGGGTGCACTGGTTATTCTTAATACGGTAGGAGGTGATGTTGAAGCGGGGTTAGCTATTGCTGAAATGCTCAATACCCTTTCCAAACCCACTGTTTCCCTGGTGCTAGGGGGGGGACATTCCATCGGGGTGGTTATCTCCTGTGGGTGCGATTATTCTTTTATTGCTGAAACTGCAACGATGACCATCCATCCGTTAAGATTAACGGGTTTAATTGTTGGTGTTAGCCAAGTTTTTGATTATTTGGATAAAATGCAGGAGAGAATCATTGATTTTGTCGTCCGCCATTCAAAGATTTCCCGGACAAAATTTAAGGATTTGATGTTCAATACAGGACAACTGGGGAGAGATATCGGCACTGTTTTGGTAGGTCATGAGGCGGTAGATGTCGGCTTGATTAATGCTGTTGGCGGGATCTCTGCTGCAGTAGATAAGCTTAAGAAATTGATTGACGAAAAAAAAGGAGAATAAAACAGGGTGATTTTATATACAACGATGCCTTATGAAGAAATTTTTAAAGAAAACGTAACAAAAGAAAAATATATACAAATCCCTTTCGGCAGGGGTATTATTGAGGTGGAATTAATCTCGTCTTCCAGGGCAAAAATAGTGCGTTTAATCAGCCATGATTTAAACGATTACTTGCAATCTCATCTACAACCTGGTACTGAAATCAAACTAAAATGGGAACTGGAACCTTGATAAACAAAAATAAATTGGGACGAACCCCAAGGTCTAAGACACGTTCAAATCTTTTTGCCTGCAACGCGGCGGAAGCCAGACTGGTCAGATGACATTTATGCCCAGGGTTTTCTTCATCTCCTTAAGAGCAAAGACATGTGCTTCCTGATCAAAAGAGGCCACACAGCTTTTCCTGACTGTGACATCATAGTGCCGCATACGGGCATCGGCAGCAGTATAAAGGACGCAGATATTGGTACAAACACCGGCAAGCTCTAATTTTTGCACATTATTTTCTCTAAGAGTTAAATCCAAATCGGTTCCATAAAACGCGCTATAACGCCGTTTATAAATCAGGTAGTCTTCTTTTTGGGGCGCTAATTCATCGACAATTTCCCCGCCCCATTCCCCGGCCAGGCAATGAGCGGGAAACATTTCAAATTCTGAATCCTGGCGCAAGTGCCTGTCAAGAATATAAATAACATGACTTTCTTTTTGGCGCCATTCTTTTAAACGTGCCATTACGTTTTGAATTACCTTATTGGAGTTTGTGCCAATATAGAGGCTTCCTTCTTTGTCCAAGAAATCGTGCAACATATCGATAATCAACAAAGCTTTAGACATCAAATCACCTCCAGGGCTGGAAAGCGAGCCGGGCCTAAAGGACGCCTACAAGTTGTTAAACGTTTTTGTTTCTTCTACATTTTTTAAAGTGTTTTTTGAAAAGTTGTTCGAGCTTTTCATTTGCTTCTTCCCGGAATCGTTCATACTGTTTTATCAGTTCTTCCCCCTCTGGTGTAAGGATGGAACCGCCCCCAAATTCACCGCCTACCTTTTTTATGAGTAAAGGAAATCCAATAATATTTTCCAGGTTTTTCATTAACTGCCAGGCCTGGCTATAAGACATATTAATTTCTGCAGCAGCCATGCGTAAAGAACCCAAATGTTTAATTCGTTTTAGAATATCACAGGGTCCATCGCCGAATACTTTATTACCGTTTATTTCTAACCATAATTTATAATTTAATGAAAGCATATCTTAATTCCTTTTTGGGAGGTAGCCAGTGGGCACGTTTTGGTTGTTTAAAAATGTTGTTTGTTTTTATAACTGGTATGTTTGGGTTTAACTTTAAGAAGTTTTTTCTGGCAATACCTCCATAATTATTGGTAAAATCATTGGTTTTCTGCCGGTTCTTTCCCATAAAAATTTACTAATAGAATCCCGGATATTGTTTTTTATTGTGGACCAGTCACTAATTTTTTTCTGCGTTAAGATATCTAGCACATGTGTTACATTATCCCTGGCTTCTTCCAGCAGTTTCTCAGATTCCCTAACATAGACAAACCCCCGGGAAAAGACATCTGGCCCGGATACTATTCTCTCTTTACTATCAACAGTAATAACGACGATAAATATTCCGTCCTTGGATAATACCCGTCTATCCCGGAGAACAATATTGCCTACATCCCCCACACCAAGGCCATCCACAAAAATACCTTCGGCCGGGATAGAAGAAACAATTTTCCCGGAGGAGGAGGAAAATTCCATTACTGTGCCATTATCTACGATCAAAATATTTTCTTTTTTTATACCCATTTTTTCGGCCAATTCAGCATGATGAATGAGGTGCCGGTATTCCCCGTGCACCGGTATTAAATATTGGGGGCGCAATAAACTAAGCATTAGTTTTAATTCTTCTTGGTTGCCATGACCAGAAACGTGTACCCCCGATACGACTTCATAGATTACTTTTGCCCCTTGCCGGAAAAGATTATCGATCGTGCGTGAAACGAGTTTTTCATTTCCGGGGATCGGATTGGCGGCAATTACAACCGTATCGCTGGGGAAGATCTCCAGTTTTCTATGGGTTGAACTCGATAACCTGGCCAGGGCGGACATAGGTTCTCCCTGTGTGCCTGTGGTGAGCACCACAACACGGTTATTGGAAAAATTTTTGACTTCATCCACATCGATCAAAGTAAAAGGAGGAATACGCAGGTAGCCCAAATTTTGAGCTATTTCAAAAACGTTGAGCATGCTCCGTCCATCAACTGCCAGTTTTCTTCCCGCAAAATTAGCGGCATTGACGATCTGCTGTATGCGATAAATATTGGAAGCAAAAGTGGCGATGATAATGCGTCCTTCCGCGGCTAGAAAAATTTCTTTTAATCTTTCCCCTACCTTAGATTCCGAACACGTATAACCAGGTCGTTCAGCGTTTGTGCTGTCTGCCAAAGCAACTAGGACTCCTTCTTTACCTATTTCCGCTAAACCGTGAAAATCGGTGCCCTTTCCCTGAACTGGCGTATGATCAAATTTAAAATCGCTGGTATAAACTACATTACCGACGGGGGTTTTTAAAACAAAACCAACGGAATCAGGTATGCTGTGGTTTGTGGTAAAAGATTGGATCTTAAAGGAACTAATTGTTATTTCTTCTCCGGCATGAATTTCATTAAGCCCGGCACTTTCTTGTAATCCAAACTCCTCCAACTTTGCCTTTAAAAGACCCAATGTTAGCTTTGTTCCAAAGATGGGAGCATTTATTTTGGGAAGAATATAAGGCAAAGCACCAATATGATCTTCGTGCCCATGGGAGAGAAAGATGGCCTTGATTTTCTCCTTGTTTTCCAGTAGATAACTGATATCCGGTATGACAATGTCGACACCCAACATTTCATCTTCTGGAAAAGCCAGGCCGGCATCAATAACAATAATTTCTCCATTGTAGTTTATAACAAACATATTTTTTCCAATTTCCCCGATACCGCCCAATGGTATGATCTGTAATTTGTCTGTCTGTTTTATTCTACGTATTTGTCTTTTTTTTCTAATTTTAAAACGCAAAAAAAACGCACCTTTCTAGCATATTCTTCATTTCATACTACCAGGGCTATTATACTTTAATTTGAGCCCTAGGGCAAACGAAAAACAATAAAATACCCCTGGGAAGGGGTATTTAAGCATTTTCAAGCGTGTGCAAAAACCTGATTGTAATTATAAAATTTACTGCCGGGGCATGGCAGGAGGCAATTATTTAGAAAATGTTAACACAAGTTATAAGAGCGTAACAACTCTTTTAAATTAGTGATGAGTTGATCTGTTAAAGAACACAATGGCAGTCTTGGTTCCCCAACTTTCCAGCCGGTTAAGTTTAGGGCAGTTTTTACAGGGATAGGATTGGCTACAACAAACAAGCCATTGAAAAGAGGGAGTAACTGCTGATGTATTTCGGCTGCTTCCTTAATTTTTCCTGCCAAATAAGCTTCAATCATCTTCTTTATTTCCAATCCAACCAGGTGTGAAGCAATACTGACAACTCCTACTCCCCCCACGCTAAGAACGGGGAGCGTAAGGGCGTCATCTCCACAATAAACGGAAAAGCCTTTTGGCGCTCCAGCACAAATATATGTAATTTGTTCCAAATTGCCACTTGCTTCTTTGATGGCGACGATATTTTCTATTTCAGCTAACCGCAATGTTGTTTCCGCTGTAAGATTGACTGCAGTTCTACCCGGAACATTATAGAGCATCACAGGCAGGGATACAGCTTCGGCAATAGTTTTAAAATGACGATAGAGGCCTTCCTGGGGAGGTTTGTTGTAATAAGGGACAACTAACATGATACCGTCTACCCCGGCTTTTTCGGCTTGTTTGCTCAACTCCACGGATTCCCGGGTTGAATTTCCACCAGTGCCGGCAATAATCTTAACTTTACCCTGAACCGCTTTTATAGCAGTTTTACAGATATTAATTTTTTCCTCAGCGGAAAGAGTAGGCGATTCGCCAGTGGTTCCGGATAATACCAGCCCATCAGACCCTGTTTGGGACAAATGAACGGCCAATTCAGCTACCTGATTGTAATCTACTTTTAAGTCCCCATCGAAGGGTGTAACCATCGCCGTAATTAAAGAGCCAAAGTTATTTTTAAGCCGCAAGGATTGAACCCCCTTTCTGCTAGTTTGCAATTAATAGTTATTATAACAGAGCATCCCTGAACTTTCAAACAAATAAATTTAAATTGTTGCTGTCCAGGTCCAAAACGCTAAAAGCAGTGAAGAACCCCGGGGTCTTTTGCCCGGTTAATTTTTTTGCTAACGTTCAGGATGATAAGAAGTAGTCAGTTACATTTTATTTGCCTGGTCCTAAAGCAGGTATTACCTTTAAATATTGCAACAGGTATTATTATGCGGCCACAAAATTGGTTGTATCTGCTCTCTTTTCAAAGCCTTTGTAATAGTTGGCAGCAATAAGTTCAATTCTGATACCAGCGAATTCGGTTTCTGAAAAGGATCGTCCTGACTGAAAGGAACCATAAAAATATTTTTTGTTGATAATAAAACGCCAATATTTTTGGCATTTAAACCGAGACCGTCATTTGTTGCTAAAGCTAAGACAACAGGTTTGAGGTTTCTAAGCTGTCCTTTGGCAGCCATCAGGACAGCCGTATCGGTGATGCCTTGTGCCAGTTTGGCTAGTGTATTCCCCGTGCAGGGAGCGATGACGATTAGATCGAAAAATTTTTGGGGCCCAAAAGGTTCTACTTCTATTATATTCTTGATTACTTCATTGCCTGTAATTTGTTTAAGTTTCGCTAAAATTTCTTTGGCCTCCCCAAAACGTGTGTTAGCATGTTGGACAGAAAATGAAACGATAGGTATAATCTGGGCACCTGCTGCAGCCAATTTTTCAACCTGGGGTAGGATCTCTCCAATTGTACAATGGGAACCGGTTAAGGAAAAACCAATTTTGATGCCTTGCAAGTTCATTTTATACACCTCTTTTCAAAAACGAAGTAATCAGATCGGGATATACTTTGCAGAGTATCTGGGCTGCAGTTTTTGGTGCAACTTTGCCCGGCAGCCCCGGCAATGAGATTGCTTTAATTTTTAATCTTTCTGCTACAGGAAAATCAACTCCTCCAGGATATGTGGCTAAATCGATCACCAGCGCGGATTTATTTATGCGGTAGAGAATTTCTGCGTTTAATACAATTGCAGGGATAGTGTTGAAAATAATGTCTGCCCTGGCAATCTTTTCGGAAAGGGAATCCAGCAAAAGGGGTTTCATTTTATATGCCTCTACCCATGTTAAAACTTTTTTTCGCCGGACGACAACTGTTACTTCTGCGCCTAAAGCCTGTAACGTTTTTGCTAAAATTGTGCCGCAGCGCCCGAAACCAAGAACATAACTTTGGCTATTATGGATTGTGATCTCGGTGTTGGCCATGGCAACCTGGATTGCTCCTTCAGCAGTGGGTACGGCATTGGGAATCGAAATTTCATCCATTTCTCTTGTTTCACAAATAAAAATATTTTTTTGCCTGAGGATTTCCTTAAAAGATGGCCAAACATACCCTGCCATTAAAAGCGTGCACGGTTGAAGCGCGTTCATTATCTCCGGTTTATTTAAAAATATTTTCTCCCGGGCGAAAGGAGCATAAACTTCACTATTTGCCTCAACACCGGCCAACGGCGTGATAATGACGTGTGACAACCGGATAGATTCAATGAGGTTATCGGTGAGGGCAACTTCCTTTGCAGCCGGGTATTTTTCAAAACCATAAAGATAGACATTTGCCCCTATTTTTTTTAGATGGATAGAGAGTTCGACTTCACGCCTATCTCCACCGATAATTAAAATGTTTAAACCCAATAAAATAATATCCAAGCACAATCACCTCTTGGAAGAAAAATCAATAATTAAGACGGTCAGTATAAGTTTAAAAGATTATAAAAAGATACTGAAACTAAGATGATTGGTGGTTCGTTAATGCAAAGGCCTTTGTTCTATATTATGAAATATTATATAATAACGTGAGTACTATTCAAAGTATGCCAGGCCTTCTCTTGAACTTGCTATGGGAAAAATAAGCAGTTAACCAATTGTGTCTACAATAATAATAGCCTGGGTGCAAAGGGGTAACCCGGGGCTAATTTAGGCAAAACAAAAACGCGCCATTATTGACGCGTTCAGAATTTTATTCATCAACAAGGAACGCTGCGTAAAACGATTTTTGCTTGTTAATGGGCAGGGTTAAGGACTATCCATCCCCATTACCCTTGCACGTTATTTAATATGCTTCAACGTCCTCTGCTCCGTAACGTTCTAAAGTGAGGGTAACCTGATCTACTTCGTCGTCTTCTGCTTTAACAGAAACAAGAATGTCACCGCGCTTTACCCTTTCTTCTAGATGGCGTCCTTTCGCCTCGGGAATTCCAAAATCGACCAGGCCTCCTACCAAACCCCCGCCGACAATACCTGTCAGAAAACTGGCCAGGGGGCCGGCAGCAATAATGGGACCGATACCTGGTATCAAAAGTGCACCGGCACCGGCTAGTAGTCCCGTCAGGCCTCCAAGAGCACCACCAGCAAATAGCCCTTCCCTGAGATCCTGTTGTTTCATGGTTAAGCCCGGGCCTTCAAAACCCTGTTCTTCCCCGGTGTAACCTTCCCCTTTTTTTTCCCTGGCTACCAGGGAAATTTCTCTTTCATCAAAACCCTGGCTTTTTAGTTCGTCGATAGCTTCTGTTGCCCGTTCTTGCGTGCGAAAAATACCAATAACTGTTTTCGCCATGAAGCTGCCTCCTTTTTGATTCATGTTGCCAGGTATTATTTCCAATATATTTCCTTCTATACACAAAGTTTCGGTAAAACTACGTCCAGCGTCAAAAACAATCTTTTCAGTTGTTTCGAACGGGTTCCCCCTTATTTCATTAAAATTTCCCCGTATGCCCAAACCCGCCTTCCTCCCGCTCCGAACTGGGTAATTTTTCAACTTCCTGCCATTCAATTTTTACCAGGGCCTGAATAACCAGTTGAGCAATACGCTCCCCCCTTTGAATGGAATAAGATTTGCTGCCTAGATTGATCATGATTACTTTTATTTCTCCCCGGTAATCTGCATCAATAGTGCCCGGGGAGTTAAAAACAGTAAGACCATGTTTAATAGCCAATCCGCTGCGGGGTCTGATCTGCCCTTCATACCCCGGGGGCAAGGCCAGGGCGATACCGGTTGGAATTAGTTTTATTTCTCCCTGTTTTAAAAGGGTACTTTTCTTTACAGCAGCGCAAAGATCTATTCCCGCCGATTGTTTCGTTGCGTAGCCAGGAAAGGGAAGGTCCCGGGCATGTCCCAATTTAATGATCTGCACCGCTATTTTTTCTGGCATGTTCAGCATCTGGTAATTATGCTCCTTCCTAACCTAATAATGTTTGTTTTAGTGTATTTTTTAAATATATTTTTGTCAATACCGGCAAAGTTTTATTCCCAGATCTCTACAACTAACAGGTAACCATAAGCAGCAGCTTTAATCATGATCATATTTCCTGTATTATTTCTAAACTTGAAATCCAAATAATCTGAAACCGTCGCATCCATGCCCGGAGGCACATAATCAACGGGAAGACTGTGGGGGTAACGTTCTACAATTTCCAAGCCTGCTTTTTGGACGGCATTATAAAGTGTGGTAGAAACCTGACATACACCACCGCCATAACCGGGAATTACAGTGCTGCCAACAATAATCGGCGCCAATTCGTAGCCATGTTCGGCATCACGGGGCATGGTGGCCCTGTTAAAGGAAAAAATTTCCCCGGAAGCCAATACATAATTGTTAATCTGGGCAGCAGCAACGCCGATATTTTTCCCCCGGCCTCCATTACCATAACCCGTGGCAAAGTAACCTTTTTTATTGCTTATATTCCGGTAAAGATCTGCCGTTATCTCTGGATCAAGGGGAATATAGACAGGTTGTAAAACCAAACCCGGACGAGAGTTCATAATGAGGTCTACAGTAGCTTCTACATCAATTTTTTGACCGTAAACATGTGGCAGTATTTGACCGGTCAGGGGCTCTAGGAAAGCATTGCGGGGTTGAATAAAAGAAGATCGAGCTAGCCCTAAAACTTGTGCATAAACTTCCTGCGGCAGTTTTTTTCCCATGGGGATATCTTCCAGGTAGACTCCTTTAGGGGCTCCATATTTTAACCGTTTGTAACTGTCTTTAATGTCCAGGGCCAGGCAACTACTTAGGATCAAAAGAATAATCAATAAAAATGAAGATCCCCTAATTACCAGAATGGATCCTTTTCTCATGGGTTTTCTTTTAAAATTAAGCCACAGATTAAGGTGTTTAGGCCTAATAAGGACATTATTTTTACCTTAATAGCAATAAACGCAACTAACACAATTCTCACCTTCCGGTTAATGAAAGCTATTTTCAGCATATTGCTCTATGAGGTCCGGTGAGGCAATGGTGTACCCTTTCCATTCCAAAAAAGAAATGATTTGGGGCAGTATCTCCACGATCTGTGGAGAAGTATGCAAAAGAATAACAGCGCCAGCATGGAGTTGTTCTTCAATATGGCTCATGATAAGTTCCGTTTCCAGGTGGGAAAGAGTCAGGGCATTAATACTCCAGAGAAGAGTAATACAATCATTCTCCTTAGCGATACGAACAATGAGGGGATTATATTCACCGTAAGGAGGGCGAAAAAATGTAGGTTTTGTGTTGCATATTTCCTGGCATAAGTCGTTAAATAATTGTATTTCTTGCACGGCTTCTTCCTCTTCTAAATCCAAAAGACGGCAATAAGAAAAAGTATGATTGCCAATTTGGTGCCCGTGATCAAGTATTTTGTTTGCTTTTAAGGGATACTCTTTTAACCAATGGCCGGACATAAAAAAAATTGCTTTGATTTTATGTTCATCTAGTACCTTTAAAAGGGCTTCGAGTTGCGATTCTCCCCAGAGCAGGTTAAATGTAATAAAGAGAGTTCCCTCCATTTTTTCTACTTGAAATATTGCTGCGGGGTAACAGGAATGCTTTGCAGGGGGTATCGTTTGAACTGTAATCATAATGGTAAGCAGCAAGCAAAATCCTAAAAAAAAAGAGGTTTCTTCATTGCCAAAGACCTCGATTTCAGCTTTACATTATAATTATTAATTCAAAACAAATAAAATTCCTGTTTAGCCCCTTTTTATTGAAACAAAGAACATAAACCTATTTAGGTTTATGTTCTTTGTTGAAGCGTTTTTGTCGTTTACGGGAAAAATCTGCTTCTTTTTCCTGTTCTGCACGTCCATCAAAATTTCTACCGGTTTTTTCCCTGGAAGCGCCCGCTTTAGATGTTTGGGCCGGTAAAGCCTCTCTCCGGGAAAGGTTGATTCTCCCTTTATCGTCTATATCGAGTACTTTTACCTGGACCTGATCCCCCACATTGACGATGTCTTCGGTTTTATTTACACGAAAACGCTCTAAGTGGGAAATATGTACCAAACCTTCCTTTCCGGGTAAAATTTCTACAAAGGCTCCATATTTTTCTGTGCGGGTTACTTTACCAAGGTAAATGTGTCCCGGTTCTACTTCTGCAGTTAAGTCTTCAATAATTTTACGGGCTTTATCCCCCGCTTCTGGATCCATGGTTACGATAAATATTTTGCCATCGGACTCAATTTCTATTTCTGTTCCTGTTTCGGCGATGATCTTATTAATTACCCTTCCTCCCGGACCGATTACATCCCGTATTTTTTCCGGATCAATTTGTAAAGTCAAGATCCGCGGGGCAAAATCGGAAAGTTCGGGTCGCGGTGCATCAATAACTTTAAGCATTTCTCCCAGGATAAATAGGTAGCCTTCTTTAGCTTTATAAAGAGCTTCCCGGAATATTTCCCAGGATAGCCCTTTCGTTTTTATATCCATCTGTAAAGCTGTTATACCTGTTTGTGTTCCCGCAACCTTAAAGTCCATATCTCCCAAAAAATCTTCGATTCCCTGGATATCAGAAAGAATAGCATAATTTTCCCCTTCCTTGACTAAGCCCATAGCTATACCAGCAACCGGGGAAACGATAGGAACACCTGCATCCATTAAGGCCAATGTCCCGGCACAAACACTGCCCATCGAAGAAGAGCCGTTCGATTCCAAAACTTCAGATACAAGCCTGATCGTATAGGGGAAATGATCCTCCCCGGGTATCGCTGTCGCCAAAGCTTTTTCTGCCAGGGCACCGTGGCCAATTTCCCTTCTACCGGGACCACGCATAAAGCCTGCTTCTCCAACGCTATAGGGAGGAAAATTATAATGATGCATAAATCTTTTTGATTCTTCAATGCCCAGGCCATCCAGCCTTTGCATATCTCTTAAAGCACCCAGGGTACAAATATCCAAAACCTGGGTCTGTCCCCTTGTAAAAAGGGAAGAACCATGTGTTCTTTTAAAGAGCTGAACCTCACAGCTAATCGGCCTGATTTCATCCCAAGTGCGGCCATCGGAGCGTACTTTTTCTTCTAGGATCATAGAACGTAATTTTTCTTTAATTAAACGATCAAGTGTTGCTTTAATATCCTGTTCGTTATCCGGATAAAGACCTAAAAAATGCTGCATGGTTTCTTCTTTTACTTTTTCTAGCTCGTTTTCTCTTTCTAACTTTTCCGCAATTTTTAAAACTTTATTGAGCCCACCCTGGCAAAAGCCTTTAACTTCCAGGCTGATTTGTGTTTCAGGGGCAAACAACTCTACAGCTATTTTATCTTTGCCTATTTTTGCTACGATTTCTTTTTGTATCCGTATGATTTCTTTGATTACTTCATGTCCGGCCTTAACGGTTTCCATGATTTGTTCCACGGAGACTTCTTTTGCTTTGGCTTCGACCATCATTACTGCATCTTCCGTACCTGCAACGACTAAATTTAACAAACTTTCCTCGTTTTGTTCAATGGTAGGGTTGATCACCGGTTGATTGGCGATTAATCCTACGTTTACTGCAGCGATGGGTCCCAGGAATGGTATTTTTGAAATAGAGAGTGCTAAAGAAGCGCCGATAATAGCTAGCGGTTCAGGTGGACAATCCTGGTCTACAGAAAGAACTGTTGTAACAATATGTACTGCATTACGAAAATTTTCTGGAAATAAGGGCCTGAGCGGCCTATCAGTTAATCTAGCTGCCAGAATTGCTTTTTCGGTGGGGCGGCCTTCCCTCTTAATAAACCCCCCGGGTATTCTTCCTACAGCGTAAAGCCTCTCTTCATAATCTACTGTCAAAGGAAAAAAGTCGATACCCTCGCGCGGCTCTTTAGAAACAGTAGCCGTAACCAAAAGAGCGGTATCTCCGTAACGAATCAACACTGCCCCACTGGCTTGCCCGGCCATTTTTCCTGTTTCGATCAGTAGAGGCCTGCCGGCAATATCTATTTGAAAAATTTCCACATAATGTCCCCCTTTGTTTGGAAAAGCGGGGAATCCCCGCTTGATAATTACTTTCTTAAGCCAAGTTTTTCGATCACGGCTCGGTACCTCTCCGGTGCTTTATCTCTTAAATAATTTAATAATCCCCTGCGTTTTCCCACTATTTTTAATAACCCCCGCCGCGAATGAAAATCTTTTTTATGCATTTTTAGATGTTCTGTTAACTGATTAATTCTTTTGGTGAGGATCGCAATCTGAACTTCAGGAGAACCGGTATCATTATCGTGATTCTTGTATTCATCGATTATTTTACTTTTAGTATCACTTGGTAAAGCCATCTACCTCACCTCCTTTTCCTTTACCTTTTTTTGACTTGGGAACAGCTAAGTTTTAAAGCATCCTCTAATTAAGCTAGAACCAAGCAAATTTTATCATATTGTCTAATCCTTGTAAATAACACCTTAAAATAAGCTTTTAGATGAGCTGTTTTTTCTTTAAACCTTCGTATTTGTTTCCGATAAGATCACGAGCACAGTTAATATCCAGGGCAATCTGTTTTTTTAAGCTGTTGGCATCTTTAAATGCAACCTCGTTTCTGATTTTGCACAAAAATTTGATACTTAATTCTTCACCATATATATTTTTATCAAAATCTAATAAATAAACCTCCACAACTGTTTTTTTGATTGTAGCAAAAGTTGGTTTAACCCCGATATTCGTCAAGCCAAACATCTCTCTACCCCGCCAGTAGACCAGGCTTAAATAAACACCATGTGCTGGCAACAATAAATCCCCGGGGATATCAAGGTTAGCAGTAGGAAATCCCAACTGTCTTCCCCTGCCTTCTCCTTGTATAACCTTCCCGGAACGTGTAAAACAAAAACCCAAGTAATCAGATGCTTTTTTGACCTCTCCTTTGCGCAACAGATTTCTAATTAAAGTGCTGCTAACCACTTTATTATCATGTTTAATGGACGGTACTATTTCTACATTGAAGCCAAATGTTTTGCCCCAATGTAATAAGTCGCTGGCTGTTCCCTTTCCCTGTGACCCAAAAGTATAATCAAAGCCAATGATGACCGTATCCACCTGTAGAATATTCACCAGGTATCTCTGCACAAACTGCAAAGGGGCGAAACCGGCCAGATCGGATGTAAACTTCTGGATAAAAAGGATATCCAGACCCCAATCATTTAAAATTTCTATTCTTTTTTCCAAGGTGGAAAGAAGTAAGAGGTTTTTATGGGGAAAAAGTATTTTAAAGGGATGCGGATCCAAAAGCAAAACTGCACTTAGCAGGCTTTTTGAGTCTGCTATATTTTTTGTTCTCTTAATTATTTTGCGATGAGCCAGATGCAAACCATCAAAATTACCAAGAGCCAAAACTAATTTTTGCCGGTTAGCCCTATATTCTTCAAGATCGTAGACTAGTTGCATAGATCCACCCGTACCTTCTTTAATATATATTCCGTACTTTCCTTAAAAGCGCAGTATTTTAACAGATCGCAAGTGAAACCCCGCTGTTTTGTCAAATTCCCACTTACCTAACCCGACAAATTCTCTTTTTGTAGTATATATCGGTAATACTTTTTCGTCAACCGGTTCTCCTGATACGTCTACCGCTTTGTCTTGTAGCTCCGGCCAGGATAAAAATTGTCCCTGTGACAATCTATTAATCTCTATAATTTTCAAGACAATATGGTTACCGCTGCGGAAAGGAAAATCTAGAGGTAATAAAGCCTGTTGCGCTCTGTGAGCGTCAACGGTAAGGTTTAAACCATCCAAAACGCAGGTCTGAGAAAGAAGAAATCCTCCCACTGCTTTTCTTAAAAGAAAGGACATATGCCCCCCACATCCTAGAGCAGCCCCAATTTGGGCACAAAGGGTACGCATATAGGTTCCTTTGGAACATTTTACTTCAAGGAGGGCCCTCTTTGGGGGGAAATAGTCAAATATTTTAATCGAATAAATCCGGACTTTTCTTGCTGGCCGTTCCACAGTGATCCCCTGGCGTGCATACTCATATAATTTTTTACCTTTCTGTTTAATTGCAGCATACATAGGGGGTACCTGTTCGATTTCACCCTGGAAAGAAGAAAGAACAAGCTGAAAATCTTTTATCGACAAAGGAGGGGGCTCAGACTTGGCGATGATCTTACCCGAGGAATCCTCGGTATCGGTAGTAACACCCAAAAATAGCTCTACCCTATAAATCTTAGATAAATTTATCAGGTAGGATGAAAATTTTGTAGCTTTTCCCAGAAGCAGGGGCAAAACTCCGGCTGCTCCGGGATCTAAAGTGCCTCCATGACCGATTTTTATTTTGGGAAAAAGCTTACGCATATAATTTACAGCATCATGGGAAGTTATACCGGGTGGTTTAAGCAGATTTATAAAGCCGTCCAAAGGGTGATGCTCCTTTAACAAAGATCGTTAGATATTTGACGGGTAGCCTGGCCTAGGTAGCTGTATCAATACCGTTTGTTTTTAGCTTTGCACTAGTGGCTTGTAGCACGTTCCGGACAATAACATCTGGTTCCCCGGGGATAGTGACGCCGGCAGCTCGCGGATGCCCGCCGCCGCCAAAAGATTGGGCCAAAGAAGCAACATCAATATTTTTGGAACGAAACCCCACCTTGGTTCTACCCTGATCAGTATGATAAAAAAGAATACCCACCTCTGCTTCTTGCACATTTCTTAAATAATTGATAAAACCATCCAATTCTGCCGATTTGGCCTTATTTTTAGATAGCATTTTTTCAAAAACAGTCATCCAAACAATTTTTTTGGTGGAATCAAATTGAATTGTTGCCAAGCTGTCCCGTAGAAGTAATAACGTGGAAAGGGGATGCTCGTCAAAAAGTTTCCGTCCCACCAGGGAAGGACTTACACCATTTTCCAGCAATTCGCCGGCGATGTGCAAGGATAAAGGTGTAGTATTGTCAAATTTAAACGATCCTGTATCCGAAGCAATAGCTACATAAAGGTTAAGACTAATTTCCGGGTTTAGTTCAAGGTTATTGTCACGAATAAACTGAAAGACCATTTCCCCCGTGGAAGATGCGGTGGGATCAACAAAATTGACATCACCAAAATAATCGTTAGTGATATGATGATCGATGTTGACTATTTTATCCAATTGTGAGGCAGCTTCCCGTAAGTAACCAGTACGGGAAAAATCATTACAATCGAGAATAAAGGCCAATACTTTTCCTTCTGTAGGAGAAAAATAATCTTGAAAAATTTCCACCCCTGGTAGAAATGAGTAACGCAGCGGTATTTCATCTGCACAGTGAATTTTTACTGCTTTACCGCGTAATTTTAAAGTCCCTGCCAGCGCCAATGACGAACCGATAGCATCACCGTCCGGTCTGATGTGGGTAAAGATATAGACACTGTCATATGAATCCAGTTTAAAAGGCAGTTTATATTTACTCATTTTTTAATTCATCCTTTAAATCACTAACTTCTGCATCAAAGCCCAGTTTTTTAAGCACCCCTTCGATGTGGGCACTGTACTCCAGCGAACGATCAAGGAAAAATTCAATTTCAGGAGTATGGCGGAGGCGGATCCTTTTACCAATCTCATAGCGGATAAAACCTGCAGCTTTCTCCAAAATTTTTAATACCTTTTTTTGTTCTTCTGTACTGCCATAGATACTCACAAAAACTTTGGCAAAACGCAAATCCCTGGATACCTCGACGGCCATCACACTGATTAGCTCCAATAAGCCGGGATCTTTTAGCTCCAAATACAGAATTTCACTGATTTCTTTCTTTATCTGTCCGGCAACCCTGCGGGAACGCTGCTTGGTCATCCTTTTTATACCTCCTCTGAAGGCCGTATAAGTAAACAGATTTATGGTTCAACTTTTTTCATTTCATATGCTTCAAGTATGTCTGCTTCTTTTAGGTCGTTGTAACTTTCGAGAAGAATACCGCATTCGAAACCACTGCTTACCTCCTTAACATCGTCTTTAAAACGTTTCAAGGATTCAATTTTTCCTTCATGAATGACTACACCGTCCCTAATGACGCGTAGCCTGGCATTGCGCGTCATTTTTCCCTCTAGAATATAAGAACCGGCAATAGCGCCCACCTTGGACACTTTAAAAATTTTTCTAATTTCTGCCTGTCCAAGAATTGCCTCCTCATACTTTGGTTCTAGTAATCCCAGAATTGCTGCTTTAATATCATCAATGATCTCGTAGATAACCCTATAAAGCCTGATATCTACCCGTTCTTTTTCTGCCACTTTACGAGCATTGGCTTCAGGTCTGATATTATAGCCGATAATAATAGCATTGGAAGCTGAGGCCAGCATAACGTCTGATTCCGAAATTGACCCGACCCCTTTATGAATAATGTTTAGCTTGACTTTTTCATTTTCTATTTTTAAAAGTGATTCTTGCAAAGCTTCTGCTGAACCTTGAACGTCGGCTTTAATAATTATATTCAGATCTATTTCATCATCCTGGATTTGCTTAAAAAGATCATCAAGTGAAACCGGCTGTACCCTGTGCAGGGTGGCTTCTCTTAACTTTTCGCCCCTTTTTTGGGCAATCTGGCGGGCAAGTTTTTCGTCGTTAACTACTAGAAAATGGTCGCCGGCTTGGGGTATATCAGTTAAACCAAGAATTTCAACGGGGTTGGAGGGAAATGCTTTTTTAATGCGGATACCCTGATCATTGATCATAGCCCGTACCCTGCCAAAAATATTTCCACAGATTACTGGATCACCGATCTGCATGATTCCATCCTGGATAAGAACGGTAGCAACTGGCCCTCTACCTTTATCCAATTTGGCTTCGATAACTGTTCCTTGAGCACGGCGGGAATAGCTGGCTTTCAGTTCAGCCATCTCTGCAACGAGTAAAATCATCTCTAATAGCTCGGCCAGGCCTTCTTTTTTTAAGGCGCTGATATTAACAAAAACAACCTCTCCTCCCCATTCCTCTGGAATTAGATTAATATCGGCCAACTGCTTTTTGACTCTTTCGGGATTGGCGCTGGGTTTGTCGATTTTATTCACAGCGACGATAATAGGAACCCCGGCAGCCCGGGTATGGTTGACAGCTTCGATCGTTTGAGGCATGACCCCGTCATCTGCGGCTACAACTAGCACAGCTAGATCTGTAATTTGTGCTCCACGGGCGCGCATAGCAGTAAAAGCTTCATGCCCCGGTGTATCCAGGAAAACAACCTTTTTCCCACTAATCCTTACTGTATAAGCACCTATATGCTGGGTAATGCCCCCTGCTTCCGAAGCAGTTACATTAGAAGCCCTGATGGCATCCAAAAGCGAGGTTTTGCCATGGTCGACATGTCCTAGTACTGTAACCACGGGAGGACGTGTTTTTAATGCTTTCTTTTTTTTCTCCCCCGCAGTCATAACATCCAATAGCTCTTCATTGGGATCCGGTGTGATCTCAAATAACACGTCATATTCTTCAGCCAAGATCTCCAGGGTATCATCATCTAACTGTTGATTTATATTGCATATTATACCTAAATCCAGTAACTTGCCTAGAATTTCTGAAGGCATTACATTTAATTTTCCTGCTATTTCCCCCACGGTGGCCTTACCCTCTAAAGCAAGTGCAGCAACGGTTTTCTTTTTTATTTCCTGTAATAATTGTGCAGTTTTTCTCGCTTTACGGCCTTCACGGGGAGGCTTTTTTTCTGTCTTCTTTTTTTTAACAGAAATTTTTTCTTTTACCGATATTTTTGCTGTTGCAGTCGTTTCTTTTTTATCTTCTGCAGGAACAGAATCGGCAAGGGCGGGTTCACCAAGAGGCTTAATTTCACCCTTAGTGAGCATTTCCAGCACTTTTTTAGCGATCTCCTCATCCATTGTGCTCATATGGTTTTTAACATCTATTTTTAGTTCCTGTAAAATGGGTATTAACTTTTTACTTTGCATGCCTAGTTCTTTTGACAGTTCATATACTCTTACTTTGGTCATTTACAACACCTCCATATTTTTTTTGCCCTCCTTAGTGAATTCGGTAAATTTCTTAAAAAACACAATGAGTTGAACAAAATAAGCAGACCAGCAACAGAAGGCAACTTTTTTTTATTTATTCCTCCTCTAATTTTTCTTTTAGTAGCTGCATGATTTCCCCCGGGATAGAAGTGTGCAGGCTTTTTTCAAGTCCTTTATTCTTTAAGGCTTTTTGCCAACAAATGATATTGGGGCAAATGTAGGCGCCCCTACCCGCTTTTTTGCCGGAGGTGTCTAGTTCGATTTCTCCCTGAGGAGTACGTACAATCCGAAGCAGTTCCCTTTTATTTTTTAGGGTACGGCAGCCCAAGCACAACCTCTGTGGAATTTTTTTTATTTTGGCCATAGCGGTACACCCCCATCCAAATACAGCTTTTTTTTACCATTGGAACAAATTTGACCCAGGTTATTTTTCATTTGTATCCAAATCAAAATCTGTTTCCTTCATGCTGGCAAATTCTACCTTTGCTTCTTTTTTATCGCTATGTTCTGTGCTAGCTGTAGCAGAAACGTTGTCCCCTAAAACATCGGGCTTTTTATCCTTAATGTCATGTTCTGCTTCCTCAATGTCATGTTCTTCTTCCTCCGGGGTATCGTTTTCTGTTTCCTCTAGTGCATCAAATGTTTCTGTTAAAACAACAGACTCTTTATCTACGGCATCGGGTTCTACTTCCATAGTATCCGCTGCTTTGCTTTCTTCTTCCTTTTTTCTTTCGATAAAATCAGATTCACTGACAATATCAATTTTCCAACCTGTCAACCGGGCAGCCAGGCGTACATTTTGTCCTTCCTTGCCAATAGCCAGGGAAAGCTGGTAATCTGGAACGATAGCTACTGCTGCCCTGTTGGCCGGATCAAGTTCAACTTTTAATGTTTTTGCAGGATTTAACGCTCTGGCTACAAAAATATCGGGATCTTCATTCCATTCAATGATATCAATTTTTTCTCCTTTTAGTTCATTGACAATGGACTGGACCCTGGATCCTTTTGGTCCTACACAGGCTCCCACAGGGTCCACATCTTTATTGCGTGACGATACCGCTACTTTTGCCCGGTTTCCCGGTTCCCGTGCTATTGATTTAATTTCTACAATACCGTTGAACACCTCCGGAACCTCCAGTTCAAAAAGTCTTTTCAAGAGTCCCGGATGTGTGCGGGAAACCAAGATTTGCGGTCCTTTTGTTGTTTTTTTAACTTCAAGAACATAGGTTTTAAGGCGATCCCCTTGCCTGTATATTTCTCCCGGAATTTGTTCCGCAGGTGTTAATACCGCCTCTGTTTTTCCTAAATTGATAATAGTATTTTTCTGCTCGAAGCGTTGTACAGAACCGGTTAAAATATCTTCTTCCCGATCTACATATTTCTCATAAATCAGATCCCTTTCTGCTTCCCTGATGCGCTGAATTACAACTTGTTTGGCTGTTTGGGCTGCTATTCTCCCGAAATTTCTGGGAGTAACTTCAATTTCTACAATATCACCTATTTCATAACCGGGATCTCGTTTACGAGCTTCGTCCAATTGAATTTCAAATTGGGCGTTATTAACTTTTTCCACGACATTAAGACAGGTATAAATGTGTATTTGCCCGGTTTCCCGTTCAATGTTTACCTCTACATTATGTGCAGAATTAAAATTTCTTTTGTAAGCAGAAATTAAGGCTGCTTCTATAGCTTCAAACAAAGTTTCTTTTTTAATTCCTTTTTCTTTTTCAATGGCCTCCAGGGCTAACATAAAATCCTGGTTCATTTTTTCACCCCCGTTTTTTTACATAGAGGTTTGCCTTGGCGACCTTTTTTAAATCAATTCTAATTTGCTCGCCTTCCTCTGTTTCTATTATGATAAAATCTTCCCGATGGTGTTTTAATATGCCCTTAAAATTTCGGCGCCCTTTTATTTTTTCATTAGTTTTAATATGAACATCATGTCCTTGAAATCTCCGGAAATCCGCTGCTTTTTTTAAAGGCCTGGCCAAACCTGGAGAAGATACCTCTAAGATGTAACGAAAAGGAATGGGATCTTCTTCATCCAATAACTCTCCCAGGGATTTGCTTAAAATTTCACAATCCTTCAAAGAAACCCCTTCGGGCTTATCAATATAGATGGTGAGATGGGGTTGTTTTCCAAAGGATCTATACTTTATATCCACCAGTTCTAGCCCTAAATCCTGTGTTACACTATTGGCTATCTTTTCGATGGTGCTAACTGTTACTTTACCGCTTTTACCAGGCGTATCCAAACCTTAACTCCCCCTTGATAGCAGCAAATAGCTAAAGCATCTCTGGTGATCTACTTGACAACATACTGCTGTTCCTTATAACACAATTGATTGGCTCAAGAATAAAGAGTGGGTGAGGCCCACTCTTTACACACATTTTTTTCAGGATGTCCTTTTACACAGCTCAATTTTACCATATCCCACTAGGGGATGCAAGGGAAACACGGCATTAATTGCACCAGGGGACACGTCTCTTTCTTACTATGCACCAGATTTTGGTGCAGTGAGATCGGATAATGTGAAATTGCACCCACAACAACTTTTGCTTTGATTATGTACTACCTTAAAGAGGAGGCACGGGTTAAATATTTTATTATTTCCCAGTACATTTTCATCCTGGCAGCCATTCCTTTCCACACACCCATTTTCTCCTCTTTCATCACGTGGGTCATATCATTTAAAATTACTTCCTGGACCCTTATTGCTGAAGATTCCATAAAACGATTTAAAGCTACCTCCACACCGAATCTGGCAAAATCGAGGTCGGATATTTTTTCTAAAATAGAAAACTTTAAAGCCCGCTGACCAGAAAGATACGGGGCCATTTTCTGGGCAAGATCTGTGGCAATTCGTCCCCCTTCAAAGATCCCGATTGTCATATCCGCTTCATCATTGATCACCGGCTCTAAAAGATTAAGGACATGCTTAGGTGTTAAACCTAGTAGATCAGCATCTAAAAAAAGGACGACGTCCGCTCTGCAAATATCCAGGCCTGCCTTTAAAGCACCGCCCTTTCCCCTGTTTTCTGTGAGCTCTACTACTTGTACGCCGTAATTATTAGCTACAAACACGGTATCGTCAGTGGAACCGTCACTGACTACAATGATTTGTTTAACCAGGGTTACTTCTTTTAAGGGAGCCAAAACATGTCCGATGGTTTTCCCTTCATTATAGGCCGGGATAATAACAATTGCCTCCATGAGTATCCTCCGTTCACTGTATTGTATTATTTTCGTTAAAATCTTTTATATAGCAAGTCTGTTGGCCTGGATAGCAACGTTATGTTTTACAATAAGCACTTGCTATTTTTTTTCAGTATCTCACTGATTTCGTCTTCTAAAACAGCCATGATTTCGCCAGGTGTCACTTTTTTATAGACCTTTCCTTCTTTAAAAATTATTCCATAATGTTCTGCACCTGATATACCAATATCTGCCTCCCGGGCTTCACCGGGACCATTAACGGGACAGCCCATAATTGCAATTTTTAAGGGATGTTTTATCTCCATTTTCTTGACCAATAGCTCTACTTGTTCGACTAAAGTTTCGAGATCTATTTTGCAACGGGCACAGGTGGGGCAAGAGATAATATCAGGTCCAAATTTTCTTAAACCTGTAGCCTGTAAGATTTCACGGGCAACGTTAATTTCCTCTACCGGTTCATCTGTTAAGGAAACACGGAGTGTATCTCCAATTCCGTTTAATAAGAGGTAGCCAATGGCCAAAGAAGATTTTATAGTGCCCTTTATACCTTTTCCAGCCTCTGTAACACCAAGATGCAGCGGGTAGGGAATCTGCCCGGCTATTTTTTGGTAGGCAGCGATGGTTAAGGGAACGTCAGTTGCTTTTAGGGAGACAACAATATTCTTAAAAGAATTTTTTTCAAGAAAATTGATGCTTTGTAATGCATCTTCTACCAAGGCTTCCGCTGTTGCACCCTTGTATTTTGCTCTCAACTCCCGGCTAATCGAGCCAGAATTTACCCCAATGCGTAGCGGTATCCCTTTTTCGGCTGCAAGGGTGGCAACCTGATATAGCTTTTCTTTTCCCCCGATATTGCCAGGGTTGATCCTAATTTTATCTGCTCCCTCCTTTATGGAAAGCAGGGCTAAACGGAAATCGAAGTGGATATCGGCAATAAGCGGTAGAGGTGTATATTTTTTGAGAATACCCAGTGCTTTGGCTGCTTTTTCATCCGGTACAGCCAGGCGCACTATTTCGCAACCTGCGGCAAAAAGCCTATTAATTTGCTCTAAAGTTGCTTTGATATCTGTTGTATCTGTGTTGGTCATCGATTGTATTGACACGGGGGCGTCTCCGCCGATGGTTACAGCCCCAACTTTTACTGCCAGGGATTTACGTCGCAAATTATCACCACCATACGGGTATTAAAATAATAAACGGGATATATCCTGGAAAGAAATGATGATCATCAATAAAATAAGAACTGTGAAACCAATAAAATGGATGAAACCTTCTTTTTTAGGGTCTACGGGTTTACCCCTGAGAGCTTCCCAGGCCAGAAAAATTACGCGGCTGCCGTCTAAAGCTGGAATTGGCAACAGGTTAATAACGCCCAGGTTGACACTGATAATCGCCGCCAGGGAAAAAAGATTACTTAAACCTGTCCGGGCAACTTCGCCAACAACGGCAACGATCCCCACTGGGCCCGTAACATCGGCAGGGATAGTGCCCGTCACCATCTGAGCTAAACTGACTAAAATTAATTTGCCAAAAAACCAGGTATAAGTAAAACCAAGACCGATAGAGGAAAGAAATAGGTATTTTTTATAAACTGGAGCAACACCAATCAAACCGCGTCCTTCTTCTTCCATCGTTACAATTGAGAAAAGGAGCTCTTGATTATCCCGTTGCACGAGCAAAGATATTTTTTTCTCCGGGTTAGCATGAATTTGCTGAATAACAGCTTCCCAACTATCTGTAGGAACGCTATTGATAGAAAGAATCGTATCGCCGGGCAGCAGCCCGGCTTGTTCAGCTCTGCCCCCGGGCAAGACTTCCCCGATTTCTGCCAATTGTGTTTGCGGCACTCCCAAAAAGAAGAAATATACTAGAAAAAAAAGAATAATGCCCAGGGCAAAATTCATCAAAGAACCGGCGATAATTACGATAAAACGAGAAAAAAGGGGTTTTTGCTGGAAGCTTCCTTCTTTATGAGCTTCCTCCTGTTCTCCTCCTAAGCCCAGTAACCGGCAAAATCCTCCCAAGGGGAACAACCGTAAAGAATAGCGTGTGCCCTTCCGTTTCCAAGTCAATAGCTCTTTACCAAAGCCAATCGCAAATTCTAGTACGCTAATACCTGTCATTCTGGCAGCAATAAAATGGCCAAATTCATGCACAAAAATTAAAAGACCAAAGATAATAATGGAGGCAGCTAATGTTCGCACTTTATATTATGCTCCTTTTTTCTTTCAAAATTATTTGGGCTTCTTCCCTTCCCCAGGTATCAGCGCTGATGATTTCTTCCAAAGTCGGTTTTATTTTAATGTTGTGATTCTTCATTACTGCTGCTAGCAGGACGGGAATTTGTAAGAAGGCGAGTTGTCCCTCTAAAAACTTTTCTACAGCTATTTCATTAGCTGCATTTAAAACTACAGGCATGGTCCCGCCTAATTTTCCTGCTTCATATGCATAGCGGAGACAAGGGAAAGTATCCAAATCGGGTGGAGCAAAACTCAGGTTACTTCTTTCCTGCCACTGCAAACGGGGTAAGTCGTTAGCCCATCTCTCCGGATAACTTAATGCATATTGTATAGGATTAAGCATACTGGGAAGGCCCATCTGGGCAATGGTAGAACCATCGATGAACTCCACCATGGAATGAATAATACTTTGCGGGTGAATGACTACGTCGATTTGCGATAATTGCAGATTAAAAAGCCAATGTGCTTCCAAAACTTCAAAACCCTTATTCATCAAAGTGGCTGAGTCTATAGTTACTTTGGCGCCCATCTTCCAGTTGGGGTGTTTAAGGGCTTGTGCAGGCTGAATTCCAGCCAGTTCATTTTTCCCCCACCCGAAAAATGGGCCGCCCGAAGCTGTTAGAATAATTTTTTTTACTGCAACAGGATCCCCGGCCTGCAAACACTGAAAGATAGCTGAATGTTCGCTGTCTATTGGCCGGACCACTTTATTTCTAGCCCGGGCTTCCGTCATAACCAGCTCGCCGCCTGCCACCAGGGTTTCTTTATTAGCCAAAGCAATTTCTTTACCGGCTTGCAAGGCAGCTAAAGTAGGTTTTAGCCCGCTAAAACCAACCAGGGCAATGACAATTATTTCTGCATCAGGTTGAGCAGCAAGCGTGATTAAACCTTTTTCACCGGTAAGAATTTCGGTTTGCAGACCAGCAATACGTTTTTTTAATTCATCCGCTTTTTCTTCTTGCCAAACGACCGCCGTAAGGGGGTTATACTTTTTAATTTGTTTTTCCAAAAGATCAATGTTATTTTTCGCAGAGAGTCCGGTTACCCTAAAGATATCAGGAAATTGTTCTATTACCTGCAAAGTTTGCTTGCCAATGGAGCCGGTAGAACCCAGGATAACGATCCTTTTAACCATAAAATACCCCCAAATCACCTTAATTATAACAAATATTGGTCTAGTAATCTCCTTTTTAAGATAAATAACAGATAACTAGATAGAAAATCGGTGTTGCAAACAACAGGCTATCAAAACGATCTAATATCCCTCCGTGACCAGGTAAAAGATCGCCTGCATCTTTGACATTTACACCCCTTTTTAACGCAGATTGATTTAAATCTCCTATTGCTCCAGCCAACCCTACTAACAAACCCAATATTGCTCCGGTAAATGAACTTAAAAAATCCAAGGGCAAAAACTGGGCTAACAGCAAGCCGGCCAAGGTGCTTCCGCATAGCCCCCCTATTGTTCCCTCCAATGTTTTTTTCGGACTGATGCCCGGTGCAAGAGGAATTTTCCCTAGTTTTCTACCGGTAAAATAGGCAAGTATATCCGCAGACCAGACTATAACAAATAAAAACAAGGTAAGATGAAACCCTGCAGGCAAAAGTCTGATCGCTGCCAGAAAACTTAGTAAACCACCAGTGTAAAAAACTCCCCAAAAAGAAAGGGCAGCTTCCCAGTAAGCTGTTTTTGTAAAAAAAAATATAGGAAAAAGAGCAAAGGTGATAAAGATAAAAACCCAAAGAGTGAGAATCAATGTGGGGTTAGCTTTGTATACGGCCAATAGATTCAGGGGTAGGAAAAAATAACCTGCCATTTTATCCGGTTTCCAACCGCCAATTTTCATCAGGGAATAATATTCTTTTAAACCAAGGATGCTAATGATTAAAATAACTAGTCCGTACCAATATCCTCCCATGTAGGCTAAAAAAACAAGTAATGGTATGCCCATCAAAGCAGTCCATACTCTTTCCCGCAACATAATCAAACACCGCCTAGAACTTGATACCACCAAACCTTCTTTCCCGCGCCTGATAATCCAATATTGCCTGTAGAAAATGCTCCCTTTGAAAATCGGGCCAAAGAATATTTGTAAACCACAGCTCTGTATAAGCAAGCTGCCAAAGTAAAAAGTTGCTGATGCGCAATTCGCCGCTGGGGCGGATTAACAGATCGGGATCCGGCATATTGTTGCTATAAAGGTATTTGGAAAACATTTTTTCTGAAATATCTTCGATCTTTAAATGATTTTGACACACTTCGGTGCATATTTTTTTTACGGCAGATATTATTTCCAGACGCCCGCCATAATTAAAAGCAAAATTTAAGATCATTCCCGTATTATTTTGGGTTGTCTTCAAAGCCGTGTTAATCGCTTTTTGTGTTCTTTCTGGAAGTTTTGCTAGTTCACCCATGATCTGAACGGAGATGTTTTTTTCCATGAGTGCAGGCAATTCCTTTTGCAGGTACTCTTCCGGTAAGTACATTAAAAATTCTACTTCCAGCGAAGACCTTTTCCAGTTTTCCGTGGAAAAAGCATAAAGGGTGATTATCCCGATTCCCAGGCCTTGTGCACAATCCACGATTTCTTTTAATGTTTTTACTCCGGCCCGGTGGCCGGCAATACGCGGTAAACCTTTTTTTTGGGCCCAACGGCCATTTCCGTCCATAATGACGGCGATATGCCGGGGAAGTTTGTCTGCCTGGATAAGATCGATCAACTCTTTTTCACTTTTCTTCCTGTCCAAGATTAACCACCTTTAATATTTGTGATTCTGCTGCATAAACTCTATTTGCAAGGCGTTTGCTGAAACTAGCATCTCTTCGACTGACAATTTTTCGCCCGGGCCAATTGCACGTCCTCTTCAAAAGGCCCTAAAATGGCGTCCTGCCATTTTTGCTTCAAAATTGTGACGCCTTCATGGGCTGATTTTTACAGCTTCCGCCCAAGCAAATTTCATTTTATGCAGTAGAATGTAAATTTTGCATGGGAATCATTAATAAATAGACCCCCAAAGGGGGCAACGAAAAAAGCAATATGATCGTCAAGTAATCTCCCTGGCAACGATTAGCTCTAAAATGTTTTCTGCTAGTAATGTTTGTTTTAACACCCGGTAGGCATTTCCGGTTACTTTGTTCTGATCTTTTCCTGTACCTTGATTTTTTATCTTACGTGAAAAAGGAAGGGAGTATATCTCTCTTATATTGTACTTAATACCATATTTATCCAATATGGCGGTTGCTTCTTCCAAATAGTAAGCAGTTATCTCCGGAACTATATTTTTCATTGTATATTTTTTAGAGCTAGACCTCCATGATCTCTTTTTCTTTTAAAGTCAACAGGTGATCGATGGCCTCAATTTGTTTGTTCGTCAAATCCTGTATATCTCCTTGCAAGGTACGCAGATTGTCCTCCGAAATACCGCCTTTTTTCTCCTGTGCTTTCAACAAGTCATTTGCTTCGCGGCGGACGTTTCTAATTGCTACTCTGGCCTCTTCTGCTTTCTTACGAATAGTTTTTACCAATTCTTTTCTTCTTTCCTCTGTAAGCTGCGGTATGACCAACCGGATAATATTACCATCACTTTGGGGGTTTAAACCGAGATCAGATTTTAAAATGGCTTTTTCTATCTCCCCTATAACATTTTTATCCCAGGCTTGAATAACCAGCAACCGCGGTTCAGGTGCCGAAATAGTAGCTAGTTGGTTGAGGGGTGTAGGTGTGTTAAAATAATTTACATTAATTTTATCCAACAAGGATGGAACAGCGCGGCCTGCCCTCAGTGTGCCCAAATCTTTATTAAAAACCTCTACACTTTTGCCCATTTTATTTTCGGCTGTTTGAAAAATTTCGTTCATTTATTGTCCCCCCTGACAATTGTCCCCAATTTTTCTCCCATAATTACTCTTTTAATATTTTCTGATTTGTTCAGGCCAAAAACTACAATATTAATTTTATTGTCCATGCATAAGGAAGCTGCCGTAGAATCCATAACGCCCAACCCTTTATTGATGACATCGATATAGCTTAGCTCAGCATATTTTTGTGCTTCTGGATTCAAAAGGGGATCCATATTATAAACAGCATCAACTTTTCCTTTAGCCAACAATATTATTTCTGCTTCAATTTCGGCTGCTCTTAAAGCCGCGGCTGTATCGGTAGAAAAATAGGGATTTCCGGTTCCACCCGCAAAGATTACAACCCGGCCTTTTTCTAAATGTCTGATTGCCCGCCGGCGGATATAAGGTTCTGCTACTTCCCGCATTTCAATTGCTGTTTGCACCCGGGTGTCAACTGCCATGCCTTCCAAAGCATCCTGCAAAGCTAAGGCATTGATCACAGTTGCTAACATACCCATATAATCTGCCGCAGCACGATCCATACCTTTTTCCCAGGCATGAACTCCCCGCCAAATATTTCCTCCCCCGACGACCACGGCTGTTTCAACATTGTACTGTTGTACCTCTTTAATTTGCCCGGCAATATTTTTTAAGATCTGATAATCAATACCGTAACCTGTTTCCCCGGCCAAAGCTTCCCCGCTCAATTTCAAGATGATACGTTTATAGACGGGCAAAGTCATCCTTTAAACCTCCAATGGATCAATAAATGCCTCTTTATTATACCCGTAAAAAATTACCTCTAAAAGTAGAACCTAGCCAGTTTATCTTATTCACCGGTAGGGTACGGAAATCCTGCCTGGACTAGATAATTAGTATGAAGCTTTGATTATTTCCATTAGTAAAGCCGTTGCTTTCTCAGCAAAAATCGGATCGTTTATATGTGCGTCCAGTTCGATAACCTTGACTAGTTTATTATTCAGACCCTTCTTTAAATTATCTGCAAAAATCCTGGCGGCATCTGCTTTATAAAAAGGCATACCCGCCGGATCCAAGCTGGAAAAACCTTGTAATGGTACAAGTACAATGGCAGCCTTAGTTGCCCGGTTTAGCCTTTCTATCAGCAGACGGGCCACTTCTTCTTTTTCTTCCGCCGTACTTTGCACAAGGCAAATCAAAGGATTATGCATGTGGGTTTTTCTATCTTTTAAACGCGGGGGCAAGGAATCTTTGCTGCCGGCCCAGGTGAAAAAGTCTAGACCTCCGGGAGCGATAACCTGGGGAATACCTGTTTCAGAAGCGGCCGTAACTTTTTCCTCACCACCGCCAACGGCGCCACCGCCAACATAATTTATAAGTTCATAGATGGAAAGATCCAAAACACCGTGAATGTGCCCTTGCCTAATTAACTTTTCACAGGCATTTGTCCCCATAGCATGAAAAACAACTGGTTCAAAGCCTTCTTTTGATAATAAAGCGCTACAGCGATCGGCATAGTAATGTACGCCCAGGGTGGTAATAGCAATGACCTCTTTGTCCTGAGCCCCAACTTTCTCCTGTTCTTCAACCATGCCACAGATAGCTCCGGCAGCCCTCTGAAGGATCATTTTAGTAATATAGTTCAGGCCCAAAAGATCACTTACTGTTTGCATCATCGTTTGATCAATGCTTACAGATTCAGGGTGAACCATAGCTGTAAAGGCTACGGAAGAAAGCATTAGCTTTGGTATTTCCAGTGGTAGGGGGCGCATCGTTCCCAGGCCAAGGGAAGTCCCCATGGTTCCACCAAAGGAAATAATCCCATCAATTTTTTCTTTTAAAATGAGATCTTTTAAAATAGTAGATACCCCCTGGACCATGCATGAAATAGCTTCGCCTTCGCTTTTTAGGTTTTGGATTTCCTGTATGCTCGTTCCGGCAGCTTGAGCGACCTCTTCATTACTGATCCCGGGTTTAAATGCCGGTTTTCCCAATATACTGGCATCAATAACCAGGGCATGATGGCCTCTTTTGTTAATCAGTTCTTTGAGATAGGCAGCTTCAGCACCCTTGGTGTCTAAAGTTGCTAACAGAACGATGTTTTTCTTTTTCTCCCCCATTTTTCTTAAACCTCACTTTCGGAATAATATTTTTAAAAAAACAAATTACCTGCAAACAGGGAATATTCCTACAATTTTAGCTATTATTTCTCATTTATTTTATCTTTTGTTCACTATGTTCCACGATAATATTAGCTTTTTACAGATTGCCTATTGAATATTACTCTGCAAGTAGAAAATAATAATAAAGAGGCTGCCCCCCGTAAAGAAGCTCTATTTCTAGCTGCGGATATTTTTGGCGCAATTGTCCTGCTAATTGTTGGGCCAGAATGTCAGTTATTTCATGCCCGTAAAAAAGTGTGAGAATTTCGGTATCTGCAGTAATGATAAGATCGGCCAGGGCGTTTGTCGATTCTTCTACTGTTTTTTCACTAACCAGCAGACGACCATCGCTTATACCAATAATATCCCCTTTTTCGACCTGGATATTGTCTACTGCTGCTTTCCGAATAGCATAAGTGATTTCGCCGCTTTGCACCTGTTTGGCCCGCTGGCCCATTGCAGCATGATTTTCCTGTAATGATTTTTTCTTATCCAGGGCCAAAAGCGCGGCCAAACCCTGGGGAATGCTCCTGGAATCTACTACCATGACTTCTTTATCGACCAATCCTGCCGCTTGTTCAGCAGATAGTTTAATGTTGCTATTATTGGGTAAAACGATAACTTTTTCGCAGGGAATATCTTTGATTGCCCCGGCAATATCTTTTACCGCAGGGTTCATGCTTTGTCCACCGGAAACAATTTTATCTGCACCCAAACTGGCAAAAATATCTTTCAAACCTTCGCCGGAAGATACGGCAATTACACCAATTTGCCCGGTTACTTTTTGTGCCGTTGATGTAGGTTTATCTTCAAATATTTTCATAACCTTTGCTTCCCCGGTTTCCTGGAGGAGCTTATTCCATTGGGTTTCTTTATACTGGTCGATCATATTATCAATTTTTATATCGTGGATGGTTCCGAAAGTTAAACATATTTCGAGCACAGTCCCTGGATGTGCGGTATGAATGTGGATTCTTACCGCAGGACTTTCTCCTGCGATAATCAATGAATCACCCAAATTCTCCAGAGATTGTCGGATTTTACGAGCAGCTATCTTTTCGCTTTTAACTAGCAATTCAGTACAAAAAGGGAAATCGGGATTGAATTCTTCATCGAAAACAACGGCAGGCTTTTTTACATCTGTGAGATTCAAACTATTTACATAAGCCGGCATTTCGTTGCTTAAAGATGTTGTTCCCTGTTTCCCGCTGGTATTTCTTAACATGCTCTGCAGGCAACCTTCTAAAAAGACAATTAACCCCAACCCCCCGGCATCAACTACACCAGCCTCTTTTAAAACAGGAAGTAGTTCAGGGGTCTGTTCCAGCGCTTTCCTGCCGCTGTCAATAGCAATGCGTAACAAATCAATAACTGTTAAGGAAGTTTGCAGGGCCTCCCTACTTCCTTTAGCAATTTCGCGGGCTACAGTCAAGATAGTCCCCTCAACCGGCTTGGAGACGGCGTTATAAGCATGGACAATGCCATACTGGAAAGCCCTGCCTAGTTCTGACAAATCAGCTTCGTCTTTTCCGGAAAGCCCCCTGGCAATGCCCCGGAATAACTGCGCCAGGATTACGCCTGAGTTACCCCTGGCTCCCAAAAGTGAACTTTGAGCGGCAATTTGGGCTACATCACCGATTGACCCGGGTTTAACTTGCCGCAGCTCTTCTGCTGCAGCTTTCATGGTCAAACTCATGTTGGTGCCGGTATCCCCGTCGGGTACCGGAAATACATTTAATTCGTTAACAGATTCTTTATACGTATCAAAATAATGGCAGGCCTCGAGGATCATAAGCCGCAAATCATCACCCTGCAGGAAGACTGCTGCTCTTTTTGCTCGTGTCATTTTAGATTACACTCCAATATGCTTTTAGTTGGTATGTTGGATAAAAGCAAGGCCAACGACCGGTCCTATATGTGTGGCAATAACAGGGCTTAAATCATATACTTTAAGAGGCAAATTCGGGAAACGTTTCCAGATCAACTCTTTTAGTATGCGGGTATTTTCCTTTGCTTCTGCAGTTAGAAGTGCTACCCGCAACCCCTCACTTGTTGCCGGCAGTTCGTTGACCAGTCTTTCCAGGGCTTTTTTCATTGTCCGTACTTTATCATAAACGTCGATTTTCCCTTCCGAAAGAAATAAAACAGGTTTGATCTGCAAAATAGTCCCCAAAAGGGCTTGTGCACCGCCAATGCGCCCGCCTTTTTTCAAATAATGCAAGGATTCCGGTACAAAAAGCACCGTAAGCTTTTTCTTTAAAATTTCTAGCAATTCTACAATTTCTTTCCTGGTTTTTCCCTCTTCTGCAGCATGAACCGCTGCCGATATCAAAAGAGCCATTCCACCAGAAGTCGAAAGTGAATCAACGACAGAGATACGCGTGGGGTCAACCATTTTTGCAGCAGTGTTTGCACTTTCTACTGTACCGCTAATACCTGAAGAAATAAG
This sequence comes from uncultured Desulfovibrionaceae bacterium, assembly GCA_964603615.1. GTDB lineage: Bacteria > Bacillota > Dethiobacteria > DTU022 > UBA8154 > JAAZMI01. The sequence goes on from CAZRVU010000001.1 coordinate 156,241, forward strand.
AATTGCAATGCCTTCTTTATCTTCTTGAACTAATTTTTCGAAAACCCGGGCAAAATCCCCCGGCGAAGGCTGTGAAGTGGAAGGTAACGCGGGCGAAATTTTTAACTTTTTAAAAAAAGTGGCGATATCCATCGTTCCATCCACAATGGTTTCCTCTGTAAAGTTTACATAAAGTGGAACTATTTCTATAGCATGTTTTTCCAAATATCCCTTATCCAGAAAAGCTGTTGAATCTGTTATTATTTTAATGGGCTTCATTGTTTTCCCCCCGAATTAAAATGAAATATGTTTCATTAAAGAAGAGAACTATACCCCTAGTAAAAATAAATAATAGTTTGAGCGTCATTTTAAAAAAATTAACTAATTCGAAAATGGTCCTTAAGTTCTTATAGTTCGTCGTATCCGGGGAAAACCCTTCTATTATTCTTAATAACTGTTGTTAGGTATTTGTTTTTATTTTGAAGAAATAAAGCCTAGAAGATGTTAATTGTGTTAAGAATTATGTTTTACTTTTTTCCTGTAGACCATGCCTTGAAAAGTTGCGATTAATTCACCGTGCTCATTGGTAATATCTATTTTGTAGCTGGCTAATTTGGGGTTTAGAGAAACTTCCCGGCCGGTAGCTGTTAAGGTTCCTTCTTTGGTTGCCTGATAATAAGAGATATTGGCGTTAATAGCCATAGCAATATTACCATGTGAATTTGAAGCCACGGCAAAAACAAGATCTGCGAGGGCAAAAAGGGCTGCGCCATGAACAGTGCCCATACTATTCAAATGTTGTTCTTTTATTTCCATCCTGGCACTGGCTCTACCTGCCGATGCTTCCAATAATTCAATACCGACATATTGTGCAAATTGATCATTATTATAAAATTTATTAAAGTCCTCTTTTGTCAGCATCTTTACACTACCTTTCTTATTAATGTGTTCAAAATTATAAAATTATTATTGTTAATAAATCTTTTTACTTTTTAAAAATAGGCCGGTTATTACAGTAAAATAACCGGCCCGTAAAATTTAAAGAAGTAAAGTATTGGTTCCACTGCAAAAATGTAACCCTTCCTACATTCTTTATCTTTTATTTTTTTATAATAGTGGTTTTAAATAGGAAAAATGAGTTTTAATATGTTGCAAAATTGGTGTTTTGGCTTTTGTTGCAGTGCTTTTAACTTTCTTAACCGGAAATAGCCCTGGTACTGTATTTAACCCCAAAATAAACCTTGCAGTGGAACCAAACTATTGTTTGCATCAAATAAATATTATTGTCTGTTCAAGTTAGAGGGTTTCTACTCTTAAAAGGCGTTATTTTTAAAAATCTGGTATCAAGACAACTCTTTTAAGCAGTGTGCCGGAATGGGATTCTTTAAAGGCTTGTTCAATTTGACTCATCGGCCGCAACTCCACAAGAGGCGATACTTTGATTTTTCCTTCCAGGACCATTTTTAAAACTTCCGGGTAGTACTTGGGCAGGCAACCCCAGGATCCAATCACTTCAGCATCAAAAGCCATCAGTCGTGAAAACATGTATTCCACTCTTTGCATACCGTAGCCGACAATAAATAGTTTGCCGATAAAAGACAGCAGTTCTAGGCCAATTTCCTGTCCTGCTTTGGAACCGGAACATTCAAATATTTTCCAGCCATAATTGGGTAGTCCTTTTTCCTTACAATAGGCCCGAAAATCATTCCGAATATCCTTTGTGGTCTTATCCAGGGTGCTAAAAGTATGGGTCGCTCCGTATTTTAAGGAACGCTCTAGCTTTTCTTTGTTACGGGCAACGCTGATCACTTCTTTTGCTCCCAGGGCGGCAATAATTTGTGTCATATAGACACCAATCCCACCAGTAGCACCGGTAATTAAGACCAAATCGCCTTCCTTTATATCAGCCCTCATTGCAGCTTGATACGGGGAAGTGATGGCATCTGCCACTACGGAAAGATGTTCCAGGGGCATTTCACCGCGATCTCCTACCAGGCAGAGGTCTTCGGAAGGAACTGGAATATGGCTGGAAAAACCACCGTAGATACCCATGCTGTTACCCGGCATTTTTTGGGCCAGGCATCGATTGCCCCGTCCCATAGCACAAATATCACATTTGTTACAAGGCATCACAGCCGGAATAATGACTTCTTTACCTATTAAATTTTCTTCGCCGGCCACAACCCGGCCACTGATTTCGTGTCCTAATGTTAGAGGGGGCTTACTAACTGTGGGCACTCCGTCATAGAAGTACCCCACGTCTGTATGACACACACCACAACCGGCTACCTCTACTAACACTTCTCCCGCTTTTAGCTCTGGCACATCAATGCTGGTTTTAGCCAGTTTGCCGGGTTCAACCATTTGCCATGTTTGGATTTTATCCGGTACGCTCATCTAAGTTAAACCTCCTTAAAATTATTGCTGATTATAAAAAATAGTTTTGCTGTTTAAGTTACTCAATTAGGTAACTTTTGTTATTAAATCATGATTTTAGAAAAATCAATGAGCAAGCCGGTACTTTATGACATTCTAAAATTTTTTATACAGGCTACAGACCTTTCAATTGATGCAATCAGCCGCTATTATATAAGTTTTAAATGTTACAAAGTACCAAAAGGTTGCCAGGTCTAGCGTCAAGCTAGAAACCAGCTTGGCGCTACTTTGTTTATTGCTATTTTCCTTGCCAAACCGGGGACCGCTTTTCCATAAAAGCTTGCAAGCCTTCGACGGCATCTTTAGTTTGCATCAGTTCTTGCAGGTAGATATTATCGATAGCTTTCAGGCCTTCGTCAAAACTCTTTCTTTCACCAGCCAGTGCTGCTTTTTTAGTTAAAGCAAGCACTATTGGGCTTAGGGATGTAAATCTTTTTATAAACTTTTCTGCGTTTTGCTTAAAATCATCTACCGGAAAAACATCATTCACTATTCCCATTTCTTTTGCTTCTGTGGCCGTAAATGTATCGCCGCTTAAAAGAATTTCCATGGCCCGGGGCCAGGAGAGCAGGCGGGGCAAAGCATAACAAGCAATTGGGGGCAAAACACCTACTTTTATTTCCGGTTGTCCAAATCTTGCTTTTTCTGAAGCTATGACCATATCACAGAAAAGAACAACCTCATAACCACCGCCCAAAGCAGCGCCATTGATTACTCCGATAATTGGTTTTTCCAGCGCAGCCATGGACATAAACAAACGATCGAAAACGTCAATCATTAAACCTACTTTATCCGGAGTGTGATCTGCAACGTCGACACCGGCGGAAAAAGCTTTGCCTTCGGCATCGATGACCACCACATTGCCACGTTCTTTCTGGGCCCATTGGAATGCTTTAATCATCTCCTCCATCATGTCAATGGTGAGAACATTCAACGGAGGGCGGTTTAAGGTAACGCCGATAACGCCCTCTTCGTTCCTTATTTTAAGATATTGGTAAGGCATGTTTTCCCTCCTTTTTTTGAACACAGGCAGTATGTTCCATTATCTTCCTCCTTAGTCTATGATGTAATCACACCAACCAAAAACCAGGTTTGTCAAAAACCTTTCCGTGAAACCTGTTCAACAATTATTGCTAAATTTACACTGCTTTAATTTTAATAAAATAAAGAAAAGAAAAAAACCGCTTAAAAGCATGGAAGTAAGGTTAAAAAAGAGTGAAATTAGAGTTAACTCTTTTGGACCAACCTGGAATAAATAAAATATACTGTATTTAATGCATTTTTAATTGTCTGTAATAGAATGGTACGTCGGATAATGACAACGGCCAATAATGAATGGGGATTATTTCCTTTATAATTGCAGCAGAAATTGCTGGTGGGGTCTCATCAGGTAGATTTTAAGCTATAAAATCACTTTTAGATCTCAAAAGCCCCTTCTGTACCTGTATATATTTTTCTTAATTTTGGTTTCTCAATTTTGCCGGTAGGGTTTCGGGGAATTTCACCAAAATATACCTTCCGCGGCCTTTTAAACCTGGGAAGCTCCTTGCAAAATTCCAGGATCTCTGCTTCTGTAATTTCTTTACCGGCAATTAATTCCACTACGATCGCGACGATCTCTCCAAGCCTTTCCTCGGGAATGCCTATTGCAGCCACATCTTTTACGAAGGGGTGTGTGTGTAGATAGTTTTCAATCTCTACAGGGTACACATTTTCTCCTCCGGTAATTATTACATCCTTTTTCCTGTCTACGATATAAATGAAACCGTCTTCGTCTTCTTTAACGATATCGCCTGTATGGAGCCATCCATTTCTTAATGCTCGCGCTGTCTCTTCAGGGTTTTTATAATATTCTTTCATCACTCCGCTCCCGCGTAAAACCAACTCTCCCGGTTCGCCAGGGGTGATGTCGTAACCGTTTTCATCAACAATGCGGGCTTCCCAGTTAAAGCCTGGCCGTCCGATAGCTCCAATTTTATGGGTGTTTTCCATCCCTAAATGAACAGCGTTTGGGCCGGTACTTTCGCCAAGACCGTAAATTGTATCGTAATCCATCTGTGGAAAATAACGTTTCCAATGGTCAATAAGTGAAGGAGGAACGGGCTGGGCTCCTATGTGCATAAGACGCCACTGGGCAAGCTCGTAATCCTCAATTTTTAATTCACCACTATCCAACTTCAAAAGTATATCTTGTGCCCAGGGAACAAGCAGCCAAACAATGGTACCTTTTTCCTCGCTCACAGCCTCGAAAATCCATTGTGGTGATACACCTTTCAAGATTACTGCCGGCCCACCGACGATCAGGCTCCCGAACCAGTGCATCTTTGCACCGGTATGATAAAGGGGAGGAATAAGAATAAAAACATCTTTTTCGGTTTGAAGATGATGCCTGTTTTCGGAAATACAGGCATGTTCCATGTTCTTGTGAGTCAAAAGGATTGGCTTTGGCCGTCCCGTAGTGCCAGATGTAAAATAAAGTCCGCAGGGATCATCAAATCTAATATCAACATTGAGTGGATCAGCTTTTGCACTGGCCTGCAACGTCTGGTAAGACTGGGCAAATGAAGGAATGCTCTCACCTACACAGATATAATCACCCACGTATTCAAGTGTATCCTTAATGCTCCCTACCCTTTCCTTGAATTCTTCGCCAAAGATGAAAACCTGGGGTTCGGCAACAGCAGCACAGTATTTAATATCTTCAGCGCTAAATCGGAAATTAAGGGGAACCACCCAGGCTCCGGTGCGAACAATACCAAAATAAGCTACCAGCCAGTCTATAGAGTTGAACATAAGATGCATGACTTTATCACCTTTTTTAATACCCATCGCCTGAAGAACCTGTGAAAATTTATTGGCTTTTTGATCAAATTCTTGCCAGGTAATTGCATACCGCTTGTTTTCTGCGGGAGCCCTTTCAACCAATGCTATTTTATCCGGATACATCCTGGCGTTTCTGGCCAGCATCTCACCAATATGGACTTGCACATTATACATTTTTGAGGCCTCCTTTCTTTAAGTTAATATTAAACAAAGGCTGTTAGGCAATTTAGAATTTACTATAACGGGGGAATACACCGCATTGTAGGGGAATTCATGTAATAAAAATTACTTATTTTCTTACGTGAATATATTATGTGGTTATTGTACATTAAATTATTTCACATCATATAACTGTTCTTAAAAATGGTCATCTTTGTTTAAGTTTTGTAAAAAATTTGTTAACCATCTTTGTGTACTCCTCGGATTTTATCACCTCCAACGAGATCATTTGCATTGTCTCTGTAGATATTCTTCCAGCAGCAGCAAATTCTTGTCCTGCTTTGGTTATTGCTTTATATTTTTCATCGTAAAGATCGTTGCTGCCAAAGCCAAGGGCACTGGCAGAAACAAGTATTTCACCGGCATTTTGCCAGGCAAAATTACGGCAGAGAGCAGCAAAATGGCGGCGCATCTGTTCAAAATTATCTTTTTCTGAAAAACCGCAAGTAGAAATTAAAACAGCAGTTTGTTTTTTAGGTTTAAATCGGCCGTGGCGGCAATGTCCTTCCTCATCAAGGATAATAAAGGGATCCAGCATAGCAAAACATCTATCCAGCACGGTTTTAAGCTGTGCACTAAATCCATCTACATAGACCGGACCAGCCAAAATAATAACATCGGCTTCCTCAATTTCAGTTTTGAGAAAGGCGGTCATATCGTCTTTAATGATACATTGCCCTGGTGTTTTAAACCAACAATTCATACATCCCCGGCAATGGTTTAACGCCAATTGATGTAAATGATATTTTTTGTATTCTGTCGGTTGCATACCCGCCATAAATAAGTCTAGGATTTTTTCCGTAAAAGACTTTTGTCGTGGTAATCCGGAGCGGGGGGATCCGGACAGAGCAACAATTTTTTTCATCACAGTCTACTCCTTCTTCCCTACGAATTACTAAAAATCAGAAATAACCCTGCCGGCTTAAAGTGCTTTGCAGCAAGTTAACAGCGGATAAAATTTATATTCTCCGGGCAAAAATCTTTAAACTCCCGGTGAACCTAAAGGTAAACCGGAACCTTTTTACTACCGATTTTTTGCAGTGTTATCATTAAATTTTGGAATATATCCCTTTTAGATTCTTTTCCGCCGGCAGGGCTACAAATATTTATTTAAAGCACATTAACAACTTACACGAAAAAGTTTTTTAAGCAACTATATTATTGGGAAGCAACTTATTATTGGGACCCCTTGAGCCAAATTGTTGCCAATTAAGTTTTTTGGGTTAGATCAATAATAAATTGTTTAATAAAACGATTGGTATCTTTATATGCACCTTAAATATATATGCCAGGTTGCTTGAAATATAAAGTCGTAGATCTATTATTTACTTTTAAAATTTGGCTTGCGCTTTTCCAAAAGAGCATTGATGCCCTCCTGGCGATCTTCAGTATTAAAAGAAACCATGAAACTTTCTATTTCAAATTGTATAGCAGAAGGGAGATCCATGTTTCGACCCATATTGACCGTTTTTTTGAGCACTTGCATGGCTACAGTTGGTTTAGAGGCTATTTTTTTAGCTAGCTCCTCTGCAGCCGGCATTAATTCTGTTTCCGGCAATACTTTATTGACCAGGCCATATTCCCTGGCTGTAGCAGCGTCGATCATCTCCCCTAACAGGAGTAATTCCTTGGCGCGGGCTATGCCTATCAGCCTTGGTAAACGCTGGGTACCTCCCCCTCCGGGAATAATGCCGAGATTAATCTCTGGCTGGCCAAACCTGGCCTTTTCTTCAGCCAAGCGAAAATCACAGGTTAAAGCCAGTTCACAGCCGCCTCCCAGTGCCAAACCACTGACTACAGCGATGGTGGGCTTAGTTAAATCTTCAATTTTACTAAGAACAGAGAGGGATTTTAGACAGAATTCATACATTTGTAGCGAAGAATAATTTTTAATTTCTGCGATATCGATGCCCGTGCAAAAAGCTTTACCTCCTGAGGCAGTAATAATCACGGCTTTAATAGAGGGATCAGACTCTGCAGATGATAGAATTTTTTCCAACTGTTGAAAGACTTCACTACTTAAAGGGTTCATCGGCGGGCGATTTAAAGTAATCACGCCAAAGTTTTCGCGTTGTTCCCATAGAACCAACTCAGCAGACACTCTGCCACCCCTTTCAAGGTATCTAACGTAGTAAATGTTTAATTATTGTAGTCGTACCAGCCGGCACCGGTTTTTTTACCCAGGCGTCCTGCCCTAATCAGCGCTTTGAGAGATTGGGGCGGGTTCCAGCGTACATCTTTAAATTCTTCATAGAAATACTCAGCAACAAAGTAGCCAATATCAATTCCGGCAAAATCATGCAGCTCAAACGGGCCCATGGGATAGTTCAGGCCTAATTTTACCGCGGTATCAATATCTTCGGGGCTGGCCACCCCCTCTTCCACTAAACGAATTGACTCCAGGTAATGCGCCATCATTACTCTGTTTACGATAAAACCCGGAGAGTCTTTCTTGACCTCCACTGTTGTTTTGCCCATTTTCTGTGCTACATCGGAGATAGCTTTTATGGTCTCATCACTGGTAAAGTAGCCGCGGATTACTTCTACCAAGCGCATCAAAGGCGGAGGATTGAAGAAGTGCATGCCGGCAACGCGTTCTGGCCTTTTGGTGGAGCTGGCCAACATTGTAATTGGCATGGAAGATGTATTTGAAGCTAAAAAAGCATCTGGTTTACATATTTCGTCCAGTTCTTTAAAAATTTTTTTCTTCAGGTCTAGATTTTCAATAACCACTTCAATGACCAGATCGACATCACTAAAATCACGCATATCTGTGCTACGAGTCAGGCGACTTAATATTTCATTTTTTTCTTCTTCTGTCATTTTTCCTTTGTCCTGGCTGCGTTTAAAAATTTTCTCCATGCGGCTGATTGCATTATCTACGAAGGACATCTCCAAATCATTTAGAATAACTGTAAATCCGGATTGAGCAGCAACCTGGGCGATACCTCCCCCCATAGTTCCAGCACCAATGACCCCGATCTTCGAAACTGTCATTTCTACCGGGCCTCCTTTATTAAAAATTATTAATATTTCTTAAACTGATAGCTGCAAAACTCCGGTAAAGGCATGCCTTTACCGGAGTTTTATGTTTATTTTACTTTTTCAAAAGCAAAGAAAACGCGTTCCTGTTTAATAACCTGTCCTTTGGGCCCATCCACAGGTAGAGGATCTATGGGAAAAACAGCCAGTTTGACCCGATCGCCAGCCTTTAATTCCCCGGCCTGGCAATTTATAACCCGGGCAAAATAGTTCAGCTCTCCTTCCAGATCAATCAGAGCATGAATGAGCGGGTCGTCAAAACCCAAAGGAACGCCCCTTACCTCTTCTGTGACTACTTTTACTGTCCCCTCTTTTGGCAGATCTACCCAATCAAGATTTTCGGATAGACAGTTTTCACAGACTACCCGTGGCGGGAAGGAACGGGTACCACAATCTTTGCACTTTGTTGTAGTAAAACGACCTTCCCGTAAAAAATCATAAAATTTATAGATCCTGTTAAAATCTTTACTTTGCAAGGGGTACATATCCATGGTTGCAGCATATTTTCCCTCTAAAATAGTAATACCTTCCACTTAGACATCCCTCCCGTAAATAATCACAGTGTGGGCAGCAATAAACCCGCTAAGATTGTGGGTAAGTCCTGTTCCTGCTCCTTCCACCTGTTTAACCGCTTCCCCGCGCAGTTGTTTCATGATCTCTATACCCTGCCTGATACCTGTTGCGCCAAAGGGATGTCCACAGCTTAAAAGTCCACCATCGGTATTAATAGGGACAGTACCGCCGATATCAGAACGGCCTTCTTGAGCAAAAAGGCCACCTTCGCCTTTTTCACAGAAACCCAAATCTTCACTTTCGATTATTTCCGAAATCGTAAAACAATCATGGGTTTGTGCAACATCTATATCGGAAGGTTGTATCCCAGCTTTGGTGTAAGCTTGCTTGGCAGCAATTTTCAATGCTTCCCAGGTCGTCCAATCAGGCATATTGGCCGACATATTGTTAAGCGTAGCCTGGCCGGATCCTTTAATGTAGACCAAAGGTTTGTCCGTAAAATATTTTGCCTTTTCTTCACTGGCTAAAATAACGGCAGCGGCTCCATCCGTAATTGGACAGCAATCATATAATTTTAAAGGAGGAACAATTGCCCTGGCGTTTAAAGCCTCCTCGAGGGTGATTGCTTGTTGAAATTGTCCTTTGGGGTTACTTAGCCCGTTACGTCTATTTTTGACAGAGACTAAAGCAAGCTGTTCTTCCGTAGTCCCATATTTTTGCATGTGCTGTTGGGCTACCATAGAAAAAGCCGGAGGCGGTAAACCAAGACCCTGGGCACCATCCCAGTCATGATCGACTGAAGCCAGTTCGCTGTACTGTACTTCCCAACGTTGAGGAGTGTAAAGCATTTCTCCACCAATAACCATAACAACATCAGCGATACCTGCTTTGATTAAACCATAAGCCAGAATAATACCCGAACTACCGCTGGCACAAAGCAATTCTACCCGGGCGCAAATATTTTTTGGTTTAATGCCTAGATATTCTGCAATTACCGGTGCCAAATGTGTTTGGAAGGAACATCTTTCAGTAAAGGCAGAAGCTACGAGTAAGCCATCAATATCCTTGTTGCTGAGGGCTGGAATGCTATCTATACAAGCCTTCCCGGCTTCTTGAAAAAGATCGCGCTGGGTAGCCTGTCGCACTCCCCAGTATGACATTCCGCCGGCAATGATACATACATTTCTCGTCATTTACAAACCTCCTGTTACTTAAAAGTCTTAGACTTGCAAAGAACACTTTAAAAAGCACCGCTGTTGATCGACAGTTTATTGATTCCTAAATTTTTGCTACTTGCTATTTTTAAATAAAATAAGCCCCCCTTTTTTTACCTGTAATGACCTGTTAAAAATATTATTTGTAAAAATTTTTACAGATAATATTTTTATTATTTAAAAGTTTCGCCAAATGGTTTGATATCTCCTGCTTATTGTATTAAAAGTAATTATACTGTAATAATAAATAAATTTTTAAAACTATGCTTTATTTGTTTTTGTTTGCCTTTTCATCTTCTTCACGTTTTTTCTGAAGGGCTGCTAAGACTTTTTCCGGCGTAATAGGTACCTCCGTGAATCTTATCCCAATTGCATCGTAAATAGCATTGACGATAGCCGGAAAGGTAGGTTGAACTGCGCCCTCACCCGTTTCTTTTGCTCCAAAGGGAGCAGTCGGATCATAGCTGTCTGTCAGTGTGTTGATCTCCATCTCCGGCATCTCCATCACTGTCGGCATCTTGTAATCATGGAAATTGGGGTTCAGGTGTATACCGTTTTCATCAAAAACTTGATCCTCGTAAAGGCAGGCTCCCAGGTTGTACATGATGGACCCTTCAACCTGTCCGTCTGCGGCCATGGGATTGATCATCGTCCCCATATCGCCGGATTCGGTCACTTTATTTACCTTAATTTTACCGGTTTCTAGATCCACATCTACCTCGAATATCTGACAACTAAAACCAAATGTGGGTGAGTGGCCAATGTTTGCACCTTGAGCCCTGTTGCCGCTTACAAGGTCGATGCCCTTGCGCCGTGGTGGTGAAAAATGTCCAATGGCTGCGAGCGAACCTGTTGTGTTGACAGCCATCTCCACTACTTTTTCCCAGGCGATGCTTTTTCTTTTTCCTTCAAACAAAGAATATATCTTGCGATCTTTGATTGCCAAATGATCGGCCCGGCAACCGAGCATCCCGGCCGCCACTTCCTTGAGTTTCTGGTTAATCTGTTCAGCCGCTTCCCTAATCGCGGTTCCGGTGGCATAGGTTAGGCGGCTGGCAAAGGTGCCAAGGTCAAAAGCTCCGAGTTCGGTATCGTGCGACTGTACGTGTACATCTTCAAAATGAATGCCCAACGCTTCTGCAGCCATCTGGGCCATAACGGTATTGACGCCTTGCCCGATGTCGATACAGGCACAGTGCAGGGTTACCCCGCCTTCGGTATCCACACGGATGAGTGCCGATGTATGCGGCTTGTAAGATAGGTATAGGGTATAAGCTGTGCCGGTAATGTAATAGCCGCCACCCAGGCCAATACCTTTGCCATAGGGTAATTTGCCATGTTTTTCTAGATAGCCCGATTTTTCCACAGCCGTTTGTAGACTTCTCTTATATTCGGTGTGAGGGACGTACATATTGTTTATGGCTGTATAGCCCGACTCCACAGCGTTTTTCATTTTAATTTCGTAGGGGCTGACGCCCATCATTTCAGCCAGTTCATCTAGCATGCACTCCATGGCGAACCTTGGCTGCACCCCGCCAAGACCCCGCATGGCGCCGGAGCTGGGCTTGTTGGTATATACAGACCTGCCCCGGAAGCGGGCATTGGGCACCTTGTATGGTAGGTGGATCATAGAGGCAGTGTAGAACAAAACGACGACGCCCCAACTAGAATAGGCACCCTTGTCGAGGGTATTGTCAAAATCCACCGCCTGGATGTAACCTTCCTTGTCCAGGCCAATTTTCATTTTGATGTGGCAGGGATGACGACCCTTATTAGTGTAGAAAACTTCATGGCGGTTAAAAGTGACCTTGACCGGGCGGCCAATCTTTCTGGAGAGCAGGCAGGCTACAAATTCTGAAGAACATGCTTCCCCTTTGCCGCCAAAACCGCCCCCCACCGTGGGGATGGTAACACGGATCTTGTTCATGGGCATCTCCAAGACGTTTGCTAACTGCCGGTGCAGGTAGTGGGCAACCTGGCTACTCGACCAGAGGCGCAAACTGTCATTTTGGGGGTCATAGTCGGCCAGGGCGGATTGAGGTTCAAGAAAGCCCTGGTGAGGCATGTTGGTTTTGAATTCTTTTTCCAAAACATATTCACATTCTGCAAAGGCTTTATCCGGATCGCCGAAAAGCTGCTCACCTTCGTGTAAAATATTACCCGGGGCCTCCTCATGAATCTGAACCTCCGCAGCCCGCTGCATAGATTCGAAAGGATCCAGTAGGACAGGCAGGGGTTCATACTCTACTGCAATTAGGTCCAAAGCTTCCTGAGCAGTTTCTTCGTCAATGGCAGCTACAGCAGCCACTCCTTCGCCCTGGAAGCGAACCTTGTCAATAGCCAGCACAGTTTCATTGGCTGCCTGAGGTACGATCCCCCATTTGTTGGGAGCTTCGTCGCCCGTGAGCACGGCCAGCACTCCAGGATGCGCCAGGGCTTTACTGCAATCGATCTTTTTAATCCTGGCATGGGCATATTCTTTGCAGCGCTTGATTTTGCCGTAGACCATGCCCGGAAGGGTGATATCGTCTGTATAGATTGCTTCTCCCCTGGCTTTGTCCGGGCTGTCCAACTTAGGCACGCTTCTACCAACCTGTGTGAACTCTCTTTCCTCCTGATAGGCGGGCACACCTTTGCGTACATATTGTTCTTTATCCCAGATTCCCATTATTTCGCCCCTTCCTTAGAAATGGATTCAGAGGCGGCCTCTACGGCCTCCACTATTTTTTTATAGCCGGTGCAGCGGCAAAGATTGCCAGCAATAGCACGTTTGATCTCTTCCCTGGTAGGGTTGCTGTTGCTATCCAGCAAGGCTTTAGAAGCCATAATCATTCCCGGTGTGCAGTACCCACACTGGATGGCACCATGTTGTACGTAAGCTTGCTGCAGCGGATGCAGTTCACCTTTTTCGTTCGCAAGGCCCTCGATGGTGGTAATCCCTTTACCCTGGCAGGTAATTGCCAAAGTCAGGCAGGAGAGCACTGGTTTACCATCGATCAACACGGTACAGGCACCGCAATCCCCCTGTCCACAACCTTTCTTTGTTCCGGTCAAGCCAACATTTTTTCTGATCACATCCACCAGCAAATCCCGGGGATGAACGGGTATTTCATAATCCTGACCATTGATATTTAAGGAAATTAATTGTTTAGGTTTTGTTTTCATTCTGCTTCATGCCTCCTTCGCCGCGTTAAATGTATCCTGTAGCAACCTGCGGGCCAACACTTTGACTATTTCACGCCGGTATTTTGCAGAACCCCGGATATCGGAGATAGGTTTAGCTTCCCCGACTGCTGCCTCTGCTGCTTTTTCAACCAACTCCGGGATGAGCCCTTCCCCGACGAGCAAACCCGGAACCGCCTGGGAAGACAAGGGTCTCGGAGCAACAGAGCCCATCACGAGACGGAGATCCTTAATCGTGCGGGAATCGCTTTCCAACACGATGTAGATCGCCATATTCACGGCATCGATTTCCATTGCGTCTCTCAAACCGATATAAGCATAGCGGCTAGCTGATTTGGGAGCCGGTTCCGGCAGGATAAACCCGGTTAAGATCTCATTACGGGCTAAAGCAGTATTCCGGTTACCCAAAATAAATTCGGCAAGGGGCAGTTCCCTATTCCCGGCCAGACTACTGAGCACAACCCTGGCGCCCAGAGCTACAAGCGGCGTAGGCGTCTCCGCTGCGGGGGATGCATTGCAACTGTTACCGCCAAGTGTAGCCATAGTCCTAACTTGTACAGAGCCCAGTTCACCCGCTGCCTGATGCAAAGCAAAATATTTCTCCCGGATAATTGCCGCACGTTCCACATCCACAATTTTTGTAGCCGCACCGATAGTCGCACCTTTACCCGGCTCATAGGATATACCCTTAAATGCCGCTATTTGGTTAATATCAATCATATATTCCGGCTGAACCAATTTATCTTTCATTAAAACGAACAAATCCGTGCCGCCTGCCAGCACTTTGGCTTTATCTCCCAGTCGATCGAGTAAGGCCAGGGCTTCTTCTGGCACCTGGGGCACAAAATATTCAAAATGATTTAAATACACCTAAAGCCACCTCCTTATATCTTCACAGTTAATCATTCCCGGATATTTCTTGCAAAATATCCTGTAAAAATTTCTCTTCCGCTGCACGAAAACTAATTAAATTTTTAATCACAGCTTTCCTTTTTAAAGTGCTTTCATTTTTAGACCTATAAATTTCTTGCATTCTTTTTCTGTTGATTTGAACCTTGCTTAACCTTTTGGCAATGCAGTTTACTATTTCCCCTGTTGTAAGTAGATCGGAAGCCTCCAGGCCAATATTCAAATCTAGATAATACCATTCCAAATTGATAAGAAGCCTTTTTGCTGCTTTAATAAGTGCTTCTTTACCATATTCCGTAATGTAATACCTGTTTCTGTCCGGCATTTTCCCCTCCTTTTCTTTTTGGGAATAAACCAGGCCCTTTTCCTTCAACCTTTTTAATACCTGGTAGATAGAAGCCACGCCAATTTTAACCCACCTTCTCATCTCCCTGGCATCAATTGTTTTATCGATTTCATAGGCATAAGAAGGTTTTTCATTAACAATACTCAGTAAGATTACTTCAATATTGGATAATCCTGTTTCCATGATCATTCACCTAATTATGGTATGGGCTATAGTAGCATCCTCAAAAAAAATTTATTGCCTCGTTCCAGCCGGCTAACTGCAACCGGTAGATTATATAAATCATCCACCGGGCCATAAAAAGATATACTACACTATGGCCTTAAATATTTTTATTGCCAAAATTATTATAATATGTGTCTGGTTTTTTGTCTACTGCATTCCTAGCATTATAATTTAGGTTGCTGCGCTTAAAACAGCCAGTTATGATTTTTCCAAAACTGACACGTCAATTCATGTTATAAAGCAATCCAGTCAGGGAAGGTTTGATGAACTCCAACGCAATGGTTCAATCGTAG
Source organism: uncultured Desulfovibrionaceae bacterium (assembly GCA_964603615.1). Classification (GTDB taxonomy): domain Bacteria; phylum Bacillota; class Dethiobacteria; order DTU022; family UBA8154; genus JAAZMI01. Next base: position 171,423 of record CAZRVU010000001.1, read on the forward strand.
TTGATCTCTTCAATTTCATTATTGTGATTAATTCTATTAACATAATAACGTGAATACAGTGCCCCGACTGGATTGTGAGCAAGCAGGCGATCTTTGACGATTAAAGTTGTTACCGGGGCCTGGGAGTACTTGTTAAATAGGATATCATGGCCAAGGCAAAGCCCTGCAATAATGTTGAGCTCTGTACGATCATCCTGCAGAACTTTAGCTTGCATGAGAGGGTTGCACATAATTTCATTTTTGAGAGAATCTCTTTTTTTAAGGCCAAAGTCTTCCTTGGGTACTCCACAGACCCTACAGCAGATGCTTGAAACAGTAAAATATTTCCGGAGCAAAGCACAAAGTAGCTGTGCTTCTTTTTCTAGACCAATACAAAAGGCTACCCCCAAACGTTTGTAATTCATTTCCCGGCAAAAAATAATCAACTCTTCTACCCTTGATTTTTGAAAATAGTAATTTACTTCGATTGCTGCAGTAACCTTAAGAATTTTTTGATCTTCGGGTGAACTGTACAGGCCCTGAACTTCACTTTTTGTACCCATGCAATCTTTTCCCTGGTTACATTTTTTATCCGTGCAAAGATCGCATTTCATGGTTTCACCCCTTTCTTCAATATTCAGGACTGATTAAAATATCTTTGGCTTTGCGTAGCATACCAGAAAGAATACCGGCAATCTAAGCTACCCTCCAAATCAGTTTTAAAATAGTTTTTTATTCCTCAATATATTTAGCCCGTAGTTCTTTTTTAACAATTTTACCGGCTGCGTTTTTAGGTAAACTTGCAACAATTTCGATTGACTTTGGTGTCTTATAACCGGCTATACGTTGTTTACAAAAGGCCATGATTTCTTCGGCAGTAATTATCTTTTCTTTCTTTGGCACGATAACGGCGTGAACTTTTTCCACCCAGTAAGGATCAGGTATTCCTATTACGGCAGCTTCAAGTACTGCGGGATGCTGGTACAATACTTCCTCAACTTCCCGGGGAAATACATTTTCTCCTCCTGTGATGATCATATCTTTTTTACGATCAGCAATATAAATATAACCTTTTTCATCAAAATAGCCCATGTCCCCGGTATGCAGCCAACCGTCAATAATTGTTTTTTTTGTGTCTTCCGGTTTTTGCCAGTAACCAACCATGATATGTTTGCTTTTAACAGCAATTTCACCCACGACGCCCATTGCAGAATCGTTCCCGTCCTTATCAACTATTCTTACCTGTACACCAATGTCGGGTTTGCCTGCAGATATAAGGTGTTTTTGATCGGCCCCCGGTATATTTACTACTGCATGATCCTCTTTCGGCATATGCGTTATAGCCGGACCACTTTCACTTTGACCATAACCCTGTCCAAAAACATTACCAAAAATCTTTAAACCTTTTTTCAAAACCTCCATAGGCATCGGAGAGGCCCCGTACCAGATTAGTTTCATGGAACTAAGATCAAACTGGTCGAAATCAGGAACATTAAGCATGGCTACAAGTTGGGTTGGGACAATATTCATGTGGGTGATTTTTTCTTCCTGGATAGTTTTTAATACTTCAGCCGGTTTAAAAAATTTATGGATAACAGTGCATGCTCCGGCGTACAAAAATGTACGCAACCAGGTGTTTCCCGCAATATGAAACTGGGGAGTTACCTGCAGGTGTTTATCAATACGCTGTACATTAACATCCAGTGCAAAAGTGCTACAATCACTTATAAAACAACTGTTTGTATATAGCGCTCCTCTTGGAACGCCCGTTGTCCCACTGGTGTAAATTATGCCGATCGGATCATTTTCTCCGACGTTTATTTCCGGTTCTTCGTCCGGGTTGGAATCTAATAACTGCTGGTAAGCCACCATCTTGTCGGCAGATTCTTCAAGGATGATATAGTTGCGGATCCCGGGCAAACGCGGTCTAAGTTCATTGACTGTATCTACTAGTTCCGGACCAACAAAAAGTGTTTCGGTTTCAGAATACCTAATTAAATATTCTAGTTCATCTGCTGTTAGCCTTGGATTGAAAGGCGAGGCGATAAAACCCCCCTTCATGGCTACCCCGTATATTACGGCTGCTTCTACGCAGTTCCAGGCAAGAAGCCCAATAGTTTCCCCTTTTTTTACTCCCATTTTGAGCAGTGCGTGAATAATTTTATTGACCGCAGCATTATATTGCGCATGGGTTAATCTGGTGGATTCATAGACAAAAGCTTCGTTATCGGGAAAAAGAAGCGCATTGCGATATATTATGTCAGCGAAAGTACCAATATGATAACGTGAAAGATCTTTCAACAAATACTGCCTGGACATTTTAATACCTCCTGGTATAGGTTTATTTGTTATTAGATAAATAGTAAAGATATTTAAAGAATGTAAATCGTTAATCTGCTGCCGTTTAGTTGCCACTTTTGGGGAACTTTAATATGCTTACAAAGCTTATACTAAAAAACCCTTCACAAATATAGAGCTAACAGTTGTTACTGAAATCCCTTTCCATTCTTTAGTACCTGATTAGGCTGGGTAGAAAAGTAGCAATCCCGGGAAAAGCTGATACTATAATGACACAGATGATCATCGCAATAAAGAAGGGCAGCGTCCCCCTGAAAACAGTAACCATGTCAATGTCCTTTGCTATTCCGCATACGGCATAGACGTTTACACCTATCGGGGGTGTAATTACCCCCATTTCAGATACCAGGACCATCATTACTCCAAACCAGATGGGGTCAAACCCCAACGATAAAATAATAGGGTAAAAAATTGGCACTGTTAGCACAACCATGGCCATGGTATCCATAAGGCATCCTAGGAAAATGTAGATAACCACAATTAAAGCAAGTATAATATAGGGTGAAGTCTGTAATCCTACTAAGAAACTGGCTATCTCTGAAGGGAGCCTGCTGATTGCTATAAAAGTGCCAAAAAGTTGCGCGCCGATCAGAATGACAAAAATCATCGCCGTAGTTTTTAAGGATTCTAAGAGAGAAGCTGACAGCCCGCGCCTGGTGAGGCGCCTACAAACTATTCCATAAACGAGAATAATGAAAGCACCCGCCCCGGCAGCTTCTGTAGGTGTAAACAGCCCCAGGTAAAGCCCGCCGATGATCACCAAGAACACGATCAAAACAGGAATAGCCCTTTTGGCTTCAACTATTTTTTCAATCCAACTTGTCTTCGGGCCGGGCGGCCCCAGATCTGCCCGCAGCAATGTTTGTAAATAGATACTGCCCATGAATAATAAAGTTAGCAAAAAACTTGGCAAAATGCCGGCAATGAACAGAGCCCCGATGGATTGCTCGGTCATTAATCCATACAGGACAAAAATGGAACTGGGCGGGATCAATATTCCCAGGGATCCTGCTGCAGCAACGGTACCGGTAGCCAAACTCGGGTGGTACCCGTGCCGTTTCATTTCCGGTAAAGCCATTTTGCCCATGGTGACCGCTGTTGCTAAGGTTGAGCCACTTACTGCGCTAAAGCCCGCGCATCCCAAGACGGTAGCCATAGCCAACCCCCCGCGCCATTCCCCGACCCATTTGTGGGCAGCACGAAAAAGGGATTCACTTAACCCAGCATGAAAGGCTACAGCCCCCATCAATAGAAACAGGGGCAAAATACTAAAGTCGTAACTGGCTAGGGTGGAATATGGAACTGTACTTAGCAAACCAAGGGCACCACTTATGTTTGTCAAAGTTGCAAATCCTATAAAACCCACCAGGGCCATAGCCAGCCCAACCGGCATGCCAATAAAAAGTAATACTACGAGCAACCCTATGCCCAAAAAACCAATAGTGACAGGCTCCACCGCTATTCCTCCTCCCCCGTTAACTCAATATTATTTAGCCGTAATAATTGTATAGACAGTTCTAACATAAATAAAACGTAAGAGAAAGCAAGGATAACACTAAAGGGGAAACGGGGGATTTTTAGTACACCCGAAACCGAGCCTGAATGCCAAATGTCTATTGCATGCACGATACCCTGCCAGGTCATAAGAGCCACAATGCCAAAGCTAAGCAGCAAACTGATAAAATTAGCTGCTTGCTTACCTCTTCGTGGTAACCGTTCAACAAACAAATCAACCCTGACATGTTCTTGTTGGGAAGCGCAATAGGCAAATCCTAGGGAACCCACGCAAACCATTAAGTATTGAATTAGCTCCACTGCACCTGGAACGGGCAGGGTAAAGAAATAACGTCCGATAACGTGTACCGATACAAGCATGACGAGTAAAAACAAAAATATGGATGCAAGGTTGTTACTAAACAAGCTTATAGAACGAATACTTTTAACCAAGGGGACATCTATTTTTCCAGGTTGCACCATGTTTATATCCATTCCTTTCGCCTTTACTAATAGAGGGCAAGAATAAAATACCCACCTGGCCAGGAAGGGAGAGGCCCGGCAGAAATTTTGACTTGTAGCACGGTACCGCGGGGCCCCTTCCCCAAAATACTGGCGGGATCCTTTTATATCAGGAGGAAAGCCTGAATTCTAGAGATTTTTGCCCTTATTCTTATAACCCAAATTCCTCCTGCCAACTTCCAAATTCCTGGTCATACTTTGCAATCAATTCTCTTGCCCTGGCCACAAATTCTGTTGCCGGATAACCCCTGGCTTCCATTTCCTCTATCCAACTGTCAACCATGGGTGCCAACTTCTCTTCCCACTTTTCCTTATCTTTTAAAGTAGTTATTTTTACGCCTTTTTCCAGGGCTAATTCCAAACCGGCCTGATCTGCGGCATCCCAAGCCCGGCCAACGAGATCGGCACCAACAACACCGCTACATTCATCTATTACCTCTTGCAAATCTTGAGGCAAACTATTATATTTTTCTGGATTCATTATTACAAAAAACCACTGTCCAAAGAAATTACCAATAGTAGCATGGGGGCATACTTCATGCAGTTTCCAGGTGGATATGGATTCACAAGTGAAAATAGTAGCGTCGACAGTACCTTTACTTAAAGCCAGGTAGCATTCCGAGGCAGGCAAATCAACTGCTGAGGCATTTAAAGCCTTCATGTGGGGAGCCCATTCTCCCGGTGCCCTTACGATCAGCCCCTTAATATCGTCTATTGTTTCAATCGGTGTTTTGCTTAACAATTGGGCCGGCCCCTGGGAGAAAAGCCAAAGCAATTTTACATCAGCATATTCCTGCCTAAATTCTGGAAATTCTTCGTAAAGATCCATCCAGGCACGGGTAAATGCCTGCGATGACCTTGACCCTAGAAAGGGAAGTTGCGTAGCTGTGCTCAAGGGAAAACGACCCGAGTAATAAGGGCCGGGATCCAGGCAAAGATCGATTGTGCCAGCTTTAATAGCGTCATACATTTCACCTGGTTTGCTCAGGGCACCAGAAGAGTAGACCGTGATTTTTATCCGGTTGTCAGATCGTTCTTCTACCATCTTTTTCCATTCCATCACTACCTCGTGTACCCAGGATGTTTCTGGAAAGAGATGGTTAAATGTTAGTTGTATAGTTTTTTCCGTGGTTTCTGTTTTTCCTTCCGGAGGATCAGACTGTCCTGAACAGCCCCCGATTCCAATAATTGGTATTAATAGTAGCGCGGCGATACAAACAATTGCTATTAGCATTCTTTTTTTCCTGAATCCTTTGTTCATAACCGTAATCCCCTTTTATCGATTTTTGTAATGATCGTGACAGGCTTTCAGGCTTTACTGAAAGAAGCCAATTTGACCCCCTGCCAAATAATTTGAAATATGTTTAAAAACTTGGTTACTACTCAGGGTCAAAACATTAAAGTAGGCCAGGCGAAAATGTTAACAACATACTATTAGACGCCCTCTTGACCCGGTCTGTAAAACACCAAAATATGATAGACGAAAACAGGGCTCCTTCGCTAATGCTCAGGATGACATGAGCAAAGTTTCAAATCTTTTAATTTAAGTTTATTTGAAGTTGATGGTTTTTACTAAAGAGCACCCCCGATCTTTCAGTGCCGGTTCGAATATCATATTGTGTTAATGCTGCATCTCATTTTGTTGAATAAGTAGATTTCCCAAAGCAAATACCGGCCTCGAATTTTTATATTTTAAACAATTTAAAACCGGGCTGTAAGTTGAATCCAACGCCTTTTGTCAGGTTCTCACCTCACATTTCACGCCATATTTTTTCATAACCTTTATTATCGTTTCCAGCTCCCCCTTGGCCGGGGGTTCTAAACCATTTAAAGGATATTGACGACCAAGCATTTTGTACTTTCCAAGGCCATATTTATGGTAAGGCATAAGGTGTGCCTTGTCCAGGCCCGAATCCCTGATGATTCGGGCCATCTTAGCTACTTCTTCAGTTGAATTATTTAGCCCCGGGATAACAGGAATCCGAATAATAACATCTGCGCCACTTCCGACAACAAAACGCAGGTTATGTAAAATAACCCTATTCCGACGCGTCGTTGTTTCCTTGTGCTGTTCCGGATCCGCATGTTTAATATCAAATAAAATCATATTCGTATGCGGTAACACTTTTTTCAAAGCCGGGGGAGGTGCACAACCTGAAGTATCGAGGCAGGTATGAATCCCCTCTATCTGGCATTTGGCAAATAAATCCGCAACAAAATCTGCTTGGAGCAATGGCTCACCCCCGGATACCGTAACGCCCCCACCCGAAGCTAAATAGTATTCCATGTCACTACAGACTTTTTCTAAGATATCATCGACAGGCATATCCTCCCCTATCATTTCAAGCGCGTTATAGGGACACACTTCTGCACAAAGCCCGCAGTTGGTGCAGCGTTGCCGATCAATTTTTATGCCTTCGTCGCCAAGGGAGATAGCTTTTTCCGGACAAGCGGCGACACACGTACCACATTTATGGCAAAAACTTTGCCGGTAGGCTATTTCCGGCCACGTGTTTTGTGATTCAGGATTACTGCACCATTTGCATTTCAAAGGGCATCCCTTTAAAAAAACAGTAGTCCTTATCCCCGGCCCGTCGTCAATACTGTATCGTTGTACGTTAAATACTTTTCCGGTTATCACGTTTCTTTTTTCACTCCCTGCTAAGGTTTAACTCAGAGCCAACGAAAGCAAACATTACTGTATATTAGGAGATAATAGTTTAACAAGTTCAGTCACGTTTTGTACTGTTTCTAATTGTTCAAGCTGTTTTAATAGTTGAATTCCGGCTGCCCTAGTTATTGTTCCTGAACCCTGCACGTTTTCCATAAATTTGAAGGTTAAATCACTTCGCGTTAATGGATTTTTTACAGGTTCGCCTTTGGGAGCAGTAGTCGCTGCAGTGTATTCTTCTCCGTTTTGCATTTTAATTGTAACTTTGGCCAGCTTAAACTCTGCATCCGATAAGTGACCGGTTTCCGCTTCGGGAAGTTTTTCAATTTGGACTCTCTGCGCAAAATAGCCAACAGTTTCGTCGCGTACAGCATGATCATAAAAATGTTCAGGTTTTATACCTTTGCGCACTAGAGCATTGGCCATTACATAGCGGAGACTAAAGAATGCACTTGTTTGAGTAACTTCATCCGGTTTAAATGGTTGTGAAATAAATGTATCTGTACGGGGTAAATATACAATTATATCCTCGACCTTTTCAGGGATTATATCGTGCGAGGTTATAATCTGAAGAATACAGTCTGCTGCAGGATGGATGCCACGGCAACTGGGAAAACGTTTAAATGTGGCCTCACTATAAAAATCTTTGCCCAGGCCGGTTGTCAATATTTCAGCATTTGTACAACCATCGGTATACAGTTGAAAATATCCAAATGGACCGAAAAAAACATCCTGGGGTCCGGTCCATCCTCCCTTTGCCAATTCGGCAGCAAATATTCCGTTATGTGCAGCCAAGCCCTGCATTAATTTAAACGCTGTAGTGCCTTCCCAAATGCTTTGAAATGTACCTCCAAGTTGGTTCAAAACAATCCCAAGTGCATTTTTAAATTGCTTTGTGGTTAAACCTAACACCTTGCCGGCGACAGCAGTAGCGCTAAATGTGTTAACAGTTCCTGTAGAATCCCAGGGTTTACTTATACTGTAATCTGCACTGGCTAGAACCCGGCAGGCCAAATCGTCACCAGCTACTACAGCCGTAATAAATTCTTTACCACTGAGGTTCATGGTTTCACCTAGCGACATTGCAGTTAGTATCGTTGTAGCCGTAATGTGCGATGGTATGGACCAATCGCCCATCAATACCAGGCAGGCCTCATAATCTAGGGATCTGGCCATAATACTGTTAACCATAGCAGCATTGGCAACGGGGACTTTTCCCCCGTACCCCAGGATGGTGGCTTCTTCCCGTCCTCCCCATTTTTTGATCAAATCAACCAGTGCTACATTGCCGGGTGCGTTCCACCCCCGTATTAAGCACCCGAGTACATCGATGATGCGATCCTTCGCACCTTCAATTACCCGCTCAGGTAGATCTTCATATTTTAATTCCTGTATAGAATTAACCAGCAAATCCTCCACAAGATCTGTTGTCCTCACGCTTATCACCTTCCCAACATTTTTTGTGTATATTGAACCTTTACGAAATACCGTGCATAGTCCGGGCTATTATTTCGTCCTGTAGCTGTAAGGGAAGATCCACGAAGTACGCGCTGTAGCCTCCTACTCTTACGATCAAATTCCTATGCTTTTCTGGTTGTTCCCTGGCTTCCATCAGTTCCTCGGAGCTCACAATATTAAACTGTAGGTGCCAGCCGCCCCGTGCCATAAATGTTTTGATCAGTATAGCTGCTTTGTCCAATTTTTCATCTGTATTCAGCACCTGTTTGGAAAGTTTCATATTGTGCGTTGCACCACGAAGTTCACGCACGCTGACTTTATTGGCAGAGTTTATATTGGCTGTTGGACCGTTTATATCCATACCCGGCATTGGAGAAGTAGCCCCATCGTTGATAGGCGTAAACGCCACCCTGCCATTGGGGGTAGCTCCTACCGCCCTGCCATGTATGATATGGCCTGCTGCAGCCCCTTTAAAAGTAAACGGCTTCAAACCCGTAAAAGGATCCGGCCGTTTTTGTAATATTTCTTGTGTTTTATTCCATACATACGCAAAGATGCTATCTGCATAGTCGTCGTCGTTGCCATATTTGGGTGACTGCAGACATTTTTGACGTAGTTCTTCCTGGCCCTCCCAGTTAGCTTTAAGAGCAGCAATGAGTTCCGCCATTGTTACCTCTTTTTTATCAAAAACGAGATGTTTGATTGCTGTCAAGCTATCCGCTACGTCAGTGACACCCCGATCGCCCACCCATTCCATACTAAATAGGGCAGGATATTTTGACCCGCCTCTTTGCGGAAGTAGTCCCGTGTGGATCGCATCTTCAAAGTGCAGTATTCCGACCAAAGCTGATTGGGGGCTGTGTTCCAGATCAATTGAGCGCCGGATAAAATAATCTACCCGCAGTTTTTCAGTAAAGTAGTCCAATTGCTCAAAATAGGCATTATATAATTTTTCCAGCGAAGTAAAAATAACAGGATCCCCTGTTTGCAAGCCGAGCTGTTTACCAGTTTGCGGATCAACGCCGTTATTAAGAGTTAATTCAAATATTTTTGTCAGGTTAAGGTGTGCTACCCCAAATTCGTGGTCAGCACAGTCAGCGTGATACCCGAGGCAACCGCTTGTACACCAGTCAACAGCATCTTCCAGGGCCACACCCCTGTCCAAAAACCGATCAGTCCCCAGTCCGTCACTTACAAATGCCGGGTTACCACCGCCATAATCGCGGTTGCATTCGAGGGCATAACGCAAAAATTCCGGGCTCATTTCGTCATGGTAACGAATGTAGACGCCCGGTTCTGCAATTTTAAGTTGACGTAGAACTTCCAGGACCAATAGGGAAACTTCATTGGTAAGGTCTTCACCATTTTTATCGCGACCGCAAATTGTGCAGTTTGGCAGTAAGGCTCCGGGTGCAAACCACTCTGCAATGGTTTCCAGCGTTTCAATTTCCGCAGTTTTTAACCAGAAACAGCCCAAAAGTTCTGCTGCCTGCTCGCGGGTAATTTTTTCTTCCTGCAGGTCCTTGATATAGTAGGGATATAATATTAAGTCCACCCTGCCCATGGCATTTTCGGGCCGCCCGGGTTGTTCCATCCGCAAGGCCATGTGCATAAAGCGCAATGACTGTAGAGCCTCCCGGAAGGACCGCGGTGGATTTGCAGGAACCCAATCACAACATGCAGCGATTTGTTGCAACTCTTTTTGCCGTACAGGATCTTTTTCCTTTGCAGCCAACTCCCTGGCCAAATCCGCATGCCTTTTGGCAAATGTGATTAAAGCATCGCATGTTAACACTATGGCTTTCAGAAACACGTATTTACGGTAAGCATCGCTAGACTTATGGTGAAGGTTTGCTCCTTTTTTCAGAATTTTTTCCATTTCAGCTTGGGCCAGTTCTTGTATTTGTTTTAAACCAGTATTTATTACATTTACGCGTGGGTGTGGAGAGCCTGTCCATGCGCTGAGCATATCCTGAAAGGCGCTTTGCCGCTCGGCTTTTAAAAATGGGCCTTCAAATACCAGGGCTCGATCCTGCATCAATTCAAAGTGGTTTTCCCCGAGTTCCTCCTGCAAGGCTTCATTTATGTAGTCCGGCGGCATAATATCTACCCAATATTGTGCATCTTCTCTTAACAACTTTGCATCTTGTTCATCAATAGTAGCCGTAGATGTTGCACTTAGCCTTCGTTCAATTTGGAATTTGCCAAGCATGTTTAAAACACGATAAGGTGCCAACGCTGCAATAACATAGACCCCTTTGGGCTGACTTGTAAATGATCCCACAATAAGTTCCTTGTCCCTAATAGCAATGGGCTGTTCTTTAAGTCTTAATGCAAACGCCTTAGCCCAACGGAGATCAACGGGATTGCTTTCTGCCTCCCGCCAGGCCTTGGTAAATAACCGGGATGGTTCCACGCAGACTGTTGGTTGTGCCTTTTCCCATTGTTCTTTCAATTCTGTTAATCTTTCCGTCAACACACGTAATCCCTTTACTGCTTCGATTTGTTCATGGGTAACCATATTTACATCCTCCCCGCTTAGTTTTTAATAGGCTATGGGCACCATCTTGGGAACAAATTGATGCAAATTGCCCGGTAACCTAGTTATCCCGTTTGTTTGCAAACCAAATGAGCCTTGGCAGCCCACAGCGCAATGGTAACATATCATACATGTATATGTCTTACCTATTTTATCACAAAGATTCGCTCTATTCAAGATACAAAAGTCTAGTTATAAAAATTTTATTTTGGTGTTTGCTAAGACATTGTTATTTATTATAGTATGTACTTTTGATTCCACTGCAAAAATTATATTCTGCTGCATAGAACGAAATTTGCTTGGGCGGAAGCTGTAAAAATCAGCCCATGAAGATGCCACAATTTTGAAGCAAAAATGGCAGGACGCCATTTTTAGGGCCTTTTGAAGAGGACGTTCCATTGGCCCGGGCGAAAAATTGTCAGTCGCAGGGATACTGATTTCAGCGAACGCCTTGCAAATAGAGTTTAGGCAGTAGAATCACTTTTACAAGCGATGGAAACAAACCAATCTTCGTCCTTGAATTATACATGTCAGACATATTTTATCATAAAAATTCACTCTAGTCAGGATATAAAATAATGTTAATAAAAAATTATTTTTATTGCAAGCGGCCCTAAAACAAACGGTTTGATTTTCCTTAAGGCCCAGCTTAATCAATCCAGGTCACTGTCGTTGTTCATTGGCAACATCTATTTCTAATATGTCCGAGTCAAATAATTCTTTTATCGAAGCAATATGTTTTACCATTAACATTTTAGCTGATTCGGAATCCCTTTTTTTTATGGAATTAAAAATATCTATATGATAAAGGTTTTTAATCTGGATTGAATCTTTTTGGGATAAAAATATATGCCTGGCCCCCTTTACAATAATTTGCTTTAGGGATGCCACAAGGTATAACAACAGCTTATTCTGGGATGCTTCTGCAACAGAAAGGTGAAAAGTAAAACTTCCTTCGATTTCCATATCAATGTTTTTAGCAATTGGGGTTAAAGATTTTTCGATTATTTTTATTTGTTCTATTGTAGCTCTTTCCGCAGCCAATTTGGCTGCCTCCCCCTCTAAAATAATGCGGGCTTCCATCACTTTCTCTATGGGTATATTTTTAATTTGGATTAACAACTCCAAATTATTAGTAATTGCCTCCGGCGTAAAATCACATATCTTTATACCTTGTCCCGGGCCTTTTTTAACTGAAACAAGCCCGGAACGTTCCAAAGACCTTATGGCTTCCCTAATTGTAGCTCTGCTAACATTAAAAAGTTTTGCCAAATCGTATTCGGAAGGAAGTTTATCTCCAAACTTTAACTGATTTGATATTATTGCTTCTTTGATTTGATTTTCAACTTGTTTGTATGCCGTTCTTTTATTTATAGGTTTAAACATAAAAAAACCTCTCTTTTTGCTGAACCCTAATTTGGTAGCATTAGTGGTATTGGGACTCATCCTGGACAGGTACAAAAAGGAGTTTGGGATCAACATATATTTTTACCGTTAAAAATGTTTTACTAGCCCATACCTATAACAACTAGACCTATTATTCGCCACCTTTCTTGCACAGTAAATATCCCCGCTTTTCAATAAATAAGATTCTTCATAATATACCTGATTTCCTTTTTCAAGGATATTACGAATTAGGGAATTGTTTTAACTGTGCGCTTTTGTTTTAAAGGAATAATATAAAATGGTGTCGAATAAATAAATTAATGGCATAATAATATTCCTTGCAAAAAATATAACAATTCACAAACTATCTTTATAAAATTATTAAAAAACATTTTCGTGCACTGCCAACACAACTTTTCCAAGGAGGATGAAAAATGACGGTTAGCAAATGGATGCATGCTGGTACTGTATTGAAGATGAATGCCTTAAATTATCCTGACAAGTTAGGTTGTGAGGACAAGTTCAGAAGCTTTACTTTTAAAGAATGGAACGAAAGATCGTGTCGCTTAGCTAATGCTTTAACAGATATGGGCGCGGGATATGGCGAACGCGTAGCTATTCTTGCCTATAATCGTGTGGAATGGATGGATATTTATGCAGGATGCGCCAAAGGGGGACAAATTGCCGTTCCGATTATGTTTCGTTTAACACCTGCCGATTTTGAATATATTGTCAATCATGCAGATTGTAAAGCTTTTATTGTTGAAGAACCATTTGTTGATGGTGTAAATAGTGTACGGGAAAAGCTTACCACTGTGCCCCAGGGTAATTTTATTTATCTAGGCGACGGGGAAGCTCCGGAAGGTTATCTTCATTATGAAGAACTACTTAAGAAGGGTGATCCGGGTGAACCGGCAGTAACTGTAGATACAGCGGATACCTGGACGATTATGTATACTTCTGGTACAACGGGAAAACCAAAAGGGGTTGTGCGCAATCATGAGTGTTACTTAGGGCAATATTTGTTAAGCAACATTAACATGGGTGTACGCCCCACGGATAAGCCCTTGTTAGTGATGCCTACCTGCCATGTTAATTCCATCTTTTATTCTTTTTGCTATACTTATGTTGCCGCGCCGGTAATGATTTATAATATGGTAAGCTTTGATCCAGAAGATCTTCTTAAAACATTTGCTGATTACAAGATAACTTTTACCTCGCTGGTTCCTACCCATTACGCCATGATTCTCAGCCTGCCAGAAGAAATCAGGCAAAAATATGACGTCAGCGGGATGCGTCAACTGCTAATCTCCTCCGCTCCGGCCCGTAAAGAGCTAAAACTTAAGATCATGGATTATTTTAAATCTGCGGAGTTGTGGGAGGCTTACGGCTCGACAGAAGCAGCATTAGTTACATACCTGCGTCCGGAAGATCAATTCGATAAACTTGGTTCAATTGGCAAGGAAATTTTTGGTACAGACCGCATAAAATTGCTGGATGAAGAAGGACAGGAGGTCCCCCGGGGAAAAGTTGGCGAACTCTACTCACGTTCACCAGGCATTTTTCAAGAATTTTGGAAGGATCCGGAAAGGACAAAAGAAGTATTTCAAGGAGAATGGTGCACAGCAGGGGATATGGCGAGAATGGATGAAAATGGTTATTATTACCTGGTAGATAGAAAGAAAAATATGATTATCACCGGTGGAGAAAATGTCTACCCCTCAGAAATTGAGGATGTTGTTAGCACCCATCCGGCTGTGGGGGATGTGGCAGTTATTGGTGTCCCCGATGAAAAATGGGGTGAACTGGTGCTGGCAATTATTGTACCGCGCCAAGGTTTTGAGCCAGACGAAAAATTAGCCCAAGAAATCCGGGATTTTACCAAAGGGAAGATGGCCGGTTTTAAACGTCCGAAGGAAATTCACTTTATAACGGAAGAAGAAATGCCGCGAACTGGTACAGGTAAAATTTTGCACCGGGTGTTAAGAGAACGTTATGGCGAATTAGACGCTGCCAATTGAGTTTAACCTCTTTATATAACATCTTTTTGTCAAAAAATAATTTGCCAATTGTTGGTCAGCGTTGAATTTTTTCTGCAATATGTTTATTTAATAAGAATAAGAGCCGGGCTAAAATGCCGGCTCTTATTTAATTTCACCCTAGAAGAAAAAAGTGCAGAAAGTTTCGCAGGTTTGGCAGTAAGATTTATGAGGCTGTTTCGGGAATAAATTTTTCCCGCATTTTGAGTTTATCAATTTTTCCCGTTACATTACGGATAACATCCTCGAAAACAACTTTTTCTGGCCACTTATACTTTGCCAGGCCTTTATCACCGCAATACTTAATAACTTCTTCCTGCGTCATCGTTTCCCCGGGGTATAATTGGATTATTGCCATGGCAATCTCCACCAGCCGTTCATGAGGGTAGCCGATAACTGCTGCATCGGCAATCTTGGGATGAGAACGTAAAGTGTTTTCAATTTCTACAGGGAAAATATTTTCCCCACCCCTAATGATCAAGTCTTTTTTCCTGTCGGCAATGTAGATATAGCCATCTTCATCAATGCGCACTAGATCTCCGGTGAAAAGCCAGCCATCCCTAATAGCCTGGGCAGTCATCTCCGGGTTGTTGAAGTACTCCTTCATAATCCGGGGCCCGCGCAGGACCAGTTCCCCTACTTCTCCTGTGGGAACATCCTGTCCGTTTTCATCCACTGCCCGTGCCTCTACATTATAAGTAGCCTTGCCAATTGATCCGGGTCGCTCCAGGACATCCTCATCATACAAATTAGTTGACCCGCCACCGCCACCTTCGGTGATACCATAAATATTGCCGGTTCTGAAGGGAAAATATTTTCTCATATCCTCATAAAGGGAATAAGGAACGGGCTGTGCTCCAATAACGATGCTTCCCGTTACGTGCGAAAAATCGTATTTGCTGATGTCTATTACACCTTTTTTGATGGCATTGACGGTGTCGGACATCGTGGGAACAGTAACCCAGCCATCATTTACTTTTTCCTCAAAAATGGCATCCAAAAGATAATGGGGCTCATTCAATTCCAGTTGAATAATTTTCTTGCCGCCAGCCAGATAAGAGGGAAAGGCCAGGAAAAAGCTTCCACTGTGGTAAAAGGGGTGGGGAGCAAAATAGACGGTTTCGTGACCCATATTGTAAGTTAAAGCAATACTGATGCCTATTTCATAAAGGGTTTTATGAGCTTGACAAACCGGTTTCGGCGGTCCGGTAGTGCCGGAGGTAAACATAAGTTCTGCCGGATCATTGCTGTCAACCTCAACTAATAAATCAGTCGGATCGCCATCGCGCATAATCTCATCATAAGAGATCATGCCATCAGGCACATTAGAGCCGATACAGATATAAGATTGAATATCAGGCATATCATTTTGAATGGGCTGAACCTTGGGCAAAAAACCTTCTCCCAAAATTAAAACTTTGGGTGTAAAGGAATCGTAAACATATTTAATATCGGCACTAGCAAAACGGAAGTTCAAGGGCATGGCTATTGCCCCTGTTCTTAATATAGCATAAAAAGTAGTGACCCATTCCAGGCTGTTCATCTGCAGATGCATTACAAAATCGCCCTTTTTCACGCCCAGGTTTTTTTGTAAGTAATTGGCAATCTTATTGGTGGCTTCATTAAATTCTTTCCAAGTAAGCACTCTTCTTAAATTTTTAGAAGGAGTTCGTTCAATTAAATATTCTTTATTTGGGTACTTCTTTGCATTGATAATACCATAATACGCAAAATTCATTTTTATCCCCCTTTTGATCTTAATTATAATTCCCCAGCCCTACTACCAAGTATTTTTACCAGGTAGTATTTATAACTCCCCCTTATATTTAAAAAAATTTAGATTTTCAGCCCGGCTTAAAAACCGGGCTGAATTTCTTTTTTGAGCTACTTAGGACGCGTTTACATTTTGGCCTGCCAGAAATGCCTTTTTATTTAATTCTGTAAACTTGGCCGGCACTAAGCGCTCGATCACTTTTAACCAGGCTTCGGCAGGGCTGCCTACCTGTGAAGAAAGAACACCCAACAGGACTACACCGGCCACTGCCGGATTACCTAGATCCTGGGCAATCTCCATGGCATCAACCCACAATACCTTCTCTGCGTTGGTCTTTAACATGGACCCGATTTCTTCCTCTTTGGGGTATTCGGCTTTACCTAAATTTACCGCCGGCGGAGGAATGCGATAACGGTTAATAATTACCGTAGAATCTCTTTTTAAAAATAGGGCCCAGCGTCCTGCCTCCAGCATTTCAAAACCTACCAGGTAATCAACAGCTCCTTCCTCCACCAATGGGGAATAAACTTTTTCTCCCCAGCGCACATGGCTCTCCACTGTTCCCCCACGTTGTGACATACCCAGGACTTCTGATTTTTTAACATCATAACCCAATTCCAACCCAACTTCAGTTAGTATATTGCTGGCCAGGATAGTACCCTGTCCGCCAACCCCGGCCAAAATAAAATCGATTTTTTTCATGGCAAGATCTCCTCTCTGCCTGAATTTATGAATATATTAATCCCGGGTAATGGCGCCTACAGGGCAAACCTGCATGCAGAGTCCACAACCATTACATAATAAGGGGTCAATGCGCACATAACCTTCTTCCTGCATTAGAGGTGAGCAACCCAATTCCAGGCAGGAGCCGCAATCGGTACATTCCTCCTGATCCACCTGCGGAGGTGTGTTTTTTTCCCTGGTATAGAGTACACATGGCCGTGCAGCAATAATGACGGAGGGTTCTTCACTGGCCAGGTGATCTTCCAGTATTTGCGACAACTTATCCATATCATAGGGATCACAGACATCAACTTTTTCGAAACCAGCGCCCCGCACTAGTTGTTCCAGGTTTACCGCTTTTGTCTGCTGTTTTTGTAAGGTGATCCCTGTTCCCGGATGCTGTTGATGCCCTGTCATAGCTGTTACACTATTATCGGTGATAATTGTCGTTACGGAGCTGTTATTATAAAGGGTATTGATAAGAGGATTAATGCCTGAGTGGAAAAAGGTGGAATCACCGATTACGGCTACAAAACGATCCTTAATCCCCGCTCTCGCTACGCCATGCGCTACACCGATACTGGCTCCCATACATCCACAGGTATGCAGGGCAGCGAGCGGAGGTGCAGCCCCCAAAGTATAACAACCGATGTCGCCCAGGACCACCACATTAGCTTCCCGCAACACATGGAAAAGACCGCGATGTCCACAGCCCGGGCAAAGCATAGGAGGACGGATCGGCAGTTCGGCAGGAGTCATAGTACCTGTTGCCGCTACTTCGGGCTGGGCAAAATCCCCATCCAGTAATCCAGCTTTCGCTGTACACTCCCGGATCAGGCTTGGACTCAGCTCACCGATTACCGGGAAAATATCTTTGCCCCGAACTTCGATACCCATCAGACGGATCTGCTCTTCAAAAAAAGGATCGAGTTCTTCAACAACTAGCACTGTTTTCACTTTGGCGGCAAATTCACGGATCATTTTCTCCGGCAGGGGGTAGACCATACCCAGCTTGAGAAATGATGCCTTGGGGAAAACCTCCCGTGCATATTGATAGGCTGCACCTGCAGCAATAATTCCCAGTGAATCATCCCCCGGTTCAATCCGGTTAATCGGTAGTGTTTCAGCATACTCCACCATTTTTTTCAACCTGTCTTCAATGATGGGATGGCGAAGCCGTGCGTTAGCAGGCACCATCACATATTTCCGGATATTGCGATCATAAAGAGGTGGTTCTTCCGGTGGAGACGGCGGGCCTTCCTCGGATATTTCCACAGGGGTGGAGGAGTGTGATAAGCGCGTTACTGAACGCAGCAGCACCGGTGTATCAAATTTTTCGCTCATCTCCAGGGCCAAGCCTACAAATTGTTTTGCTTCTTCACCATCAGCGGGTTCCAGCATGGGAAGTTTAGCAAACTTGGCATAGTTGCGATTATCCTGCTCATTCTGCGAACTGTGCATATTGGGGTCGTCGGCAGTGACAATGACAAGGCCGCCTTTTAAACCGGTATATACACCATAAAATAAAGAGTCCGCTGCGACGTTAATACCGACATGCTTCATTGCAACCAGTGCCCTCGTCCCTGCATACGCGGCTCCGATACCCACGTCCAAAGCTACTTTTTCATTGGGTGCCCATTCCGAAAAGACACCGGGGTAAGTAGCAAAACTCTCCATTACTTCCGTGCTAGGTGTGCCTGGATAGGCTGCACCAACTCGTACCCCGTTTAAATAAGCACCATAAGCAATAGCTTCGTTACCGGTCATCATTTTTTTCAAGGCAATTCCCCCTTCCTTTTCCTTTTTAACCCAACTGTTTCTGCTATTACCGTGATGTTGACTCCAGTTGCTCGAAAAAAGGTTCCAGTTTGCCTAAAATTTGTTCTTCGGAGAAAAAACGTTCATCCGACATATCTGCTTCAAATACCACCCCCGGGATTCCCATTTTTTCGGCAATAATATTGCGCTTATCATATAAGCCGAAACCGGTAGATTTACAACTGCGGTTGGAGAAGAACACGAATCCATCGCAGCCATACTTTTTGATAAAATTTAATTTAAGCAGTACTCTATAATCAAAACAGCGATTGACAAATCCCTCAAGATAGTTTGCAGCCAGGCTTTCCAAAGGATTATCAAGATCAAACGAATAAGCCCAGGAGTGGGTATATTGTGAAACGGCGACCAGGGCGTGATGTGATGCAAAAAGCTCTGAAAACCAGCGCAACCGTGGCCAAAGAGGGATATGGTCAAAATATATTTTATAGCGCTCTTCGGGTACGGTAAAAATCCCTGCTTTGTTCCGCTCAGCAACCTCTTCTTTCAAAGCCTGATAGTAAGTTACTGCTTCAGGCGTTCCCCGCCAGGTAACGATGGGTGCCATGTGGAAACTAGCATCAAAAAAACCAAAAGGAGCTGGTTTAAGAGCAGCCGTATCCAACACTTCATTCCAAAGACGGCAGGCTTCATTAGAAAGGTGTAATACTTCCCTGAGGCGGTCATAATCAAAGGGGCGCCCGGTGATCTCCTCCAAAAAAGCAATCATTTCCTTCAGTTGCTGCAAAAAATAATCCCTGCAGACTTCTTCTGGTTCATTTCCAACCAAGGGAGAATCTAAAAGAAAGAAAGGCACATTATAAAGACGGCCGGCTGCTTCAAACCACTTCGGCAAGGTACCACATTGGGTATTACAAGCAAATATTACATTTGGCTTTACAATTTCTCCTACCGGGTGTTCTGTGGCGTATGCATCCCCGATACCGCAGCGTGCATAGCCGCATAGATCATGGGAATAACCTTTGGCTTCGGCTGACAGGGAAAGCTTATCCGCAACCTTGCGCGCTGCAGCTAAAGCACCAAAATTCTCCGGATAATAAGGGAAAAGTCCCGCTGCATAAATAATTTCAACAGGGGAAACCGCTGTCATCCAAACTACCGGAATACCATCTTTTTGGGAACGTGCTCCTTTTTCATAATACTTCGCCATCAAATCTTTCATCAATCCTGCTGTTTTAAAAGGTACCCTTTTAAACATTATTCTCACCCCCGACCATTTCTAAGAATGCTTCTATCCTGGTACGAATCTGGCCTGAAGGAGCACCAACAAATTCAGTTTCGATGCGCATTGCTGGGATTCCATTTTTCTCCATAGCCTGCATGTTGTCATAGAAGTCATAATTTTCTGGCTCACAATTTCCCAGGTGCAAAAATATTACTCCTTGTACCTTTTTTTCCTGAGCTGTTCTTACCAGATAATACCTTCTTGGGTTATGTTGAAGATCATAAAAGGAGGCAGGAATGCGTTTTAACTGGCGATCAGCAAGGGCTTCCAAAGGATCCCCGGACTCCTGAACCAGTCCTTCAAAATAGCGAAAACCATTCTTAAGATCATCACCGACTACCGTCCCACCGTTTTCATCAATAAAATCCAGGATCTCCAGCGGTTCAAGAAAAGTGCCAGAGATAAAAAGACGGATTTTATTCCCGGGCGCTTTTTCTTCACTAGCCAGGGCATTTACCAGTTTGTTTAGCTGTTCATTCAGCATTTCCCTGGGTATCAACATCGCGGCTTTAACGATTGTATAAAGCTCTCTACTGCTGATTGCTGTGGGATTTTGTTCGTGCTGGTCAAAAAGACGGATCAATAAATTTCTATTGTTATTGTACAAAGCTATGCTTTTTTGAAGATCATCAGCAGTAATCGTCTTGCCGGAAAATTTTTCAAGCTCTTCCTTTAACCGGTTTAATTCGTAAATTAAAAAATCGCGTGCACTAGGTCGTTCGACCTGCCTTGGCAAGCGGTATTCTTGTAAAAATGGAAGTGGGCTGGCATGTTGCCAAATACCAGAAAGATTACGGGTTGTATCACAAGTATGCGGAATGATCAACCCATCAAGAAAATCGAGTTTTCCTTCCAAGGCCAGGGACAGACTGCTACGAGCAAAAGAGCATGACCAGTTTTGCAGGTGGGCATCAGCAAATTCCATCCGGGCTTGGCCACCACCTATTCCGTAAGGTAGAAAACCAGCAGCGTGAATAAGCTCCTCCGGTACGTCTGTAAGCAGAAAGCCGACTACTTTCCCTTTTTCTTGTTCTTTCCATTGCCGGGCTTGCCGATCGGGTTCTTCAGCAATTTTTTGTAAAAAATCGATTACCTCTGCTTTGCTCACATACCTCGCTCCTTGTATCATAGTTTTAAAATATTACTCCCCTACATATCCTCAATAGGTTATACGCTCAAATTTGGTAATTATTCTGCTTTATGCCCTGACCGGCAGATTATATTTTGTTGGATTTGCCGGACTAGATTAATCCCGGTTGGCTTCAAGTCCAGGTGCCACGTTAATTAATGGTTCACCCTTTAAGAAACGATCAATATTTTCCACAAACATCCCGCCGAATCTATTGGCGTACATATCGGTCCAACTGGAAACATGAGGGGTAATCAAAACATTTTTTGCATCCCAGAGCTCATCCTCCGGGGGCAAAAAGGAAGGCAGCGGTTGTTTAATCCACTGGGTATCATTGGCTGCACCAGCAATCCAGCCTTCGTTCAAAGCTTTGATCAACGCTTCTTTGACAATTAGCGAACCACGAGCACAGTTGATCAAGTAGGCGGTTTTCTTCATGAGCTTAAAGCGTTCTTCGTTCATCATCCCCAGGGTTTCAGGTGTTTCTGGGCAGGAAAGGACTAAAAAATCACTTTGTTTGATAACTTCATTAACATGTTCATTCAGATACATTTTATCGATGAAAGGAATCTCCGCGGTGAAAATATCTGACCCGATGACCCGCATATCAAAAGCCTTGGCTCTTTTCGCGATCTCCCGGCCAATACCGCCGAGGCCGACTATCCCCAAAGTTTTAGCGTAAAGTTCTTCCCCCCGTACCCGGATAAACTTTCTGTCTCTTTGGTTGTCCCAAATTTGGTTGTATTTTTTAGCTAAATTCAACATTAATCCAATTGTAAATTCCGCTACCGGTATGCCTGACCCTCCGGGTAAATTTAAAAGAGGAACCGTCCGGGGGAGTTTGCCCCATTTTATCCAGTGATCATAGCCAGAACTAAAAGTCATAACCCACTGCAGATCTTTCATTTCCGGAACTCTTTCCACAATCATGCCGCTGCCAATAATGTGTGTGTCCATGTATTCGTCAGGAATAGCTGACCCGTCCTGGGAAAGGCGGACACGGATTTCACCGCGTGCATATTTTTCCGGAAACTTTGCTTTGATTAGTTCTTCGTATTCGTCCGGTACGCCCAGGCCTGGTTGTAAAACTACGAGAATATTTAAGGGATCAAAAGCAGCCATAATTAAAAGCACCTCCATTAAGTTTAATTTGATTCCATTTTACCCTTAAAGATACCCTGTTTACCAACAATTGGATAAAAAATACAACAACCCTACAATAGCACCACTTTCACCCCTTCTTCCAATAACGTGAAACATAGAACAGCAAAACCCGTTTCCTACTTCTTACCACCAACTCCTACCCAATTCCGTTACCCATAACTGTATATTCAACATTCAGAATAATATATCCTGCTTGATCTCTTAAGACTTTTGATATTAATGCAAATATTAATATCAAAGATTTCATCCCATTAAAAAATATTATGCCGCCTATTTTAGGCAGCACCAACAAAAGGATGAAAAAATCTTTTGTTATAAAGGCAGAACCCTGCTTGGCCCGCTGTTTAGTAGGTTTTATGTCATCTTATGTTATTTTAGGCATATGTTTCCGGTCTAGATTACAACTACGGCATTTACGTTTTCTGTGAAGATGCAAAGGGGATCTTTAAAAGACGTGCCGCATTGCCACCTAAAATCTGGTCAATGGTTTCAGGAGATAAAGGCAGTTGCCGGATAGTATCAATATTACCCTTAAGATCAGTAAGACCCGGCCAATCAGATCCAAAAATAACCTTATCTTTAATCTTTTCAATCTCAGGAAAGTATTTCATTATATTTTGTGGTGGTAGCCCGGCTATCTCTAAATAGACATTGGGGTGAAGGCGTGTTATAAAAAAGGCGTGATCATACCAAAAACCCCTGCCCCCGTGGACGAGGACTATGTTCAACTGGGGAAAATCTACAGCAACATCATCAAGATAAAGTGGATCTCCATATTTTAATCTGGTTCCCCTAAAAACGGATGTTCCGGTATGAAACATAACTGGTATTCCCAATTCTTGTGCACGCGCATAAAGAGGATAAAGCAGGGGTTCGTTTGGGTAATAATATTGATATGTAGGCAACAGTTTCAACCCGCGAAATCCTGCATCCACATAGTTCTGTAATTCTTGATCCAGGTTGATAGCCAGGTAGGGATTAAGGCAAACAAACGGTATCAGGGAATCATGCCCTTCACAAAATTGGAGGACATAGTCATTGGTACACATTCCGGTAACAGCCGGGCACAATTCCGCTAGTATCACTCCATAATCAACAGTATTTGCTTTCAAAAAATCAACAAAGTTTTGCGGATCGCTATATTCTGTATAAAATTTCTGCCAATCTTTTTCAGCATGGATACTTTTAACCCAGTTCAAAGAACTTTGGCCATGCCATTCATAATGTACAGGGTGGATATGAAAGTCGATTGTTGGAACACCCATTTATTTGCCTCCTTATCTTATTTATAACGTTTAAAAAAGGCCGGCGTTATCCAATTGTTCAGCTTATCTGACCTGTAACATTTATTATGGCGACGCAGAACACCTTGGAGAACACCGGCTGCTTGTTTAAAATATATGTGCTACAATCTGACCTTTAAAAAATACCCAAAAAAGGACTTTGCCAGTCCTTTTTTTAGGCCGGTAAAAATTGATAACTAACTTGTCCACTAGGAAAAGCAACGGTTTCTGCCTTTACAGACGATCCTACAGCCAGTTTTTCCACGGAAACATCCTTACTAAAACGGCCGAATACCCCCACACCATCAAAGTCTACCAGGCCTAAAATATAAGGGACATCATTTTCAAATCCAGTGGGGCCATAGTTTACCTCGGTAAAACTGACCAGTTTGCCTGTACCTTCGATTTTAACCCATTCCATGTCCTCGCAAAGGCATTTGATACAACTGGCACTTGGTGGGAAATAAATTTCCCCGCACTGGCGGCATTTTGTCCCGCGTAGCTCGCCTTTTTCTAGATAATCGACAAAAATGCCGCCAACCTTGGATTGTGCTGTAAAACTGATCTGTCCAAATTTTTCAAAACCCATCTTTCCCTACCTCCCCAAAATAATAACGTTGCCATAGATACCCACTCCACCGATATTATGCACCAGGCCGATCTCTGCACCGGGAACTTGTATATCGCCGGCTTCACCGCGTAATTGCAGGACGATGGTCCGGACCTGTGAACCGCCTGTTGCACCAATCGGATGGCCTTTGGAAAGCAAACCGCCATCTACGTTGACGGGGATCTTGCCACCGAGATATGTTTCTTTATTGCGGATCAACTCTTTACCCTTACCGGGTTCAGCAAAACCGAGGTTCTCGTAGGCCATCATTTCGGCAATGGTGAAGCAGTCGTGAACTTCTGCCACATCAATGTCCTGGGGCTTTAAACCTGCCATGTCATAAGCCTTTTGGGCAGCAACTTTAGCGCAATCTAATCCGTAAAGGGTGCTTCGCCCGGTCATCGTTAAGGATGCAGTAGCTGAACCTATGCCCAGTACGTAAACCGGTTTGGAGGAAATTTCTTTTGCTTTGTCTGCGCTAGCCAGGATCATACAGGAAGAACCGTCGGCGTTAGCACAACAATCAAAAACTTTTAACGGGCTGGCTACCACGGCAGATTCCAGGCATTGTTCAAGTGTCAGCTCTTTACGGTAAACTGCCTTTTCATTGAGCTTACCGTAACTGGTTGCTTTGACGCGGATTAAGGCCAAGTCCTCTTCCGTGGTGCCATAGCGGGCAAAATGACCCCGGGCGTGCATAGCATAGTAGGCCGGCATCATTGTACCAAAGGGGGATTCCCACATAATATCAGCCCCGCGGCCCATCCGTTCCTGGGAATCAGCGGATGTGATCTCCGACATTTTTTGAAAGCCTAAAACAACTACAAGATCGTGCAGGCCTGCTTTAATCATGGAGTAAGCTAGCCAGAGGCCTGTAGTGCTGGATGAACAAACTGTTTCAACGTTAAAGGTAGGCTGTGGATTTAAGCCCAAATATTCAGCCATCAAACCTGATGGGCTGCGTTGTTTATCATATTCTGGGGCAGAGCCGATGATGGAAGCATCAATATCCTTGTTGGTAATCCCTGCATCCTTCATGGCTTCACTATAAGCTTCAAAAGCTAGCTCCCTGATGGAGCCCTCGTAGCCCCTGACAAAAGCGCTTTGCCCCACTCCAATAATGGCTACATCCTTAGACACATTAACTCCCTCCTTTTTAATCCCTTGCATTCTGAACATTGGCCAAAAAAAAGCGGTGGCTTTAGGGCATGACCATACCACCGTCGATACAAAGTATTTGGCCTGTAATATAACTGGAATCATCTGTAGCCAGGAAAACCACCGCCGGGCCTATCTCTTCGGGTTTGGCAAAACGGCCCAGGGGAATACGCTCTAAATATTTTTCCTTAAAACGGGGATCATGAGCAATGGTTTGCGTCATGTCTGTTTCGGCCATGGGTGCAATGGTGTTTACCCGGATCCCGTAACGGGCCAGCTCTTTTGCTGCTGATTTGGTCAGGGCATAGACCCCTCCTTTGGCAGCAGTGTAGTTTACCTGGCCGATTGTACCCAGCAAACCTGCCGAGGAGGTAACGTTAATGATTGAACCGGAACGTTGCTCGATCATCGGCCCGGCAACGGCCTGTATACAGTAGAAAGTGCCTGTAAGATTGATTCTAATAACGTCTTCCCATTGCTCTTCATTCAGTTTCCAGAGCATACCAGGCTTGCTGATTCCCGCATTGTTAAACAGAACATCTACCCGGCCAAATTTATCCATGACCTCCTCTACCAAAGTGTAGACCTGCTTCCGGTCCCCCACATCTACTTGTTTGACAAAAACGCGGCGACCCAATTTTTCAGCGGAACGCACCAGATCGCTATCTGCTTGAATACTGCGGCTTACAAGAACCAGATCTGCACCTTCTTCTCCCAAAGCTAAGGCCACTGATTCACCGATCCCTTTGCGTGCTCCGGTTACGATGGCAACCTTACCTTCTAAACGCATTTTTTCACCTCTTTTCTATTTAATATGGAAACAATATGGTTTCATACCAGATTATATTATACATCAGATGGGGGTAGATGTCTTTCCCTTTTACTGTGACGATTAAGCAGTATTTACAGGCTTAAGTCACAAAAGTAGCTGCACGGGGACGATAAGCCACTGTTACCCTATGGTAAGAATTACTGGTAGCCAACTTTTCACTAAACCAATCATAACATATAATGTCTTCAAACCCCATTTCTGTCAGCCACAGATCCAATTCTTTTTTAAAAATCGGGCGAACAGGTATTTTGATCTCTTCTTGCTGGGTACGAATACCAGCCCGGATACCGGCCGGAATAATCTTTAAAATCAATTTTGCATGCTCCCCATTTCCCCCGCGCTTTAAAAACAATTTGGATTTCAGCCCCAAGCAATGTTTTTCGAGAATAGGTATGAGATAATCTTTTCCTTGCAGCAGGCAATCATAATTTAAAGTATGGATAATCAATACCCCGCCTGGTTTAAGCTTAAGATATATTTGTGCTAGGGTTCCCCATATATCTTCCTCTGTTAATAGGCATGATAGTGAATTCTGCAGACAAACGATCAAGTCGCATCGTTCCCGATACAGGTTGGAAATATCCCGCATATCCCCTAAACATATTTCCAACTGCACGCCAGCACGAACTCTTTTTGAGTTTATTTCTTTAACTGCTAGCGGTTCAGGGGCAAAAACAGTTACCTCTAGGCCCCACTTGGCCAACAGAACGGCTAATTCACCACTCCCACAAAAAACATCGAGTACTCTTTTTATATCATGTTTTGCTAATATGTTTTTAAAAAAAAAGGCCTGTTTTTCATCCAGTTCGAAAACAAAATTACCAAAATTACTACACCACTTATAATTTACAACAGAATAATCATTACCACTATTTAAAAAGAACATCTGGTTCGCCGCCCCCGCCTTTTGTTTTACCATGAATGGATAATTGCTCCTGAAGGGCATGCATTCTGGCAACTCAGGTTGCGTTTTCCATTAACAGGTTTGCAGGGGCCACAGGAGTATTTTATTTTTTTGCGGTGCTCCTCTTTAACACCAACAACCTCGTCATCATAATCGTCGGTAAATATTTCTAGTACCTTTTCCGGGCAAACCTCAACACAAGGCTTTGTTTCACATTGTGCACACCTTGCGGTATCAATACTGATATAATATTCACCAGAGCCATCTTCGTAGCCATAATTGGCGATCATATTTTTCACCCCCGGGCCCCATCGCTCCTATATTATTTAATTGTTTTTTTCGATTAAAGCTTTGGCAAAAAGCGCCGCCCCGACAGCTCCGGCAATTTGAGTGTCATAGCGGGGCTTTAGGGCGATGGTTCCCAGTTCCTTTTCAATGCGGCTTACAATGCCGATGTTTTTAGCAATACCACCGGTGATCGCCAGGTCTTTTTCTACACCGATTCTCTTTAAAAGGGAAAGGATACGAATGGCCATAGAGGAACAATACGCGGCTAAAACACGTTCGACAGGCCAGCCTGAACGCAAAAGTCCAAGACCTTCGGACTTGGCAAAAACAACGCAGGTGCTGCTCACCGGCTCGGGCTCTTCTTCAACGTCCAAGGATCTGATACCTGCTTCACCGATAGGCACACCTAACATGTCGGCGAAGACCTCCATGCCCCGCCCTGTTCCGGCTGCACACTTATCATTCATGAGGAAGGAAGTAACTTTGCCTTTGCTATCACAGCGGATTACCTTACTATCTTGACCTCCAATATCCAATATAGTTCTTACAGTAGGTCCATACATATAATTGCCGCCACGGGCATGGCAGGCAATTTCTGTCAGGGCCCTGTTGGCAAAGGGGACATTGATCCGGCCATAGCCTGTGCCAACGGTGTAATGAAGATCGTCCAGGGTCAAACCGGTTCCTTCCATGGCCCAATTTATAGCGCTAAGGGCACTATCCGGACTATTTGAACCCGTCCGCATATTTGAATAAGCATAAAGTATGCCATCGCACATCACAACGGCCTGTGAACTTACTGAACCGACATCTACCCCTGCTGTGATAATCTGGGCTTTTTCCCATTCTATCTTTGGATCATGCCAATTAGATTCTTCCCATCTCCAGTACTCCTTTTTTTTTTCTGTGAACATATGTTAATCCCCCACTTCGGTTTTTGGTTTGGGCTAGCTTATTTTTTCAGCGGCAACAAGGGCAGCACCCAAGGCACTTACCAAGTCGGGGTTTTCTGCGAGAAGAATTTTGCTCTCCAGATCCTTTTCCAACTCATGTACAAAACCGGGGTTTTTAGCCATGCCGCCGATCATAGTCAATTCTTTGCTTAAACCCACACGACGAACCAAAGAAGAGATGCGTGCAGCCATAGCTTTAAAAACGGAACGGGCAATATCTGCTTTTGGTACTTTGGCATGAATCATGGAGATTACCTCTGATTCGGCAAAAACAGCGCACTGTGCATTCATCGGTATAGCCTGGGTGGCTTGCAAAGATAAAGATCCCATTTCTTCAGGTGTAACCTCCAAAGCCTGGCTCATCATTTCTACGAAAGAACCAGCCCCGGCGGCACATTTGTCACTAATAGTAAAGTTAACCACCTTGCCGGTTGCATCCATTTTCAGAGCTTTCCCTTCTTCAGCGCCAACATCAACGACTGTACGAGCCTCCTCAAATATCTGAATGGAACCACGGGCAGCAGCACCAACTTCGGTTACAGTGCCGTCAGCAAAATCTATTTCCGCTTTGCCGGCGCCAGTAGCCATCACCCTTTGAATATCTTTTTTGTTCAAGCCTGCGACGGTAAGAGCCTGAGCAAAAGCTTCAATTGCTGTTTGACGCCGGTCAAAACCGCTGGGAACCTGACTTGTTCCAATTATTTTCCCATCCTTAATAATGACAACTTTTGTAAATTTATTGCCGGCATCGACACCTGCTGTAATCATCTCTTTGATAGTACTCCTTCCGTGAACTTTTTCCGACCACAGAAAACCCTCAACTTGTTAATCACTAGCAAAGTCAGCGCATTTTTATGTTATTAAAATAAAGGCTAAATAAAAATAGCTTAAAAGCATGGAAGCAAGGTTAAAAAGGAGTGAAATAAGGATTAACACTTTCGGGCCAGCCCAAAGATAAAATATTGACCAAAAAGCATTAAAGATATATAATTTTATTGAAGACAGCCCTTTATATAAATTCAGTAAAATGACAAAAGGTGACAAATTTTAATGTTTTCTTCCGAAACAAACGCAAAAGCAGAATTAATCCTGGTCTGCAGGGTAGACCCTACTTTTAAGGTTCATAAAAAGCTAGAATTTTCTTTACAGCGTATTCTTCAGAACTCTATTGACTATTTTGAGTTTTGGCGTGCGGGATTATTTTTAGTAAGAAAGGGATTGCACCCCATCTACTGGGAAGCAGCGAAGGACAATAAAACTTCAAATAATAAAAAAACAGAGCGGTGGTCACAACTCTGCGCTTATCTTTCTACAGTTAAAAACAATATTGATCAAAAATTATTGGAACCTTTTAACCCGGTTATTGCAACTACCTTACCGGTTATTTTAAGAGCTGCTGAGCCGGTAGGTACCATGGAAATCGGCATTTTTAACACAGATCTTCAAAGCGCACAATACATGCTTGTAAAAGCAGTTTCTTTGGGCCGGCATATGGCCGATATCATTCAGGAATCCTTGTTTCAAAGGCAGAAGGACCTCCACTTAAGAAAACTGGCAGTTTGGATGGAAATGGTCAATACGATCAGTTCGACCCTCGATATCATACAGGTTCTTCATGTTGTTGCCCAGCTTACCGCCGATTTATTTGCTGCCAAAAGCTGTATCTACCTGCTGGATGAGGAAGACCAGACTTTAATACCCGCTGTTGCTGTAGGCAGCTACGATCCGGATCTGCGCAAAAAATTTAAAGCATTGCGAGGAAGCAAACCCTTTCCCGCAATTTCGCGCGTGATAAAAACGCAACAATTGGTTCTAGTTACTCCCCAAAACATTCACCGTCTGCTTACTCCTGATATTATCAAGGATTTTGATTATAGTTGGATGGTCCTTGCCCCGATCATCGTCAAAGATAAAACTATTGGGGTGATGCAGGTTGACCGTCCTCAAGAGACAATGGGCTTTGATCTTGAAGAAAATGAAATTATTTTTGCTATCGCCCGGGCTACGGCCATTGCGATGGAAAATGCCCGCCTGATCGAAATGTTGGAACAAAAAGAAGAGCTTTTGCATCAATTGGTAAACAAGATTATTACTGCGCAAGAAGATGAACGCAAGCGCCTGGCGGCCGATCTGCATGATGGTATCATTCAATCGCTAATTGCCATCTGGTATCGTCTGCAGCGCATCAAAGCCGAACCCCAAACCTCCCCTGATAAATGGTATGATGAAATATCTGATTTGACCGATCTATTAAGTTCACAAATTCAAGATATCCGGCGCATCCTTTATGATCTTCGTCCTTTAATTTTGGACAACTACGGTCTTATTCCGGCAGTAGAATCTTATGTGCAAAATTTACAGGAAAAGCACAATTTGCCTATAGAGCTTTCAACTAGCGGGAAAGACAATCGTCTGGAATCAAAAATAGAAGTAACATTATTCAGAATATTACAAGAGGCACTTACTAACGTTATGAAACACGCCGATGCTACACAAATAAAAGTTCGGCTGGTCATTAGCAAAAAAGAGGCATTTTTGGAGGTAGAAGATAACGGTACCGGTTTAGATCCTGCACTTTTTGCAGCCAGTCAAGCACAAAATCGTTTGGGACTGGCTAGTATTCAAGAGCGTGCTCTTTTGCTAGCTGGTTCATGTCATATAGATTCCCAACCGGGAAAAGGCACGCGTGTTTTAGTCAGAATTCCCCTGGATTAAACATACACATACGAAGGATAACTGAAATAGAAATGACTAGTAAAAGGAGGCCCTCAATGACCATCAAACTTTTAATTGTAGATGATCATCCCATGGTCAGGGAAGGTTTATCGGCTATGCTAGCTACCAGCGAAAAAATTTCTTTGTTGGGCTGTTGCAGTAACAGTGAAGAAGCAATCAAGGCAGTACTGGAAAAAAACCCCGATGTTATTCTCATGGATATCAAAATGGAAGGGAAAAACGGTATTGAAACAACCAAAGAGATATTGAGTATGAAACCCCAAGTCAAAATAATATTCCTAACTGTTTTCGAGGATTCCGAATCAATTCGACAGGCCCTACAATCAGGTGCAGCCGGCTATATTTTAAAACATGTTTCCCGGGATAAATTGATCGATACTATTATCCGTGTTTTTAATGGAGAAACGGTTATCGAGCCGGCAGTTTTACATCAAATAGTCCATGACTATACCCGTTTAAGTCAAAAAGTTGCTCAAATTAATGAACCGCTGGAAGAGGAAAAAATGGAAACGTTGACGCCGCGTGAACAGGAGATTCTACAGCATTTAGTTAAAGGTCTTACTAATAAGGAGATATCCTCAGCTACTAATTTAGCAGTAGATACAGTAAAAACTCACCTCCGCAATATTTTTCGCAAGTTCGGGGTTAAAAACAGAACACAAGCCATTACCCGTGCCATGAAATTGAGCCAAGGCCCGGAGAACAACCTTTTCTATAATTTCAGAACTATAGGGCGGGAGTAGCCCACAGTCACCCCCGCCCCAATATTTAAGGTTCCGGTTTTTTTAAAAAATAACGTGAATTTTATCCGGGGAACAATACTTCTTTTCCTGACTTTTAGCCTCTTTTCCTCTTTCAAATGTTTCCTTTGCTCAATATTTCTTCCCAGTGCAATTATTTAATAAGAAACAAATCTGCCAAGGGTAGTCGTAATTGACGGAAAAGCAATTAAAACAGCCAAACAAAGAATCAGGGCAAAAAGAAAAGGCCAAATTCCTTTAAAAATAGTCTCCAGGGGGACTTCCTTAGCGATGCCCTTAATAATGTAGACATTCATCCCCACTGGCGGGGTGATTACCCCCATAGCCACTACCATGACGACAATTACACCAAACCAGATAGGATCATAACCCAGGGTGGTTACCGCTACTGGATAAAAAATCGGAATAGTGAGCAAGACCAAGGCTAAGGCATCAATAAAGCATCCCAACACCAAATAGATGGCGAGAACGATTGCCATAATAGCATAGGGTGGTAAAGGCAGCCCTCCAGCCCAACTGGCCAGCGCAAAAGGAATGCGGCTGACAGCCATAAAGCGGCCAAAAATTACTGATCCGGCGACGAGGAGCATAATCATCGCCGTTGTCCGCGTTGTATCCAACAGCGATCTTTTCAGCGCCTCCCAGCTTAACCTTCTTTCCAGAAGGGTCAGAACCAAAACCCCGCCGGCGCCTATTGCCCCTGCCTCCGTAGGAGTAAACCACCCGAAGAACAGGCCCCCCAGGGAAAGCGCAAAAATTATTGCCACCTCCCAAAGACCGCCACCAAGCGCTTTAAACCTTTCCCCCCATGCTGTTTTTGGACCAGGCGGTCCTAAAGAGGGGTTGCGGGAAGTGAGAAAGTATATCGTTCCCATATAAAAAAGCATCAAAAGTATCCCCGGGACAATACCGGCGATAAAGAGTTTGCCAATCGATTGCTCGGTAGCAATGCCGTAAACAATAAAAATAACACTGGGCGGGATCAACACCCCCAGGGCTCCACCAGATGCAACGCTAGCCGTGGATAAAGAAACATCGTAATTATATTTTTTCATTTCCGGCAGGGCTATGGCACCAATAGTTGCAGCCGTGGCAGTATTAGAGCCACATACTGCCCCAAAAAGGGCGCAGGTTGCCTGCGTTGCGATAGCCAGACCTCCCGGCAAGTGCCCGATTACCTTATAGGCCAGATTGTACAACCGTGCGCCAATCCCCGAATAAAAAGCCAAAAACCCCATCCAGACAAACATGGGGATTACGCTCAGAGAATAAGAAGCAAAAGAATTATATAAATCCTTGGCGACCACCCTAAAAGCGGCCTCTGGGGTAGAAAGATAACTAAAACCTAAAAAACCCACAAAACCCATAGCATAAGCGATGGGCATACCTAGAGCTAAAAAAACAAAAAAACCAATGATCCCTATTGCACCCGCCAGCAGGGGGCTCATACCTTAACCCCCTTCCTGATGCTCTCTATTACTTTAAGCAGCACAACCAGAGCCAGCACCAGCAGGCTAAAGGCCACAATATAGACAAAAGGGTAAAAGGCAGTCTTTGTTGTCGGTGAAACTTCCCCACTAAGAACCATGCTCTGCGCATAGATTCCGGTGTGCCAGGCGGCAAGAACGAGAAAAGCCATAGAAATAAGACCGATGATGACCTCTACAACCGCTTGTACTTTTAAGGAGAACCGCTCCAGCAAAAAAGTTACTGCAATATGGCTGTTCTGGATTGCACAATAAGCTAAAGCCAGACCAATAAGCAGAGCAGCCAAAAAGCCAACATACTCATAGGTACCTAAAATAGGTTTCTTTATACTTATGCGTAAAATAACATTACTTACAACCAGCGCCATGAGAGCAAATGTAGCCCAAGCAGCAACCGTATCAAAAAAACGACATATTTTGTTCGTAACTTCTGTTAGCCGTTCCATACCAGCCACCACCTCCTGTCTTTTTAAAAATAAGGGATTGTATGAACACCTAGGAAAGCGGTTAATTTAACTCTCTGTGGTGTTCATACAATTCCGGTTCCCTTTAACTAGAATATAAGCCAACACTATTTATAAATTTCGTTATATTTGTCTGCCAGTTTTTTCGCCACTGCCAGGGCTTCTTGGCCCGGCAACCCCTTTTCTTCCATTTCAGTCACGAAGTCTTCCTGAATTGGCTCTACAAGAGCAATCCATTTGGCTTGTTCTTCTGCTGAAAGTTCGATCAGTTGCTGTCCTGTTTCTTCAACAGCAAATTTTAAACCTGATTCGTTTATCTTATCCCAATGACCGATTACCTCGTCATCAAAAAACTTTTCGTTCGTTTGCCTAATCGTTTCTTGTAAGTCTGCCGGTAAAGAGTTCCAAACATCTTTATTGATGGTTGTAAAGAAAAGGGTATTGTAAAGAAATGGCGTAAAGGTGAGATATTCAGTAACTTCAGCGTGTCTCCAACCCTCCAAGGTTTCGAGGGGAGATAGATTTCCTTTAACAACTCCCTTTTGCAAAGATTCGTAAGTATCAGATTGTGGCATAGCTACGGGAATTGCTCCCAACATTTCCAGGGATTTGGCACTTAAACCGGTAGCCCTGATCTCCATCCCCTGCAGGTCTTCTAGACGCCTGATCGGCTCCTTGGTGAACAAATCCCCCGGGCCGGTTGCAAAAACGAACAACATTTCGGTATCTTTTAGCTCCTCGGGATTTAACTCCTTAATACCTTCCCAGGCTACTTTAGCGGCTACTTTTGAATTGCTATAAATAATACCAGGCAATTCAAAAACTTCTGTCAGTGGGAAACGCCCCCTGGTATAAGCAAAACAAGAAATGCCGATATCCGCAATGCCCGTAACAACCCCATCGTAGATCTCTGGTGCTTTTAATAGGGTTTCACCCGGATAACTTGTAATAGAAATTTGACCGTCGGTAGCTTCATAAATTGCTTTACTCCAGGCAGGTACGACCTCTGTTTCAATGGTGTGTGAGGCAGGCCAGAAATGGGCCAGTTTAAGGTCTAGTTTGATCGGCTCTGGCTCTGCTTCTGTAGCCTCCCCTGCCGGTCCTTCAGTTGGTGGTGCAGACGGCGCGCAACCTACCACTGCCAAAAGCATAACAACAACCAATAAGGCCACCATCAACGAAAACAGACTTTTTTTCAAAGAAATGACCTCCCCATCTGTTTATTATTTTCCAAAGCTTTTAATTTGTTTCTTTTCTCGCCCCCTTTCTTCCTGAATAGTCGGACGATAAAATCTATTGTGCATCCTTCTACAAAAGAAAGGCATCCCTGGTTTCATAAATTAGTAATTCCTGCCACTTTCATCAGTATATTATAAGGCGAAACAATTGTCAATATTATTCTGAAATGCCCCTTATGTGCCTCTT
>CAZRVU010000002.1:0-110614 GCA_964603615.1 uncultured Desulfovibrionaceae bacterium
TGTTTGAAAGGCTTTTTGGATGTGCGGGGTGACTAAACTACTGCAAAACTAGGGATGGCCCTGCGGATGGTTGCCAAATAAAATTTAAAACCTGTTAAAATATTAGGTAGCTGCCATTGACAACCTCGTCAGAATGTTGTTATAATTGTCATTAAACATTATATGTAAAATTACACCCGGCTTTAAAAATTGAATGGTTTGGAGGAGAATAATTATGTCCGATAAACTTCAAAAACGCTGTTTAATTTGTGGGCGACTATTTGAAACAGATGTTTTGGCAGATACTGCGCTGGAGACATCATTCTCCGCAGGCGGCCCTCCAAAGACCAGCTCTATCTGTCCTTTATGTGAGGCTAGAATAAAAAAAGAGGCACTGGACTCGCAGGATGATCTTAAACCTATATAATCTAAACAGTTAACCAGGCAACAACCCATCTTTAAACGTGATTAACGTTATTAAGATGGGTTGTTGCTAAAACAATAATTGGCAAATATCATCCCTTGCGCTAAAGTTGCCACCGAAACAACTCATTTGTCTGTAGCTGCCTTTAAGCGGGCCTTACTTCTTTCCAGGGCTTCTTCTGCCCGGACTGAATCAAAACCCGGAGGGCGTTCACGAAGTTTTTTTTCTGCCCTCTCTTTCGCCCGGCGAGCTCTTTCCACGTCAATTTCA
Organism: uncultured Desulfovibrionaceae bacterium; assembly: GCA_964603615.1. Lineage (GTDB taxonomy): Bacteria > Bacillota > Dethiobacteria > DTU022 > UBA8154 > JAAZMI01. Next base: position 674 of record CAZRVU010000002.1, read on the forward strand.
CTTGAAAGCTCCGCCCCATCCGCCAGGATAATGACCCGATCGGGACCTACTTCCATCAAGCCCCCGGAAACGGCCAGGCGTTTCGTCTTGTTCTGAGCTTGACGGTAATAAACCACGCCGGGCTTCAAAAAAGTAAGCAACGGGGCATGCCGGGGAAGAACGCCCAGGTAGCCTTCTATCCCTGGAGCAACTACGCTTTCTACTTCTTCCGATAAGATCCTTCTTTGTGGAGTTACAACCTCTAATCTGGTACTGCTCATCAGGTTAGCTCCTGTCCTTTCTCTATTGCTTCCTTAATATCGCTTACCATATAGAAAGCCTCTTCCGGCAGATCGTCATGCTGACCGGCTAAGATCTCCTTGAAGCCTTTAATAGTATCCTTTAATGATACGTAGACCCCCGGCCTTCCGGTAAATACTTCAGCCACGTGAAAGGGCTGTGAAAGAAAGCGCTGAACTTTGCGAGCGCGCGCCACTACGATTTTATCCTCTTCAGAAAGTTCCTCCATACCTAAAATAGCGATGATATCCTGAAGTTCTTTATAGCGCTGTAAGATGCGTTGCACACCCCTGCCAACCTCATAGTGTTCTTCCCCAACAACAAGAGGATCGAGAAGCCGCGAGGTCGAATCGAGGGGATCCACGGCAGGGTAAATTCCTAGCTCAACCAACTGCCTGGAGAGCACAATGGTGCCATCTAAGTGTGCAAAAGTAGTCGCCGGGGCCGGGTCTGTAAGGTCATCCGCAGGAACATAGATCGCCTGAACCGAAGTAATGGAACCTTCCTTGGTAGAAGTGATGCGTTCCTGCAGTTCACCCATCTCTGTAGCCAGCGTAGGCTGATAACCTACCGCCGAGGGCATACGACCCAGTAAAGCTGATACTTCGGAACCCGCTTGAATAAAACGGAAGATATTGTCGATAAAAAACAATACGTCCTGGCCACCCTTGTCCCGGAAATATTCGGCAGCGGTTAGCCCTGTCAAACCTACCCGCATACGTGCTCCCGGAGGCTCATTCATTTGGCCAAAGACTAGCACTGTATTATCCAGAACCCCGGACTCTGTCATCTCCAGGTAAAGGTCATTACCTTCCCTGGTACGTTCCCCTACGCCAGCAAAAACAGAATAACCCCCGTGTTCGTAAGCCACATTGCGAATGAGCTCCATAATGAGAACCGTCTTCCCTACACCAGCCCCGCCAAAAAGGCCCATCTTCCCACCCTTGGGTAATGGCGCCAAAAGATCTAAGACCTTAAGACCCGTTTCCAAGATCTCCGTAGAGGGTTTTAGATCGTCAAAAGGGGGAGGATCCCTATGGATTGGCCACCATTCTTCTGCTTCTAAGGGGCCTTTTTCATCGATAGCTTCCCCCACTACGTTGAATAGCCTCCCCAAAGTGGAAGGCCCTACCGGCGCTTTGATCGGAGAACCCGTGTCGATAGCTCTCATGCCACAGCGCATACCGTCTGTAGAAGCCAGAGCTACGCAACGGACCATATTGTCCCCCAAATGTTGAACGACTTCTATAGTAAGTTCGAGGTCTTTTTCCTCGATGACGATGGCATTGAACAAATCGGGTAAATGTTCTTCAAGGAATTCCACATCCACTACAGGGCCAATAACTTGCACCACTTTTCCTTCGTTCATGTTACGTCCCTCCTCTACTCCTGGGCCTTCAAAGCTTCAGCGCCGCCAGCCACTTCTAAAAGTTCGGTGGTTATGGCAGATTGACGGGCTTTATTGAAAGACAAGGTCAATTTTTCGATCATTTCACCACTATTTTTAGTAGCAGCATCCATCGCCACCATTCTGGCACTGAGTTCGCTAGCCTTGGCCTCTAAAAGGGCCTGGTACACTTTTATTTCACAATAACGGGGCAAAATAGCCTCCAGCACTTTAACAGGCTCTGGTTCGTACAGGTAGTCAACTTTTTCAACCGCTTTTGTCGAAGGAGTTTCTATAGGCAGAAACTTTTCCACTTGAGGGACATTGCGAAGAGCCGAATAGAAACGTGAATAAAGCAAACTCACTTCATCCACCTGACCATCCAAAAAATTTTCCATAAGATTCCGGGCTATCCTACGGGCCAAAGTAAGATCGGGCTCATCTCCAACATCGACATAATATTTTAGTATCTCCGTAGAACGCCGTCGAAAAAATTGCAGGCCCTTGCGACCCACCACCACTAGCGTTGCGGGTTGTTCCCCCTTGGCCAGGCAGTCTTCAGCCAGGTGAATAATATTGGTATTGTAGGCACCTGCCAATCCTCGATCCCCAATAATTAAAACATAACCTCTTTTTTTAACCTCCCGGGGAGCCACCAGCGGAAGCGACCGGGCATTAGAAGCCGAGACCAAGCGGCTGACCACCTCTGCTGTTTTCTGAGCATAGGGGCGAGCCGCCCACACCTGGCTTTGAGCCCGGCGGAATCTGGCCGCCGCAATCATTTTCATAGCACCTGTAACATGCTGGATATTGTTAATTGCCCGGATACGTCGTTTTATTTCCCTTATACTGGACAAAGCATTCCACCGCCTTTATCTTCCCGTAACCAATTATACAGATGACAGGCAACCCCTGTTCATGTTGATAACAGGCAAGCAATTAGGAGCTGGCCCCACTTACCGCAGCATAGCTATCCAGAAATTCTTTGATGCTATTTTTCAGAAGGTTTTCCGCATCCTCATCCAAGGCTCCCTTTTCCTGGATGTCCTTCAGGAGTTGAGGCTGGTTACTTTTAAGGAAACTCAGGTATTCCTTCTCAAAAGAGCCCACCTTTTCAATGGCCAGGCCATCCAAAAACCTGTTTACGCCGGCATAAAGAACGGCTATCTGCTCTTCTACCGGCAGGGGCCGATATTGGCCCTGCTTTAAAAGTTCCATCATGCGTTCACCTCTGGCCAACCTGGCCTGAGCAGCTTTGTCCAGGTCTGTTCCAAACTGGGAGAAAGCCGCCAGCTCCTGGTACTGGGCCAAATCCAAACGCAGGCGTCCTGCCACTTGCTTCATAGCCTTGATCTGTGCCGCACCCCCTACGCGGGAAACAGACAACCCCACGTTAATGGCCGGGCGTTGGCCGGCGTAAAACAGATCTGTTTCCAGATAAATTTGCCCATCGGTAATAGAGATAACGTTGGTAGGAATGTAAGCCGAAACGTCACCGGCATGGGTTTCGATCACAGGCAAAGCTGTAATTGAACCTCCGCCCAAAGCATCGTTGAGGCGGGCAGATCTTTCTAACAAACGGGAGTGAAGATAAAAAATGTCTCCGGGATAGGCTTCCCGTCCAGGGGGCCTTCTTAAAAGCAAAGATAGTTCCCGGTAAGCCACGGCATGTTTGGAAAGATCATCGTACACGATTAAAACATCCCGGTTTTTTTCATACATAAAAAATTCGCCCATAGCACAACCGGCATAAGGAGCTATATACAAAAGCGGGGCTGGTTCACTGGCATTCGCTACCACCACCGTAGTGTACTCCATCGCCCCCATTTCCTCAAGCTTTTGAATAATTCCTGCCACTGTTGAAGCCTTCTGACCGATGGCTACATAGATACAGATTACATCTTGACCTTTTTGGTTGATAATTGTATCTATACCCAGGGCAGTTTTCCCCGTTTGACGGTCGCCAATAATCAACTCCCGCTGCCCACGGCCAATGGGAAACATGGCATCAATAACCTTGATACCTGTTTGCAGCGGAGTGTTTACCGGTTGACGTTGAATAACCCCCGGGGCAAGAAATTCGACCGGACGGTACTTTCCAGTCTTGATGGGACCCTTGTTATCCAAAGGCTTCCCGACAGGATCCACCACTCGACCAATAAGCTCCTCTCCCACCGGCACCTCCATAATGCGACCAGTTCTTTTTACCTCGTCCCCTTCCTTGATATGCTGGTACGGGCCCAAAATAACTGCCCCCACGCTATCTTCTTCCAGGTTCAAGGCCATACCATATACCTTCCCGGGAAATTCTAAGAGTTCACTAGCCATAACTTGTTCTAATTCGACACGCGCAATGCCGTCACCTACATAGGTAACAAAACCTTTGTTGGCAACCTCTACCTCCAGCTCATAGCTTTCTATTTGTTGCATCAAAAATTTCGTAATATTTTTCATTTCTATTGTCAGTTCATTGCGCCCAACCTGTTGTTCAAAAAAAGTTTTAATGTCTTCCATTTCAATCCCCAAGCTGTCTCACCCCTTTGCATCAGTTGACCGCGTGTATCGCCGTCTTCAAGTGAGCCTCTAAAAGCTCCAGCTTCTTTTTAATACTAGCATCTACAACACGATCTCCCCAATGTATAACAAGCCCCCCTAATATTTCGGGCTCCAGTTTGATATCTAGCCTCACTTTTTTCCCGATAAGGCTAGTCAACCTGGTTTTCATTTCTAGCTCCAAGGCAGTAGTAAGAGGCGCTGCTACCTTTACCTCAACGGCTTCTACATCTTTGGCCTCATCGAGAAGGCGTTGATATTCTGTAGCAATAACAGCAATTGCTTCCTCTTTTTTCCTGCTTAATACCCGGGGAAGCAGGTCCTTTAATGCTTTTTCTTTTTCTTTGGTAGATATTAGCGGGTTTGCCAGGATTTTCTGGAATTCAGTATATTCTCCAAAAATACTGTTAAGAGAAGCGATTTTTTCTCCTATGTCTTCTTCTTGCCCCTGTTTTTGGGCCGCATTAAAAAGGGCCTCCGCATAGTACCGGGCAGCTCTTTTGCCTTTCACTGTAGCCTCTCCACCTCCGTAAGGGCCTCCTGTAGCAGGTACTCTTGATCGTTAGGTTTAAGAGTACGCGCTAAAACCTTACCTGCCACCGCCACAGCAATATCTGCTGCCTGGTTGTGAATAGCAGCTATAGCCAACCCTTTCTCTTTTTCTATTTCTTGCCTAACTTGTTCCAGGGCTCGTGCAGCCTCTTTTTTTGCTTGAGCCACTGTTTCTTGACGGGCAACCTCTGCCATTTCAGTAGCCCGTTGTAAGATAGCCTTACCCTCCTGGCTGGCCTGATCTAGCTGTTGTTGGTAAGAAGCCAAGATGCTGTTTGCTTCTTCTTTGGAAGAATTTGCTGCCTGAAGGTCTTTTTGAATTCTTTCTTCCCTTTCAAGCATGGCTTTGCCCAAAGGCTTCCAAAGAAGTAAATAAAGCCCTCCTAACACCACTAAAACATTGACGGCCTGCAGTAAAAACGTCCAAATGTTCAAATCCAAGGCCTCAAAAACGGCCTCCATAATACTACCCCCTTACGCTTTAACTGCTTATTTTAAATTAAATTTTTGTCCAGAGAAGTATACCGATAACAAAAGAAAAGAGGGTCAGCGCCTCTATAAAAGCTAGGGCAAGAATTAAAGTAGTACGAATATCACCGCTAGCTTCGGGTTGCCGGGCAATACCATCCATCGCACCCCGCGTTGCCATCCCTTGCCCAATAGCGGAACCGAAAGCAGCTATACACACAGCTAAAGCTACACCTACATAAGCTAATCCGTTCATTACTACTGCCTCCTTCAAAACTAATTAATGTAAATTAATGTCCTTGAATAAAAGCCGATATATAGATCACTGTCAACAAAGAAAACACCAGGGCCTGAATAACGCCCATGATCACCCCTAAAACCATTACTGGAATAGGAAGCAACAAGGGAAACATTAGAAACAATGCAGCAACTACCGTCTTTTCACCAAACATATTGGCAAAAAGACGGAGTGAAAGAGATACAGGCTTAACTAGCTCTTCAATGAGGTTAAGTGGAAATAAAAAAGGAGTAGGCTGGAAAAAATGCTTGATATATTCTACTAACCCACGCTTCTTAATGCCAATCAACTGGACCAAAATTATTGTAACCAACCCAAACCCCGCTGTGGTTGAAAGATCAGTGGTAGGAGGCTTCATCTCCGGGATAAACCAAGAAAGATTGAGCAACAAAATGAATAAGAAAAGCGTTCCTACTACTGGAATGTACCTGCGCCCTTCTTTGCCCATGGTTTCCTCTAACAGGCTATAAAAGAAATCTGCTACCATCTCCAACAAGCTCTGAACCCCCCGGGGTATGGTGCTAATGCGCCTGGAAAGGAAAAACACCAGAACAAAAAGGATAATCATAATTATCCAGGTATTAACCACGGTAGTGGTAATAGGTACAGGACCCAAATGAAACAAAACCACAGGTCTGACGTGTTCTAATACATGTTCTAACGCTTCCAAACCCAATTCATCTATCCCTCCTTTCCTAAAATAATGAAAAAAGCTTGCCCCGTAAAAGCCATCATCTGTAGCAAAAGACCGGTCACCACACCGAAAAAAAATGTTTTCCCTCCCCAAAAAGAAAATCCAACCATACCTAGAAAGATAAACTGCCTAAGCACAGAACGGATTACAAGGCTGATTGTAGCCTTTTGGGGTGAGGAACCCTCCAGGTTAACTGCAGCCATCTGCCAGCGGTAAAAAAACCAGGCTACAGGGGCAGCCAAGACCAGGCCCAGGATATATTCCCAATAACCAAGCAACATTGAAATTAAAATAATGCCCATGCCCAGCAGTATAATAATTTTCTCAGCAGCATTTAATGCTTTATTCTTTATGTTCATCGTTTCCCCAATCCGGCTTTTTTTCCGGTTTGTTCTCCAAAAACCCCGCTAATTCTTTCCATAAACTATAAAAACCCAGCCCAACACCTAAAATTACCCCTATCAATAAAAAAACAGGAAAAGTTCCCAAACGTCGATCCACCCACCAGCCACCATACAAACCTAAGAAAACTGCTGCAATCATCGTAATCCCAAAAGTTAGAGCCAGATTAGCGTAGCGGGCAAACTTTGCCCATTGTAATTTTTTTTTAGACAACATCAGATCATCCCTACAGGCGTTAACAGCAGTAATCTTCTCTATCATAAACCACCAGGTATTGCGTGCTACGTACCAGGCTCAATCCGACCAATATTTTTCTTTAAAAAGAGAAAATGTCCCTAATATTTTATATAAGTATAATAATTCTCTTTTTAACGAATAAATTCCTTTCACTGTAATAAAATATAAATATTGTCAATATTCACCTTCTTCCTGCAGTTATAATAATTCAGAGAAAGGTTCTGGGCGGTTTTAGCTCGCCCAACACAACGAGTCCACCAAAAAATAAAGAAGTGTAATAGGTCAATAGACGCCACACCAGCACAAATATTCCTAAAATCGAAGAGGGTACAAAGTAGACAAACAAACTGGCCAAACCCAGCTCCACAGCGCCGCTTCCCCCCGGCAAAGGCAGGTAGACAATAATCATTTGAATGACAAATTGCCAGATTAAAGACTGCAGATAGGGCACTGGTTTTCCCAGTCCCAACAATATAACCGGAGCAATGCTGAAAAAACAAACCCAATAAGCAAGCGACAGCAGTACGATCACACTTATACTTTTTAATTTATAGCGATTCAAAGAGCGGGCCGTCTCCAAAAACCTGCGTAGTTCCCGGTCTAAAAAAAGATAAGCCTTTTTCCCTGCCGGTTTTTTCTCCAGCCAACGTTTTAATATTTTTAACGAGCTAACTTTTTGCAGGAACCAATCAAAAATCTGCGGCTTCCAAAGGAAAAAAAATAAAAACAGTGCTGTAAGAAGAGAGATATAAACTGCATAAATAAAGACTTTATTGATAAAAGTAGGTACCGGCACACCCTTAAAAATTATTAATAAGGAAACGGCGGCAAAAGTAAAGATCAACCTGGTGATCAAAGCGCGCGTAGCTGTCACTGCAGATGATTCTCCCAGCGTAAGGCCGCGCTTGCTTAAGGCATAAATATGTGCAGGCCATTCCCCGAAAGCAAAAGGTGTAACCGAAGCAAAAAAAAAGGTAGCTAAAAAAACACGGGTTGCATCTCTAAGCGCCAGCAACTTATTACTGTGCAGCGTCTTGACCAACAACCCAATGCGCAAACCTTCTAGAAGCCAGAGCAGGAAAACAAGGCCCACCGCCGCTAGGAGGTATTCCACTTTTACTTTTAATAAGCTCGCCCAGGTATCCTCATCAAAATTCCATAAAAAAATAAAAAGCGCTGCTGCAATGCTTAAAGACAAAGAAACCCCCAGCCCTTTTTTCCAGGCAGAAAGAGTTTTGACCACAATAAAAGCCTCCTGTTAATAACCTTAAGACTTGCTACCACTTTAACTGGTATCTTACTATTTCACCTAAATGTCTAAACAATTACAATAAACAGAGAAACAACTGCCGCGGTATTAGCTGCCCCGCGGCAAATACCGGACCTCAATCCACGGCGTATGAGCAAACCAATCATATTCTGCCGGATAATCACGGGCAAAGACAACCCGTTTAATACCGCAGTTAATGATACATTTTGCACATTCAGGGCACGGCCTGTCGGTAACAAAAATAGTGGCCCCCTGCCTTTCATCGGGTAAACACTCTAGCAAAGCGTTAATTTCAGCATGTATGGTTCTGATACAATGATCGTTGACCATCAGGCATCCTTCATCGAGGCAATGCGCCAGTCCAGAAGGGCTGCCATTGTACCCCGTTCCCTTGATTCTTTTATCTTTTACAATAACGGCACCGACCCGTCGGCGGGGACAGGTGCTCCTTTCGGCAACTTGAAAAGCAATATCCATAAAATAATCATCCCAACCTTTTCGCATCGGCATTTCCCCCATCACCTGCTGGTATAAATAGGATAGGCTGCACATAGCTCTTGCGTTTTGCGCTTGATCTGCGTCAGTGCCAGGTTGTTTTCCTTTTCTTCAATCGCCCGGTTGATCAGCGCGGCGATCTCTTTCATCTCTTTCTCTTTCATGCCGCGGGAGGTAACGGCCGGCGTTCCCAACCGGATTCCACTGGTGATCACCGGGCTTTCCGGATCACGGGGAACAGCATTTTTATTCACAGTAATCCCTACATTGCCCAGCAAACGCTCCGCGTCTCTACCGTTTATTTTTCTACTGCGCAGATCGATCAGCAGCAGATGGTTATCCGTACCGCCGGAAACGAGGTCGAAACCATAGTCTAGAAGACTGCCGGCCAGCACCTGGGCATTTTTTAGGACCTGTTCCTGGTAAAGCACAAATTCCTCCCCTTGGGCCTCTTTAAAGGCAACTGCCTTGCCTGCAATAGCGTGCACTAAAGGCCCTCCCTGGATCCCCGGGAAAACAGCCCGGTCTATAGCTTTTGCATATTTTTCACGACAAAGGATAAGCCCCCCCCGCGCACCCCGCAAAGTCTTATGAGTGGTGCTGGTCACAAATTCAGCATGAGGCAGCGGATTGGGATGCAAACCGGCAGCAACCAAACCTGCAATATGCGCCATGTCAACCATCAGGTAAGCGTTAATCTCCCGGGCAATGGCTGCAAAAGCTGCAAAATCAATTTTGCGGGGATAAGCACTCGCCCCGGCAATAATGAGGCGCGGCCTGTATTTATCCGCCAAAAATTTTACTTCTTCCAGATCGATATAGCCCGTTTCAGGATCCAGCCCGTAGCTTTGAAAAGAATAATAATGCCCGGAAAAATTGACCGGGCTGCCATGTGTCAGGTGCCCGCCATGAGCCAGGCTCATGCCTAATAATAGATCGCCCGGCTGCAGGCAAGCAAAATAAACAGCCATATTGGCTGTGGCTCCTGCATGAGGCTGGACATTGGCGTGTTCCGCCCCAAAAAGTTTTTTGGCCCGCTCAATGGCCAATGATTCAATCACATCCACAAACTCACATCCGCCATAATAGCGCTTGCCGGGATAACCCTCAGCATATTTGTTGGTCAATACCGAACCCTGCGCTGAAAGCACACCTCTGCTGGCGTAATTTTCGGAGGCAATCATCTCAATTTTCCCCTGTTGCCGCCGGATCTCTTGCTCTATCGCCCGTGCTACCTGAGGGTCTATTCTCGCCAAAAAACTACTACCGCTACACTCTTCTATGGGCATGGTCAGGCCTGATTTACGATCTAAACCAGGCACACCTCTCTTTCTTCATGAATTAGCTGCTACTTTTCCCCCGGCTGGAAAAATTCCTGTTATCCCCGGGCTTGTTCTTCCAATTGTTTAATTTTTTCCACCCTTATCAAGTGCCGCCCGCCCTCAAAAGGGGTCTTCAAAAAAATGTTGACGATCTCGCAGGCCAACTCTTTCTGCAAAATCCTGGCACCCAAAGTCAAAATATTGATATCGTTATGCGCCCTGGCATAATGGGCAGAGAACAAATCATTGCATGGTGCCGCACGGATCCCCCGTAGCTTGTTGGCAACAATCGCCATACCAAGGCCCGTACCGCAAACCAAGATACCACGGGTAAATTCACCCTGCTGCACGGCACGTGCCACCCGGCAAGCAGGATCCGGGTAATCTACGGGCTCCGGATCATACGGGCCCATATCGACACAAGGTATTTCTTTTTCCGCCAGGAAATCCTTGATATCCTCTTTTAACACATAACCGGCATGATCGGCAGCCAAAACAACTTCCAATGTTTAGCTCTCCTTTATTCTAGTGAACTTATCCTTATCTAAAAGGTTCGCTTTGCTTATATTTATTTCCTGCGGCTACTTAACATTATTCTTTTTTTTCCTGTTCTTTTTCATCATTGCCTGCAATAGGATCCCAACGCTTTACAATTTTGTCTAAAGCTTCCCTAATCTCCACGGCAGCCTTGCGATAGGCAGTCAGGCCCTCCTCAAAAGGATCGGAGATCTCCGCACTGCTTCCATCGGCATACTCTTTTAAAAGCCATACCTTTTCTTCCGCTTCCGGATAGTGTTTCAAAAGGTAATCCTTTTGCCCGTGGGTCATCGTAAAAATGTACTGGGCTTGCCCTACCAAATCCGGTGTTATCTTATTGGAGCGGTGCCCGCTAAAATCGATCCCGTAGCTGCGCAGTACCAACAAAGCTTCCTCACTGGCCCTCAACCCCTTGATCGTCGATACCCCCGCAGATAAAACCTCTACCTGCTTATCTTCCTTTGAAACCGTTTCCCACATTTCCTCCAAAAAAGCTTTGGCTAAAACGCTGCGGCACGTATTGCCTGTACATACAAAAAGCACATTGAGCTTACGGTTCATCTTTCCACCCACCTTCTTTCTATTCCCTTTCCGCTTACATAATTTTTGTCGCGGCCTTCCGCAAGCGGTTCATAACCGCCCGCCCGATATCCTCCTCTTCAAAACCCTCCACCACAATCACATCCACACCGCTAACTTCCATTTTGCGCAGGACGCCAAAAAGCCGTTCCGCTGCGCCGCGGGGATCTTTGCGTGAACTCAAGACTTCTACCAACGGCCGGGGGGTAAAAGATACGGCTGGAGATGTACTTTGGAAAAGAAAAAGGTCCTGCGACTCTGCAAAGGAAACGATTCCGACCTCGTGGCCCTCCGCCATTAGATTTTTACAGAGGGCAGTTAAGCGCCGTCCTTGTTCAGGCCCCGCCCCTTCCACCAAATAAAGGGGAATAGAGGGGGCATAATGTTTGTATTTCATGCCCGGCGAAGGAGAGGCACCTTCAAAATCATCTTTTTTTTCGCCCTGTCTACTAAAATCGAGGATTTTCCCACCAAACGTTTCTTCCAATTTTGCCAGGCTGATTCCCCCCGGGCGCAATAAAACCGGTGGGGATGATAACAGGCTGAGCACAGTTGATTCTATCCCAATTTTACAGGATCCCCCGTCGAGCACTGCCGCAATTTGGCCGCCGAGATCTTTCACTACATGCTCCGCTAAAGTGGGACTGGGACGCCCGGATAGGTTGGCGCTGGGCGCGGCCAAGGGAAACCCTGTTGCCCGGATCAATTTTAAAGCCAGGGGGTGCGCCGGGACGCGCACAGCCACGGAAGAAAGACCTGCCGTAACAATATCCGGAACAATCTCTTTTTTAGGAAGGATTAGCGTTAAAGGGCCGGGCCAAAAATGCCGCGCCAGCCGGATGGCCTCCGGCGGCATATTCTCTACCAGTTCACCAGCCTGCTTTAAACCTGTAACGTGGACGATCAGGGGATTATCCGCCGGCCTCCTTTTAACCTTAAAAATCCTATCTACGGCCTCCGGATCGAGCGCATTGGCTCCTAAACCGTAAACCGTTTCTGTGGGAAAGGCAACCAGCCTCCCTTTTTGTAGAAAGCTTGCGGCAACCTGCAAAGCCTTTCTTTCTTCTTCCTGCGTAGGGCCTGCCCGGAGAAAAACGGTTCCTTTAATTTGCGGCCATAAAAAAGGCAAGATCACACCCCCGGTGAAACTTTCTCTTTATATTATCATATAAACCTTTTTTTTGATATAATCACTTCGTGCGGAAAAGGGCTGACTACCGCTTATAAAAAAAACAGGCCTGCCAGAAGTAAAACATTTTGGCTGACCCTTGACATACGAAAAACAGGAAAATATTTCATAAAAACATTTTATAAATCTAGAACCCGTCGGTGACCACCTGTGCCAGGTTTACAGCATGATCGGCCACCCTTTCCAGGTTGCTTAAAATATCCAAATAAACAACGCCCGCCTGTGGAACACATTCCCGGCGATTAACCCGATCGATATGGTTTTTTCTTAAAATACGCTCGCGTTCGTCCACATTATTATCCCGCTTGATGACCTTCCTGGCTTCTTTAATACTCTCCCCTATTAATGCCGCAATTGCTTCCCCTAACATCACGTCCACTTCTTCAAAAAAACTATAGATCTCTTCCTTGGCCTTGGCGGTAAATGGAAGCTTGTCTTCAATAACCATTTCGGAAAGATAGACAATATTGCAGGCATGATCGCCAATCCGCTCCAAATCGTTGGCCGCACTCATCACGCCAGAGATAATCGTAGATTGCTGGTGGTTTAAGGAATGCTGCGATAACTCCCTAAGGTAAACATTGATCTCCTTTTCCAGGCTATCAACCAACTCCTCCATTTGTAAAAGCTGGGGCATTTTTTTAAGGTTATTATTACAAAAAACGTCCATCGCTCCCTTAACCATCTCCCGGGACATATTGGCCATCCGGATCAACTCCATCCTGCTGGCCTCGATCGCTGCTGCGGGAGCCTTTAGCATTCTTTTATCCAGATATTTGGGACCCAGGTCCAACGCAGGTTCTTCCCCGGGCACAGCCCACTGCACAAAATAGACAAAATATTTAAAGAAAGGAAAGATAACGATCGTATTTAAAACGTTAAAAAGTGTATGTGCATTGGCTACCTGCCGGACAATAGTGGGAGAAGTATATAAAACAAGTGCCGTAAAAGGTTTCAGAAAAATAAGCGCAAGGATTATACCGCTGATATTAAAGATAACATGCGAAAAAGCAGCCCTTTTTGCCGATAAGGAGGTCCCCATGCTCGCTAAAACCACTATAATACAGGTTCCAAGGTTCGTTCCTAGAACTATAGGAATGGCAGCCTCCAGGGTTAATAAGTTCTGCAAAGTAAGAGCCACCGCAATACCTGTTACGGCACTACTGCTTTGAATTAAAGCTGTAAACAAAGCGGCACAAAAAATGCCTAGCAAAGGCTGTCTACTGAACCTCACCAATAAATTGATGAAAAAAGCGTTATTCCTAAGTGGAAGCATCGCCTCGGACATGATCTGCATCCCTAAGAACAAAAGCCCGAGGCCGAGGATCGTCTGGCCTAAATAGCGGTAGAGTTTACGGCGTCCAAAGTAATTTAAAAGCCCGCCCAGGCCAATACAAGGTGCAATCAACAGTTCAAATCTAAAAGAAACAATCTGGGCCGTAACAGTCGTCCCAATGTTCGCTCCCATAATAGCACCAATGGCTTGCGATAAACTCATCAAACCAGCATTGACAAAACCTACGAGCATAACCGTGGTTGTGCCGCTGCTTTGAATCAGGACCGTTACGGCTATACCCGTTAATACCCCGATAATTGGCTTTCCAGTTAAAACCTCCAAAATACGCCTTAATTTTTCCCCGGCAACCTTCTGCATCCCCGAAGCCATCATCTGAATACTATAAAGAAATAGCCCCAGGCCACCAAACATGCCGGCAATTAAAAGCCAGATCTCCAGGGTAATCCCCCCATCTTACAAGTCAATCAACCTTTTAGAAACTCTTCATTATAAAAGAATTCTCGATCCCTTATTTCATTTCCTTTATAAAGAGACTAAAAAGCACATGAAACGATAATTTCGTAATCTTTAAAAGGGTGTGAATGTTTATACATCGACCGGCAGATTCGTTTATTTTATAATCTGATTCTACTGCATAAACTCTATTTGCCAGGCATTCGCTGCAATCAGCATCCCTTCGACTGACTATTTTTTGCCCGGGCCTAATTGAATGTCCTCTTCAAAAGGCCCTAAAATGGCGTCCTGCCATTTTAGCTTCAAAATTGTGGCGTCTTCATGGGCTGATTTTTACAGCTACCGCCGCCTCTTTTTCGTTATAACATCCCACAACCAGAAGCGCCACTTGTATGACGGTTTTTCCTGCTCGACGAGATCAACACTGTCTTTTTTTTGCGCTTTTTTACTGTTTTTTTTACCTGCGGCAGCAGGAGCATAATCTGCTCCAGTGTTTTTCCCACCGGCAGAACCGCCCGTAAGCAAGCCCTCCTGCTTGCCATCTTCCTGTTTTTGTTCTTCATCTCCCGTAACCAAAGGGGAAATAGAACTAAAACACAACGGGGGGAAAAGCACACACCACCAGTTTTCCCCGCGTCCCTCCCCCATGATCAGATAAAGAGCTGTGTACTCGCCTGCCGGGAAGAGCCTCCCTTCATAGCAACGGGCCGGGAAAACATCGCGGCTTAACGAGGCCTCTACATCGTATGCACATCCATAATCCCGCATGATTTCCCGGGCCACCTCTTCCAGCGCGACCCTATTTTCTGTTAAAAAGTGGGCTAATTCGTCACTGTTCCGGCAATTGCTCCATTCCTGCTGGTAATGAACAAGCACTCTTTGCGCCACTAAATTTTTAATTTCTTGATCCCGCGGGGAGTTACTGTGAGCACGAACATGAAAACGAAGCATATCTTGCGTTTGGATCTGCTGGGCGTGCGAATAACCTGCACACCCTAAATTGCTAGCGTTTGGCCCGCTAGCGCTTTGTTTAGAACAACAATCCGGAGCGCCTTCCATACGGTTGCCGGGCAGACTTCTTTCCATCCCCCGGGGCACCTGTAACAGGTCAACAGTAAATTGTTGCCCCGTTAAAAATGTTAACCTGCCCGGTAGGCAAAAGGTTTTTAGGGCAACAAGAACAAGAACAAGCATAAAAACAGTAAACGCCCATCCTTTATTTCTCCAGATAGAAAGCAAATATCTTGCTTTTGCCAATAATTGCTTATAAATACGCATTGCTTATTTACCACTCCCCGGCTAGCGAATTCTTTTGGTCTTCTGCCTGCAATTTAGCGCCCTCCGGCCCCTGGTAATATTCACGTATAAAGAGCAAAGCCGCTTTCTCTATTCTGGATATCTGCGCCTGGGAGATACCCACTAGCCTGGCTACTTCCATCTGGGTTTTTCCCTGAAAAAAACGGGCCGAAATAATAAATCTTTCCCTTGCATCCAGTCTCGCCAGGGCCTCTTTTAGGGCGATCCTTTCCAGCCAGCTCTCATCTTCATTGAGCATATCCGGCAAAAGATCGATAATCTGCAAAGGATCTGTGCTGTCATTAAAAACCGGTTCGAAGAAAGATACGGGTTCTGCATTGGCATTATAGACAAAAACAATCTCCTCCGGAGTTAAGTCCACTTCCCCGGCCAACTCTCCCAAGGTGGGCTCTCTTTGATTTTTTTGTAAATAGCTGTCGCGAACACTTTGAATTTTTTGAGCCATATTTTTCAGCGAGCGACTGATATGAATAAAATTATTATCCCGCAGGTGGCGTTTAATTTCCCCTATAATCATGGGAACAGCATAGGTAGAGAAATTTACACCGTGTTCCAAAGAAAAATTGTCAATGGCCTTCATTAAACCAATACAGCCGATTTGGAAAAGATCATCCATGTTTTCATTGCGATAGGTAAATTTTTTCAATACGCTTAACACCAATTTTAAATTACCTTTAATTAGCTCTTCCCTTATGCCTGTTTCACCGTCCGCTAACCTTTGAAAATAAACTTTCATCTGCTCCCAGGGTATGGTCGGCAGGTCACAGGTTTGCACGCCGCTGATCTTTACTTTTTTAAAATATTTAGGCATAATTTACCTCCCCCGGATAAAAGTACCTTCTATACTGTAGTATGCACTATATTTCCATTTTTTAGACATTGAAAAGTGTGTTATAATATGTGGTAGGGATCTTAGCGGTAAAAAAACTGGGGGTTGTTGCCGATGCCTGAACTCGTCCGTTTTGGGGTTTCAATAAGTGCAGGGCTGTTAGAATCATTCGATAAAATTATTGAAAAAAAAGGTTATCACAGCCGCTCAGAAGCAATTCGCGATTTGATTCGCAACCAACTTGTGAAAATGGAATGGGAGAGCGAAGACGAAGAAGTGGCCGGCACCATAACACTGGTCTACGACCATCATGTACGGGGGTTAAGTAACCTGCTTTTAGAGGTCCAACATGATTACCATGATTTAATTCTTTCCACCATGCACCTGCACCTGGATCACCACAACTGCCTGGAAGTGCTGGCCATTCAAGGGATAAATAAAAAAATCAGGGAAATAGCCGAACGCCTAATCAGCATTAAAGGCGTTAAGCACGGACAGTTAACCATTACTTCTACCGGTAAAAACCTGCCCTAATTTTTGCTCACCCGGCGCTACTTCCGGCCACTAAAAGTCACAACCCGTTCCTGGCCGGCCAGATCTGGCACAATTTCAGCTTTGGCAAACCCGGCCTGATACCCCAGAGCTAGAACATCTGCAGCTTGATTGTTTCCTACCTCCAAAGCCAATAATCCCGGCGAAAAGAGTGTCTCCTGCACAAAAGAAAAAATTGTGCGATAAACATCCAGCCCGTCTTCTCCCCCATCGAGGGCCAAGCGGGGTTCTTTTTGTACTGCGGGAGGTAAAAAAGGCAGCTCTGAACGGGGAATATACGGGGGGTTAGAAGCAATAGCATAAAAGAGCCGTTTGTTCTGAGCAAAAAAAGCCCCAAAATCACCGCAAAACAGCTCCACGCGGTTTTTTACACCATTTATTTCGGCATTTTGCCGGGCCAGCTCCAGCGCGGTTGCGCTTCTATCCACCCCTACAACAAAAATTTCGGGCAAATAGTAAGCCAAAGACACGGCAATATTGCCGCAACCCGTCCCCAAATCGAGAATGTAGAACTGCTGCCCGCCTGACATCCCCATCAAAATACCCCGGCTCCACTGGCAAACCGTCTCCACCAGATGCTCGGTCTCCGGGCGGGGAATGAGGACCCCTTCTTTTACAAGAAAGGGTAGGCCCATAAATTCTTTTTTTCCTGTAAGGTAGGCAAAAGGAGTGTTTTCGCCGCGCTGCTGCAGCATTTTTTCGTACCCGGCTTTTATCTCCAAGGGGAACTCCTCTGCACCGTGAACATAAAGGTAGGTCGTCTCCCTTGCCAGCAAAAAGGCAAGCAGCAACTCGGCCTCGCGACGTGGTGCGGCGATGCCCTGCCGGCGTAAAAAAGAAGCGGCCTTTCGCAAGGCCTCTTTTATACTACCCATACTATTTTCCTCCAAATTTACGTGGCATATTTCAATTGTTCGGCCCGTTCATAAGCAATCAAAGCTTCGATAACAGCATCCAAATCGCCATCCAGAACCTGTTCCAAGCGGTGCAGGGTTAAGCCAATGCGGTGATCGGTGACCCTGTTCTGCGGAAAATTATAGGTACGAATGCGCTCGCTGCGATCCCCGGAGCCAACCTGGCTGCGTCTTTCCTGTGCTTGTTCCTCCTGCTGATCGGCAATCATTTTTTCCATAAGCCGCGCCCTTAAAACTCGCATGGCTTTTTCACGGTTTTTGAGCTGTGATTTTTCATCCTGACAAGAAACAATCGTATTCGTAGGGAGATGTGTAATCCGCACTGCAGATTGAGTGGTGTTGACACTTTGACCGCCGGGCCCCGTAGAGCAAAAAGTATCAATGCGCAGGTCCTGGGGGTTAATCTTTAATTCAACCTCATCAATTTCCGGCAAGACGGCTACCGTCGCCGCCGAAGTATGGATCCGCCCACCTGATTCTGTCACAGGAATCCTTTGTACGCGATGCACACCTTTTTCAAATTTTAACTGGCTATAAGCGCCAGGCCCCTTAATGGCAAAAATAATCTCTTTCATCCCGCCGATATCCGTCGGACTAGAATCCAGAACTTCCATGCCCCACCCCTTACGTTCCGCAAAACGCAGGTACATGCGCAATAAATCTGCAGCGAACAAAGCAGCCTCTTCACCGCCAGTACCGGCACGTATTTCTATGAGCACATCTTTTTCATCATTAGTATCCTTGGGCAGCAACAGGATCTTTAAATTTTCCTCTAGCTTCTCTTTCCTAGCTGTAAGTTTGGTAATTTCTTCGCGCAGGTAGAGCTGCATCTCGTTATCCAGCTTTTCCCTGGTCATTTCCCTGGCTTCTGCTAGTTCCTCTGCTGTTTTACGCCAAAAGCGATAGTTATCCACTAATTCGCCCAGCCCGGCATGCTCCCGTGCATACTTTTGCCATTGTGGCTGATCTTTGATGATCTCCGGATCACTTAGTTTCTCTTCCAGGAAACCGTAATGAGCCTCCAGGGTTTTTAACCGATCCCACATCGTTTCTTCTACCTCCGCTTACAATTCTATTTAAAAGGCCGGCGGTTACTTTGCAGAACCAGAATAGACACAGTACCAGACGCGGAAAAGCTTGACAGTGGAGCACTACTTTAGATATGAATTTCAGTTTTTTATCTCTACATCAGGCAAAACCGCCTGTAAAGCACAAATAG
Organism: uncultured Desulfovibrionaceae bacterium; assembly: GCA_964603615.1. Taxonomy (GTDB): domain Bacteria; phylum Bacillota; class Dethiobacteria; order DTU022; family UBA8154; genus JAAZMI01. The sequence continues at coordinate 19,517 of CAZRVU010000002.1, forward strand.
CCACTTCCACCTGATCGTCAGCCGGATTTTTTGTCGTAAGCAACTGCAGCCACAAACCGGGTTGAGAAATAGCTCTGGTCAGAACATTGTCTTTGGCGCTGGCCAATTTGATGCCCTCGTAAGAGATCCCCGCCACCAATGGTAAAAGCAAAAGCCTGATTACAATCCTTTGCCAGAGTGGGGGCCAGCCAAAAAAAGAAAAGAGCAAAATACTAACAACCATGACCACTAACAAAAAATTGGTTCCACAGCGCCTATGCAGCGTGCTGAAACCGCGGGCATGTTCCACCGTCAGCGGGCAGCCCGCCTCATAACAGGCTATCACCTTATGTTCTGCTCCATGGTATTGAAATACCCGCTCTATCTCTCCCCAACGGGAAATGGCAAAAATATAACTAAGAAAAATAACCAGACGCAGAACACCTTCTCCTAAATATAGTAAAAACGGCGTCTCTAACCAATGTTTTAAAAAACCCATTAAAACGGTTGGTAAAAGAATAAAAAGGCCCACCCCTGCTGCCAGGGAAATAATTAACGTCAAGGGTAACTCCCATCCCCGGAGCTCCTCCTGCTCTTCCCCCAGCGCTTCTTCGGCAGAAAGAGAAAGGGAACGATACCCCAGGATCAAAGCTTCAATAAAAGCAACCCCGCCCCTAAAAAGCGGCCACTTCAAAATGCGGCAACGCCCGGCAAGCGAGTTAAATATTTTTTTTTGTACGGTAATGAGCCCTTCCCCCTGCCTCAGGGCAATGGCAATTAGGGAATTGTTACGCATCATCACCCCTTCAATGACAGCCTGACCGCCGATATTATGCCTTTTCCCGGACATCCCTTCACCCACCGCCTTTTTACTGCTGTGCGCCATCCCCGCCTTCTCCCGGCCAATACTATTGCCGGCAAGCAAAGTCATATCTTTTACCTTACCGGCAAAAGCAGGGCTGCAAGGAGCCCTGCCGAAATTTTTATTCAAGTCCATACTTGCGTTTAAACCTTTCTACACGGCCTCCGGTATCCACAAATTTTTGCTTACCAGTAAAGAAGGGGTGACAATTGGAACAGATCTCCACCCGCAGTTCTTTTTTGATAGAAGCTACATCATAAACCGAGCCGCAGGCACAGATGATTTTACTTTTCATATATTCAGGATGGATTCCTTTTTTCATTTTGTTCACCTCTTTTCTAATTGCACTGCCACCGAATTTCCTGGATCCGGGGTTTCATACCCGGAAACTGATCCCCTATTTGGTAGAACCCGGCCGGTTTAAGAAGACAACCTTCAAGGTGCCCCCACCAGGTGATCTCCCCTCTCGGATAACATAAGTTGCAAAATAGCGCAAACTAGATAATAACACAAAAATGCGGCCTTTGGCAAGATCAAGGCCGCATTTTTTCGCCCGCTCGTTCCGTTTCTAATTCCCGCTGCCGGGCAGAAAAGTCAAAGGATCAAAGCGTTGTTCGCCATGGATAACTTCCCAGTGAAGATGAGGGCCGGTAGCATTGCCAGTCGCTCCAATCAAAGCAACGGGCTGTCCCCGGGACACTTTTTCATCTTCTTTCACCAGCAAACGGGAACAATGCGCATAAAGTGTTCTCCATTCGTTAGCATGCTCAATCACGAGCGTGAGCCCGTAACCCTGTTTTGTGCCGGTTTCCAGCACTGTTCCCGCTGCCGCAGCCTGAATCGTACTACCGTGGGGAATGGCTATATCCAAACCATAATGAAAGTCTCCCTTGCGCCAGCCATAAAGAGAGGAAAGCCTCCCTTTTACCGGCCAATCAAAGGAAGGGCACGGTGGCAAGGATCCCCTCAGCCCAAAACGGGAAGCTATGAGCGTAGCCTGTGCGGCCTTCCTTTCCAGGGTGGGCAGCACGCCCCCGGGGATCACCAGTTTTTGCCCGGGAACTAAAAGGGGCGTTCCTTCAAGAAGGTTAAAGGCGGTAATTACCTGCGAACTACTTTGGTAGCGCCCGGCAATAGATTTTATAGTATCACCCTCACAAACTATATGCATCGCCCCCGGTATGGCTAAAAGATCTAGAACCTGTCCGGGAAAAATTAAATTGGGGTCATTTATCCTGTTCCAGCAGATTAAAGCTTCAAGATCTACCCGGTAAGAACGGGCAATATGGGTCAGCGTTTCGCCCGGGTGCACAGTATGTTGCAGCAGCGCTTTTTTTAAAGTTTCTTCTCTTTTTAATCTTGCCTGGTCTTCTTTGTACTTTTCAGCTTCAACGCTGTATTTCTCCAATTGCTGGAGGTAAAGGGGCTGCACCAGACCTGCCGTTTTGGTGTGATTTTCTAATTTGGCACCAGCTTCCGCTTTCATGGGAAAACACATGCTACAAACCCCCGCCAGCAGTAATACTAGACAAGCCGGCAGCAAAACTTTTCTTAATAGAAAAACAATAATTTTCTTTATAGTAAGAAGCAAGCCGGTGTTACTAGCAGATACAAGGCAAACTCGCAACATTACCGAACACTCTCCATCTATTGGAATGCTACTAGTTTTTACCCTTGTTAAAAAAAATATACACATTTGTCCAAAAAAAGCATGGTTTAGTGCCACAGGACAGCTAGATCCGTCCTAAAAAAATGATTCTACCTTAAATTTATTTAAAGGGGTCCTTCTTTATAAATTATGAAGGTTGGAAAGAAAGGAGGCATTATTTTCCGTTTTTTTAAGGCGTTCGATTAAAGCCTCCAAAAAATCTGTGGAAGAGGTAACATTCATCGTCCGCCGCAAGGCCCACATCAGCTCGATAGTCGCATTGTCGAGAAGCAATTCTTCCCGCCGCGTCCCGGAACGCGGGATATCGATCGCCGGAAAATAACGGCGCTCGGCAAGTTTGCGATCCAGGTGCAGTTCCAGGTTGCCCGTACCCTTGAATTCTTCATAGATCACATCGTCCATACGGCTCCCTGTCTCGATCAAAGCCGTGGCCAGCATCGTCAGGCTGCCCCCTTCTTCAATGTTGCGGGCTGCCCCAAAGAAACGCTTGGGTTTGTAAAAAGCCGCCGGATCGATCCCCCCGGAAAGCGTCCTGCCGCTGGGGGGAATTACAAGATTATAGGCACGGGTCATTCTAGTAATACTGTCGAGGAGGATAACGACATCCAGACCCTGTTCGATCATGCGTTGTGCCCTTTCTAGCACGAGTTCAGTCAAGCGAATATGATTTTCTGGCCGTTCATCAAAAGTGGAACTTAACACTTCCCCCCGGACAGAGCGGCGCATATCCGTCACTTCTTCCGGTCTTTCATCAATAAGTAAAACGATCAGCTCTAAATCGGAATAATTTTCTGTTAAACTATTGGCAATTTTTTTTAATAACATCGTTTTACCCGCCTTGGGGGGTGAAACGATCAACCCCCGCTGCCCTTTGCCGACAGGAATGAGTAGATCGATAATGCGCGTGGCATAATCATCCGTATTTTTTTCCAAAATTAGCTGTTCCTGCGGGTGAATCGGTGTCAACTCCGTAAAAAAAGGACGGCCAGCCGCTTTCTCCGGATCCTCTTTATTCACCGCTTCTACCTGTAAAAGAGCAAAATAACGTTCGTTTTCTTTGGGCGGCCGCACTTTGCCGGCAACCAGATCCCCGGTCCGCAACCCAAAGCGCCGGATTTGCGAAGCGGAGATATAAATATCGTCTTCATGAGGCAAATAATTGACCCGCCGTAAAAAACCATAACCATCGGGCATAATTTCCAGGACGCCCTGTGAAAATATGAGTCCTTCCGCTTCTGTTTCCTGCCTGAGTAGGGCGAACATCAACTCCTTTTTTTTCATCGTGCTAATCCCTTTAATTTCGTTTTCCTTGGCTACGCTGTGCAACTCTTCTAAATTCATCGTTTCCATTTCACTTAAACGCATAAAAAATTCTCCTACCTTCTAACCTGTTATATGCCTTTTTTCCACTTTTTTAACGCGCCGCAAAAAGAAAGACCAGTGTAAATATATAGCTGATAATAATAAAATACGAGGTGATACCCATTCTTAAAAAATGCCGCCGTAAAGGAAAAAGAAGGCTGATTAAAATCACCAAAGAGAGAAAAACTCCCATCAAAGCCACAATTAAATTTTGAGGGGAAAAATGAAGAGTTAGGGGGCCCTGTCGGTAAAATAGATCGGCAATAAAAAGAATGAACACATCCAGAAAATTGGCACCGAAAACATTGGCCACAGCCATCTCCACAAAGCCGAGACGGACTGCAGTCATCGTTGTCACCAACTCCGGCAAGGAGGTGGTAATTGCAACAAAGATTACGCCTGCTAAGGTTTGGCCCAAACCTGTTTCTGTGGAAATAGAAGCGGCAGTATCAGTCAAATTGGTACCCGCTAAGAAAATAACCAACGCCGCCAGGCCAAAAAGGAAAAGACTACGGAAAAGTTCTTTACCACGACCGGTTATCTTGTCACTTTGCACCGTCTTAGAGCGATTTTTTTCCAAGCTCATAATCGCCCCGCCACCCAACAAATAGACGGCGAGAATGGCTAGACTGTCCAGGCCAATCCATCCCAGGCGATAAGGCAGCGCCAACGTGAAACCGATGATGGAGACGACAAGGATGAGCATGCTCATCAGGACCGTCAACAATAGCGTTCTTTTGCGTCGCGCTATTAGAGGCCCCCGTCCCTGCAGGAGATCGATCAGCGCAATGAGGGTTAAATTGAAGAGAATACTACCGTAGATATTACCGCCAATTAAATCTGGAGCGGCGATTAAAGCTGCCCGGAGAGAAGTGACCAACTCTGGTAGCGATGTGGCCAAAGGCAAAAGAAGTGCTCCTGCCCAAGTTCGGCCCAAGCCAAGACTTACCGCGATTTTTTCAGCATTTTTTGTTAATTGCATGCCGGCTAAAACAATAAGAGCGGCATCAAGAAAAAATAACAGCCAGATGTTCAATATTTTGCCCCGGTTGGCCCCGAATTATAAGCCCGTTGGCACCAGGTCCTACCTCCTGATGTTCAAAATTAAAGGCGGTAGACGCGCTTGCAGCCTGGCCAGATCTGTGGTTTAACCCCACAGGTTTTTAGGGCACAGGAGTTAAGGCTTTCATCCAATACTCTACCGGACTCTACCGGGCAGCTCCGCCTCGGATTTCGCTAAAATCTTACAGCACCAATCATTACAGCCAAAATATCTACCGATCCCTGGCCACACAATCCCTGGCCACATAATGAGGTTTAATATCCAGGCGGTGTGTAGCCTGTACAAAACGCACTGTCCCGGTCATACTTCTCATTACCACCGAGTGGGTTTTCGCCCGCTGGCCACTATACCTTACACCCTGTAAAAGATCGCCGTCAGTAATCCCGCTTGCAGCAAAAATAACATCATTCCCTTGGATAAAATCCTCCATGAGTAACAGTTGCTCGGGTTCCTCAAGCCCCATGGACTTGATTCTGGCAACATCTTTTTCATTTTCCGGAATAAGACGCCCCTGTATCTCCCCACCCAAACACTTCAGTGCCGCTGCAGCCAAAACCCCTTCCGGCGCGCCACCGATCCCAAAAAGGATATCCACATCGGACCAATCTGCCGCAGTAGCAATTGCCGCAGAAACATCGCCGTCAGTAATCAGTTTTACCCGTGCGCCAAGTCGGCGTAGTTCTTGAATAATGTGCTCATGCCGCGGGCGATCGAGGATAATAGCTACGACATCCTCCACCTTTTTATCCAGAGCCTTGGCTACCTGTTTAACATTTTCCTCCACAGAAGCATCGAGGCTAATCAGGCCTTTGGCCCGGGGGCCTACTGCTATTTTATCCATGTAAATATCCGGAGAATGCAACAGGCAATTACGTGGCGCCACTGCTAAAACAGAAAGGGCATTGGGCAAACCTTTGGCCACCAAATTCGTGCCCTCCAGGGGATCCACGGCCACATCTAGCTGCGGGGGCATCCCCCCGCCAACTTTTTCACCGATGTAGAGCATCGGAGCCTGGTCGATCTCTCCTTCACCGATAACCACTACGCCATCGATATAGACTGTATTAAATGCTGTACGCATCGCCTCTACTGCAGCAGCATCGGCAGCTATTTTGTCCCCTCGTCCCATAAACCTTCCCGTAGCTAATGCGGCGGCCTCAGTTACACGAACAAATTCCAAGGCTAGCTCGCGTTCCATAAGAGCCATGCTCTTCCCCCCTGACATAATTGCTCTTATCAAAGCATTGCTTAGGAATATTACTGCGAAGACCTACTGATACTTATGCTTCCAATCTGCCAAAAAACGTTCCACGCCAAGATCGGTAAGCGGGTGCCGCGTCATCTGCTTGAGGACGCTAAAAGGAACAGTAGCAATCTGTGCTCCAGCCAGGGCTACATCCTGAACATGACGGGGATGACGTATACTGGCCGCAATAATTTTTGTGTCTAGAGCCTGTACTCTGAAAATAGCGGCCATTTCCCGGACTAAACCCACACCATCCCAACCAAGATCGTCTATCCGCCCAATAAAGGGGCTGACATAACGGGCCCCTGCCCGTGCCGCCAGTAATGCCTGGTTGGCAGAAAAAACAAGGGTTACATTACAAGGGACTATCTTGGAGGTCCGGCTTAGATTATAAACAGTTTTTAAACCCTCCACTCCCATCGGTATTTTAATGACGACGTTCGGCGCAATTTCCGCCAGGAGACGTGCTTCTTTCTCCATCTCTTCAGACAAGGTAGATAAAACCTCAACACTAACCGGCCTACTTTCCCCCAACAATTGGCAAATTTGCCGGATCAAACTATCAAAGGAGCCGGTTTCTTTAGCTGCCAGCGTGGGGTTGGTCGTTAAACCGCTAATCACTCCCCAGGAAAGAGCCTCTTCAATTTCTTCTAGGTTGGCTGTATCAAGAAAAAGCTGCACTGTCTTTTCCCCCAATGAAGTCTTTTATGCCTTACCGGAACAACCAAAAAGACGCATTTTTTCTTTAATCACTTTCTTCGCCGCTTCTTTCCCCGGGCCAAGCATATTGCGAGGATCGATGTTCTCCGGATTGGCCTGCATATAATCCATAACCGCCCGGACAAAAGCCTGCCGGATCTCCGTATCGATGTTCATCTTGGTGACCCCCAGGGCTGCCGCCTGCCGGATGGCTTTATCCGGAACCCCGGAGGAACCATGCAGCACGATAGAAGCGTTACAGCGCTCCTTGATCTGCTTCAAACGAGGAAAATCCAACTCCGGTTCCCATTTATAGGGGCCGTGTGCAGTACCTATCGCCACTGCCAAGGCATCTACTGCTGTTTCTTGCACAAAGCGTTCCGCTTCTGCCGGATCGGTAAAAAAAGCATCCCGCTCCTCCACGGTAACATCATCCTCTGTGCCCCCGATTTTACCCAGCTCCCCTTCCACAGAGACACCAACGGCACGGGCAATCTCCACCACACGCCGCGTCATGGCAATATTTTCTTCTAAAGGAAGTTTGGAGCCATCATACATCACGGAGCTAAACCCGTAACGGATACAACGCAAGACCTGTTCAAAATCAGTCCCATGGTCTAGATGCAGGACAACGGGTACTTTCACGCCCGCGGCTGCAGACTTGACCAATCCCACGATAAAATCCAGTCCGGCATATTTGATTGCGCCCTGGCTGGCTTGCACGATCACTGGAGAGTTTTCTTCGGCCGCAGATTCAATGATTGCCTGCACAATCTCCATATTGTTGGCATTAAAAGCTCCTACGGCATAACCTCCTTTTGCAGCGGGTTCCAAGACTTCATTTAAGCCCACCAGATTCATTATTCTTGCTCCTTTCTCCTCGTAAAATAATTAAATTTTACTGCAACCGGACAATTTCTGGAAAAAGCCCGGCCGATCCCTTTTTCAAAACAAAACATTCCCACCCGGTAGTTTTTCTATAAACTGCACCATCAAAGGAAACAAAAACACGATCACTAACATAAGAAAAAGAATTATCGCTCCCAAAACAGCCAAAACGGGCAGAAAATAAGAAAGCGCCGCCCGCCCCCAGGAAAACTCGTGGACGACCCGTAAACCACCAATCTTCAGCCACAAAGACCATAAAAGGGCCACGGTTGTCAAAAAGCCAATCGTATTAAAGGCCATATAGCGGTTTAAAAGCCCTCCCAAAGCAACGACAACGTAGGGAAGCTGCCCATATCCTAAAACCGCTCCCAGAGCAAAAACATGACCCCTCCCTCCCAAAAGCTCAGCGGCAAAGTTTCTGACGGCCACCATTAATAAAAAATATAACGGTCCAAATACAAGTTGTGTTAGTAGGGTGGCCAAAGGAAAGAAACGGGATACATTTTCCTCCATTTCCGGAGAAAAAAAAGAGGCAGCTTCCGGTGGCATCATAAAAGCACCTTGTCCCAACCCGCCGTTTAGACTAATATTATTAATATTAATTGTAGCCAAAGAAACAATTATGCTCACCGATAAATAAACAGCCAACCCGCTCCAAATGTTTCTGGTCCGGGCAATGCGGGGCAGGCCTTTAGAATAATTGAATAATATATCAAAAAAATCATCAAAAACTTCTTTAAACATAGCGCCTCCTCATTTTTCTTTATTGAACCAGCAGGCTCCGCTCCCGCAAGAAAGAAGGAAAAAAATTGTTCCCCCCCTGTGAACCCGCCAGCATCATATTCCAGAATCCCCGGCGGCCATAACGGTATATTTGAGGTTTTCCTTCAATGCCAGCTTTTTTAGCAGCAATATCCAAGGCATCATAAAGATTGCCCAGTTCGTCAACCAACCCCACCTTCAGAGCCTGTTGGCCGGTTAAAACCCGCCCATCGGCATAAGCCAACACTTTTTCACGACTTAATCCCCGCCCCTCTGCGACGATATCTACAAATTGTTCATAAATATCCATGACCATCGTCTCCAACAGTTCTTTCTCTGCAACAGTTAGGGGGCGGGCAGGGTTTAAAGTATCCTTATAAATACCACTTTTAATTACCTCATAATCAATGCCCAACAGATCATACAGCCCCTGTAAATTGGTGGCGTCGATGATTACGCCAATACTCCCTGTAATAGTAGCCGGATTAGCCACGATGTAATCAGCAGCACAGGCAATCATATATCCGCCGGAAGCAGCCATATCGGCCATAGAAACAATGACGAGTTTGCCTTTTTGCCGGACTTTTTGCAGCTCCGCATATATTTCTTGTGAAGCAGCGGCAGATCCACCCGGGCTGTTAATCCGTATAACTAAAGCTTTAATCGGGTCTTCCCCGGCCTGGCGGATATCCGCCAAAAGACTGTCTCCTCCAATTACCTCTGAAAACAGCCCTGCCTCCCCGGCAGAAATCGTGCCCTGAACAGTAATTAAACCAATCGTATTTTCAGTAGCGGAAAAGGTTTTACGCCCCCTTAGAGCAGAAGGGGAAAAAAATTCCTTCACACCTAAAAAGACAGCAAATAAGAGGAGCACAAAGACAACGGCACTGATAATATATTTCCGGCTGATAAAAAGACCCCCTTTTTACCATTTCACTTCTTAATTGAAACCTGCCGCAACCTTCACCGCCCTGTACTAGATACTATTTCTCCTTTTGTAAATTCATTCCTGCCAATTATTTAAAAATCCTTTTTCAACCCCCACGATCTTTAGTACCCTTCGACCTTAAATATCTCCCACCCGGGAAAAAAATATCCCCGCTCTTTAAAGAGGGGGAAGGTTCAACTGGGTATTGATAAAATCCATAAAAAGCGGGTGCGGCCTGTGCGGGCGAGATTTAAATTCGGGATGAAACTGCGTCGCCAGATACCAGGGATGGCCTGCCAACTCCACGATCTCCGCCACCTGATCTTCCGGGTGGAAGCCGGTGACAAACAAGCCGGCTGTTGCCATGTTTTCTTGAAAAGAGTAGTTAAATTTATACCCGTGCCGGTGCCTTTCGTCGACGATATCTTTTTGGTAGGCCTGGTAAGCGCGGCTATCACGCAGCAGCGTGCAGGGATAGGTTCCCAGCCGCATCCTCCCCCTGTAAAGAGATAGCTCCTGTTCTTCGCCCCCCGGCAAAGGCTCGATCACTGCTTGCGGGGTTTTGGGATCAAATTCCAGCGAGTGGGCCTTTTGCAGGCCGCCAACATTTCTGGCCACCTCGATGATCGCACAATGCATGCCCAGGCAAAGCCCCAAAAAGGGTACCCTTTTTTCGCGGGCAAAACGCGCCGCTTCAATTTTACCTTCAATACCCCTTTCGCCAAACCCCCCGGGCACTACAATCCCCTGAACGCCAGCAAAAAGTGCCTCGCGCTCCTCTTTTGTGGCCAGCGCCTCGATCTGCTCCGCCCCGATCCAGCGAATCTTCACCTTCACATCGTGACAGGCTCCGGCATGACTTAGCGCTTCAACCAAGCTGGTATAAGAATCCTTATACGCGGTATATTTTCCTACGAGGGCAATCGTCATCTTTTTCTGCAGCCTGTTAATCCCCCGGACCATCTTCTTCCAGGCAAAAAGATCGGCTTTTTTGCGGGGCAACCCAATTTTCTCCAGCACAATTTTATCCAGGCCTTCCTCCTTGAGAATCAAGGGCACCTCATAAATATTGTTAGAAGTTTTATTTTCAATTACTTCCCGGGCATTGATATCGCAGAAAAGAGCAATTTTATCCTTGATCTCCCCGGTCAGGGGGTGCTCTGTTCTGCAGACAATCACATCCGGTTGGATACCGATGCCACGCAGTTCTTTCACACTGTGCTGCGTAGGTTTTGTTTTAAGCTCCTCGGACGGTTCTAAATAGGGGATCAGGGTCACATGGATATAACATACATTTTCCTTGCCCTGATCTGTTTTCATCTGGCGGATCGCCTCTAAAAAAGGAAGGCTCTCGATATCCCCAACCGTCCCCCCTATTTCACAGATGATTACCTCCGCACCCGCATCCCTGGCTGCACGCTTAATGTTCGTTTTAATTTCATTGGTAATGTGCGGAATAACCTGGACCGTTCCCCCCCCGTATTCGCCGCGGCGTTCTTTATTCAGCACCGACCAGTATATCTTCCCGGTCGTCACGTTGTTATTTTTTGTTAAGTTGGCGTCAATAAACCGCTCATAATGTCCCAGATCCATGTCCGTTTCCGTCCCATCGTCGGTCACAAATATCTCCCCGTGCTGGTAAGGGCTCATCGTCCCCGGATCTACGTTGATGTAGGGATCCAGCTTTTGAATGGTGACTTTAAAACCACGGCTCTTTAACAAGCACCCTAAAGAAGCTGCTGTAATGCCTTTACCCAGCGAGGACACTACCCCCCCGGTGATAAAAACATATTTGGCAACCATGTTTTTCGTCTCCTTTTCCCCGGTTTTCGATGCCCGGGAAGCTAATAAAAACTATAAAAAGGTGAGCAGTGCCTCGCGTATCATTTTTGCTCCCAATAAAGCTGTAATCTGTGCCTGGTCATGGGGCGGGCAGATCTCAACCAGATCAAAAGCAACTATCTGCTCCTTGTAATCCTCCAACAAACTAAAAACCTCCAGCAGTTCTCCCGGGAAAATGCCCCCCGGTTCCGGGGCAGCTACGCCCGGAGCAAAAGCCGGATCGATTACATCTAGATCCAAACTAATATACAAAGCAATATCTTTCAAAAGGGGCAAGGTTCTTTGGAGGGGCTCCACCAAAGAAAAAAATGATATTGCACCTTCCTGCAATCCGGCTAGCTCCTCTCTTTCGGCCGAACGCACCCCAAACTGGTAAAGGGTTACCCCGGCCAACTGCTGCAGAAGATAAGCCACGGAGGCATGGGAAACAGCCACCCCCCGGTAGGCAGGGCGTCTGTCGGCGTGGGCATCCATCATTATTACAGCCATCTCACGGTGTACTGCCAGAGATCCCTTTACGGCTCCAAAAGTCAGCGTGTGTTCGCCACCGATCAAAAAAGGTTTTTTTCCCCGTTTTAAGAGGTAATCAACACTGGCAGCGATCGTATCTAACGATGAAACGGTATCCCCGGGCGGCAAAACGAGATCACCGGCATCATAAAAAGACAGGTCTCTTAAATCTTTTTGACGATAGATGCTGTACTCCTCCAGTGCTTGGGAGGCAGCACGCACGGCCAGCGGGGCAAACCGGCTCCCCGGCCGGAATGAACTCGTATCGTCCAAAGGAACGCCTAAAATTACCCCCTCGCCTGCCCTGCTATTATCCGCAGCCAGAAAGGCTCCTGCGTTTTCTGTTGGAGGGAACCCTGCTAAGCTCAATATACTACCCCACCGCCTCTCTCGTCCCGGAAAACCCTGCCAGGGCAGCTCCTCCTGGGAAAAAGGCTGCTCCGGTCTTTAGATAATATTCTTCTTTCATAACTAGAACCTTAAACTTAGCTATAACCTTGGTTTATCCTCCCGTTTTCAAGCAGGTCTTTCCGGGATAAAGGCAAAACCTAATCATCTAACAGTTCCTGCACAAAACGCGGCAGGGAAAAAGAACTTTTATGAATCTGTGGCGTGTAATACCTGGTGCCTCCCGGCAAGAGCTTCCCTTCCGGTTTTAGGGGATGATAATATTTTGAGCCCAGGGTAAAACTCCAAAGCCCCCCGGGGTAAGTGGGAACCGGTGCCAGGTAAAGATGGGTATGGGGGAAAACCGCCTTGATCCGGCGGAAAACAGTGCGAATAAGCTCCGCATTCAAAAACGGCGACTCGGTCTGCGCTACCAGGATCCCTCCCGGCTTTAAAGCACGGGATACCGACTCATAAAAGGAGGAGGCAAAAAGGCCAACCGCAGGCCCGACCGGTTCCGTGGAATCTACGATAATAATATCATACGCCTCCTGCAGGGAACGGACATATTCAATTCCATCGGCAATTTTGATCTCTAGACGAAAATCTCCTAGTGCAGAGCTGAGCTCCGGTAAAAAGCGTTTGGATGCCTCCACTACCTGAAGATCAATCTCTGCCAGCGTAATTTTCTCTACCTGCGGGTATTTGCTTATTTCCCGCACGGCGCCGCCATCCCCCCCGCCAATCACTAAAACGGCACGGGGGTGCGGGTGCGTCCGTAGTGGAATATGCACGATCATTTCATGGTAAACAAATTCATCGGCCACTGTCGCCTGCACCATACCATCAAGCACGAGCATGCGCCCGTATTGAAAAGTATCCAGAATGGCTATTTCCTGGTAATCTGTCCGTGCCCGGTATAAAGTTTCTTTTATTTTACAGGTGAGCCCTAAATCGGGGGTCTGCTTTTCTGTAAACCATAGCTCCATTTTATTGCCTCCGCCAGCGATCAAAAATTTGCCCGTATTTTTTCCTTCCATCACATCTTCCGCAGATTTCCCGCACATTTCCCGGAGATCTTCCGCCTGCGCCCTTACCTTTACCAGAGGGCCACCAGGGCAATTGCCGCCCCGGCTTTCTCCACCCTGTGCTCGATGCTTTTTATTTTCATCCCTTTTAAGGGCAGGCCGCGATTTGAAAATGCCTCTACGAGCATTGCCTCTACCTTGGCCCGGGCCGTCTCTGCAGGACAGGATCCGGCATGTTCCATGATCACCCCAAAGCTCTCTTCAGTAAAACCGATCCCCACCGCAGCGGCGATGCGCTCCCCCTTTATTTCACTGGAGACTGCCCCGTAAGCAGTGGGTACAAAAGAGCCGGGCGGAAAATTGATCCCGTTTTCTGCCTCCCGGCAGCCGGGAGGTAGAATGCTGCTCAACCTGACCAGATTTACATTACCGAGACCGGCTTTCAAAAGAGCTGCATCAAATGCTGTTAAAGCATGATCGGCTCCTGCTGCTGCCGCGACGATCATAAAACGTTGTGGTTGGACAAGTTTCACCGGGCCACCTCTTTCCATTTCCTTGAATTTGGGTATAAAGGACAAGCCAGTTGCTTATGCAAATATACTGGAGCAATTATAACAAAATGTGCCCTAAAAATAAACAAGGGATCGGCCCGGATTCATTAATTTTATAAATGTTTTTCATAAAATAAAAAAGGTAACTGCTTTCGGACCAGCCTGTGTAGTGTGTAAAACCTTGGAACAATCGTTTTATCTATTTTCGATGGCCACAATCTGTAACATCCTGTTGTTGAAGTTATGATATACTTGAACAATCACTATCCCGAAAACACCAGGCGTAGGATTTTTAAAACGTATTTGTTAGACAAAACTTGTCCTGGTGTTTTTTAAGGAGTACGGCCAATGGGTAATTTCCCTGGTCAATTTAATAATGCGGCGTCTGTTCTTTTATCCCTGTCCGCAATTCTGTTCGCCGGGTTTCTGCTCACGCGCCTTACAAAACTTGCAAAATTGCCCAACGTAACCGGTTATATTATAGCCGGCATCTTAATCGGCCCCTATGTGTTAAATATAATTCCTGGCGAAATAATTGAAAAAGCGGAATTTATCAGCGATATTGCCCTGGCCTTTATTGCCTTTGGCGTAGGCCGTTATTTTAAAAAAGAAGTTTTTCTAGAAACAGGTTTTGGTGTCATTGCCATCACTTTGCTGGAATCATTGCTGGCCGGAATATTAGTAACCCTATCCATGCATTTTTTCTTCCATTTGAATTGGGATTTTTGTTTGCTTTTGGGGGCAATTGCAACGGCAACAGCACCCGCCAGCACGATGGTTACTATTCGCCAATATCGTGCCCATGGAAATTTTGTAAATATCTTACTGCAAGTCGTTGCCTTTGATGATGCAGTATGTCTTATCGTCTTTAGCACAGCCATCGCTATCATCAATGCCGATACCACAGCAAATATTTCTTTTTCTGAAATCGCATTGCCTTTGGTTTACAATATTGGCGCTCTGGTCATGGGCTTTGCTAGCGGTGCTATACTAAGCAAGCTGATTACCCCCAAAAGGCATGAAGATAACCGGCTGATCCTGACAATTTCATTACTTTTAGGTATTACAGGCTTATGTGCCGCGGTAGAGGTTTCACCTTTGCTGGCCTGTATAGTTTTTGGCACCACTTATATCAACATGACTAAAAACAGAAAGCTATACAAGCAGATCGAAAGATTTACCCCGCCAATTTTAGCGGTGTTTTTTGTAGTTTCGGGAATGAGCCTGGATATGAACTCCTTAAACACCTTGGGAATAGTAGGCACTTCTTATTTTATAATCCGCATTGCGGGTAAATATTTTGGCGCTTATTTGGGCTGCGTGCTGGCTAAAACAACAAAAGCTGTGCGTAATTATTTGGGGTTAGCCCTGATCCCCCAGGCCGGTATAGCCATTGGCCTTGCCTTTTTAGGCAAAAGAGTGCTGCCCGCTGCGATGGGCAACAGCCTGCTGGCGATAATACTATCCTCTTCGGTTTTATATGAGCTGATTGGTCCGGCAAGCGCTAAAATAGCGCTGCTCTATTCGGGTTCAATTAAAAAAAATGAACGGTTCAAACTATGATGTTAAAACCAGACCTAAGCTGGCAACTGCACACACACGGGAAATGATGTTTCGTCAGTGCAGCGCCGGCGCCAGCCTTTTTATTCCAACCCCCGGCTAAAAGGAGCCCGTCAAAAAAGGATTATAGCGCCGCTCATCACCAACGGTGGTTGGCGGGCCGTGGCCGGGAAAAACCTCTGTGTCATCGGGATAACTTAAAATTTTTTCCTTAATACTTTGAATCAACCCCGGGAAAGATCCTCCCGGAAAATCAGTCCTGCCAATCGAACCGGCAAAAAGAGTATCCCCCACAAAGAGAACCCCGTTAATATCTAACGTAATCCCTCCGGGGGAATGCCCGGGTGTTTCCAGCACTTTGATTTTGAGAGTACCCACCTGGAGAAGATCCCCTTCTTTCAAGTAACGATCCGGGGGCGCCGCCTGCACTCTTTTCCCAAAAAGCACCGAACTGGCCTGGGGGCTGCGGTATCTGGATAGCTCCGCCGCATGAGCCAACAGGGGAACCGTAAAGGTGGCCCTCAGCTCTTCATTGGAACCGATATGATCGATGTGCGCATGCGTATTTACCACATATTTAACCTGGAGCTTTAAATCCTGCACCCGTTTGATAATCCGCCTCCCCTCATCCCCGGGATCAATAATCACCGTTTCCCTCGTTTCCGGGCAAGCAACTAGATAACAATTGGTAGCAAAGGGGCCTACTTCTATTCTATCCAAAAGCACTTTAACGCCTTTTCCTGTCTAGAGCCTCATCTGTCACAGAAAAAGGCTGCCCTCCTCATCTTATATTTTTCCAGCGCACTGCTTCAAAATTATTTTAGCAAGCTTTCTTTTAACTCGTTGCTGTGCCGGCAGTTTGGCGTGCCAAGTTGCCGTTGAAACCCATAACGCGACCCGTAGAGATTACGCCGCATCCTATGTGCTGATTATATCATAAGAAAATTGTTTTTTACCTGAAGTTGCTATTATTTATTGTAAAAAACATCTCCCACCCTTACTGGAGTATGTTATAATTAACAAAAGAATAAAGGGGGCTTTGTCCTTGAAAGAAAACCTGTTAGAAGCAATTGGGAATACCCCTTTAGTAAAGATTAGCCGGCTCAATCCTAACCCCCGGGTAACTATAGCAGTAAAACTGGAGGCTACAAACCCTGGTGGAAGCGTTAAAGACAGAATTGCATATTATATGATCACTATGGCGGAAAAATCTGGCGAGCTGACCAAAGATAAAATTATTCTAGAGCCAACCAGCGGCAATACCGGCATAGGACTGGCCCTGGTTGCTGCAGTCAGGGGGTACCGCCTGGTCGTCACCATGTCCGAATGGATGAGCGAAGAACGGCGTAAAATACTAGAAGCATTTGGAGCAGACATCATTTTAACCCCGGGTGAAAAAGGCACGGATGGAGCTATCGAAGAAGCCCACCGGCTTCACTCCCAAAACCCCGAACGCTATTATATGCCCAACCAGTATAATAATCGCAGCAACGCCCTGGCCCATTATGAAACTACAGCCCCCGAAATCTGGAAACAAACTAAAGGTAAGCTAACTCATTTTATAGCAGGAATGGGGACAACAGGAACCCTCATGGGTTGTTCACGACGCTTAAAAGAGCTCAACCCCAAAATACAAATAATTGGCGTTGAGCCTTACAAAAGTCACAAAATCCAGGGTTTAAAAAATATGGAGGAAGCACTCGTCCCGGATCTGTACGATCCCTCTTTAATCGACGAAAAGATAAATATCTCCGATGAGGATGCTTTTTCCATGACAAAACGGCTGGCCAGGGAAGAAGGTATTTTCTCTGGCATGAGCGCCGGTGCAGCTTTTCATGTCGCTGTAGAGCTGGCCAAAAAGCTTGAAGAAGGTTTAATCGTAACCCTGCTTCCGGACCGGGGCGAAAAATATATGTCCACTCCATTGTACTGTTTGAAACCCTGCGAGTACAGAAGTGAGCTCTGTGTCATTAAAGAATTGGCCCAAAAACATGTGGATTCAAATGTGTTGCCCTAGTTCACATCTACATCTACGTCTGCTTTGGCTTTTATTCATTTTGCAGTAAATAACGTTTGAAATTGAAAACTTTGCGGAAATGGTGCCCGTAGACAGCAAAAGTGATTGCTTCCGGCAGAAACCGCGGGTATTTAATCAGGGTCTGAAAAAGCAACTTCCAGTAATAACGGCGCCCTTTTTCCTTGACCCCCAGGACATACATCGACTGGAAAAGGGCCCTGGCATAGCTAAAACGGAGCGTAGAAAGACCACGCTTGTAAACAGGTTTAAACTCCTTAAAAAATTCTAGAACACGGGCATAATAGTGCTGCGGTTCATAAATGGTCGTAACGATCTTCTGATACCCTTCCAAAAGCTTTTGCATATTCATCTTGGGAATAAAATTGGTGCTTAGATCTGTGTTGCTACCGCTGAAACTAGGATCTGACAGCAAGCGTTTTTCTTTTTTTAGGCGCTTAAATAACCTCGTTCCCACCGGGGCCTGCAGCAAGCCCACCATCGCTGTAACGATCCCGCTTCTTTGGATAAAATTGATCTGCCTCTCAAAGATTGAAGGCGTATCGTTATCGAACCCCACGATAAACCCGCCGCTGACCTGCATCCCAAAATTTTGGATCTTCTTCACGCAGGCAATCATATCCCGGTTAACATTTTGAAACTTATTGCACTCTTTTAGGCTGTATTCGTCAGGTGTTTCAATGCCCACAAAGACAGAGATAAATCCCGCCTTTTGCATCATCAACATCAGTTCTTCGTCGTCGGCCAGGTTAATCGAAGCCTCCGTGATATACCAGAAAGGATTTTTGTGTTTTTCCATCCAACCGATCATTGCTGGCAGAATCTCCCGCTTGAGGTGAACTTTATTACCAATAAAATTATCATCAACAATAAAAACACCGCCCCGCCAACCTTGGGCATAAAGGGCTTCTAGCTCGCGTAGGACATGTACGGCCCCCTTTAGGCGGGTTTTATGTCCAAATAAAGCGGTAATATCGCAAAATTCACAGTCATAAGGGCAGCCACGGGAAAACTGCACATTCATCGTTGCATAATCCCGCAGGTTGATTAATTCCCACAGCGGCACCGGCGTTTTATCCAACAGGGGTCGCTCCGTTGTAGTATAAACAGGCCTGGGACACCCTTTTTCCAGATCATCCAAAAAAACAGGCAGCGTGACCTCCCCTTCATTAAGGACGAGATGATCCACTGCCTCATATTTTTCCGGTTCTGCTGTAAAAAGCGGCCCTCCGGCGATCATCTTTACCCCCAGTTTTTTACAGCGGGCGATCACCTCCCGCACGGACTGCTGCTGGATGGACATGGCGCTGAGCATGACGTAATCTGCCCATTTCAGATCATCATCCTTAAGTTTATGTACATTCATATCTACCAACTTTTTTTTCCATTCCTGTGGCAACATAGCAGCAATACTGAGCAACCCCAACGGCGGAAAAGCAGCCTTGAGCCCGATAAACTTTAAAGCGTATTTGAAACACCAAAAAGTTTCAGAGTACTGCGGATAAACCAACAGAATTTTCATATTCTTACCCCTTTTTTAATTCTATGCTATCACATTTTAACAATAAAGTAAAACTATTGCCAATCACCGTTTGTTAGCTGACTTTTTATGTCTCCCTGTTGCAACCAGGCTAAAAATAACACGCCAGCAGGAAATGTTTACCCGGGCTGCGAATATCTACTGCAATAGTATTACATCCGGAACTGCAACTAAGGGGCTACATGCACCAACAAGCTGTAACCTTAAAACGGTTGTTGGCAGGTACCTTCTTCTACGGTGTCAGCACACATAAAGAATTGAAATGAAACCCCAAGTTGCAGTCATGTTACACAGGTCTATATTTAACTATTGGGGAGATGTTGCTATGAAAATTATTGTTTTGGGCGGGGCTGGTGAAATGGGTTCGGCAACCGTGCGGGATCTACTCGAGTTTACCGATGTACAGCAGGTTACCATTGCCGACTACAACACCGTAGCCGCTGAAAACCTGGCCTCTGCACTGAGCGACGAGCGCATCGCCGTACAAAAAGTGGATGCTACTTCGCACACCGCCCTGGTCGATATTATGCAGGGGCATGACGCCGCCGCCGGGGCCTTGGGTCCGTTCTACCGTTTCGAAAAGCCATTGGTAAAAGCAGCCCTTGACGCCGGAGTAGACTATGTGAGTATCTGCGATGATCACGACGCCGTACAAGCTGTGCTGCCCCTGGACCGGACGGCAACGGCAAAAGGACGCCGGATCCTTACCGGACTGGGCTGGACACCGGGCCTCACCAATATATTGGCACGTAAAGGCTATGACGAACTGGAAAACGTGGAAAAAATTAAGATATATTGGGCCGGCAGTGCCGGTGATTCCGCTGGTTTAGCTGTCATCCTGCATACCCTGCATATTTTCACCGGTAAGGTTGTTTCCTTCAAGGAGGGTGAGCTTATCGAAATTCAAGCCGGCTCGGGGTCTGAAATCGTTGGTTTTCCGGCGCCACTAGGTAAGGTTACTGTCTTTCACCTGGGCCACCCGGAACCGGTCACCCTGCCGCGTTACCTGCCGGGAGTACGGGAGATTAGCCTCAAGGGAGGTCTGGCTGAAAACTACCTGCACGCTCTTGCCAAGACAATCGTAGCGCTGGGCTTAACCTCTACGGTTTCCCGCAAGCAAAAGCTAGGCCGGCTCCTGAAAATTGTACTGCCCCTCTTGCCCACTCCCCAAAAACGCCGCTTTTCGGGAGCAAGGATAGACATCACCGGGATGCGTGGCGGCAGTAAAATCCAGATCACTTATGCAACCGTTGACCGGATGAAAAGGCTAACCGGGATCCCACTGAGCATCGGTGCCCACCTGCTGGCCCGGGGAAAAATAAAACGCCTGGGCGTCTTCGGCCCGGAGGCCGAAGGAGCGGTTGATCCTGACGATTTCTTACGGGAGTTAGCCCGCCGCCAGATCAAAATCGAACGCCGGGAAACGATACTTTAGCCGGCCACACAAACTGCCTTGAACTGCTCAACCGCTCGAACAATACCAGCCGTTCCCGCGGTTGAGCAGTTTTAATCATTTTGAGTATTTTTAGCTATTTATGATAGGGTTCGCCCCTGATAATCTTAAAACTGCGATACAGTTGTTCCAACAGGATCAACCGGGCCAGGCGATGGGGAAATGTTAAGGTAGAAAGGGAAAGGCAAAGATCTGCTTTATTTTTAATTTTTTCGGCTAGCCCCAGGGGCCCGCCAATTATAAAGTCTGCTTTCACTTTTCCGTCAATCAGTTGCTTTGCCAGGTTAGAAGCAAGCTCCTCGGAAGTCATTGCCCGGCCTTCGGCAGCAAGGGCGATAATCCGGGCACCCTCCCGGGTATTTCTCCAGATAATCTCCGCTTCTTCTTTTAACGCTTCTCCTTTTTTTTTCCTTTTGGACTCTGGAAGCTCAATTATCTCCAAAGTGCAGTAAGGTTTAAGCCTGATCAAATAGTGCTCCAACCCCATTCGATAAAAATGTTCCTTGATCTTGCCCATAGCTAGAATGCGGATATTTATGGAAGGCACCCCACTTTTCCCTGGAAACTAATACTGCAATATATATATTACCATTTACAGGCAAATCCTGGCATTTTAGGGTTTTTGCCTAACCGGGTTCTCCCCACCGGCACTGCTACCTTCAACTTTCAGGCATTTTTTCAAGGGTTACCTCTAAAAATACTTCTTTATTTTCACGGAAAACAGTAACCTTAATTTTTTGACCGATATTGAATTGGTAGAGGGCATGCTGTAGCTCGGCACTGTTTACGATTTTTTTATTATCTAGCGCCACGATGATATCCATCGCCTTAATACCGGCCCGGGCAGCGGGGCTGCCAGCAACGACATCCTTAACCAGTACGCCATAATCCACGCCCAGTTCCAGGCGCTGTGCATCCAGGGCCGAGAGCGTGCCGATGGAAACGCCTATCCAGGGGCGGACAACGCGTCCGTTTTCAATCAGATCGGCAGCAATCTGCTTGACGGTGTTGCTGGGGATGGCAAAACCCATACCCTCCACTCCCGAAATTTTTATCTTGGCAGTGTTGATACCGATAACCTGCCCGTTGATATTTACCAGGGCACCACCACTGTTGCCATCGTTAATCGCTGCATCTGTCTGAATAAAATTGAATATTTGTTCCTGTATGGTGATAGAGCGCTCACGAGCACTGACGACGCCTTTGGTTACAGACTGTTGAAAGTCAAGCCCCAGCGGATTGCCAACGGCTAACGCCGGTTCGCCCACCCGCAACTTATCAGAATCGGCAAATTCTGCTGCCGTCAAATCTTTTTTATCAACCTTGATCACCGCTAAGTCAGTGGGAAAATCCGCCCCGATCACCTTTGCCTGGAGCTCTTCCCCGGAACCCAGGCTGACAGTGAGTTCCCGTGCATTTTCAATAACATGGTAGTTGGTAACGATATACCCTTCACTGCTAATAATCACTCCTGAGCCGGTAGCCCTTTCCTGCAGCTTACTCCTGCCCCATAAGTCAAAGACAAGCCCGTAATTGCTGATCCCCACCACCGCAGGGGTAATTTTTTCGGCAGCCTTGATCACAGCCCAATAATAATCTTGGGCACCCGGTGAAAGAGCAAGCGGATTATCGTCTTGGCGATCATTTTCCTTGGTATCGTTTTTTTCTTCCCAGGGCAAAACAGGCTGTTGCTGATCTAGAGCCCCGTTTCTGGACCCGTGCGGGAAATAATGAAAAAGCGTAACCAGTAGCAAACACATAATGACACTGCCTAGCAGCAAGCCTTTCCAAAAGGAAGACGGCCGTTTAGGCTTTTCGGAATAATCTTGGTAAAAGTCTTGCATTGCTCTCACCCCTAAATTATAAAATAATAATTAAATTCTTCCCTCCAGTTTAACCAAATTGTAACTCAAAGTAAAGAAGGGAGGTAATCTTTTGTAGATATGCAGGGGCGGGGTTCTACCCCGCCCCTGTTTGACAAGTTTCTTGTCAAAATATACTGTTATAGGCTATTTTTTCAGAAACGAGTGCTCCGGGGCAGATCCGCCCACTAGCAAGAACAACCTATCCCCGTCCCAAATGGCAGGTATCATTAAACAATATCAAACGCTTTCTCGCCGAAAAGTCCCCCTCTAAAATTGTAAGAGAAGCCGGCAAAAGCGAAAATGGCCAATACCCCCGGTAATTGTACTTTAAAAAGTGAATAATAAAAGCCTGCAGGAAGCGCCCGTGGCTAACGATTAAAACCGGCCGTCGCGTCTGGTTGCTCTTATTTTCCAGGCGTGATAAAAAAGAATAAAAAATTTTTACCCGCCGGAAAAGACGGGCCAGCCCTTCGGCGCCTGGTATTGTCGCATGATAGAAATCTTGCTGCAGGCGGTAATGAATTAAAGGATGCTCCTTGATAATCTCGTTTCTTGTCAATCCTTGAATTGTCCCCCAGCAATATTCTTGAAGAAGAGTCGAATAAAGCGGGGGCGGTCCATTTCTCAACATGTTAATCACGCCTGCTGTCTCCTTTGCCCGCTGCTGGTTACTGCTAAAAAAGGCAGCAAAAGGTTGCTTCTCCAGTCGCCGGGCCAGACACAGCGCTTCACGGCGCCCCTGCAAGCTCAAAGGGTATTCTAGCCGCCCCTGCAGTCTCCCTTCCAGATTAGCTTCTGTGGTTCCGTGACGAACAAGCCAGATTTCCATTCGCATCACCACTGTTAACAGGCAAAATAAAACAAATTATTTCCCGGGAAATACATCCTTCGTCATAATCCTACGTTCAATTTTTGCCCCTAGAAGATTTAAACGTTCCTCAAAATGTTCATAACCCCTGTCGATATGCTCGACTCCTTCCAGAATAGTTTCTCCATGAGAAAGCATCCCGGCAATAACCAGCGCTGCCCCGCCGCGTAAATCAGTAGCCTTGATTGGAGCGCTGATCAACTCCCGTCCGCCTTCAATGATAGCTGTACGCCCTTCCAATTTGATACGTGCTCCCATCTTTCTCAGTTCATCGACATGACGGAAGCGCCCCTCAAAAACATTTTCAGAAACAAGACTAATCCCCGGCGCTTGCGTCAAAAGAACGATTACCGGCGCTTGTAGATCTGTCGGGAAGCCAGGATAAGGAAATGTTTTCACATCAGCAGGAAACAAAGAATTGCCGGGCAGCACCCGGACCCAGTCGGAACCGGTTGTCAAAGATACACCGATTTCTTTTAATTTAGCTATCACTGGATCCAGATGTTTGGGGATGATATCTTCCACTAAGAGCTCACCCCCCGTTGCCGCCGCAGCGATCATAAAGGTTCCCGCTTCAATGCGATCCGGGATTACAATATGTTCTGCCCCGCCCAACTCCGGCACGCCCTGGATCCTGATTATATCCGTTCCCGTGCCGATCACTTGCGCCCCCATGGCATTCAACAAGTTTGCTACATCTACAACCTCCGGTTCCTTAGCTGCATTTTCGATAATTGTTTTGCCTTCAGCCCGTACCGCAGCCAGTATAATGTTGATCGTAGCCCCTACGCTGATCACATCTAAATAGATATGTGCTCCCTTTAACTGCTTGGCCCTGATTTTGATTAGGCCTTGTTCTAACTCAACCTTGGCCCCCAAAGCTGTAAAACCTTTGATATGCTGATCGATCGGGCGCGGCCCTATGTTGCAACCACCGGGCATGGGAATCTCCACTTGCCCAAAGCGGCCCAGCAGCGCACCCATGAAATAATAAGAAGCTCGGAATTTGTCAACAAGTTCCTGCTGGGGTGTAAAACTGTTTAAAGCGGAAGAATCGATCTGCAGATTGCCTCCTTCTTTCAACGACACCTTTGCACCAAGGTTATTTAAAATCTTAACCAACAAATTAATATCGGTGATGTCTGGTAAATTTTCTATATTTACGCAGGATTCTGTTAGCAAGGATGCCGGGATTACTGCTACAGCAGCATTTTTGGCACCGTTGATTTTAATTTTCCCTTTGATTTTTTGTTTTCCTTTGATTATCAGGTGCTCCAACGCGGTCTGCCTCCTCAATTGTACTATCTGGAAAAGTGCCGAATCGGTTTGGCAGGCAAAAATTATCTTTCTAAATTACCCGTAAAAGCATTAACGTAATATACTTCACCATCGTCCAAACGAATCCTCCATACCGGAGGAATTTCCCACCTCTCTGCATCATAGCCAGGGCTATAAAAACCAAGCACAATTTCGGTAATGTTCTTTTTTTTAGCTGTATCCGGCTTTTCTTTGTGTATTGCAGGTTTGTAGGCTTCTAAAAAACGCAGTAGCGCGGCTGCCGGGGAAATAATTTCACGCGTCTGGGCAGCAAAATTTAGGGGTTCCAAACGGTAAAGAAAAATCACAACGCTATCCTCCCCGTCTAACAGCAGCTTTGCGTAACCACCGTAAAGAGGATATTCCTCATATTCTTGCCTGTAATGAAATACATGCAGATGATCTGTTTCCTGTGCATAGTCAAAGATAAAGTCCTGCAAAAAGGGCATTTTCTGTGTAATAATCTGGGCTATTTTTAGGATATACTCTTTATTGTTCATTTCCTGCTCAAAAATCTTTTTTGTTTTCATTTTAAAAACCAGCAAACCTTCTTCTTCAACATGCAGGCTGTATTCCCCGCAAGAATACGTCTTTCCCCTTTCAGCTCCCCCGTTGCCCTCATTATTAACCTTCTCCGTCACCGGCGGAAGGTCTTTTTCCTTCTCCCATAAAGTCCAAAAAGTTGAGATAAGTTCTGCCGCGTCAAATTGCCAGGGTTCAACTACGAGGTGTGCTAAGCGCATACCTCCTTTCGGCAGGGAGGTTCCCAGGGAAAAGCCTGCGGTGCTTAGTGCCATTTCCAGGCGCGTCTCCTCTTCCTTCCGCCCCGGGAAAATAAAACCGCTACGATCCACATCCTGCCATATTTGATATAACAGGAAAATATTTAAAAATAAAAACATGCCGATGAGCACTGTTCTAGCCCTGGAAAAATCCATAGATACACCCGCCCCTATTTTTACCTGCAACCTTACTGTATTTTCTAAACAATAGATGATTGTTCTTTAAATAATTTACAGTTGCTCCAACGTAGAGCAATGCAGGTAAATTACTTCGGTTTCCGCAAAATTTACCTCCCAGGCCGGTATAGCCCGCTCCTCACTCCCTGCAGGCAGGTAATAAACCGGCCTTAGAGATAACAAGGTGGCTTTTCCTCCCTGCAAGCGTTCCTGCTGCAAGATTAAGGCTCGTTCAAGAGCTTGTTCAAAAGGGCAAAAAGGTTGGCCTGCACCAACCTCCGTTCCCCCTAACCAGAAATTCCTACGTAAAAAAGATACCCCTTGCCCCTCGAGAAGCATTTCGCAACCAGCATTCTCCCCTTCCAAAACAAGACCATTGACTATCCGGCGCCAGATCAACCTGCAACCGCCTTTTACCTCCCGGGCATCACACAAATAAGTATCCGGCAAAATGCCGCCGTAAAGACTTTGGCTTTCGGCACCCTTTTGTAAAAACAGAGCATAAGAAGGATGCTGCCGGAAAGTGTTTTCTGGCCGGGGAGCTGTAAACTCTACCAGACCGGAAGCATAGATGCGCAAACCCTTTTCACCATTAGTAAAGTAAACCGCTCCATCCTTTTCTTCAATGCGCCGCGCCAGGGATAAGTCCAGGAAAAAAGACTTTATCAACTCGTCCCGCGGTATCTTTTTCTTTTCTAGAAGAATTTCTGTTGCGAACAGATCATCTTTCTCCACAAATATATGATGAGGAACGCTGATCTCCCAGTTGCCTGTCAACGGGGAGCCTGTATTATCTGTAAACGTTAAAGTATATTCCTGACTGCTTTTGCCCGGAAGCAACCCGCCAGCTTCTTGTGAATCCTTGCTTTCCATGGCAGTATCGGCAACATCAGGCCCGCCTGCAGCACTGAAAGACAACGTGCGGGGTAAGGGGAAACAAAAATTATTTTTAACCGGTTGTAGTTTATCTGTCACACCTTTTTCTAGATTAGTCAGGCCGAAGGTCTCTTCTCCCTCCAGCAAAACAGTACAGTTGTCCTTGTCCCACAAAAAAATAATTTCAAGAATTTTTGTTTCCCCTGTCGCCTGCCAATCGCTGATATATTCCAAGGGAAGCGGTGGCTGAAAGGGGAAAATAAGCTTACAAGCAGCGGTTTCCCGGACTATCTCCAAATCATAGCTATCACTGCGTTTTACTTTTTCCCATTCCGCCTCCTGCGTTAACACCCGCCAGGCTTGATCCCACAATCGTTGGTACTCTTCATCCCCGCGGCGAAAGAGGTGTACTTCTTCCCCGCTCCAAAAAACTACTTCCGCAGGCTGGACAATTTCGGAAACAAGAGGTAAAGGAGTAAAATAAACATATTCATAACGGGGCACCGTTCCTTCTTCCAGGGACGGACGGCCAAACCATAAATGGTAGGTCAACAACATACTGGAAAAAATCATAAAAACCAGGCAAGCTGTTTTAAATTTTTCCCACAAAGAACCACACCTCTTTACACAACACACAGCCTGGCTGTGTGCTTAGTCTACGACATCCCTAACATCAAGGGCCGGCAAACAAAAAGTAACTTTTGTCCCTGCCCCCAATTCACCTTTTAAGTGAATCGTTCCTTCATGTGCCTCGATGATCTGCTTGGCAATAGGCAAACCTAAACCCGTACCGCCAGAATCGCGGGAACGCGTTTTATCGACGCGATAAAAACGTTCAAAAACCCTCTCTATTTCTTCCGGGGGCACGCCCGCCCCTGTATCGCTGATCGTTACACAGATATAATCTTTTTGGGGAAAGACCTCCACTGTAATCCTGCCGCCGGCAGGTGTAAAATTAAAGGCGTTGTCTAACAAGTTCAGCACCACCTGGCGCATTTTATCTTTATCTAAATAAACCTGGCGCCTTTCCGGCCACAACTGCACTACAAGGGAAATATTCTTTTTTCTGCATACTGGTTCAAACTGTTGCAAAACCTCATCAATGAAAAAGCCAAGATCCGCCTTTTCTTTGCTCCAGTGTGTTTCCTTATAATCGAGACGGGAAAGAACCAGGAGATCATTTACCAGCTTGACCATACGTTCTGTTTCTTGGGATACTACTGACAAAAAGCGTGACCGCACCGCAGGTTCCTCCTGGGCCCCGTCTAACAATGTTTCGGTATAATTTTTGATAGTCGTCAAAGGAGTCCGTAGTTCATGCGAGACATTGGCTACAAATTCCTGCTGTAAGCGAGATAACGCCCTCTCTTTGGTCACATCATGCAAAACCACGAGCTTGCCCTGCTGATCCCCGCTTTCCTTGAAAGGAGCAACATAAACCTGCAGTATTTTTTCCGGTGTGGCCCGCAGGCGGACTTCTTTAATCGTAGGGCCTTCCCGCTGAAAAAGGGAGGACAACTTTTCTTGTTCGAAAAATTTACTGAAAATAATTTCAAAAGAAAGAGCCTGCCCGATCGGCAACCCTGCTGCCAACAATATTTTTTGGGCCGCGGGATTAATATGAACAACTTGCCCTTCTTGGTTAAAAGCAATAATGCCGTCCGTCATATAGTTTAAAATTGCTTCAACTTTATTTTTTTCTGCGGAGATTTCTTTTAAGGTTTCCTGCAGGCGTTTAGTTAAAAAATTGAACATCCTGCCCAGTTCCCCAATTTCATCCGTAGAACGAACTTCTATCGACCGGGAAAAATCTCCTTTGGCCAGGGCGGCAGCCCTTAAAGTAACTTCACAAATTGGCTTTGTAATTGTTCTGGTCAGCAAAAAGCTGATGGCAATGGCAATAAGGATGACAACGGCCCAGCCACTGATCAACATCAGCTTAATCTCTTTGAGCATCAGATAGATATGATCTAAAGAACCCCTCATAAAGATTACGCCGACAATATCGGACATATTTTTAACGGGCAACGCTAAAATATAATAGCGTGCTCCTGTCTCCGGATCAATCCTAATCGCCTCCACCTTATTCCCGGTAAGGGCTAGCAGGATATCATCCTGAATCACCCGTTCTTTAAGAAAAGAAAGCGACTTCTGTTCGGGACCTCCTAAGAAACGGCCTTGACGATCCAAAACTATTGTTTCCGTCCCCATTTCGCCTCCCCCAAATTCTGCAGCAAGACCGGCAATAAGTTCACCCTGATCTTCGTCATCCTCCAGCAGGTAACGGCGGATAAAACTGCCTAGCAGCTCCCCCTGGGCTAGCTGGTTATTGGCATAATTTCGCAAATAATAATTCTCTAAAGATTTCACGAGGTAAACGCCGCTTAGCTGCAGGGCAAAAAGAACCAGTAAAGAATACAAGAGGACTATTTTCCCTTGCATACCCCAACGCATTTTTGCAGTTCTTTCCCGTATTGTTTCGCCCGGAAACGAAACTGAGCCCCCTGCATTCGGCATTTACTGTGGCCTCCTCAAAAAATAACCTGCACCCCGCCTGGTGCAAAGATAGGAGGGATTGCCCGGATCATCCTCGATCTTTTCCCTCAAGCGCCTCACTGTCACATCGACAGTGCGTACATCACCGACATAATCATAGCCCCAAACTTCCTCCAAAAGTTTTTCACGGCTAAAAACATAACCCGTATGTTTCAACAAAAAGGAAAGCAGCGTGAATTCCCGATAGGTCAGCTCCACCTGCCTATCTCCTTTTTTCAGTTCCATTTTACCTAGATTTAAGGTTAAAGACCCGCAGGTTAGCTGTTCCGGATCCTTTTCCTGCATTTTTGTACGGCGCAGAGCCGCCTTAATCCTGGCCAGTAGCTCGCGAATACTAAAGGGTTTGGTCACATAATCATCCGCCCCCAGTTCCAAACCAAGCACTTTATCGATCTCCGTTTCTCGCGCCGTAAGCATAATAATCGGTATATCGAGCTTTTGACGTATCTGGCGGCATACACTAAACCCGTCCAGGCGGGGGAGCATAATATCCAATAAAATAATATCCGGCTTTTCTGCAAAAGCAAGCTTTATAGCTTCCTCCCCGTCATAGGCAACTAATACTTCAAAGCCATCTTTTTCTAAATTATATTTTAAGATCTCGGCAATAGGCTTTTCGTCATCAACCACCAGAATCTTATCCTTCATTTTCTGCCCCCCCTCATAAACAGACGCAAAACCTTTCTTCTATCTTTTCTTTTGGCTCAAATTACTCCTGTAATAATAAAGATACACCATTAAAGCTTTAATCAATATTTCCGTACCGGTGCGTAAAATTCCTTCCCTCTTCCCGTTGACAGCATTGATCCTTTTCACCAAAAACAAAAATTAGCCCGGTCAATTGTGGAAAACCGGGGCAAAGCCGTAATATTTTTGAAGAAAAAAAAACGTGACGGCAAAGTCACGTTATAAAATGAAACAATATGTTAAGAGGGGGTCAACTCACTCTTATTCTACAGGCTTAATGTTACAGAAAGGTTACAAGAAGCTTATTTTCTAGTTACAATTAGCTAGAACAGGGAAAAGATTCGAAACCACTAAAAAACTCCAGCCAGGCATCTGGCCTGGCGAAACAAATTTTGGAAATCCCGGGGTTCAAATGTTAAAGGAAGATCCTTCGCTGCGCTTAGGATGACAAAAATATTATATACCTGCAGCTACGGACAGCTCCTTGCTTTTTAGGGGCTAAAATAATTTAAGGGATTGATAGAAGATCCATAGATGCCGCCGCTGCGAATTTCAAAATGAAGATGTGAACCCGTGCTCTGACCTGTCGAGCCAACGGCCGCAATCGTCTGCCCTTTATTGACTGCCTGTCCTGTCTCCACCATGTTCTTAGAATTATGGGCATAACGAGTATAAAAGTGGCCATGATTGATCACCACGCTCAACCCATAACCCCCGTCCCAACCCTGAAAAACCACGACTCCACTATCGGCTGCCACCACAGAAGTTCCCTGAGGTGCAGCAATATCCACCCCCGCATGGAACCCCCCGCTGCGCCAACCATAGCCAGAAGAAATACGTCCTCCCCCTTTAACAGGCCAGATAAAACTACCAGTTCCCCTGGACGGTATATTGGCAATACCGGCTGCGATAACCCGCGCTTCCGGCTCTTTTACAACGTTTTCCTTTATTGCTTCTCGCTTAACCTCCAGGCCATTTTCCCTTGTAATCTGGTAAACAACCTCTTTTTTTCCCAGCACCCCATTTTTGATCACTTTTGACTGCGTCCTCCATAGGTTGCTGTCATATTGATATTCGGTTTCAAAGGGTATACCCTCTTCCGTCACTAGCCGCTCCACTGTTTTAACATTCACCAGCGGTTCGGCCACAATAAGATTGATTTCGTCACCCTCCCTGATCAGATCACCGTTTAACTGGGGGTTTGCCTCCTGCAAGTTTTCCACGGAAAGCTGGTTGTCCCTGGCTATTTTCCAAAGGGAATCCCCGCGGGAAACCAAATAAATTTCCCGGCGGTCCGTTCCTCTTAAAAGAGTAGAGGCCAGGGACTCTACTTCGCAAAGCTCCTCCGGGTAGACACAACAGTTCCGGGAAGAAATAGTTTCGCCTATCTGTATCTCTTCTAGAACAACGTTATCCTGGGAAGGAGTATAAGCTCCTTTGACCATCTCAACCACACAATCTACTTCAACTTCGTTGGCCACCGGGTAAATATCGCGTCCATCCACCGTCACCATCATTGCTTCAACTTTATAGCTCAACATCCGGCGCAACTTGGAGTAAATTTTTTGCTGATCGGCCTCTGCCGCCGGACGGAATACTTTCTCCAGAGCAACCTTTTCGACAGCCTTCACCGGCAAACCATAGTGGGCCTCCGCCTCACCTTGTAGGGATTCCATAAGCGCATAGAAGTCATCCTCTGTATTAATCAGACCTATCTCCAAACCATCAACGTAAGCCACATAAAAATAACCGGTACAAAGGTTATAGATACTTAACACGGCCCCAAGTGTGACTGCGCTGAAGATCACGAACAATAGCCTGGCATGTTTTTTTAACCAAACGCGATCAATACAGCCCCTTAATAACGCCATCAAGCGTGCCTTCTCCTTCAGAAAATTCAACATGCACCCCCCAAACAGGCCCTTATTACCTAAAAATTAGATAGGTTTTGCAGCATATTGGCCGAACCGGCCTTTATATAATATGTTCAACAATTGTTAAGTTTGTTAAGAGACCTTAATATTAATTATTATTTCGACCCTGAAAGAGAAAATCCTGCTATTTTTTACTGTCATAAAAAATATTTTTACTTTTCAGTATATGCATCGCTTACGCTTCCTGGTAAGAAAGGCTGACAAATTTATTATAACGATCCATAAAATAAAGCTCCACTTTTCCTGTTGGTCCATTTCTTTGTTTAGAAATGAGGATCTCCGTTACATGTTTTTTTTCTGTCTCCGGATTATAATAATCTTCCCGGTAGATAAAGATCACCATATCCGCGTTAGCCTCAATCCCACCAGAATCCAGGAGATCGCTTAAAATGGGCCGCTTGTCCTGGCGCTGTTCAACAGCCCGGCTTAATTGTGAAAGCGCAATTACCGGACAATTTAACTCTTTAGCCAAAGCTTTTAGTGAACGTGAGATACCCGATATCTCCTGTTGCCTGTTTTCTGCCCGTTCGCTCCCGCGCATGAGCTGTAGGTAATCAACAAAAATGGCACTTAGGCCTTTTTCCAACTTCAGACGGCGGGCTTTTGCCCGCATCTCCATCACCGATATAGCCGGTGTGTCGTCAATATATAAGGGAAGCTCCGAAAGCGGGCCCACCGCTTGTGTGAGGCGTGGCCAATCTTCTGAAGATAAAAAACCCCGGCGTAATCTTTGTGCATCTATCTCCGCCATAGCACAAAGCAACCTTTGCGCTAGCTGTTCGCTGGACATCTCCAAACTGAAAAAAGCAACCGGTTGTGTTTCGGCCTCAGCCATCTGCCGGGCAATATTGGCTGCAAGTGTGGTCTTACCCATGCTCGGCCGGGCCGCAATGATAATCAAATCGGATTCCTGTAAACCGGCGGTAATATTATCCAGATCGGGAAAACCTGTAGACAACCCGGTCAGGCCGCTTTTCCTTTCATAAAGCCTCTCCAATTTTTCAAAAGTTTGTTCCAGGGCATCACGCAAGGGCACAAAACTGCGCGAGTCTTTTTTCCGGGCAATATCAAAAATCAACTGTTCCGCGTCATCCAAAAATTCTTCGATGTTATCCACATAACCATAAGATTTTTCAATAATCTCTGTAGAAGAGCGGATCAAAGCTCGCAGCAAAGCTTTTTCCTTGACAATCCCGGCATAATAACGGGCATGGGCAGCAGTAGGGGTCATATTGGCCAAAGTAGCTAAATAGGCAGCGCCACCCAACTTATCTAGCAAACCTTTATTTTCAAGTTCCTCGCAGACCGTAACCAGATCGACTGCTTCCCCTTTGTTAAAAAGATCCATCAAAGTTTGACAAATATGTTGGTGCGTCTCCCGGTAAAAATCCCGTGGAATCAGTATTTCGGCAACTTCAATGAGTGCTTCCTTGTCAAGCAACATCGCGCCCAAAACAGATTGTTCCGCCTCCATGTTTTGTGGCGGGAGGCGTTGTGCAAGTTCTTTCATTTTGTGTTCTCCTCAACCAGGACAAGGGGAAGCACTTCCTCAACATTGTCCAGATAATTAATCTTCATATCTTTTAAGATAACAGATAACCCACAGCGGTTTTCCCTGGGCAAAATCACTTGGCGAATGCCAGCCAGCCTCGCCCCGTATAATTTTTCCACCAGGCCCCCGACAGGTTTTAGTTTTCCCTGCAAAGAAAGTTCACCGCTAACTGCAATATCTTGGCGCAGCGGCACCCGCTTTAGGGCACTGTACAATGCTAAAAAGAGTGCCACGCCGGCAGAAGGCCCTTCGATATTGGCGCCGCCGATGATATTAATATGTAAATCATATTCGCTAATTTCCAGGCCGCTCAATTTGCGTAAAACGGAAGCTGCATTGAAAACAGAATCACGCGCCATTACGCCGGCGGCTTCATTAAAACGTATTTTACCCTTTCCAGATTGTGAAGCGGGGAAGGAGATGGCTTCGATCTCTAAAACTGTGCCCCAATACCCCGCTGCCGCCAGACCATAAACCTTCCCTATCTCCGCTCCCAAAGTGTTACGGGAAAAAGCCATGGGAAGCAAACGGTTGTTTTGAATAACTTCTTCGATAAGCCTGATATCCAACACAACTTTATTATTCTTTTCTGCCCTTTTATTTCCAAGCAAAGCTTCCTTTTTATCCCCGGGGAATCCGTTCGAAAAACAGCGGCTTTGTTTTTTCCCGGTAAAACTGCTGTAAAGAGCCAGTCCATAAGCATCGGCTAAAAGGTTTATTGCCCCCCTGCCCTCGTTCGTGTAGCGGCAAATTATTTTTTGGGCGCCGGCAGTCAGCTTCACACCTATTTTTTTGGCCGCATTTTTTACGATCTTTTGAATATCATCCGGAGAGAGCGGTTCAAAATAAACCGCACTGCAGCGCGATCTTAATGCCGGCGAAATTTCCGCCGTAGTTTTGGTCGTCGCTCCAACCAGGATAAAATCGGCCGGGGCACCTTCTGAAAACAGTTTATGAATATATTGGGGCACCTGCGGAGCAGAAGGATCGTAATAGGCAGAATCAAAAAATACGCGCTTATCTTCCAGAACTTTGAGCAATTTATTTTGCAGTTGCAAGTCCAATTCGCCAATTTCATCGATGAAAAGCACACCCCCATGTGCTTCTGTCACCAAACCAAGTTTTGGCTCGGGGATACCTCCTTCACTTAGTTCCCGCTTAGCCCCCTGGTAGATTGGATCGTGCACTGAACCTAGCAACGGGTTGGCAGTTTCCCGGGGATCCCAACGCAAGGTTGTAGCATCGACCTCTACAAAGGGTGCCGTGCTCTTCAGAGGTGTATAGGGCGTATTTTTTGCAGTTTCCAGCGC
Source organism: uncultured Desulfovibrionaceae bacterium (assembly GCA_964603615.1). Classification (GTDB taxonomy): domain Bacteria; phylum Bacillota; class Dethiobacteria; order DTU022; family UBA8154; genus JAAZMI01. Next base: position 53,805 of record CAZRVU010000002.1, read on the forward strand.
CAGGCGGGCTGCCGCCGTCTTTCCTACGCCCGGCGGCCCATAAATTATGAGATGTTGGGGGAAAGGCGAGGCCAACTTGGACATTAAAGCCCGGATACCTTTCTCTTGTCCAATAATTTCTTCCAAAGCAGAAGGCCTAAAAAATTCCCTGGCCGACCGGGATAGACTGGTCGCCGACATTTTCTCCAAAAGCGCATATTTCTTTAAGGTCTGGGAATTCTCTGGCCCCCCTTCTTCTTTCAACAACTGTTCCTTTACTTCACGGATATATTCTTCGTGCCGTTCCTGCAGCTTTATATTAACTTTCTCCTCTAGTGAATCCTCCAGCAAGCGACGGGTCAAAACTTCAGCCGCCTGTTCCTCCATCTCATCCAATAGTGTCGGAATTTGAGGATATGGAGCTGTTTGTTCCAATACCGGATCTTCAAACACTAATTTTTGCATCCCCAGGACCTGGTTTTCTAATTTTGAGGACTGCAGCAGTTCCAAAGCCTCAAATTTTGCAGCTTTTAAAATAAGGTTGTCTGCACCATAGATGGTCACCAGTAAATCATAAAAAGCCTTAACTCTTCTTTGCAGGTTTTCTTCGTTAGTGGCGGGCATAAATGCAATCGGATTCTTTGACAGCTTAGACATCACCGGCAGCAGAATATATGGCTACCTGGCCACCATATATTCTGCTGACCTCCTTTCTGATACATCTTATTCTGTGATTCTACTGCAGAATGTAGCTTTTGCAGTGGAATCATTCTGTTTTTTCCACTAAAACCAGGATCGAAGCAGTTACCTCCGGGTGCAGTTTAATCTGCACCGTATAATCACCCAATGCTTTAATGGGTTCCTCAAGAATTATTTTTTTCTTGTTAATATTAATTCCACTTTTGGTAAGCCCTTGCGCAATATCTGCAGAAGTGACTGAACCGAACAAACGGCCGCCTTCGCCGGCCTTTACTTTAATAGTTATTTTTTCTTCCGCTATCCTTGCAGCCAGATCCTCTGCCGCTTTCAGCTTTTTAGCCGCTTTTTGGGCACGAATATCGTCTTGCATTTTTAGATCCTTAAGGTGGCCGGCAGTTACTTGCTGGGCTAAATTTTTGGGAATCAAGTAATTCCGGGCGTAACCAGCGGCCACCTCCTTAATTTGGCCCTTTTCCCCTACATTAGGAACATCCTTCAAAAAAACAACCTTCAACCTGGCAACCTCCTTTCCAAACAACAGGTTACAAAAATAAACACGCAGCTAAGTTGGTGTTCATCTCTTGAGTCACGACATTGGCATAAAATATAACTTGAAAAATAGTGCCTGTCCTACCAGTTAAATTTTCGCTGCCTTTCTTTGATTTCCTGCTTATCAAGTCAGTAGAATTAAATACCAGATAGGCAGATCTACACCCAAAAAACAAGCGGCAACCTTGCTTACTGCGGCTGCCGCTTGAGCATTATTCAGACGTATATGGTAACAAGGCCATCTGTCTGGCCCTTTTGATGGCCGTCGTAAGTTGCCGCTGATGTTTAGCACAATTTCCAGAGATACGGCGCGGCAAAATTTTACCTCTTTCCGTGATAAACCTTCGCAATCTATCAGCCTGCTTATAATCGATGTACTCTACCTTATCCACACAAAAAGCACAAATCCTTCTTCTGCTTCTGCGTTTTTCCCTACGCATATTTTCATAGCCCTGCCACACAAAGCAAAGCACCTTTATGGTAACATTTGCTTCCAAGGGCCGGCAAAGCCTCCTTTCTACACCCTATTCGTTTTTTCCCTTTAAAAGGGGACATCGTCTTCTTTGATCTCTGAATCTTCTTCCATAAAAGAATCACCATAACCATTTTGTGTATCAACCGGTTGTTCCCGACGACTGCCAAGGAAATGAACGCTCCGCGCCACAACCTCTGCCGTCATACGGCGAATCCCTTCCCGATCATCATAAGAACGAATCTGCAGGCGTCCTTCCACCGCCACCTGCCTTCCTTTGGTAAGATTACTGGCACAGCTTTCTGCCAGCTTTCTCCAGGTGACAATCCTGATAAAATCTGCTTCTTTTTCGCCTTTCTGGTTAAGAAAAGGCCGGTTCACAGCTAATGTAAAATTCGCCACGGCCACCCCTTCACCCGGGGTATATCTCAACTCCGGATCCCGCGCCAGATGTCCGATTAGAATAACATTATTCAATATTTTAGCCCCCCAAGCTATTCATCTTTATAAAAGCCTATTCGACTTCCGTTTCTAAATCAGCAGCCCGCTCTTCTGTAGAGCTACCTTCAACATCGCCGGCATCATTTTTTTCACCCTGAACACCTTCTGCAACTTGGACACCCTCTGCAACAGCTTCATCTACAGGTACATCTTCTGGGGGGGATTCCCCTGCATTTGTAACACCTGTATCTCCTACAGGCATATTATTCGCAGAGGTGTCAGTTGACTTCGTTTCCAGTTTATCTTTCTCTAAACGAATCACAATATAGCGTAAATAACCCTCATTCACTTTAAAAAAGTGTTCCAGGACAGGAATGAACTCTCTACCAGCCTGTACATTAAGAAGAACGTAGGAGCCTTCCCGAAAATTATTGATCGCATAGGCCAGCCTACGTTTCCCCAACTTTTTTAGTAAAACAATTGCACCTTTTTCGTTTTCTATAACCTGTTTGACTCTTTGAACGGCTTCATCCAGGGCTTCCCCTTCCCAATCAGGCTGTACGATAAACATGATTTCGTATAACTGCATTTATTTTCTCACCTCCCTCTGGTCTAAGCGGCCCCCATTAATCATGAAAGCAGGGATAATTTATTACTAATGTTAACACACCAAAAACGGTAAAGCAAGTTGCCTGGTGAAATTTAACAAAGCAAACACTTGAAGCCAACTCCGGATTAACCGCTAATAAATCGAAAAGGCAGAACCCGTAATTCTTTGCAATAACATTACTTATTACATTATTTAATCACGCCCGGCTCGACATCCCGGCTTTTTTGTTCATCCTGCACATACTCAAGCAGGCTCCTTATTATCCCGGCAATAGGCACACCAAGAATCATACCCAGCGTCCCGGCCAGTTGCTGGCCTATCAATAAACAAACGATAACAGTAATTGGCTTCAATTTGACTGCTTTACCCAAAAGCAGCGGGGATAAAATTATCCCGTCCACCGTTTGCACGACAACATAAATAGCCACCGTCACAAAAACGGAGGGCGTGCTGGCTGAAAAACTTAAAATAACTGCCGGGATAGCAGCAATATAAGGACCGATATATAAGATAATGTTTAAAATTCCAGCGATAATCCCCAAAAGAAAGGAGTAAGGCATGCCAAAAATTGAAAGTAAAACCCCCGTAAAAATGCCCACTAAAGAACAACGTATAATATTACCCCGGATATAGCCGCCCATATTGCGATCAATAATCTGCATAATATCGCGGGCGTAACGTTCATAAGGGGGAGGTACCAACCTGACAATCATTTGACGCACATTTTGAAAATCATAAAGTAGATAAAAAACAATGAATAGAATGAAAAAAATATCCACCATACTAGAAACCAAGGAGACGCTGTAAGATGCCAGCTCCTCAAGTGCCGGTTGCACCTTTGCCGGCAATTGTAAAAGTGCCTGCATGAGCTCCGGGCTTAAATCAATTGTTGTGAGATAATCTGATAGTTTTTCTAGATAAAACTGCGCCTGCCTTACATAAAAAGGGAAATCCCTGACGACGTCCTTGGCTTCTCTTTGTACAATCGGAATAATGATACTGAGTATTGCAGTAATCAGCAGCAAAAAAACCAAAAAAGATATCGCTACCGCCAAAAAGTGGGAAATATAGCGTCGTTTCTTGAGCCACTCTGCAATCGGAGAAAGAACATAAACAATTAACAGACTGATCACAACAATTTGTATTACCCAGGAAATACGGTTTAAAAACCAGAGCATCGCCACGAATAATATAATCCATAAGAAAAACTTTGTGACCTCTTTTGGTGCTATGCTACCCATCTCTTTTTCGCTATCCTTTCCATCCCCTGCTTAGACTTTGAAACGAAAATAGATCACATCCCCGTCCTGAATCTGATAGTCTCTTCCTTCTAAACGCAAAATTCCTTTCTCTTTTGCAGCTACCACCGATCCAGACTGCAGCAGTTCCTCCCAGTTAATCACCTCCGCGGCGATGAACCCTCTTTCCATATCACTGTGCACCTCTCTGGCACCGCGGCGCGCCGGCGTTCCCCTGGGAACTGCCCAGGCCCGGGCTTCCTGACCCTTGATGGTAAAATAAGTAATCAATTGCAAAAAATCATACCCTATTTTAACCAACCTGTTTAAACTTGTTTCCTCCAGTCCATATTCTCGAAGGAATAATACCTTGTCCTCTTCATTCATTTCCTCCAGTTCGCCCTCCAAGGATGCACAAATACTAATAACTGGTGCTCCCTCTGCCTCCGCCAGCCTGCGTACCGTTTTAACCGGCACTGGTTCCTCCAAAAAGAGATCTCCCTCATCGATATTGACGACATAAACCACCGGTTTGGATGTTAGCAGTTGCAGCTCCTCCAGTATCTTTTTTTCTTCTGCTTCGATCTCCAAACTGCGTGCGGTCTGCCCCTTGCTTAGATGTGCATAAACTTTTTCTAAAAGTTCTTTCTGCGCAAAGGCCTCCTTAGTAGCACCTTTAACGCTCCGTTGTGCCTTCTCCAGCCTTTTTTCGAGAACAGCAAGATCGGAGAGAATTAGCTCCAGTTCTACAATTTCAATGTCTTGCCGGGGTTCCGGGACCCCGACTAAATGCGGAACGTCTGGCGCGTTGAAACCCCTCACAACATGCAGAAGTAGATCCATCTCCCGGATATGAGCTAAGAAACGATTGCCCAGACCTTCCCCTTGACTGGCGCCCTTTATCAAACCGGCAATATCGACGATAGACAAGGTTACCGGGGTTACTTCCGTGGAAGAAGCTAGGGCCGCAACCCTTAAAAGACGTTCATCTTTAACCGGAACAACTGCTCTATTCGGTTCAACTGTAGCAAAAGGATATTTTGCTCTCTCCACCGGTAGGCTGGAAAGAGCAGTAAATATCGTTGATTTACCAACATTGGGTAAACCAACCAATCCACATTTAAAACCCATGTTTTTCTCCTTTTATTAACAACTTTCTCCGGGTTCTTCGACGATCTCCTTTACTTTACGTTCGAACTTTTGTCGTGACAAAAGCACGCTCCGACCGCATTTTAAACACTTGATACGAAAATCCATACCAATACGTATAATGCGCCAAAGTTCCCCGCCACATGGATGATTTTTCCGCATACGCACTATTTGACCTAACTTATACATACTTTCATCCCCTGAAAGCTTCCCTAATCATAATACTACGCTCAACGGTCTAACTGCAAGCTATCTTTAGAAACTATTTAGGGCTTTCTGCACAACCTGTCATTTTTAACAAACTAAGCTGCAGCAGGTAAAACCCGGCTTGCCCTTGGCAAAAATAATGCCTTGAAAACGTAAAAAACGCTCTTTGAAAAAAAGACAAAAAGAAGCCTAAGTAAATAGGCAAGATTCATCACAATGAGGTTAATAGCAATCACCGCTTCGCTGGTTTCCTGCAGCTTTGTTTTAACTAAGTTCAGCCCATACTTCCTTTTCCCTTCGCCGAACTTACCTTCAACCCAGTTGCGATCGAGTGCATCCTCGTGGGCCTGTTTTCTAGCGTTGGGATCTGGGTTTTTCGGTGGCCGGCCCAGCCTTGGCCCGCTGAGGCGGATACCGCGTTTAGTGCAGTAACGAATGTTGTCACGCGTACGGTAAATCTTATCGGCATGAACTGATACCGGATAGAAACCATGGCGGAATCTGTATCTTTCAACCGTTTCCATGAGGGTGACCCCTTCATGGAAGTTATCCCAGGAGAGCTTCTCCAGGTAGGCCAAACCGTCTACGATGCTAATGGCCAGCTTGGCACCAAATTCTACGTTTGTCCGGGCCTTGCCCCGTACAATCGGCCTCACATGAGGTTGGCTGATGCTCACGATACGGTCTTTGATGTGATGGGTCTGATGATCGTACATGTACTTTTGTTGTTGATAAAGTTTTTGGATGGTCTTGAGTTCTTTAGACTGCTTGGGGGTAAGGGGGCTTTCAAGATGCTGCCCTTCCAGTTTGGCGATACTTTTTAGGTTGCGATACAGATAAGCAAGCTGTTTTTTGATTGCTCTTCGTAGTTGTTTTTTACGCGGCTTGCGCATCTTGGCTATCTTTAGATATTCTTTCCTGGCAATCTGGCGATAGGTACGTGGCTTTTTAATCCTACCTTGCAGCGGCAGGTAGAGGGTATCGATGTGCTCTTCGGTTTTTTCCCGTGCTTCGTTTAAGAGGCCAAGATCAGTGGGGTAGCGGATATCAGCCGGAACACAGGTGGCATCCATGATCAGCTTGCCTTTGTTTTCTGTAGTTTTAGCAGGGTTCTTCGGTTCTTTGCTTGTGGCCAAAGGAGGGTCATCATCGTCTTTTTTATCCTTTGCACAGATGGTTTCGTTGATCGTGTTGAGTTGGTCTACGCTAAAGCGCTGGCGAAAGCGGGCCATCAGTGATGGGTCGAAGAGCTTTTCGTTTGTGTATTCTTTGAAACCGAGGAAGTATTGCAGGTAGGGGTTCTCCCGGATCTGCTCGACTGTTTCTTCATCGGAAAGGCCTAAGGTCTCCTTGATGATTAAAGCACCTAGGGCTACCCTGGCCGGTTTTGCTACATTGCCGGTATTGCTGGGAAAAAGATCTGCATAGCTGTCTTCAATTTCGTCCCAGGGGATCATTTTAGCTTTGATCACCCAGCGGTTATTGGCTGAAAGGGCACCGCTGAAGGGCAGGATGAAATCATCAATGGTGAGCTGGTTGTCTTTTTTTCGATACATTTTTGTCACCTCATGTGCAAGGTTTTGGAGGGCTTGTGATTGTTTTTCTTGCACTTATTATACCATAAATGTGGGGTAAATGCAGTAATTATCGGGATCTGTGGGTTGTGCAGGAAGCCCTATTTATTATTATTATTATTATTATTATTATTTGATTCTACTGCCTAAATTTTATTTGCCAGGCATTCGCTAAAATCGGCAGCCATGCGACTGGCAATTTTTCACCCGGGCCAATTGAACGTCCGCTTCAAAAGGCCCTAAAAATGTCGTCCGGCCATTTTTGCTGCAAAATTGTGGCGTCTTCATGGGCTAATTTTTACAGCTTCGCCCCGGGCAAATTGCGCTTTATGCAGCAGAATGTAATTTTTGCAGTGGAATCATTAATTAACTATTTTTTTTAAAAGGTCGGCAATATCCGTAAATACATCATTAATCGGGCGCGAACCATCCACACTATAATAAAGATCCTTCTGTTTATAATAATCAATAATGGGCATGGTTTGCTTACAATAAACAGACAGTCTTTCTTTTACAGCATCAACATTGTCATCGCTTCTTTGATATAATTCACCGCTGCAATGATCACAAATATTACGCACTTTGGGAGGGTTAAATTTTAAATGATACGATGCACCGCAATTACGGCAGACTCTTCTTCCTGTTAAACGATCCGTCAACTCTTCTTCCAAAACATCTATATTTACTACTGCATATATTTTTAATTGGAGCTCATCTAAAATTTCATCAAGAGCCTGGGCCTGTTCTACTGTCCGGGGAAACCCATCCAAAAGAACTCCGTTACTGCTACCATGTTTTGCCAGGTAATCTTTAACTAAAGAAATCACCACTTCATCCGGGACTAGTTTACCTTTATAAATATATTCTTTTGCTTTATTGCCTATTTCCGTTCCCTCTTTAACAATATTGCGGAAAATTTCGCCGCAGGAAACATGAGACAACGCAAAACCCTTGGCTAATTTTTCCGCCTGTGTACCTTTACCGGCACCAGGGGCGCCCATCAAAACAATAAACATAAGAAAACCTCCCTTTTAGTAAAAAGATTCTGATAACAATGCTTGGATTTTCATAAGTTTCACTAATAATTGAATATAAAAAATTACTTATTCTTTCAGCTACTTCTGGTCAAAACACGCTTAAATGTAATTATTTCTCCGTAATTATTCAAAATCCTGCCTTACTAACACATATATTTCTAACTTTGAGCCATAATGAATAAAAGCACAATAAAAACTTAATTTTAAATAATTTAAAACCGGGCCCTAACTAGAACTGGATCTATTGTTTCTCATCTTTTTATTGCCTATTCATGATTCTACTGCCTAAATTCTATTTGCCAGGCATTCGCTGAAACCAGCAGCCCTTCGACTGGCAATTTTTCACCCGGGCCAATTGAACGTCCTCTTCAAAAGGCCCTAAAAATGGCGTCCGGCGATTTTTGCTGCAAAATTGTGGCGTCTTCATGTGCTGATTTTTACAGCTCCCGCCCGGGCAAATTGCGCTTTATACAGCAGAATGTAATTTTTGCAGTGGAATCATTCATGCGAAAGGAACTATTAAGATGCACCCTTCGACAACAAAAAACGCTGAAAATTTTTACTTCCCCTTGCCAGCAACGATCTTTCCCCATACAAAGGGAGCCTTGACTACTTTTACACAAGTCCTGGGCTCTTTGTTGACTAAACTGCAAAATTACCACACACAACTAATCATTCTTTGTATTGGCAGCGATCGTTCCACCGGTGATTCCCTCGGGCCCCTGGTCGGTAGCGTTTTACAAGAGTTCCCTTTACACAACATTACTGTACTGGGCACACTTTCCCAACCTGTCCATGCTTTAAACCTTCCCGATACCCGCGAATTATTATCAAACCATTATAAAACCGCTGCCATTCTTGCTATTGATGCTTGTTTGGGTCAAAAAAGCAAGGTGGGTTGCCTTGAAATTGGTAAAGGAAGCATCTACCCTGGCGCGGCTGTAAAAAAGTCTATTCCTCCCATTGGCGATCTCTTCATTACCGGTATCGTCAACGTAGGGGGTTATATGGAGCCACTAATTTTACAAAACACACGCCTTGGAATCGTTTTTCCCCTGGCTAAATTTATTGGTTTGGGCGTTTATAAAGCCATCTGCGCGACAGAATGGCTTCTTTAAGGAGGCCGAATATGTGGAATCATCAGTCTATATGGTGACAAATAAGGAAATATCGCGAGGATTTCGTGGTAAGGGCTAGCTCAAAACATTTATGATTCTACTGCCTAAACTTTATTTGCCAGGCGTTCGCTGAAACCAGCAGCCCTTCGACTGACAATTTTTCGCCCGGGCCAATTGAACATCCTCTTCAAAAGACCCTAAAATGGCGTCCGGCCATTTTTGCTACAAAATTGTGGCGTCTTCATGGGCTGATTTTTACAGCTACCGCCCCGGCAAATTTCGTTTTATGCAGCAGAATGTAATTTTTATAGTGGAGCCATTTATAAATTATCACTTAAGGTGATGTCCCTGAGGCTGGCAAAACGTTCCTGGAACAAAACCGGCCCTTAAAACAATGCAAACAAAGATGGCGCCTTGCCCAGTATTCCTAGCCCCTTTGTTTCACGTGAAACATTATCGCTTTTTACTTAAGCAGCAACGTCAATAATCTTTCCAAATCTTCTTCACCGTAAAAAGATATTTCCACCTTTCCTTTACGTCTTCCTGCTTTAATCTTAACCTTAGTACCATAAATATCCCTCATTTTTTCTTCATATTCTTTGATCTGTTGCTGCGATTCTTGCTTTTCAGCGCTAGTTTCCCCCTGTAATGCCTCTTTTTCCTGTCTATTGATTTGTCCCTTCACCAGTTTTTCTACTTGCCTGGCGCTAAGCTTTTCTTCTATTACTTTTAAGGCAATCCTCTTCTGTTCCTCGCCGTTGCTCAAAGCCAGTAAGGGCCGGGCCTGCCCTGCCGTAATAGAGCCATCCGCAAGATAGCTTTGCACTTCATCTTCCAGGGCTAACAAACGAACGGTGTTAGCGATCGTCGAGCGACTCCGCCCTAGTTTTTGCGCTAAATCATCTTGTAGGTATTCAAATTCCTCCAATAATTTTTTATAAGATATTGCTTCTTCAATGGGATTCAAATTTTCCCTTTGCAAATTTTCAACCAGTGCGATTTCTACCGACTGCCGGGAGCTATATTCTTTAAGGATAGCCGGTATTTTATCTAAACCGGCCATTAAAGCAGCGCGATATCTTCTTTCCCCGGTTACCAGATAATAGTATCCCTCTTTTTTTTGTAATATTACTGGTTGTAGCACCCCATATTCTTTGATTGTATCAGATAGTTCCTTTAATTTTTCTTCATTAAAATTTTTTCTAGGTTGGTGCGGGTTGGGTTTTACCAAATTTAAAGCAATCTCTACCACACCTTTTTCAGCAGGGATCTTCTCTTCATTAATTTCAGGTATTAGTGCCCCCAGACCTTTACCCAATCCAAGTTTTTGCTTACTCATCTTCTAGCAACCTCCTCTGCCATAATTTTATAGACCTCCGCCCCTTTGCTGCGCGGATCATATTCAATAATTGGCTTACCATGGCTGGGGGCTTCACTCAGCCTGACGTTCCTGGGTATAACAGCATCAAAGACAATTGCTCCAAAATAATTTCTTACTTCTTCCGCAACCTGAGCAGCTAAATTAGTCCGGCTGTCATACATTGTCAGAAGAACACCACCAATTTTTAGCTTACTGTTAAGATGCTTTTTAACCAGATTAATCGTTTTTACTAGTTGGCCTAATCCTTCCAGCGCATAATACTCACATTGAATCGGAACTAGTACCGTATCGGCTGCAGTCAATGCATTTAAGGTAAGCAACCCCAAAGAAGGTGGGCAATCAATAATAATATATTGAAATTTATCTTTTAGGGGCCTGAGCATCCGGCGCAATCTCATTTCACGCGAAATTGTCGGGACTAATTCGATTTCAGCCCCGGCTAATTGTATAGTAGCCGGAATAACAAAAAGGTTATCCTGTTTTGTAGAATAGATTACTTTTTCTAACGGTATTTCATTAATTAAAGCATCATATATACATGTTTTAACCTTTTCTTTGTCCAAGCCAATCCCGCTAGTAGCATTTCCTTGAGGATCAATATCTAACAACAACACTTTGTTACCCAATTCGGCTAAACAGGCGGCCAAGTTAACGGCTGTAGTTGTTTTTCCTACCCCACCCTTTTGGTTGGCAACTGCTATAATTCCTTGCACCTCTCCACCCCATTATTATCCCGATTGGAATATTTTGAGACACCTTCTATATTCGTTAAACGTTAAAATAGTTCCTTCTACAAATTAACATTGCCGGGTTATTCTATTCCCTTAAAAACAAAAAGCTGCTTATTCGAAACAGCAGCGTTATCTTTTTATAATCTTCTTCTTTTATAATGGCCTTTATATTTGATCTTTAGGCATGCGAATTCTTATTTCCCAAAAATTTTCATGTTCTATCTCCTCCACGATAGGCTTTAAACCGGCATTTCGAATTATACCTAATGCTTGTCTGATCGTGTTTAAAAATATCCTTAGATCTTTAATAACTACCTTTCTTTGCCTCTTGAGGCCGCCCCTCTTTTTTTCGTTTTGTTTAAATTTTTTAATTATTTCTTCGGTTTCCTTAACAGTTAAATCCATTTCTAGTATAATATTTACTACTTCCATCTGTTTTTCCACTGAGTCAAGCTTTAATAGTGCACGTGCATGACGTTCGGTGAGTTTTCCCGCAAGCAATATTTCATTAATTTTTGCAGGCAGCTTCAATAACCTCATTTTATTAGCAATCGTAGATTGACTTTTACCTAATCTTTGTGCCAGGACCTCTTGCGTTAGATCGAATTCTTCCATTAGCCGCTTGTATCCTTTTGCCTCTTCCATATAATTTAAATTTTCTCTTTGCAAATTTTCGATCAGGGCTACTGCTGCCAATGAACTACCGCTATAATCCCTCACAATCGCAGGTATTTCCGACCAATTAAGCAGTTTACATGCCAGGAAACGTCTTTCACCGGCAACGATACGATAACCGTTCTGCTCTGTTGTAAGGAGTATTGGTTGCAGCAAACCATATGTTTTAATCGACTGCGCCAGCTCTTTTATCTTTTCATCTTCAATGTTTATTCTTGGTTGATAAGGATTATTCGTTATAAGTTCCGTTTTTACATTACGCACATCTTCCCTCACTTTACTATTACGTTCTAAAGGTATCTTTTTACTTTTTTCTGACCACATTTCATCACCCCGGTATACATTTGATTCTAGTAGCCTTTTGTAGCGCAATATTTCTTTCTTAATTTATGAATAGGCCATCTTTGTGCTAATTTTTGTATTTGTTGTAATTATTCGACATAGTGATTATTTTTCCTGCCCCTTGCTCAGATATTTTATTATACCAGGGCCTTTTTTGTGGTATGCCGTCTCTGCGGGGGAATTTTTCTTCTGCTTTATTCACTTTTTTAATGATGAAGATCATCCTATCTTTTCCACAATCCGGCAACCTGTAAGACTTAACGTCCACAAGTTTGCCGCCACAACGCAGTAATATATCCCTGGCCCGGCCTAAATCTTGTAAACCCTTTGGCCCCTGCCAGGACCAAAATTCACCCCCCACCCCTACAAGGGGCAAGGCTAATTCCAAAATAACAGCCAGCGGTGCTACAGCGCGCGCCACAACCCAGGGAAATTTTTCCCTCATCTCTCCCCGCGCTAAATATTCAGCCCTTTGCTGCCATAAAGTAACCTCTTGCAGTTTTAAATCCCGCACAACTTTTTTTAAAAATAAAACTTTTTTCCCTGCCGCCTCCACTAAAAACAGTTTTATCCACGGCAATAATATTTTTATAGGTATCCCGGGGAAACCTGCGCCACTTCCTAAATCTAATAATTTTTCCCCGTAAGGCTCGCTCCCCAGCCCGTACAAAGAATCATAAAAATGTTCTTCGATGATTGCCGCTTGCTCTATAATACGTGTCAGGTTGTATTTTTTATTCTCTTGCTGCAAAATTTTTATGTAGCGCTGGAAAAGAATTACTTGATTATCGTCTAAATCAATACCATATTTTGCAAACACGTCTTTAATTGCTTTAATCTCCATTTTATTTAATCTAACCCTGTTATTTTATTCTTAACTACCCCGCGTATAAAGGATAGGACTGTTCAAGACTAAAGCAGCTCTTTCTTTTTTTCCTATATTTATTTGTAAGCAAATTCCGTTTTATGCATCAGAATGTAATTTTTGCAGTGGAAACATTTTTATTATTTACCGATACAAAACTTTTGAAAAACATTTTCTAGCACATCCTCACCGACCTCTTGCCCGAGCAGCTCCTCTAAATGCTTTTTTGCCCGTCGCAAATCAATGCCGATCAAATCTAATGGAATATTACTATTAAAAGCTTCCCTTGCTTCCTCTAAATTTACCTTAGCTTTTTTTAGCAGTTCTTCTTGTCTGGCTTCCATAATAAAGGCACTCTCTTCAGCAACGATCATTCCTGAATATACCATCTCACCAATAGCTTCCTCCAACTTACTAAGCCCGGCCCCGTTTTCTAGTGATGTTTCGAGCACCAACCTTCCTGGAAACGCCTCCTTTACCTCTTGCGGCGATATCCTCTGCTTTAAATCTATTTTATTAAGAATAATAATCAGATTCGCCCCCGGACTGCCCTCTTGTTCAATATTATGATAAATCCAGCGATCATCCGTTGAGATCCCCCTTGATGCATCTAATATCAATAAAATCAGATCTGCTTCCGCCAGGACCCTTCTAGATAATTCCATGCCTATTTTTTCTACTTCGCCCCCGTTGAGATGTAAACCTGCCGTATCAATTATTTTTAAAGGAACACCTTGAACATTTATATATTCCATTAATAGATCACGCGTTGTCCCTGGTATATCTGTGACAATAGCGCGTTCCTCCCTTAGAAAATAATTATACAGGGAAGACTTACCAACATTGGGACGGCCAGCGATCACTGTTTTAACTCCCTCTTGCAATATTTTTCCCTGAAATCTTTTTTGCAGCAGCAAGTTAATATTTGATAACATATTTTCTATTTTTAAAGCACTATCCCTGGCCCCTTCCAGCTCTCTTTCTAGATCAGGATCATCGTAGGCAAAGTCTACCTCCACTTCAATCTGCCCCAGAAGGGAAATTAGTTCAGCGCGCAGCGCTTTAATTTCATCTGAAAGTGACCCTTTGAGTCCTAATAGCGCACCATGCAAAGCTTTATCTGTCTTGGCTTTAATCAAAGTTAAAACGCTTTCAGCCTGCACCAAATCTAACCTTCCGTTCAGATAGGCTCTTTTCGTAAATTCCCCCGGTTCAGCTAAGCGGGCACCTTTATCTAGCACAGTCCTCAATATATTTTTTAAAACAACAGCACCTCCATGCGCGTTGATCTCTACAACATCTTCACAAGTATATGAATGGGGGCCGGGCATAAAACTCAAGAGTACTTCATCGATTTCATTCCCCTGCCCGTCTAGAACATAGCCGTAATAAAGCTTTCGCGCTCTTAGGAAAAAGCTTTTATTAGATGTTTCTTTACGTTTGTCTTTACGAACAAATATTTTTAAGGAAATATTTAAAGCATCTTTACCGCTAAGGCGTACAATACCAATGCCCCCTTCACCGGGGGGTGTGGAAATAGCTGCAATTGTTTCTTCGGGGTCATTCATCTGCTCTTTCACCTGCACAGACCTTTATTCATATTCTTTATCTCACACTCTTAAAAAATAAGGAGTTCATTAGAACTCCCTCTTTTTACCACTACTGTTTCATTTCCCTGGAAATATTTTTTAGCGTGGTGAAATAACAATTTTACGGTAAGGTTCTTCCCCCTGACTAGAGGTAACTACATCCCGATTATTTTTCAAAGCCAAATGAATAATTCTCCTTTCCTGCGGATTCATTGGCTCTAGGGCTACTTCTTTTCTAGTCCTTAAAGCTTTTAAGGCTAAATTTCTAGCCAAATTTTCTAATGTTTTTTTTCGCTTATAGCGGTAATTTTCTATGTCGAGAATAATCCTTTGTTTTTGTGCTGCAAATTGTCTATATAAGACAACATTAGCCAGGTATTGGATGGCATTTAAGGTGTTGCCCCGTTTACCAATTAAAATACCTAAATTTTCTCCTGTAATTTCATAATGCAGGTTTTCTTCATCATTTTCTTCAGAAGTAATCTTAATCGTTCCCTCTACTCCCATAATATTAACTATATTTTCCAGAAACTCCTGAATGTATTCATCAACCTCTTTGAGTACGGTCAACCTTAATTTGGCCTGTTTAGAGCTGATAAATTTTAACAGTCCTTGCGCCGGTTCGCTCAAAATCTCTATTTGAACATTTTCTTTTTTTACACCTAATATTTTTAAACCTTCTTCCAGCGCATCCTCAATTGTCTTAGCGCTAACCTCAATTGTATTCATCTTTTCTTTTTGGCCCCTTTCTTCTTACCTTTAGCCACCTTTTTTTTAATTTTGGGGGCATTTTTGTCCGTCTTTAACGTTTTTTTATCTTTCCCTGTTTCAATTTTACTGAGGCCTTTAACTTTTTCTGGTTCTTTTATTACAGATTGTTTAACTTGGGCCATCTTTTTCTCCTGCATCTTTGGTTCGTTTTTATCCTTTTCCCCTTTACCAAAAATAAATAATTGATTACCTATCGAAAATATCGAATTTGTAAACCAATAAAGAACCAGTCCCGCGGGAAATTTAATACTAATGGCTGCAATCATCACCGGGAAAACATATAGCATTGTCTTTTGACGGGGATCTGTAATAACCATGCGCTGATGAAAAAAAGTTGCAGCGGCAGCTAAAATAGGCATAACATAAAAAGGATCTTTTTCGGTTAAATCTAGCCAAAGAAAATTTGGATTAAAAGTTTTTCCTATTGCCTCAGCAATTTGAGCCGGTTCCCGCAGAAGAGTAAAGACGGCAATCATAATTGGAAACTGAATTAAAAGAGGTAGACAACCCCCTAAAGGATTTACTTTATTCTCTCGCATATATTCCATTGTAACTCTGTTATAAGCTTCCTTATCGTTCTTGTATTTTTCTTGTAGTTTTTTTAGTTCCGGCTGAATATCTTGCATTTTTTTTGAAGATTCTAGCTGTTTTTTAGTCAAAGGAAACATAATAATATTAACGAGAATAGTAAGCATAATAATAGCTAAACCATAACTTTCCCCTGCTATATTATATAAATAACTTAATATTATATTTATATACCCACTAAGGGCCTGTATCATGCCGATTCCTCCTTTTTAGCCTTCCATCCCGTATTTTTTAAGGTAAAGGATCGTAGCCACCTGCGTTAAAAGGATGGCAACGTAATATTCTGTTTATACTGAGCAAAGCCCCTTTAATAACTCCATATTTAGCGATAGCCTCAAAACTATAGCGGGAACATGATGGATAAAAACGGCAATGTGGAGGAAACAACGGAGAAATCGCCCTCATATAAAAATTGATGATCCCCAGCAACAGATACCTCATTAAAAAACATCCTCCTACACTTTGACCAAACCTCTTAGCTTACAAAATACAACACCAAGGTTTTCTTATATTTACTTTATTCTTAATATAATAGCTAAAGTATATTGTGTACAAAAATTTTAACATTTTTTAACGCTTTGTTTTTAGGTAATTATGATCGTAGCAGTTTCCCTTTTAACAACAAACTTTGTAGATCATGAAGTATTTCCCAATACGAAAGCTGATCTGCACCTTTTCTGGCAATAATCACTAAATCAAAACCAGTTTTTAAATGTTGCTGTAAACTACGCATTGCTTCACGATAAATTCTTTTTAGCCGGTGACGTATAACACTTTTCCCCACTTTTTTACTAACAACGATACCCAAGCGATTAATTGTTTTCCTATTCCTTTTAAAGTAAAGAACCGTTTTGGCCGTAGCTCGCGATCTACCCTTCCTGTAAATATCCTGAAACTGATAATTTTTACTCAATCTTTCTATCTTTTGTTCTTGAGCTTTTTTTTTAATACTAGTATTTTCTTCCATCATCCTAAGCTGACAGCCTGTTTTTTTTCTTTTTTCTTCTCCTTTGTAAAATTCTTCTACCTCCTGGTGTGGACATTCTTTTCATAAAACCATGCACTCTTTTTCGCTTTCTTACCTTCGGTTGATATGTTCTTTTCATCATGCAAAATCCTTTCTTTTAGGTAAATTAGAGTTACATTTACCCCTTCAAACTCTGAAACTCATTATAACGCATCTATTCTAGACATGCAACACAGTGCAGCAGCATTTTTATGTAGTTATTAACATCTTGCGCAACACATTTTTTATTAATAGTTGCCACTATTTTCCCCTGTGTTCAACCTTAAACTTTTTTTATATAATTAAGCTCCTTTACAATCTGCTCTATCCTTAAAATTCTGACAAATTGAAAATATTCCACGACTTAGCTTTTATTTAATCCTCACTTTAGATATTGCTGTGAAAGATGGCATCTGTTATTATATATGTTGCAGGTATTCGCACTTTTAGGTTATCCACAGCAAATGTGGATAACCTAAAATAACTGTGGATAATTATTTTTTGATGGAGGTTCAATTTATGGAAAACCGTTTACCTACCATCTGGTATTCAGTTTTAGCTGAAATGGAAAAAACATTAAGCAAACCAAGTTTTGAAACCTGGTTAAAAACAACCAAACTGATTGACTTACAAAATGATAAAATTATTGTAGAAGTACCAAATGAATTTACCCGCGACTGGTTAAAAAACCACTACAATAAATTTTTAAGTAATGCCCTCGATAAAATTAGCGATAACCGGTATTACATACATTTTGTTACACCTCAAAATATCTCTTCTAAGAATAGTGGATTTTCTTCTGCTACTTTACCGCTGCAAAAAACTGAAAATAATATGGATAACGCTCTATCTTTAACTTGTAAATGGCTCAATCCAAAATATACTTTTAGCAGTTTTGTAATTGGAAATGGTAACCGTCTAGCACATGCTGCTTCCCTGGCCGTCGCAGAAGCACCCTCCAGGGCTTATAATCCCCTTTTCATCTATGGTGGAGTGGGACTAGGTAAAACCCACCTGATGCATGCCGTTGGCCACTATGTTGTCTCTCAAAATACAAGTGAAAAAGTAAAATATCTCTCTTCTGAAAAATTTACAAATCAGTTTATCAATGCTATACGGGATAATAAAACAGAATTATTTCGTAATAAATACCGTAATGTAGATGTGCTCCTGATCGATGATATCCAGTTTTTAGCAGGAAAAGAACAGACACAAGAAGAATTTTTTCATACTTTTAATGCCCTTCATGAAAATAACAAACAAATTGTCGTTTCTAGTGACCGCCCGCCCAGGGATATTCCTACGTTAGAAGATCGACTACGTTCACGTTTTGAATGGGGTTTAATAACAGATATTCAGGCTCCCGATCTGGAAACTAGAATTGCCATCCTCCGTAAAAAAAGTTCTCAAGAAAGAATCATACTAAGCGATGATGTCCTTTTATTTATCGCCCAAAAAATTAAAAACAATATCAGAGAATTGGAAGGAGCTTTAATCCGCATTATTGCCTTTGCCTCTTTGGAGGATCGCAAGATCGACTTAGCTCTATCAGAAGAAGCACTGAAAGACTTTCTTAGTCCCCAACAAAGAAATTTAAACTCAGAAAAAATCATCGCTGTTACGGCTTCTTATTACAAAATATCGGTTAAAGATATTAAATCACAAAGGAGAACTCAAAACATTACCTTACCGAGACAGGTTGCTATGTATCTTTGCCGCGAATTAACTGATCTTTCCCTGCCAAAAATAGGAGAAGAATTTGGCGGAAAGGATCATACTACTGTTATTCATGCCCATCGTAAGATAACTTCACATCTAACCAAAAATAATACGCTTTTGCGTCAATTGAATGAAATTAAAAATCTTTTAAATTATTAGTCGTGGACAACCCTGTGTTTTGTTTTGTGTATAAGTTAATAAATCTGTGCCTAATTCACAGTATTTTTATCTAAAATTATTTTTTTGTGTATTATGTTTATAACTTTTCCACCTTATCCACATCTTATCCACATACGAAATATTGATAGGTAGGTAAATTTAATCACTTATACACATATTCACAACCCCTATTACTTCTTTTATTATATTTTAATTAATTATATTAAATAATAGATAATCATAGCTTGTGAAATATCTTTAAGGAGAGATGGAGATGCACCTAGTATTTAAAAAAGAAGTTTTACTAGAAAGTATATCTTTTTTGGAAAAAATCATCCCTAACCGTACGCCTATTCCTTTATTAAAAGGTGTTAAACTAGAAGCAAAAGATAATAATTTAATCTTAACTAGCAATAACCTAGAAATGAGTCTTAAAGCTATTTATGAAGCAGCTATTTATGAAGATGGTAGTGTGATCTTACCAGAAAAATTTTTTGATATTATTAGACAAGCTCCCGCAGAAGAAATTGAAATAAAAATGCCCATTGAAGATTTTCGTGCAGAAATCAAGAGTGGAACAGCAAATTTTTTTCTTTATGGTGCCGATGCCGAACAGTTTCCTTTATCTACAGAGGAACAATTATGGCGTAACTGGACAAAGATAAGCTTTCCGGCCCTCGAACTAAGAAATATACTGCAAAAGGTTTATTTTGCGGCATCTCAAGATGAAAGCAAACCTTCTTTTAAGGGGATACTATTAGAGATTGAAGCGGGACACCTGCTTTGCTTGGCTTCCGATACATACCGTTTAGCTTGTTTTAAAAAGGTTTTTCCACAAAAAGATCTATCTTTACCCTACCGTCTATTGATTCCGGGCAAAACATTAGGTGAAATGACCAAAATGCTCACAGATGCCGCGGCAAATGTGGACTGCTATTTTCAAGAAAATGAAATTATCTTTGTTCATAAGGAATTTATTTTTTCCAGCAGACTTTTAGAAGATCGATATCCGGATCTCGTGCAAGTTTTTCCAGAGGGTTATACAACAAAAATAAAATTAGATACAGATTTATTAGAGAAAACAGTGAACAGGGCTTCCCTGCTAGCCCAAGGAGAAAATCGCATGATTTCTTTTAGTATACAAGATATGTTGCTGCAGGTTAGCTCCAGTTCTGATTTAGGCAAAATGAAAGAGGGGGTTGATTTACAAGATAAAAAAGGTGACGATCTAGAAGAGATCCTGCTTAATTCCCGTTTTCTTCTAGATGTACTGCGTATTTGGGAAACAGAACAGGTGGAAATTGAATTCAATGGCCCGTTCGGTGCCTGTGTCTTTCAACAAAAACGTGATAATGAAGAAGAACAGGAAAATTACCGTTATTTAGTACTGCCGATCAAAAAACCAGAAAAATCATATGATCTTTAAAGTATTATTAAATAGATTATTTTAAACTGGCCAGGAAGGGAACTAACTTGTTTATAAAAGAACTTCATCTCACCAACTTTCGAAATTATGCCCGTATGTCGTTGCATTTCCAGCCGGGCATTTATGTTATTCAGGGAGAGAATGGTCAGGGTAAAAGTAATCTCTTAGAAGCAATTTATAGCCTTTGTTTTGGGCGATCTTTTAGAAATTTCCAGGAAAATGATCTTGTGCGTTGGAAAAACCAATATTATTACCTTCAGGGAATAATTCATACGCAACAGCGTTTTTATCAATTGGAGGTAGGCTACGAAGCAGCAAAAAAAAGAAAGGTAGTGAAAGTGAACGGTAAAGCTGGTAAAAGCCTTGGTCTTGCCGGGAAATGTCCGCTCGTTTGTTTTGTGCCTGAAGATCTCGAATTGATTCGCCGGGGGCCTGCTGAAAGAAGACGTTTTTTAGACCGGGAAATCAGCCAGATTAGTCCGCTCTATGGCGAATATTTAAGCCGTTATAACCGTATTCTTTCACAAAAAAACAAAGCCTTAAAAGATATACATTTTTTTAGGGATAAAATGGACTTATTTAAAGTGTGGAATAAGCAGCTAGTTTATTTTGGCAGCCGTATTATACAGAAAAGAGCTTTAGTAGTATCCACCTGGAGTGAAATGTCTGGCCGTAATTACAGTGTTCTTTTCCCTGAAGGTCCTCAGCTCAAAATAATTTATGATACTTTTAGCCCCCAAAATGTTTCTTTATCTAAAATAGAACAACTGGAGGCAGTTTTTAATGATGAGCTAGTACGGGTTGCTGAAGAAGAAAAAAATAGAGGTTTTTCCTTGCTGGGGCCGCACCGCGATGATCTATCTTTTTTGTTGGACGGCAGAGAAGCCAGGCGCTATGCGTCGCATGGCCAGCAGCGCAGTGCAATCATCGCCATGAAAGCAGCACAGTTGCAATTTTATCAACAACAAAGGGAAGAACCAGTATTTATGTTAGATGATATATTTTCGGAATTAGATCTGCGGCGCCGTCAAGAATGTTTTTCTCTTTTTAAAGATGCTGGACAAGTTTTTTTAACGATAACAGAAAAAGATCCTGGTTTACATTCTTTTTTACAGCAATTTAGCTCCTCTTCTTTCTTTTTATATATTGATCAAGGGCGGGTAATTAAAGAGGAGAAAATCAACTGATGGAAAAATTAGTGCAACCCCTTCAATTTTTTTTAGAGAAAAATGGACTTAAGAAAAAACTTAAAGAACGTCTTTACCTTCATATTTGGCCGCTCGTTGCCGGCGAAAAAATTGCCCGCTATACGCAGCCAGTAAAGATTGAAAGAGATAGATTAATCGTTGAAGTTAGCGATAGTATCTGGCTTTACCACTTGACTCTTTTAAAAAGCAAGATTATTCAAGATTTCAATTCTAAAGCTAATGAAATTATTATCCAAGATATAAAGTTTATCAATGCAGATATGACGTCTCTTCAATCTCTTCGTAAAAGTAATATTTTGCCGCAAAAGACAAATTTTTTGAGAGGTAATTTTCAGCAATTAAAAGGAATACAGCTTAAAAAAGAAGAAACAAGTAAGATAGAGGAAGTCGTTAGCGCGGCACCAGATTATTTGCAAGTTTCAATGCGTAAACTATACAATAATTTTTATAAGCAACAAATATATAATAAAAAAAAAGGTGCAAAACAATGCCAACGTTGTTGTAGATATTTTTTCAAATTAAAAGAGCAACTTTGTGTTTATTGTCAACAGGATCTTAATGCCTGGCAAGCGGTATTGAATAATTTTTTAAAGCTGACCCCCTGGTGTACTTATGATCTTCTTCGTCGCGAACATCCTCTTTTGGACGAACAGATATTTAAAATATATAAAAATAACTTGATGGCTAGCTCTAGAAAGTGTTTAATTACTCTCCTCACAAAAATAAGATCTGGGGATGATGAACAAAAGAATAAGCTTAAGGAAATTGCACAAAACTATATCTTGCTTTTTAATGAAAAAGAACCGGCATTGATTCAAAGAGAACATATCATTGCAGCTTTGGAGGAATTTCCGGGTCTTTATCAACTGCTTTACAGTGATGTTTCTTGGCAATAAATAAAGGTAATAAGCAATAATTAACATAAAAAAGGGGATTAAGAGATGTTTTTACACATTGGTAACTCGCGCGTAGCATATCTCAAGGACATTATCGGTATATTTAATTTGGAAATAAAAAATAATCAAGTTAACAAACAATTTTTGGAAAGTAACTTAGGTACAAAAATAACGGAGCAGGAAAAAGAAAATAATAGTTCTTTTATCATTACTGATCAAAGGGTTTTCTACTCCCCTATTTCATCTTTAACTTTGCAGAAAAGGACTAGTAAGACCCGGGTATTACTATAATTAGAGACTAGAGGTCGAACGCTGCAATGAATAAAAAGATAGCTGATGTCTATGATGCAGGTCAGATTCAGGTTCTTGAAGGGCTCACCGCAGTGAGAAAGCGCCCCAGCATGTATATCGGTTCCACAGAAAGTCGTGGGCTGCATCACCTGGTTTTTGAAGTGGTGGATAATAGTATTGATGAGGCGATGGCCGGTTATTGTAATACTATTCAAGTGATTATTGCTGCAGATAGCAGTGTCTCCGTCATAGATAATGGCCGCGGCATTCCCGTCAAAGATCATCCCCAACAGAAAAGATCTGCGTTGGAAGTGGTTTTGACTATGCTCCACGCTGGCGGCAAATTTAGTGGTGAAAGCTATAAAGTAGCCGGCGGGCTGCATGGCGTGGGTGTAGCTGTAGTCAATGCTCTTTCTGCCTGGTTAGAAGTAGAAGTGAAAAGGGATGGGGAGATCTTCGTCCAGCGCTATGAAAAAGGCAGCCCAAAGACAAAATTGCTGCATAAAGGAAAAACTAACCGCACAGGAACAACCATTACTTTTTATCCTGATACAGAAATATTTGAAAATGTGGATTTTGATTTCCAAATTTTAGCACAAAGATTGCGTGAATTGGCTTTTCTGAACAAAGGTGTACAGATCAGTATTGAGGATCGCCGCCTGGAAGAAAAAAGGAAGGAAATTTTTAAATACGACGGTGGTATTAGCTCTTTTGTTACTTATTTAAATAAAAATAAGGAAGTCTTTCCTAAAAAACCGCTTCACTTTGAGAAAAAAATAGATAATTGCCGTGTCGAAGCGGCTTTACAGTATAATACCGGCTATAGTGAAACCATTTACTCTTTTGCTAATAATATTAGGACACAGGAAGGCGGGACGCATGAAGCAGCTTTTAAGAGTGCCCTCACCAGGTTAATTAATGATCATGCACGCAGGTTGGGGGTTCTTAAAGAAAACCAGGATAATTTTCAGGGCGAAGATATCCGCGAGGGTTTGACGGGGATTATCAGCGTAAAGCTGCTTAATCCTCAATTTGAGGGTCAAACGAAAACGCGCCTGGGGAATTCAGAGGTAAGGAGCATCGTAGAGAGCGCCTTGCAAGATGAATTGGGAGCTTTTTTGGAACAAAACCCCGCTATTGCCAGAAAGATTGGTGATAAAACCCTTCAAGCAGCCCGGGCCAGGGATGCGGCGCGCAAAGCCAGAGAGCTTACCCGTCGTAAAAATGCGCTGGAGATCAGCAATTTACCGGGCAAATTAGCAGATTGTGCTTCACGTGATCCCCTGGAGAGCGAACTTTTTATTGTGGAAGGGGACTCGGCAGGGGGATCTGCTAAACAGGGCCGTGATCGGCATTTCCAAGCCATCTTACCATTGAGAGGTAAAATAATAAATGTGGAAAAGGCCCGCATGGATAAAATACTGGGTAATGAAGAGATAAGGGCGCTGGTTACGGCCCTCGGTGTGGGGATCGGCGATGAAATCGATCTTCATAAATTGCGTTACCACAAAGTTATCATCATGACGGATGCCGATGTTGACGGGTCTCATATCCGTACTTTACTGTTAACATTTTTCTTTCGCTATATGGAACCTTTAATTGAACAGGGTAATATTTACATTGCTCAACCTCCTCTTTTTAAAATAACAAAGGGTAAAAAGAATTATTATCTCTTTAAAGAAGAAGAAGTAGAGCCGCTGATGTCTGAAATAGGGCGCCAGGGAACAAGTGTACAGCGTTATAAAGGCCTCGGTGAAATGAACCCCGAACAGCTTTGGGAAACAACACTTAATCCACAAAGCAGGGCGCTGCTGCAAGTCGATTTACAGGATACGCTGTTGGCTAATGAAATTTTTACTATACTCATGGGAGAAAAAGTGGAACCGCGGCGGGATTTTATAGAGACCCACGCCCGCGAGGTTCGTAACCTGGATATTTAGTGGTGCCTGCTAATTTTGGAAGCGAGATTACGGTGCTACGATTTAAAGTGCAGCATCTGAGGGTAGGCACTGCCGTTCTGGGTGGCAAAAAGTATCTTTGTGCAGGGGGCCGGCGGCCAGTTAAAATTTTTCACCATAAAGTGTAAACAAAGACCAAAGTATGATAAAATAAGTCTAGGGTATCTTTAAGTATTATAGGAAAAAAAAGTTGGTAAGGCTGGTATTGTTTTTTTTATATCATTTTTGAGCTGTCAACGGCAAGAATTTTTCGAGGAGGCCCTAATACTATCAATGTCGGAACAAAAAAAACTGCTTTCTATTCCTATACATGAAGAAGTAAAAAATTCTTTTTTAGATTATGCCATGAGCGTGATCGTCAGCCGGGCCCTCCCGGATGTTCGGGACGGTTTAAAACCTGTGCACAGGCGCATACTTTATGCCATGCGTGAATTGGGAATGAACCCGGATAAACCGCATAAAAAATCTGCCAGGTTGGTTGGGGAGGTACTAGGCAAATACCATCCCCACGGGGACCAGGCTGTTTATGATGCCATGGTGCGCATGGCGCAGGATTTTTCCATTCGCTATCCTTTAGTGGATGGCCAGGGGAATTTTGGTTCCATGGACGGCGATTCCCCGGCGGCCATGCGTTACACAGAGGCCCGGCTAACCCCACTGGCACTGGAGATGTTGCGCGATTTAGAAAAGGAAACGGTGGATTTTAGACTTAATTTTGATGAAACATTGGAGGAACCCGTAGTATTGCCGTCACGTTTTCCCAACCTGCTCGTTAACGGTTCTGCCGGCATAGCTGTGGGTATGGCCACTAATATCCCGCC
Organism: uncultured Desulfovibrionaceae bacterium; assembly: GCA_964603615.1. Taxonomy (GTDB): domain Bacteria; phylum Bacillota; class Dethiobacteria; order DTU022; family UBA8154; genus JAAZMI01. The sequence goes on from CAZRVU010000002.1 coordinate 79,304, forward strand.
ACACAATCTCCGGGAAACGATCGATGCCCTGATCTTATTAATTAAAAAACCGGCAGCCTCTTCCCGCGAGCTGATGACTTACCTGCAAGGCCCCGATTTTCCCACGGGAGGCGTTATCCTGGGTTTCAAAGGAATTGAGGAGGCTTACTCCACCGGCCGGGGTAAAATTCGTATCCGCGGCCAGGCTAAAATCGAAAAAAGAAAAGACGATAAAGAAAGGTTGATCATCACTGAAATACCGTATTTGCAGAATAAGGCACGATTAATTGAAAGGATTGCCATATTAGTCAGAGAAAAAAAGATTGCCGGCATCACGGAGCTGAGGGATGAATCCGACCGCACGGGTGTGCGTATCGTTTTGGAGATAAAAAAAGGTTTCAGCCCCCAGGTGATACTCAACCAGTTATATAAGTTTACACCTTTACAGCAGAGTTTTGGTATTATTATGTTAGCGCTGGTAGATGATGTTCCTCGCGTGCTGCCTCTTAAAGATATTTTAGCGGCGTATTTGGAGCATCAAAAAGAAATTGTGACCCGTCGTGCCCAGTTTTTATTGCGCCAGGCACGTAATAGGGCCCATTTAGTTGAAGGTTTGCGCATTGCCTTAAATAACCTCGACCGGGTGATTGCCCTGATCCGGGGTTCAGCGGATGCCGAAGAGGCACGTGCAGGTTTGAGCGGGGAATTTGGGTTGAGCGAAAAACAGGCCCGGGCTATTTTAGAAATGCGCTTGCAGCGGCTCACCGCTTTAGAAAGGCATAAACTGGAGGAAGAATACCGTTCCCTAATGGAGGAGATAGCCCGCCTGGAGACCCTTTTGGCCGATGGGGGCCTGATCTTGCAGGTGATCGAAAGCGAGTTAATGGAGATAAAAAAGAAATATGGGGATGAGCGCCGCACCAAGATTATTGCCGACGAGGGGGATATTGATCTGGAAGATCTTATCGTCGAAGAAGAAGTAGTAATTACCTTGACGCGCGACGGTTATATCAAACGCTTGCCCCTGAACACCTACCGCAGTCAGGGGCGGGGAGGGGTGGGCATTAAGGGGCATTCCATCCGGGATACCGATTTGATCGAAAACCTCTTTGTTTCTTCCACCAGGGATAAACTTCTTTTTTTCTGCAACCGGGGGAAGGTCTATCCTTTGCAAGTTTATAATATACCTGAAGCCGGGCGCCAGGCCCGGGGAACGGCAATCGTCAATTTATTGCCCCTGGAAAAAGGGGAATATATTACTGCTGTGTTTCCTTTAAAAGAATACGGATCGGAAGATCACATTATCATGGCGACCCAAAAGGGAATTGTCAAGAGGGCCAGCTTGCGCAACTATGCTACGGCACGTCGTTTTGGCCTCATTGCCATTAACCTGCAGGCCGGGGATGAGTTGATTGCTGTCCGCCAGTTAAGAAATGATGAGCCTGGCTTGGAGAATGAAAGAACTTTTGGGCTACCGGCCGAAGACCCCGCTGTTTTGCTGGCAACAGCGCGCGGGCTGCTGATCCGCTTTCCTGCTGCAACACTGCGCCTCCTGGGGCGAACGGCGCGGGGAGTTAAGGGTATTGCGCTTTCTCCGGACGATCTGGTCATTGGCATGAACCTTCTTTCGACGGAAGAAAAGAGCGGCCTGCTTTTTGTTACAGAAAAGGGCTATGCCAAAAGAACGAAATTAGATAAGTTTCGCCCGCAAAATCGCGGGGGCAAGGGTCTTTTGGCGTTCAAATATAAAGAGCGGGAAGGCTTGCTGGTGAGCTTCCTGGCCCCGCAAAAGAAAGAGGAGATCATGGCGATTACCGCCCGGGGTTTGATTATGCGGGCCAAGATATCCCAGGTTCCCTTCCAGGGGCGCTATGCCCGTGGTGTGACCTTGATTCGCCTGCAACGCGGCGATAAAGTGGTCAAAATTGCAGCAGTAGCTGAAGAATAAACTTCCGTGCAGAGAATTGCAATTGATTTATTTAGCGTGGAGCGGAAAGGGGGGGCTGGTCCAAAAAAGAGAAAATTCTTTGGCCACCGTGCTCCTTTTGTTTATCCTGGTTCTTTTGGTCTTAGCTGTGCAGTTGTTCCTGCAAGGGGAAGGTGTCACGGGGGAAAACTTCGAAATTCCCGCAATACCCGAAGGAGGCGACCTGGCAGTAATCGGTGGGACAACGGCCGCTTTGCTAACGGCCCTGGAAGCCGCTGAAAACGGTGCGCAGGTTTTTCTTTTCCCGAACGGGCAACCTTGGGGTGAAGATAGCGAATGGTTGGTGGAAGCAGGCCTGGCTGCTGTTTTGACGCCTTCCCAGCAGGAATTGGGCCTGGGGCTCACCCCGGAAATGTTCTGTGCATATCTAGAGGAATACGGGGGCGGAATAAACGATCCTCTTTTGTTGTCCTCCTTCTGCAGCGACGCGCCGGATTTGTATCGCCGGGCGGAGGAGCGCGGCGGGTTGTCCTTTTCCCTTCTTCCCCAACCAGAGGAGCAGCCTTACCTGCATTCTTGTTCCCAGCAAGGAGGAGGAACGCTCTTGAAGACGCAACTTTTAGCCAACGTAGAGAAGGCCGGGGTAAGCATCAGGGAGGAAAAAGTAAAAGACTGCCTACTGACCTCTGCTGGCCGGGTGGAGGCACTTATTTTGGAGAAACCGTCCGGGGAAACCGCTACCTTTTATGTGCAGGCCGTAGTCCTGGCCGATGGAGGCTATAGCGGTGCTTTCCATCCCCGTTCCGATTATTTACCGCGGGGCAATCTGCTCAATTTGCGTCCTTCCCAAACGGGCGCAGGGTTGCGTTGGGCCGAAGAACAGGCTCTGGATCTCGTGCAGATGAGTTTTTTAGAGATAAAGCTGGTTCTGCTCTCTCCCGTGTTGGAGACGGTCACTTTTTTGCCGGAGGAGCTTTGGCCGGAAGCACATTTTTTTAATAGCAGGGGAGAGTACCGGCGGGGCAGGGAGGCTTCCTTTGCCCAAATAGTGCATTTTGTTCTTCAATCCCCGGCGGGCAGTGCCAGGGTTATGATCCCCGCGGCCAGTGCTAGTACCAGCGCCTCTAGTCCGTTTTTTAAAGAGTATGAAACGTGGGGGGATCTGGTAAAATTGGGGATGCCGGGTGATTGGTCCGGCTCTGCCGGTTGGCAATTACCGCCGGCGCCTCCTTATTATGTGGCTGCCTTGCAAGCCGGCGTTACCTATACGCTGGGCGGGCTTTCTATAACACCTGGCGGGGAAGTAAAAAAAGAGGGAGCAGTGGTCGCAGGCCTTTATGCTGCCGGTGAGATTATCGGCGGGCTGCACGGGGAGACCCTGCTGCCCGGGATGGCCTTAAGTGAAACATTATTTACAGCCAAAGTTGCCGGGCAGTGTGCCGCGCAGTATGCCGGGCGCTAGCTGTTAGCGGGAGGGCAAGAACAGATAACGGTAGAAAAAGAGAAGGGGTAAGAATGATGGGAGAAATAATAAATAGAAAAGTTGGTATTACGGATACGACGCTGCGGGATGCGCACCAATCGCTGATGGCGACGCGCCTGCGCTTGGAAGATATGCTGCCCATTGCCATGGAAATTGACCAAGTGGGCTACCATTCCCTGGAGATCTGGGGAGGGGCGACCTTTGATTCTTGTTTGCGTTTCCTGCAGGAGGATCCCTGGGAAAGATTGCGTTTGTTGCGAGAACATCTGCCCCAGTCCAAATTACAGATGCTGCTGCGTGGTCAAAACCTGGTCGGCTACCGGCATTATGCCGATGATGTAGTGGAAGCTTTTGTCCAATGTGCAGTCAAAAATGGCATCGATGTCATCCGCATCTTTGATGCTCTCAACGATCTGCGCAATATGGAAACGGCCATGCGGGCGGCGAAAAAAGCGCAAGCCCATGTGCAGGCTACGATCAGCTATACGATCAGCCCCCTGCACAACAACGATCACTTTGTAGAGTTGGCGGTGGAGTTGGAAAAGAAAGGCGCCGATTCGATCTGCATCAAAGATATGGCCGGTTTGCTGGCTCCTTACGATGCCTTTGATCTGGTGACCAAGTTTAAGAAAAAATTGACGATCCCCGTGCAACTACATTGCCATTTTACCAGTGGGATGGCTTGTATGTCCTATCTTAAAGGCATCGAAGCTGGTTGTGATGTTGTGGATACGGCCATTTCTTCTCTCTCTCTCGGCCCGTCCCAACCGGCGACCGACAGTATAGTAGCCGCATTCCGGGGCACGCCTTATGATACGGGGCTGGATCTGGAACGAATTGCCCGCATCGGCGCATTTTTTAAAAAAATTCGTGTGGACTATGATATTCCGGCAGATCTAATTATGGGTGTGGATACGGCTGTGCTTAGTTATCAGATTCCCGGTGGGATGCTCTCCAATCTCACTTCGCAGTTAGCGGCGCAGAATGCGCTGCACCGGTTAGATGAAGTTTTGCTGGAGGTCCCCCGCGTCCGAGCGGAGCTGGGTTATCCCCCGCTGGTTACACCTTCTAGCCAGATTGTGGGAACACAGGCGGTGATGAACGTAATCACCGGGGAACGCTATAAGGTTGTGCTCAATGAAGTCAAAAATTATTTAAAAGGACTTTATGGCAAGCCGCCCGGTGAAATAGATCCGGATCTGCTTAAAAAAATTCTTCCGCAAGAAAAACCTTTCCGGGGAAGGCCGGCAGATCTACTGGAGCCCCAACTGGAAAAAACCAGGGCAGAGATGAAAGGTATTTTACACAGTGAAGAAGATCTGCTCTCCTATATTCTCTTTCCGCAAGTAGCCCTGGCCTTTTTAAAGCAAAAAGCCGAACGGAGCTCTTCCCGGCAGGCAACGGCGGGAGGCTCGGCGGCTAATCCCTATAAAAATAATAATGCTACTTTGCGGTTGGATAAGCTTTATACCATTGATGAAAGCTTGTTGCATTGTGAAGATAACGGTGAACAAAACTATTTTGCTTACCCCTGTGCTTAGGATCACGCTATGCTGCCTTTAAGCTATTTAACGCAGCTCTAGGCAGGATTGGGCAGGAATATGCACAAAATCTTAAAGGCTTGCCTTTAAAGTGCTTTTTGGCGCAAAAATGGTTGACAAATAAAAAGACTGCATATATAATGATTCCATCGCAAAAATTACATTCTTCTGCATAAGCTCTATTTGCAGTAGAATCATATAATTAAAACTAATAATTTTTCAAATGCAATGCCGGGGATATAAGGAAACGACCTTCTTCTACAGAGAGCCAGCGGATGGTGAAAGTTGGCGGGGAAGCTGTTTTCCCGGTCACCCCGAAGCAGCCTCCCCGAAGGCAATGCAGGTTGCTGTGTAAGGGGGGACGGTGCTAGCCGTTAAAGCCGGGTTGGAGTGAAGGTGGCCCTTGAATTCTTGAATTTGTGCTATGTATTCGAGGGCAACAAGGGTGGTACCGCGGAGCAAGCTCCTTCGTCCCTTGTCTGAGGATGAAGGGGTTTTTTATATGTGGGGCCGTGTTTTTTAGGAGCCAGGCAGGAGAAAAAAGAAAAGAGGGAGGCGAAAGTCCGGCTGGCCGTTTTGCCGTAGCTGGACGCAATGAGCATGCTGGTTTATATTGATGGTCAATTTTTACCCCGGGAACAGGCAACGATATCTGTTTTCGACCATGGTTTTCTCTACGGTGACGGTGTTTTTGAAGGTATCAGGGCTTATGACGGTCGTATATTTAAGTTAGAAGAACATATCGCGCGTCTTTATGAATCCGCTCATCATCTTATGCTACAGATTCCCCTGCCCGAAGAGGAAATGGCAGAGGTTACCTTAGAAACAATGCGCAAAAACGATCTGCACGATGCCTATATCCGGACTGTAGTTTCCCGTGGCCGCGGTGATTTAGGGCTGGATCCGCAAAAGTGTCCACGGTCCACAGTGGTTATTATTGCTGATAAAATATCACTTTTCCCTCCGGAATATTACGAACAGGGCCTGTCTATTATCACGGCGACTACACGTCAGCGCAGTGCCAATACCCAGGAGCCCCGCATTAAATCGCTTAATTACCTCAACAATATTTTAGTGAAGATGGAAGCGAGCCAGGCCGGGGCGATGGAGGCCGTGGTTCTGAATACACAGGGTTATGTCGTGGAGGGTTCAGGTTCCAACATTTTTATCGTTAACAAAAAAGACGAGCTCTTGACTCCTCCTTCTTACCTGGGAATATTGGAAGGAATTACCCGCAATGTAGTTCTAGAGCTGGCCAGGGAAGAGGGACTGGTTATTCGCGAACAGCCCTTTACCCGTCACGATCTTTATATTGCCCGCGAATGTTTTTTAACAGGAACGGCGGCAGAATTAATTCCAGTTATCTCCATAGATCAACGTCTGATTGGCAACGGGTTACCGGGGCCCCTGACAAAAATGTTGATGCAGAAGTTTCAACAGTATGCCCGTCAACAAGGGACTCCCGTGTATCCTTCGGCGAAAAAACAAAAGTAAACGAAGAAAGAAAGGAAGAGAAGATAATGCGCAGCGATAAGGTTAAAAAAGGCCTGGAAAAGGCTCCCCATCGCTCCCTTTTTTATGCCATGGGCTATCATCCGGCAGAATTAGATAAGCCGTTGATCGGCGTTGTCAATTCTGCCAATGAAATAGTGCCGGGTCATGTACACCTGGATAAAATTGCGCAGGCGGTAAAAAACGGGGTTTATGCTGCCGGCGGCGTTGCGGTGGAATTTTCTACGATAGGGATCTGTGACGGTATTGCCATGGGGCATCCGGGCATGAAATATTCGCTGGCTAGCCGCGAGTTGATTGCCGATTCCATCGAAGCGATGGTCGAAGCGCACTGCTTTGACGCGCTGGTCTTTATCCCTAATTGTGACAAGATCATTCCCGGGATGCTCATGGCTGCGGCACGCCTCGATCTGCCTGCCATTTTGATCAGCGGTGGTCCGATGTTGGCCGGTGAGTTCCAGGCGCGCAGCGTAGATCTGAGCAGCGTCTTTGAAGCAGTAGGTGCGGTAAAAGCGGGGCGTCTTTCTAGTGAAGAGCTGGCAGCTCTTGAGCTGGTAGCTTGCCCGGGATGCGGTTCCTGTGCCGGCATGTTTACGGCAAATTCTATGAATTGTATCACCGAGGCTTTGGGAATGGCCCTGCCCGGCAACGGCACGGTACCTGCTGTTATGTCCCGGCGGTTGCGCCTGGCCAAAGAGGCAGGGATGCAGGTTCTCAAGCTTTGGGAAAAAGATTTGCGGCCCTCCCAAATCATGACGGCAATTGCTTTCCGCAATGCCCTGGCTTTGGATATGGCCCTTGGTTGTTCCACGAATACAGTGCTGCACCTGCCGGCGATTGCCCATGAACTTGGTATTAGCTGGGACCTGGCGGAGCTCAATGACATTAGCGAGCGCACCCCCCAGCTTTGTTCCCTGAGCCCCGGCGGGGTCTATCACATAGAAGATCTCGACCGGGCGGGCGGTATCCAGGCCGTCTTAAAAGAGTTGTGTAAAAAAGAGCATGTGGCTGCGGAGCAACTTACCGTTACCGGTGCAACGATCGGCACAAACTGCCAGGCAGCGCCGGGCCCCGATGGTAAAATAATCCGTTCGCTGGAGGAACCCTATTCCCGGGAAGGCGGTCTGGCCATCCTTTTTGGTAACCTGGCCCCTGGCGGCGCCGTTGTCAAACAGGGCGCCGTTGCACCGGAGATGCAGCAACGCACCCTCAGGGCGAGGGTCTTTGATGCCGAGGAGGCTGCAGTAGAAGCAATCTTGGCCGGGGGAATATCCCCGGGCGATGTTGTCGTGATTCGCTTCGAGGGCCCCAAGGGCGGTCCGGGCATGCGGGAGATGCTTGCGCCCACGGCAGCCGTTGCCGGTATGGGGTTGGACAAGGAAGTGGCCCTGCTCACCGACGGACGTTTTTCCGGTGCTACAAGGGGGGCTTCGATCGGGCATATTTCGCCGGAGGCAGCCGAAAAAGGCCCCATAGCTCTGGTTCAGGAGGGTGATCAGATCAAAATAGATATCCAGGGCAAACGCCTGGAGCTACTCATCTCTGAAGCAGAATGGAATAAACGCCGGGCGGCTCTAATTCTCCCCGTTTCTAAAATCCGCAGGGGCTATCTTCAGCGTTATGCCGCCCAAGTTTCTTCTGCCAGGGAAGGAGCTATTCTGGAATTGCCGGCAAAGGAGGGGGGAAAAGAATGAAATTAACAGGTGCTCAGATGGTTTTGGCCTGTCTGGAAGCAGAGAACGTAGATGTTATCTTTGGTTTTCCGGGTGGCGCCGTTTTAACCCTGTATGATGAGCTTTATAAAAAAGGATTAAAGCATATTTTATCCCGTCACGAGCAGGGCGCGATCCATGCTGCTGACGGTTATGCCCGGGTGACCGGCAGGACCGGCGTAGTTTTTGCCACCTCTGGCCCTGGTGCCACCAACCTGGTTACCGGCCTGGCCACAGCTTATATGGATTCGATCCCCTTGGTTGCTATCACTGGACAGGTAGCCACGCCGTTTATTGGTACTGATGCCTTCCAAGAAGCTGATATTACCGGTATCACTTTGCCCATTACTAAGCACAATTATCTCGTTAAGGATATCGCTGAGCTTCCCCGGGCCCTAAAAAAGGCTTTTCATCTGGCCGGTACCGGAAGAAAAGGACCGGTGCTCCTCGATCTACCCAAAGATCTACAGACGCAGGAGGGGAATTTCGACTACCCGCAGGAGGTGGAGATTGCCTCTTATAAACCCATCTATGAAGGACACCCCGGCCAGGTTTTACGTGCTGCGGCTGCCATAAAGAAAGCCCGCCAACCCGTTCTTTATGCCGGCGGGGGCGTTATTAGCTCCGGTGCCCATGAGGAGCTGCTGGAACTTGCACAAAAAGCCTCCATCCCCGTGGCGACGACGCTGATGGGCTTGGGGGGCATTCCCTACGACGAGGAGCTATTTTTGGGCATGCTGGGCATGCACGGTACCTATGCAGCCAATAACGCAGTACATGATGCCGATCTGCTCATTGCCATCGGGGTTCGCTTTGATGATCGCGTTACGGGTAAAATTGAAACCTTTGCTGCCAATGCGCAGATTATCCATATCGACATCGACCCGGCGGAGATCGGCAAAAATGTCATGGTGGATATCCCCATTGTCGGCGATGTAAGGTTAGTCTTAAGGGAAATACTGCGGCGCTTGCAGCCCGGGGATACGCATGATTGGTGCACCCGGGTGCTCGGATGGAAGAAAGCCAACCCTTTGACCTACAAGCAAGAGAACAATCTATGCCTCAAACCCCAGTACGTGATTGAAGAATTATTTCGCTTAACGCAAGGCGAGGCCATCGTTGCTACAGATGTAGGCCAGCACCAGATGTGGGCCGCCCAGTACTACCGCACGCAGAGCCCGCGCACCTTTATTTCATCCGGGGGGTTAGGGACAATGGGTTTTGGTTTTCCGGCGGCGATTGGAGCCCAGGTTGCCTATCCCGGTAAAACGGTGCTCTGTTTTGCCGGGGATGGTAGTTTCCAAATGAATTCCCAGGAGCTGGCTACGGCTGTTCGCTACCAGTTGCCCGTAAAAGTGGCGATTATCAACAACCAGTACCTGGGGATGGTCCGCCAATGGCAGGAGCTTTTCTATGAGAAGCGCTATTCACAAACCAGCTTATCTGGCAGCCCCGATTTCGTCCGGCTGGCGGAGGCTTACGGGGCATACGGTTTCCGGGCTACTACTGTAGAGGAGGTTGTGCCGGCGATTAGCGCGGCTTTGGAGGCTCCCGGCCCGGCAATTATAGATTTTCAAGTAGATCCCGGCGAAAATGTTTTACCGATGGTTGCACCGAACACCTCTATCGTAGAAATGATCGGGGGGTAAAAAATGAAAAGAGTATTGGCCATTTTAGTCGAAGATCGCTCCGGCGTGCTGACCAGGGTTTCTGGATTATTTAGCCGCCGGGGTTATAATATCCAAAATATTGCCGTAGGCCGCACCATAGAGCCGGGTATCTCCCGGATGACTGTGACCGTAGATGCCGATCCCCTCACCGTGGAGCAGATCGTCAAACAGCTCAATAAATTAGTCAACGTCTTAAAAGTTAGCGATCTTACCGATGAACTCTCTATCGGGCGGGAGCTGATGTTGGTGAAGGTAAAGGCCGAGCCGGGGCGGCGCAGTGAAATCCAGCAGATGGCGGCAACTTTCCGCGCCAAGATCATCGATATATCCCCGGATTCCATGATTATCGAGGTAACGGGGGAAGAACAGAAGCTGCAGGCTTTTCTTTTAATGATGCAAGAATTCGGCATTAAAGAAATTGCCTCCACTGCCCAAATATGTTTGCTGCGCGGCAGCAAGGTGACGAAATGAAAAGCGGGTGAGACGGGGCTTGCGAAATAAAGGCCGGCCCGGGATTATTAAAAAACTTTGGTTTGGCGCCTACGCGTCTCGAGGCGAAGTTAAAAAATCCGTGGTTCTAGCGCTTAGGACAGATTCTTTGCTAATATTCAGGGTAACAAAAATGTAAATTTTCAGTAGTTTCGAACCATCCCCTGTTTCGAGGCGGTAAATTCTATACAGGGGCTGTCTTTTATAGTAGAATGGAGGAACAGGTAAGGGGGAAGGAAATTTGGAACAAACGTTAACTGAAAAAATTTTGGCCAGAGCAGCCGGCAAGGATAAAGTTACCCCCGGGGAACTGATTAGTGCCAAGGTTGATATGGCTTTGGGCAATGATCTTACCGCTCCGGTGGCGATACAAGAATTTGAGAAAATAGGCGTGGAGAAGGTTTTTGATGCCCGGCGCCTGGCTCTTATCCCGGATCATTTTGTTCCTAATAAGGATATCCAATCGGCCGAACTGGCCGGGCTGCTGCGCCGCTTTGCCAGCCAGCAGGGGATTGTGCACTACTACGAGGTGGGGCGTATGGGGATTGAACATGCCCTGCTGCCGGAGTTGGGTTTAACCCTGCCGGGAGAAGTTATCATTGGAGCAGATTCCCACACTTGCACCTATGGCGCCCTGGGCGCCTTTGCAACCGGTGTAGGCAGCACAGACCTCGCCGCAGTGATGGCCACCGGGGAACTCTGGTTTAAGGTGCCCCCGACGATCCGCATTGTTTTTGAGGGCGAACTGCCAACATGGGTTGGCGGGAAAGATCTTATTTTATATACTATCGGACAATTGGGGGTTGATGGCGCGCTTTACGCCGCTTTGGAATTTTGTGGCCCGGCCATTGAAAGTTTGGGTATGGATGCCCGTTTGACTATTGCTAACATGGCCATCGAGGCGGGGGCCAAGGCCGGGTTGATAGCCCCGGATGAGGTCACCTTTAACTACCTGGCGGGCCGTGCCCAAAGGCCCTATGCTGCGCTCTATGGTGATGCCGGCGCACCCGTCCTACAGGAATATATTTGGGATATAAGCACGCTCGAACCTCAGGTTTCTCTCCCCTCCAGCCCGGCTAATGCCAGGCCTGTTTCCGCTGCTGCAGGGACGGTTGTCGATCAGGTGGTCATCGGTTCCTGCACGAACGGAAGAATAGAAGATTTGCGCCAGGCTGCAGCAATTTTGCGCGGCCGGCAGGTTCACCCGCGAGTCCGTTTGATCGTGATCCCGGCCACACAGGCGATCTACCTGCAGGCTTTGCAGGAAGGGCTCTTGGAAACCTTTATCCGGGCGCAGGCAGTGGTAAGCACACCCACTTGCGGCCCCTGTTTGGGAGGGCACATGGGCATTCTGGCCGCAGGGGAGACGGCTGTAGCTACTACCAACCGCAATTTTGTGGGACGCATGGGAGATCGCGCCAGCCGGGTTTACCTGGCAGGCCCTGCTGTCGCCGCTGCTTCTGCGGTTGCAGGCGAGCTCATTCATCCTGCGGCATTACAGGGGGTGAATTGAGATGCACATCTTACGCGGGAAAGTTTGGACTTTTGGCGACGATGTGGATACGGACGCCATTCTGCCGGCGCGCTATATGAATGTTCCCGCTCCCCGGGAGCTGGCGCGGCACTGCATGGAGGATGCCGATCCCCGCTTCGTGCAAAAAATGGCAGCGGGTGACATCATCGTCGCCGGTAAAAATTTTGGTTGCGGCAGCTCGCGGGAACATGCTCCCCTGGCGATTAAAGCTGCAGGTATCGCCTGTGTGATTGCGGGAAGCTTTGCCCGTATTTTTTACCGCAACGCCATAAATATTGGCTTGCCGATTCTTGAATCTCCGGAGGCGGCAGCTTTTCTGGAGGAAGGCTCTAGGGTGGAGATAAACCTGCAAAAAGGTGAAATTACGGAGCTGGCCGGCGGGCACAGATTTAGCGCTGTAGCTTTCCCTCCCTTTATGCAGGAAATTATAGCGCAGGGGGGACTGATTAATTATGTGCGGGGGATAGTTCGGCCGGCTGTTATGGAAGAGAAAAGGATCGGGGAAGATAACTAAGAAGTAAAAAATCTTTGTTTAGGTCTGTTTAAGCTGTTTGTTTTTAAGGAAGGAGGTGCAGTCTGCTTCTCTTGCCGGTAGGATGACCGGAAGAAGGAAGCGGAAGAAGATGCAAGGATACAAGATGGATAAAATTCGCAATGTGGCGCTGATTTCCCATGGAGGTGCGGGTAAAACCTCCCTGGTAGAGGCGATGCTTTATACGTCAGGGACCGTGAACCGCCTGGGGCGGGTGGAATCAGGGAATACGACCACGGATTTTGATCCCGACGAGGTTAAAAGGCAGATTACGATCAGCATGGCTTTGGCTCCCCTGGACTGGAAAGGGGTAAAAATTAATCTGCTGGACACCCCCGGGTTTTTTGATTTTTTAGGGGAAGTGCAGGGAGCACTGCGTGTAGCCGATGCTGCAGTCGTCGTGGTTTGCGCAGTTTCCGGGGTAGAAGTAGGGACAGAAAAAGTGTGGGGCTATGCCGATGACTACAACCTGCCCCGCCTGGTTTTTGTGAATAAAATAGACCGTGAAAATGCAAATTTTGATGCGGCGCTGGAACAATTACGCAGCCATTTCGGGCTAAAAGTTTTTCCCCTGCAGTTTCCGCTGGGTCAGGAAAGTTCTTTCCAGGGCGTGATCGATCTGGTTAAGATGAAAGCCCTTGTCTATAAGGATAAAACAGGGTTGGAGCTGCAAGAGGAAGAGATCCCACCGGAGCTGCAGCCTAAAGCGGAAGAATTGCGCGAAAAACTAATCGAAGCCGCTGCAGAAGCTGATGATGATCTCATGGAAAAATACTTGGAAGAGGAACCCCTAAGCGAGGAAGAAATTGGGGCGGCTTTGCGTAAAGGGACGCTGGAAGGCAAGATTGTTCCCGTCCTTTGTGGTGCGGGGACGATCAATTATGGCGTACAGCCTCTTTTGGATCTGTTGGTTAACGCTCTTCCTTCACCGCAGGACCGGCCACCGGTTAAAGGTACTCTTCCGGGCAAGGAAGAAGAGGTTGTGCGGGAAGCGGACCTAAATGCACCGTCCTCCGCCCTTGTTTTTAAAACCCTGGCCGACCCTTATGTTGGCCGTATCAACTATTTCCGTGTTTACTCCGGTGCAATTAAAGCTGACTCGCAGGTTTATAACGCCAGAAAAGATAAGACGGAGCGCTTCGGTAATCTTTTTTTCATGCGCGGTAAAAACCAGATCCAAGCCGGCGAAGTGCAAGCCGGCGATATCGGGGCGGTAGCCAAGCTGAATGTGACGGCTACGGGAGATACCTTGAGTGACCGCAGCAAGCCGATCGTTTTCCCGGCCATCGATTTTCCAATCCCGGTGATTTCTTTTGCCGTAGAACCAAAGTCTAAGGGCGATGAAGAAAAAGTTAGTGCTAGCCTGGCCCGTTTTTTGGAGGAAGATCCTACTTTTCATGTAGAAAGAAATACAGAAACAAAAGAGATCATTATCTCCGGCATGGGGGATTTGCATCTGGATGTCATCGTGGAACGCCTCGCCCATAAATTCGGTGTGGAGGTCAACCTTAAAACGCCCAAGGTCCCGTATAGGGAAACCATACGCGGCACGGCTAAAAAAGAAGGTAAATATAAAAGGCAAAGCGGCGGCCGCGGACAATACGGACATGTTTACCTGGAGATAGAACCGTTGCCCCGGGGGGAAGGCTTTGTCTTTGAAGATCGCATCGTAGGAGGGGTCGTCCCCCGGCAGTATATTCCGGCAGTAGAAAAAGGTGTGGTCGAAGCCATGGAAGAAGGTAATCTGGCCGGATACCCCATCGTGGATTTAAAAATTGCCCTTTACGACGGTTCCTATCACACCGTCGATTCCTCCGAGATGGCTTTTAAAATTGCTGCTTCCATGGCACTGCGCGGGGCGATTGAGCAATCCGATCCCATTCTTTTAGAACCGGTTATGGATGTTGAGATCACCGTTCCGGATCATTATATGGGTGATATAATGGGCGACCTCAACAGCAGGAGGGGGCGCATCCAGGGCATGGTGCCCGGCGAAGGGCTACAGACGATCAAAGCCCAATCTCCTTTGTCCGAAATGTTTAGCTATGCTATCGATCTACGTTCCATGACTCAGGGCCGGGGGTCCTTTAGCATGAAGTTTTCACATTATGAAGAAGTGCCCTCGCAAGAGGCTGAGAAAATTATCGCGGCAGCCAAAGCTGAAAAAGAAGGAAGCTGATCCGGCCGGGGTAGGTTTTAGCTTTACACGCCCCGGATAAAAAAAGGGCATTTTCTGCTTTTTAACTAAAAATAGTGTTTTACCCTGCCCGGCCCGTATCCGCCGTAGCTTTTAAGGCGTAATCCGGGCCGGCGCTGTGCTACGAGGACATTTCCAGGCATAATCTTCTTAATTAGGGGCGGCAATTTACAGCGTCCTGTAAGGGGTGAATAGATTTGACCGGGAAATTAAAGATTGCAGTTCTCTTCGGAGGGCGTTCCGGGGAACACGCCATTTCGTTGGTTTCGGCTGCTTCGCTGATGAAGGCGATGGACCGGGAGCGCTATGAAATTATACCTGTGGGCATTACGGAGGAGGGGCAATGGCTGTGCGGGGGAGATCCCCTGCGGGCACTGCGGGAAAAACAAATTCCGCAAGATAGTTTTTTTGCTTCTATCGTGACCGATCCTCTCGCGCCGGGAATACTACTTAGAGATAAAGAGGGCCACAGCCGCGGCTTCCAACCTTTGGATCTTGTTTTTCCTGTTTTGCATGGCACCTATGGTGAAGATGGAACGGTGCAAGGGCTGCTGGAGTTGGTGGGGCTGCCCTATGTTGGTGCCGGTGTGCTGGCTTCTGCCGTGGGGATGGATAAGGCCATCATGAAAATACTCTTTCAAAACAGAGGCCTGCCCGTAGCTGATTTTATTTATTTTAACGCTTCTACCTGGCAGGGCGCAGCGGAGGAGATTGCCGCTGAAATTGAAAGTAAACTAGGCTACCCTTGCTTTGTCAAGCCGGCCAATTTAGGTTCCAGCGTGGGCATCAGCAAAGCGGTTAACCGGGAAGCGCTGCTGCGGGGGGTTAAAGATGCCCTGCGCTACGATCACAAGATTATTGTCGAAGCCTATATCCGCGGGCGGGAAATCGAATGCAGCGTACTGGGGAACGAAGAGCCCACCGTTTCTGTCCCCGGCGAAATCATCCCCGGTGCCGATTTTTATGACTACCGGGCAAAATATCTTGACAATTGTGCGCGCCTTTTAATTCCGGCCCCCCTGGCGCCTGCTGTTACCGGGAGGTTGCAAGACTATGCCCTCCAAGCCTTTCAGGCAGTAGAATGTAGCGGACTGGCCCGCGTGGACTTTTTTTACAAGGAAGATGCAGAGCAGATTTATGTCAATGAAATTAACACCCTGCCCGGCTTTACGGAGATTAGCATGTATCCCAAGTTGTGGGCGGCCAGCGGCGTCCCCTACGGAATGCTCGTCGATAAGCTAATTGAATTTGCTTTGGAACGGCACTGCCGCCGCCAAAAATTGGTTACCTGCTGGGAAGCGTAGACGGCAGCAAAAGAATGAACCTGCACCAAAAATTTTTACCAAAAAGATTTAGGGATTACATAAAAGCGCCTGCCTTGTTAATTGTTATTTTTTGTAGTAAAATAAATGTACTAGTACAGCAACTTTTTAAATTTTTTATGCAAATGGATTTTCATTTATTTTGAATTGAACCTGCTAGGAGGGTGGGGACAAAGATGGTAAAAAAAGGTGCAATAAAAGTTAAAAAAAGCAGCTTAAAGTTGTCCAAAGGTGCTGTGATCATGGATGTAACCAATCCGGAGCAGGCTAAAATAGCCGAAGCGGCAGGTGCGGCGGCAGTAATGGCTCTGGAAAGGGTGCCGGCAGATATCAGGACTGCAGGCGGTGTGGCACGTATGGCGGATCCCGAAATAATTCTCCGGATCAAAGAAGCAGTAAGCCTTCCTGTCATGGCAAAGTGCCGGATTGGGCATTTCGTTGAAGCCCAGATCCTGCAAGCCCTCGGTGTGGATTTTATTGACGAAAGCGAGGTCCTCTCGCCGGCCGATGAACACTACCATATCGACAAGCAAGCCTTTGAAGCCCCTTTTGTTTGCGGTTGCCGGGATTTGGGGGAGGCTCTGCGACGCATTGGCGAAGGAGCGGCGATGATTCGTACCAAAGGCGAACCAGGAACGGGCAACGTCGTGGAAGCAGTGCGGCACATGCGAAAAGTAATGGAGCAAATCCGTCGCGTTCAGAATGCACTGGACGAAGAACTAATGACTCTTGCCAAGGAATGGGGCGCTCCTTTTAGTTTGCTGCGGGAAGTAAAGAAACTAAAACGGCTGCCCGTGAGCAACCTGGCTGCCGGGGGTATCGCCACCCCTGCTGATGCAGCTTTGATGGTACAACTGGGGGCGGACGGCGTTTTTGTGGGTTCCGGAATTTTTAAATCCAAGGAACCCGAAAAAAGAGCGCGAGCGATCGTGGAAGCAGGAGAACACTATAACGATCCCGCTTATTTGGCAAAAATATCACGCGGCCTGGGCGAAGCCATGACCGGGATGGATATCACCCTTTTGGCGCCGTCGGAACGCATGCAAACCAGGGGTGTTTAAGTCTTAGAGCTAATTTCAAGTACAGTAACATTTGAAGGAAGGGTCTTTACCCTTTCTTTTATTTTTAAAAAGGAAAAGCGAAAAACTGTAGAGAATATAAAAGTATTCGCAGCTAGCTATCTTGTTTGTAATTACCCGGTTATTGCACTTAGACTTTTACATACCTGCCCTGCCCGGGGGCCGGGACACCGTTGTGTTTTGCCCCTGAGCAATTATTTTTGTTTAGGTATTTAGGGTTAAGCAACGCGTTGCTTTCTGCAAGCCGGGGCCGGCAGGAGTATTAAACCATATTTTTAGCGCGGGAGGGTATTTTATTGGATGATCTGGATTTAAAACAGGCTGCCGCTCAGATTGGCACTTTGCTAGAATGGCAGGAATTTTGCCGGCATTGCCGCCGCTGTTCCCTGTGCAAGAGAGCGCGGGGAGTTGTCTTTGGTGAAGGCAGTGCGCAGCCTAAACTGGTCTTTGTCGGGGAAGGGCCCGGTGCAGAAGAAGACCGGCTGGGTCGCCCTTTTGTCGGTGCTGCCGGGCGGCTTTTCGATCGTATTATCCAGGCAGGCGGCTGGTCAAGAGCGGAGATCTATATCGCGAATGTCGTAAAATGCCGCCCCCCCGGGAACCGTGCGCCGGGACAAGAAGAGATCCGTAGCTGTTTCCCTCTTTTGCAAAAACAACTCGAGCTGCTCAACCCCCGTATCATCGTTGCGCTGGGTGCCGTTGCTGCCAAAACGCTGCTCGGCGACCCATCCCTGGCGATTACCAGGGAACGGGGGCGCTGGCATGAGATCGATGGCCGCATGTTGCTTCCCACCTTTCACCCGGCGGCTCTTTTGCGTGATCCCCGGAAAAAAAGACCTGTTTGGGAGGATATTCAGCAGGTAATGGAACTTTATCAAAGAATTTGTGAGGAAGAAGGGACCGGCCTGGATGAAAAAGAAAATTCTGCTGGTGGAAGATGAAAAAACACTGGCTAAGGCACTGACCTTTAATCTGGAAAAAGAAGGGTTCCACGTTACGGTGGCTTACGATGGGGCTGAAGCCCTCCGTGCTTTTTCACAGGATAAGCCCGACTTGATCATCCTTGATTTGATGCTGCCGGTGATCGATGGCTATGAGGTATGCCGCCGTGTCCGGCGGCTCTCGGAGGTGCCGATTATCATGTTGACAGCCCGTGACGAGGATATCGATAAAATACTTGGTTTGGAACTGGGAGCCGACGATTACCTGACTAAACCCTTTAATACCCGGGAGTTGCTGGCGCGCATCAGGGCTATTCTGCGCCGCACCAAGCAGCAAGCGGCGCGCGGTAAAAAAATACTAACAAGAGGTGAGCTCCGCATCGACATGATTAGGCATAAGGTCACGATTAAGGGGCGTGCAGTGGCTTTAACTTCCAGGGAATATGCCTTGCTTTGCCTTCTTGCAGCCAACCCTGGACAGGTTTACTCCCGCGAGCAACTGCTGGACGAACTTTGGGGACGGGCGTATGAAGGTGATACCCGCACGGTAGATGTCCATATCCGGCATTTACGGGAAAAAATCGAAGAAAGGCCGGCCGAACCGGCTTTAATTCTCACCGTCTGGGGTGCCGGCTATAAATTTAAAGAAACTGACGGAGCTGTCAATGTTTAAAAGTATTCGCCTGCGCGTGACCATTACATTTTTATTATTAATTGCTTTGGTGATGTTCGTCACAGGACTGGTGTTGCTCAATATGCTGGAAAAATATTACTTATCTGCCGCGGAAGAAAATTTAAAGAGAACCGGTAGTCTCACGGCGGAGTTCATTTTGACCTATTTGCGGGAAGATGCGGATGCTGTGCTTTTAAGTAGCGTCGCTGAAAATTTTGGCCGGCAGATCAACGCCAGGGTGATGGTGATCAGCCCCCAGCAGATGGTATTGGGTGATTCGATGCGTGTGGGAGGGCTTCTGGGCACTAAAATGGAGCGGGCTGAAGTCCAGACGGCTCTGGAGGGTGAGGTCGGACATAGCATACAATACAGCGATCTTTCAGAACAGTGGGTTTTGCAGGTAGCCCTCCCCGTGGAAGAAGAGGGCGTATCGCGAGGAGTAGTATTTTTAGCGTCATCTCTTAACCCCGTTTATGAAACTTTGGCTGCCATTCGCCGGCTTTTGCTTTGGTCGACGCTTGGTACCATGCTTTTTGCAGGGGTCCTGATCGTTTTCTTTACCCGCCATCTTACGGAGCCGATCCAAAAACTGACCGTTGCCGCCCAGCAGCTAGCCGAGGGCCAGTTGGACCAGCACATTCCTGTCCACACGCAAGATGAAATCGGGCGTTTGGCCCAACAGTTCAATGTCATGGCGGCCAAGGTGAAAGAAATGAACCGGCGCCTGACCCGTTTTGTGGCCGACGTGTCGCATGAATTGCGCACGCCGTTGAGCTCCATTCATATTTGCCTGCAGACCTTGCAAAGTTACCAGATGGAACCTGCGGAACAAAAGGAGTTTTTGGAGGATATCGGCCATGAAACACAGCGCATGATCTACCTGGTGGAGGACCTCCTGGAGATAACGCGGCGGCAGGAAGTGGTAGATAAAAAGGAGATTTTTCCCCTGGAGGAGTTGCTAGCAGAAGTAATCGACGCTACCCGCCCGCGTGCGGAAAGAAGGGGGCTCCAGTTTTTCGCAGAAATAGCTTCAGATTTGCCGGAGCTTCACCTTTCCGTGGCCGATCTGAAGCGGGTCTTCTTTAATCTGTTGGATAATGCTTTGAAATATACACCCTCCGGCGGGTGGGTTAAGCTATCTGCCGGACAGGGAAAAAATGGCCTGCTCATTACTGTGCAGGATACGGGGCATGGTCTGCCTGAGGAAGCCCTACCCCATATTTTTGAGCGTTTTTACCGGGTGGACAAGGCGCGTTCCCGCCATTTGGGCGGCACAGGCCTGGGGTTGGCGATCTGCCGGGAGATAATCGAGCACTTCGGCGGGGAGATCGGCGTCCTGGAAAGCCGGGAGGAAGAAGGGAGCACTTTTTATTTTACCATCCCCGCGGCTTTATTTTATTCTTCACCGCCTGCCGATTAACGAGCGGCGGCCTTTTAAAGATGTGTAAGGATCGAAGCAGGAGAAACGAAAAATATCATTCTGAAAAACATATTAAGGATAGGGATCTGTCTTAGAATAGAACCTCTTTTTGGCAAAAGGGGAGCGGGGGTTTTTGCAGTGACGATGCCTGGAAAACGAAAAGCAGTTTTTACCTTAACGTTACCGCTGCTGTTGCTACTTATTTTATTCATTGTAGCTGCTTGCAGTTTGCCACTTCGCCCCTCTTTTCAAGGGGAAGCGCCGGTTGAACCGGTAGTACCCGGTTTGGAAAACAGTGGCGAAACCCTGCTGTTAAGAGGGCGTTTTTCCATTATCAACCCTGAAACGGAGATTTTTGCCCTGTCTCTTTCCTGTGATGGGCAGGATATTCTTTTCAGTTCGGATGCCCGTTCAGTAAATATGCTAGATGATCAGGGGCATCTTCGCTGGGAAGTGTTCCTGGAGGGCCTCCCTGTTAGTGCAGCACTTGCCCCTGACGGGAGCTGTGCCGTAGTGGGAACGGATTGCGGCTCGTTATACTTGTTGGGGAAAAACGGATATATTCTTTGGGAAAAAAAACTTGAGGGGCAGGTAAAGCAGGTGGCATTGGCCCCTGATGGGGCATCCTTAGCAGTTTTCTTGCAAGAAACAGAAGAAAAATATAAGCTTTGCGTTTTTGAACAGTGGGGCGCGTTGCTCTGGGAAAAGGAAACAGACCTTTTGCAAGATCTGTTTTTTTTACCGGCGGGAAGGCTGGCTTGTCTGGAGAAGGCTGCTACGGGAGAAAGATTAATCCTGTTCAAAAACGGGGAAACCATCTGGCAAACGGAAGCCGGCTGTGCAGCCTTTTCAGAAGATGGTGAGTTTGTAGCTTTGTGCCAGGAAAACTGCTTGAAATATTATCAGTTGGAGGAGGCGGATCCCCGGCTTTTGTGGATCAGCTCCATTGCAGCAGAGATTAGCTCCCTGGTTATAACGGAAAAAGGGGAACGGTTGCTGGCCTACAGCGCTTTCCCGGGAACGGGCAACAACCTTTTTGCCTTTGAACAGGGGGGTACCCCTCTCTGGGAAAGAAAAATTCCTGCCGGTGCGCTTTTACAAACTTCTCGCTACGGGGAAAAAATAGTGGCGTCCTCCTGGCAGGAGTACAGTGAAGATTTCAGCAAACTGCTGATTATTGACGGTCACGGTGAAACTTTACAGGAATTGGAGATGGCCAGCCGCATCGTCAAAATGGCCCTTTCCTGCGAGGGGAATATCTTGACTCTGGCCGGAAACGATGGCAATATTTTTATCCTGGATGTAGCCGCTCCCGCTGTTTCTTTACCGGCAAAAGTTCCGGCATCTGAAAATGCAGAGCAGAAAAAGGATCCCTACCACCCGGCTGTTTTCTGTAAAGCTGCGGAAGAATATTTCCTGACTCTTTACTTTTACGATGAACATGCCTTACATCTCATTCCGGTTAGCCGCAGGATCAAAAATACTTCCGGACTGTTGCAGGTAGCGATCAACGAACTGGTAAAAGGCCCTTCCCGTTCCAGCGGCCTTTCCCGCACTTTGCCCAAAGACAGCATTATTGCTGTTACTTTGGAGGCTGACGGCACAGCCACGTTGAATCTTCCTGCTGAACTGAACCGCCTGGGTGGTTCCACGCAGGTTATCGGGATGATCGATTCCTTGCTTTGCACAGTTTCCCAGTTTCCGGCAGTGGAGAAAATACGTTTTTTAGTTGATGGCGAAGCGGTGCCGGTTTTTGGTGCGGAAGGCCTCTCCATTGAACATCCTTTTCCCCGGCGCTCTCTTACCGCTAAAAAAGTGCTGTACTTTCCTTATCGTTCAGGAGAGCGTTATTACCTGCTACCCCGCGAACTGCTGCCGCTTAGTAACACAGGTTATGGCTACGGGGATCTTCTCGCCATTCTTTTGGCGGAAAACGAGCGTTACCTGCCGGTAACGCCGGTTTTAAAGAATATTAGCAGCGAAAAGGACTGGCTTACCCTCGATTGGAACGCCTCCTTTAAGCATTTATTTCCCCGTCAGGGGACCCCCGAACAGAAAGCACGGGTTGCTTTATTTCTGGATTCGTTGTTGTTGACCCTTGGCAGCAATTTCGATTGTGCAGGTCTTGAACATTTCGTAGAGGGCCAGCGCTGGGAGCCGCCCCCCGGCTACCCTTCCTTGCGTCAGGAATTTAAGCGTCCCTTTTACCTCAATCCGGAATAAGGGGGCAAAGAATGCCAATAAATTCAAACATAAATGGCTAGAGTTGTGATAAGTGTGGTAGAATAAAGTTAGAAGCAAAGATAAAAATAAAGATATAGATACAGAATAAGATAAAGAATAAGATAAAGAATAAGGATCGTGATCCGCGTGCTTGTTTTTAAAGAAAAGATTGCTGCGCTGCTTGCTGTTCAGACCGGGATGGAACAAGCAGAGGTGTTTTCTCGTTTGGAGGTTCCCCCCGAACCGGGGTTAGGTGAGTATGCTTTCCCCTGTTTCTTGCTGGCGCGCTCCTGGAAAAAATCGCCCCGGGCGATCGCTGCAGAGCTGGCGGAACGGATCCAACCGGCGGATGAACTGGCCAAAGTTCAAAATGTGGGCCCCTATCTCAACTTTCACCTCCAGCGCACCCGGCTGCTGGACAGGTTGTTACCAGAGATTTCGCGGCAGCGCACCGCCTATGGGCAAATACAGGAAGGCGCCGGCCGCACTGTGGTGATCGATTATTCGGCTCCCAATATCGCCAAGCCTTTTGGCATTGGCCATCTGCGTTCTACAGTAATTGGCAATGCTCTTTACCGGCTCTATGCTAACCAGGGCTTCCGCGTCGTGGGGATTAATCACCTGGGCGACTGGGGGACCCAGTTTGGCAAATTGATCGTGGCCTACCAGCGCTGGGGAGAAAGGGACAGCCTGGAAAAAGACCCGGTCAACTACCTGTACCGGCTTTATGTCCTTTTTCACCAAAAAGCAGAAGAGGAGCCCCAACTGGAAGAAGAGGCGCGCCAGTGGTTTCTGAATCTGGAAAGGCAGGAAGAAGAAGCTACCCGCATCTGGGAACATTTCCGGGCCTTGAGTTTAGAGGAATTTCAGCGCCTTTATCATTTTTTAGGTATTACATTTGACGCTTACCAGGGGGAAAGTTTTTACAACTCCCTGTTGGAGCAAACAATCCAGTTGGTGTCGGAAAAAGGGCTGGTGAAGGAAAGCGAAGGGGCGCTGCTAGTCGATCTGGAATCGCACGGCCTGCCTCCATGCCTGTTGCGTAAAAAGGACGGGGCCACCCTTTACATTACACGGGATCTGGCGGCGGCGATCTACCGCTATGAACGATACAATTTCCACAAACTTTTGTATGTGGTCGGTGCCGAACAAACGCTGCATTTTCAACAGCTTTTTAAAATTTTGGAGTTGCTGGGTTTTTCCTGGGCCGGGGACTGCTGGCATATACCTTTTGGCCTGATCCACTTCCAAGACGGCCGCATGTCTACCCGCGAGGGCCGGACCATCTTTTTAGAGGATGTCCTGCAGCGGGCTATCGAGTTGGCCAGGGTAATCATCATGGAAAAAAACCCAAATCTGGCAGACAAGGAAAAGGCGGCGCGCCTGGTGGGGCTGGGCGCAGTCATCTTTGGGGACTTAATTAATGACCGTATCAAAGATATCGAATTTGATTGGGATAAGGTCTTAGATTTTTCGGGAGAAACTGCTCCCTATATCCAGTATGCCCATGCCCGGATTTGCAGCATCTTACGCAAGGCCGCACCGGCGGAATCCGACTTCGATTTTTTTGCAGCGGCAGGAGATTCTGGCTATCCGGCTGTTGCTTTCGACCGCTTAGCTGCGTCGGAGGAAGGTCAACTGGCTGTAACTTTGGGCCGCTATTTAGAACAGGTCGGGCGCGCTGCTTTAGATTACCGGCCCTCCTACTTGGCACGTTACCTCGTAGAGTTGGCCCGGGATTTTAATAAGTTTTATCATAACTGCCCCGTGCTGATTGCCGATGAAGAGCTGAGGATGGCGCGGCTCATGCTTATCCGGGGTGTAAAAGTAGTTTTGCAGAATGGCATGAACCTTTTAGGCATTGAGGTGCCGGAGGAGATGTAAAGGCCTAACTAACCCTCCCCCGGTTGGCAGGGTAGGCGTAAAAAAAAGCGAATAGTGTGGGAAAATATACTATGGGGTAAGGAGGTGAGCTGGATAATGCTGGATATGCGCTTTGTGCGTGAAAACCCAGAACTGGTGCGCGAAGCAGCCGCAGCCAAGGGAGAAAAGGCCGCGCTGGATGTTTTTTTACATAAAGAAGAACAAAGGCGCAAATTGCTGCAGGAGGTAGAGGTATTCAAAAACCGGCGCAATACTGTTTCCCGGGAAATTGGCCGCCTTAAAAAGGAAGGCCTGGCAGCGATGGAGCTGATAGAACAGATGCATGCTGTTAATGAGCGCATTAAGGAGCTGGATGGCGAGCAAAAAGAAGTAGAAGCCCATCTTGAAAAAATACTTTTAAGCCTGCCCAATATCCCCGAGCCAGATGTGCCGGTTGGTAGCGCCGAAGAAGACAATTTGGAGGTCCGCCACTGGGGAGAGGCCCCCCGTTTTAGCTTTACACCCCAAGCCCATTGGGACCTGGGCGAAAATCTGGGGATATTAGATTTTCCAAGGGCCGGCAAAACAACGGGGGCACGTTTTGTTTTTTACCGGGGCGCAGGGGCAAAATTAGAAAGAGTATTGACCAACTTTATGTTGGATCTGCACACCACCGAACATGGTTACAAAGAGATTTTTCCACCTTTCTTAGTGCACGAACACAGCATGGTCGGCACCGGGCAGTTGCCAAAATTTGCCGAAGAGGCCTTTCACGTGAGTGATACGGATTATTGGCTTATTCCTACTGCAGAGGTGCCGGTTACTAATTTTCACCGTGAGGAGATCCTGCCTGCGGCAAAACTTCCCCTGTATTATGTGGCTTACAGTGCCTGCTTCCGGGCTGAAGCTGGTGCCCATGGCCGGGATACGCGTGGTTTGATTAGGCAGCACCAGTTTAACAAAGTGGAGTTGGTAAAGTTCACCACGCCGCAGGATTCGGCGCTGGAGCTGGAAAAATTAGTTAACGATGCCGAAACAGTGCTGCAGCTTTTGGGTCTGCCTTACCGGGTTATGCTGATGTGCACGGGCGATCTTGGCTTTGCCGCCGCCCGCAAATATGATTTGGAGATCTGGTTCCCCTCGTACGGAACCTACCGTGAGGTTTCCTCGTGCAGCAATTTTCATGATTTTCAAGCCCGCCGTGCCGGGATACGCTACCGGCCTGCACCCCGTGCCAGGGCCGAATACGTTCACACCCTAAATGGTTCGGGCCTGGCTGTTGGACGTACCCTGGCTGCCGTTTTAGAAAATTACCAGCAGGCGGATGGCAGTGTGGTCATCCCGGAGGTGCTGCGTCCCTATTTCCCGCCGGCACATGAGGGTATTATCAGACCCGATCCTGCTTGATTTTGCAACAACCTAGCTTGCATCCTTTTCTTTGCATTCATAGTATCAGCAGGCCGTTCCTGCTTGATTTTACTGTTTGTTTTGTTCCTTTTGTTCTCGCTAAGTAGGCTTTCGGCAGCGCAAAAAGAAAAGAAGGTCGGCTAAGGGAAAGGAAGACGTACCCGGGTAAACATTGGCGAAGGACGGCTTGGCGCCGGTTGACAAAAAGGGGGCGCGTGTGCTATACTTTCGCTACAGGTAGTGTCCTTATTTGCAAATAATAACTGTGTTTTCCTTCACTTAAAGCTAGATGCGTAAGGATATACTTGTCTCTAAAACAGTAGAAAACCGGGAGGGGTGTCCGAGCGGTTTAAGGAGCCGGTCTTGAAAACCGGTGACTCGACAAGAGCCGTGGGTTCGAATCCCACCCCCTCCGCCAAAAAAGGACTGGGATAAATGCGGAGAGATGGCCGAGCCGGTCGAAGGCGGTCGCCTGCTAAGCGATTAAGCGGGTTAAAGCTCGCTTCGTGGGTTCGAATCCCACTCTCTCCGCCATAATATGCGCCCGTAGCTCAGCTGGATAGAGCGTCTGACTACGGATCAGAAGGCCAGGGGTTCAAATCCTCTCGGGCGCGCCACACAAACCCCGGTAACATCGCAGTTGCCGGGGTTTTTCTTTATAGATCTATTTGTTCTAAAATAGCCCTATTTGGGGCTATTTTGAGGCGGTAACACACAAGTAGGGATCAAGTAGGGATCAAAAACAAAAGGGTTTGGCTTAAATTTTTGCAATCGCCTGGCGCAGCTTTTCTATATCGGGATGGGTGTATTTGTCTGCAGAAAAAGAGTACTGGGCATGGCCAGCCAGTTCCTTGATGTAGAGCGGATCGGCCCCAGCATCGGCCAGCATGAAGCAGAACGTGTGCCGGCATACATGCGGGGTTAGTGGCCGGATGCCGGCGGCTTCCAGCGCGGGGTAATAAAATTTTTCTCTATAATATTTTGGCAGAATTCTTTTCCCCTCATTGTGCCATATATATGAACAAAAGTTAAATACCCCCCCAAAAGCTTTGTGCTACAGGGGATCTGGGGTGTTCGATTTTAATTCGTGCTGTTAAAAAAACGATGTTTACGATAATAAATACACATAAAATTACATTGACAAGGTTGCAATATATACGTATAATATAAAGACAATAAATCACATACTATATGAAAAGAGGTAAGGGGATGACAAACATCGTGCGGGATGATTTTGATTATGTAGATCCTGTTGTTTTTAGTCCAGGGCAACTAGTTTCTTCTTCTAAATTAGTGAGGAGTTTGGGTGCTTATCTTGACAAAACAAAAAAAAGACCTATTTTTATTACTAGGGAACAAGAGGTTGAAGCTGTCTTGATCAATGTTGAAGAATATAGGGAACTGTTGGAGGAGGAGGCAAAAGTTGAAGATTTATATCATACCGTCATCGCCCTTAGAAGATTAATAGAACATGTTAAATCTGGCAAAGAGTTACTCGATGCCGACGATGTATTGCGTGAATTCGGCTTTACACGAAGCGACATCATGGGGGTGGGAATGGGCAATGAAGAAGTGGAAGGTTAAGTTCTTACCCGAAGCATTAAAAGACCTGCAAGATATTGATAATAGCATGAGGAAACGTATTTTATCGGTTATTCCTAAATTAGAAAACGACCCGCTTGATTATGGTGAGCCCCTGGGGAAAAGATATGGTTTGAACCTTACAACTTTTTATAAAACAACACCTTTAGATGGTTACCGTATAATTTATTACGTTCAAAAGAATGAAATATTGGTCATTATAATTGCATTGGGAAAGAGAGAAAAGGAAAATATTTATAAGAATGCTGCCAAAAGAATAGAAAAATTTCGGGAAATGACAAATGTAGAGCTAAAAAAAATAGACACCCTTCTAGAAAAGTAGTCCAAGGATTTCCCATACCCAATTTTGTTGTGCTAAACTGGCAGGAAAGAAGTAAAACCTAGTATAAAAATTTGTAAGGAGCCGTGAGCAGCGATGTCCACCGGTTGGAGCGCTTCAAGGAACGGGCAGGGCACACCAGAGATACAGGGTACGCAGGGCGGGCGGGATGAACAATATATGGAGATGGCTTTGGAGCTCGCCCGGGAAGCTTTTAGACAGGGCGAAGTGCCTGTGGGCGCGGTCCTCGTCCGCGGCGGGGAGATCCTTGCACGTGGCTATAACCGCCGGGAAGCGCTGCAGGATGCCACGGCACATGCCGAGATCCTGGCATTGCGGGAAGCGGGAGCACGTCTCGGTAGTTGGCGTCTTTTAGGAACCACCCTTTATGTTACGCTCGAACCCTGTCCCATGTGTGCCGGTGCCCTTGTCCAAGCCCGTGTTTCCCGCCTGGTTTATGGCGCCCGTGATCCCAAAGGGGGCGCGGCGGGCACCCTTTACAATATTCCCGGCGATCCCCGGCTGAACCACCGCCTGGTGATCAAAGCAGGGGTACTGCAAGAAAAATGTGCTGCCTTGTTGCAAGAGTTCTTTCAAAACCGCCGTAAGGACGGCGGGGGAACGGGGACCACAGGTACGGCAGGGGCAGCGCCATAATGTTGTCATATACTATGATTCTACTGCATAAACTCTATTTGCAAGGCGTTCGCTGAGATCAGCCTCTCTTCGACTAAAAATTTTTCGCCGGGGCCAATTGAACGCCCTCTTCGAAAGATCCTACGAAATGGTTCATCATTTTATCATGATAATTAACAAGGTGACATTATCATAGAATTACTACACCCTAAACTATCGCAGTATTTACAACCCGCAAACCCTGCTGTATAATGAAATTGGGCCAACTCCCTGAAGAAATGGCCGGGTCCGGTTGAAAGCGCGCAACCCCAAATAAGCGGAGCTTTTTGGAAGAAAAATTGCCGTAAATCTTGATATTATGGAATTTGCGGGGCCTGGAAAACTTAATTTAATGCTAAGCTCTCTCCATCAGTTATCTCCTTCTACCAGAGAAATGCTGAAGACTGATGTTTGAGATAAAAATTGGAGGGTTGTCCGAGTGGCTGAAGGAGCTGGTCTCGAAAACCAGAATACCCCTTAGGGTATCCAGGGTTCAAATCCCTGACCCTCCGCCAGAATTTAACGATTTTCCTCTGCCAAGGAAAGTCGTTTTTTCTTTTATGGAGATATGAACTCAAGATGCGTTTCCACTTCCTTTGCTTCTTTATTTTCTTCCATACTGCCAAAATTCAATCCCTCAACCATTACTTGTGCTGATGATAGTTTTGAGCTGTAGTCAAGGTGAGCATAAATATTTGCAGTAGTTGAAAAGTCACTATGTTCGAGCCAATCTTGAATCTGCTTCATAGGCACATTGTTGGCTAAAAACAAACTGGCACAGTTGTGTCTTAAATCATGAAAACGAATTCTTCTAAAACCGGATTAACCCCTCAATATTGGACAAGCAGCCTTAAATCCTAGTGAAAACACATGATCCCATTTTTTATTATTGATACATCTTTCAGCTTCTAACTTAGCAAAACCAACCATGTCTGATCCAAGGGTTTTGGCCCCTTGACATGGAGCCTTTCGGCCCGTGTTTACTAGGAGGCCCCCGGGAGCTGCGCTTGGCCTCCCGCCCGAACAGGCTAACACGGGCCGCACTTCACATCAATGGCAACGCAGGGCCAAAACCTGGTTTTCACCGTAACTAAACCCTTATTTCCCGGGTAGTAAGGCCATTTGTTAGATGGTTATTATAAAATTCGCTGGGTGCCAGATAACCGATGCTAGAATGGATGCGCTGTTCGTTATAAAATCTGATAAACTCAGTAATGACTCTATAGGCTTCTTCGTAGCTGTCGAATTCGTAGCGGGAAAGGCAATCATCTTCCAATATCCGGTGAAAAGATTCGATATGAGCGTTTAAATTGGGCATCCGAAACGGTATTCTTTCGTGTTCCACTCCCAGGCCATTTACTTTATCTTGAAACTTTTGGGATGTAAATTGCGGCCCATTGTCAGAACGAATAACAGGTTTATTTTCGCTGTAAAGTAGCTTCCTTTCCCAAAGGGACTGTTCCAAGGTACGGGCAGCATCTTGACCGCTACACTGCAACCCGATGTGATAACCAACTATGGAGCGGTCATAGATATCGATCATGGATTGGATAAAGAAAAATCTTTGTTCGCCACTGATATAACCGTATTTTAAATCTGTTTCCCAAAGTTGGTTGGAACCGATGATCGTCCGGTTTCTGGCCAGTTTCCTGGGATGCTTGGTCTTGACTTGTCGCTGTGGCCGCAGGATGTGGAGTTCCTTACATAGCCGGTATACTGTATTTGTCAAGCGAAAAATCCCCCATATTTTAATCGAAAACTCCCCCACTTACCGTTAAAAAAATAACCTCATTCCTGTTCCCCCAACCATCTTTTGGTTTCTTTCAGACGGTAAGAATTACCATTCATGTTTACTATGTACGACTTGTGGGTAAGCCGGTCGATCATAGCAGCGGTCATCACAGGATCCTTAAATATTTCATCCCACCTTTCAAAAGAAAGATTTGTAGTGATAATGGTTGACTTACGGCCAGTCCTTAGGGACAGGTGTGTGAATAATAGCTCTGAGCCCTCTTTATCAAAAGAAATATAGCCCAGTTCATCAGCAATAACCAGATCATATTTTTCAAACTTGTTTTCAAATACCCTTAAAACCCTGGCTGAGCGGGATTCTTTGAGTTGGTTGACCAATAGTGGCACGGTGGTAAACAGCACCTTGTATCCTTCCAGGCAGGCCTTGATCCCCAAAGCGGTGGCAATATGCGTTTTGCCTGTTCCGGCATTACCCGCTAGAATAACATTTTGTCCTGTTTTGATGAACCCTAGGGAACTTAGAAGTTTTAGCTTTTTCCGGGCATCTTCAGGCAGGTCTTCAACAACCAAATCCTCCAGGTATTTTTTTGCTGGAAAACCAGCCAGGCGGATCCTGTTTTTCTTACCATTTTCACGCCTTAAATCAGCTTCCTTTTGCAGCAGGTAGTATAGAAATTCTTCATAAGCATAATTGTTCAGGTTCGCCTCCTGGGCGTCTTCCTTAAAGTTTTGTCTAATAGCCGGCAGCCTCAATTCTTTGCAGTAACCCTCAACCTTTTCTTCCATTTCCTGCTTAGCAGTCATAGTACCAGCGCCCCTTCAAATTCAGGGTTATCTTTGTTTAAAAGCCGGCCGTAGGCGTTAAGAATTCCTTTGGATAGGGTTGCAGTGTCTCCCCCGGTTATATTAGGATAGGTATCGTTGTTGCGCTTGCAGATGGAAACTATTTTTTCTGTTGATAGATGGGCCGGGGATATTTTCTTAAGAGCTTCCATGGCGGATTGTACCCTAGTCCAGCCCTTTTCACCTACGAGCTCCAAAAGTTCTATGAATTCCTTTTCTTTTCCGGTATAATGGTCTTGGTAGATTTTTTGTAGTTCCGGTTCCGCTTGCTTTAAGGCCAGACTGCCAGCAAGGGCGCCGGGCTTTTTTTTAAGTGTCCTGGTGTAGTGATGCAGTTGAATGCTCCACTTTCTAGAACCATATTTACGTTTATGAACAGCTATTTTTTGTTCTTGGTGATAACAGCAAATATGGAAGGTGTATATTTTAACGAAAAGGAATTCCCCCACGTACTGGTCTGGCACCGAATAGCGGCAGGTGTCAACACATACAGTGGAATACTTGTCCACCCTTAACTCGGTGACCCTGGCTGTGTCATATTTGGGTAGCCAAGGAAGGAGGTGCGGCTGTTCCTCTTTGAGGATATCCAGGGCGCTTTTGCCGTGGTCAGCTTGGT
>CAZRVU010000003.1:0-79134 GCA_964603615.1 uncultured Desulfovibrionaceae bacterium
CTGCATTCATTATTTTGGTATAGTGGAAGACAGCCTGGTTCTTGACAAATGAAGAGCTGTTATGTTAAGATTGGCTTGGTCATAAGTTGAATGGTTTTTTGAAATGGTGGGTGTAGCTCAGTTGGTTAGAGCGCCAGGTTGTGGCCCTGGAGGCCGTGGGTTCGAGTCCCATCACTCACCCCATAAATAAATACTTGTATGCATTTTTTTTGCTGGGGTGTAGCCAAGCGGTAAGGCACGGGACTTTGGATCCCGCATTCCGTAGGTTCGAATCCTACCGCCCCAGCCATTTTAGTTTTTTCTAGGCAAAAACGTTTAAAATGAAAGGAAGCTTTTTTTTAAACCATGTTACTATAGGATATACTATCTTAAATATATTATTTCTGGGGTGCAACTTTTTTTAATATCCTTTCTTGCGACGAAAGATTTTGGGATGAGGGATGGTGCGGGCGGGGGGATTTGAACCCCCACAGGTTGCCCCACAGGATCCTAAGTCCTGCGCGTCTGCCATTTCCGCCACGCCCGCCTGCAGGTAATATAGCATATTTGGGTATATTTTTCAACAGGTACGGGGGCACAGGTTTTTTCTTTTTTTAGATGCAAATCAAAATTTTTGCTAAGCTATTGTCACTTTGACTCTAATACAACCGCTCTATCCTGGACAATGTTTGTGTTTTACCTTTAACATTTTCGAATTAAGGTAGAAACCGGCGGCTGTAAGCAAACGGTGTGCGTGCGATGTGTACGTAATATGAGTGCAAGGTGCGTGCAACATTTATATAATCTGCATGTAGTGTTGAGCAGCATGCTCCTTGAATAAAAACCTGGCCCGGCTGAAACAGCCTTTATTGACTCAGGGGGAGGGTTTGTTTCTATGCTCTATGCGATTAGCGATCTGCATCTGTCCCTGGGGGGAGAGAAGCCCATGGATATCTTTGGCAGCCAGTGGAAAGACCATCATTTAAAAATTCGAGAGAACTGGTTAAAATACGTAAAGGATGAGGATACCGTAATTATCGGGGGGGATATTTCCTGGGCATTGAAGTTGGAGGAAACCCGGGAAGATTTTGCTTTCGTTCATCAACTGCCCGGTGACAAGATACTATTTAGGGGCAATCATGATTACTGGTGGGCTAGTTATAGCAAGGTGAAAAAGGCGTTACCGCCGAGCATACGGGCCGTACAAAATAATTATATTGTTTACCGGGACCAACTTGCTCTCTGTGGAACCCGTGGCTGGACGATACCCGGAGGAGAAAATTTCACGGCTCAGGATGAAAAAATTTATCAAAGGGAGCTGCTACGTTTAAGGATGTCTCTCACCAAGGCGCAGCAAGATGGTTTTGGGGAATATATCGTTACGCTGCATTATCCGCCTTTTACCCCCGGAGGGGAGGATACCGGGTTTACGTCAATTATGCAGGAATTTGCGGTCCGGATCTGCCTTTACGGTCACCTTCACGGCGCTGATCAACAAGGTGTGTTTCAAGGGGAAAGGGGTGGGATCGATTATTTTTTTGTTGCAGCCGATTTTTTAAATTTTAAGCCGCGTTTAATATTGGCTTCCTAAATACTTTAATATTTATAAAATCTATTTGCGGCGATTTAGGGCAGATCAAATATTTTGCCCGGATTTAGGATGTTGCGGGGATCGAAGGCGCTTTTTATTTTTTTCATTAAAGCAAGCTCTGTTTGCCCGATAAAAAGGTGAAGATATTTTTTTCTTTTATGTCCGATACCATGTTCACCGCTAAGGTTGCCCCCTAAAAGCCGCGTTTTTTTATAAAGTTTTTCTAGCAGGTTGCCGGTGGCTTGCTCCCATTCTTCCCGGGGAATTTTTTCATCTGTTAACAGATGGACGTGGACATTACCATCACCGAGGTGCCCGAAGTAAACGCTTTCAAGATTGTAGGCACTGCAAAGCCGGTCAATCTCTGCAACTAGGAAGGGGATGGCTGCGGGCGGAACGACAATGTCTTCGGCGATATTGCCGGGATAGTAGGCTTTTAAGGCTGCGGAGATATTGCTCCGGATATTCCAGAACCGCTCTTTGATGGATGGAGTATTGGCGACAAATACTTCCAGGGCACCGTATTTCAGGCAGCAATCCGCAATGGCGTTGTATTCTTTTTCAACCTGTTCGTCGCTGCCATCAACTTCGATGAGCAGGAAACTGCCGGCTTCATTTTGGTAGGGAACTTTTTTTTGCAACAGGCGGGCGCTCATCTCAATGCTTTTTTGATCCATGAGCTCTATGGCTGCGGGGACGAGGCCTGTTTCGATCATCACCCGCGGTGCGGTTTCAACTGCAGTTTGCAGATCTGGAAAAGGGATGAAAAGGGAGGCAGAGGCCCGGGGTAACGGCAAGACGCGTAGGAAAATTTTAGTGAAAACCCCCAGTGTACCTTCCGATCCGATCAGCAGGTGAAGAAGATCATAACCGGTGACATCTTTGAGGCATTTGCCGCCGAAAGTAGTGATTTCTCCTGTAGGAAGTACCATTTCCAATCCCAATATGTAGCGGTTGGTTACGCCATACTTTATTGCCCTGGCTCCTCCTGCATTTTCGGCGACGTTGCCCCCAATAAAACAATTTTCCAGGCTAAGAGGGTAACCGGCGTAAAACAAGCCTTCCTGCCGCAGTGCCCGGCCAATCTCCTTTGTGATTACGCCGGGTTCAACTACGGCCACCATGTTTTGAGGATCGATCTCCAGAATTTTGTTCATGCGTTCCAGGGAAAGAAGTATTCCGCCAAAGATGGGGACTGCCCCTCCCGAGAGGCCGCTTCCCCCGCCGCGGGGGGTGACCGGGATCATCTCTTGATTGGCTAGCTGCAAGATACGTGAAATCTCTGCGGCAGAAGCCGGTTTAACGACAACTTCGGGCATACTGGTATAACCCTTTTCGTAGATTTCATCATGGCTGTAAGGTTCCAGCTTTTCCTGGGCATCAAAAATTATGTTCTTAGTTCCGGCAATATCCTGCAGGCGGGCGACGATATCCTTCGTTACACGTTGATACATGTTTTATGCACCTTCTTTTTTGGGCAGGTAAATAAATGTTTATATATTCTGATGTTCATATATTCACATTTATTTTCCTATTTTCACCCTTCGAAGAGTTCTTTCCTGCCTGGCATTCAAAGAAAAATGGCGTGTGTAAAAAATATGCCAAAAATAATAAGGGTGTCTTTTATCAATTTCAATGTTATAATAATTTTTATAGAAACAGAAATTTGAAAACCAGAGCAAAATATAGGGAAATATAGGGAAAGGGGATTTGTATTTGTGAATATTAAAAGGGTGAAGCCGCTCACCGTTTATTTTTTTGTTTTTATTTTTCTAGGTAATTTGTTAATGGGCGGTTGCAGCAGCGTTGTAGCAAAAGAGGTGGTGGCTAAGGTCAATGGTGAAGAAATTGAAAAAAAAGAGGTAGAAAAAATATTTAAGGTGGTTTGTTTATTTTCAGGGCCGGATGCTGACGAAGCTTTTTCCCATGAGGACAATTTAGCCCAAATGGAGGAAGGAATTTTATGGTTTTTGATTGAGAATAAGATTGTCCGGCAGGAGTTGGAGAAACTGGGTCTTATTGATGCTCTCGATGAGGCCAAGGATGGGGCCATTGATAAGTATGAGCAGGCCAAGGAAGAGCTGGTTAAAAATATTTATGGTTCAGAAGAAGATTTAAATTCCCGTTTAAAAGAATTAAAAATTGACGAAAATGCCCTCAAAGATTTTTACTTGAAAGCCTATTATACAGAATTTCTTTATGAACATAAAAGTAAAGAAATTGGTGAAGAAGAGGCGCTGTCTTTCGTGGAGGAAAACCCTGCCATTTTAATAAAACCTGCTCAGGTTTATGCTTATCATATCCTGCTGGAGGATGAAGAAGAAGCTCTTAAGGTGCGCCGGCTTTTGGATGAAGGTGCTGATTTTATGGAAACCGGCCAGGAGCACTCCCTGGATAGTTATGTAGAGTTAGGGAACATTAGTGCAAATGATTTCTATGATCCCGATTTTTTAAAGGCCGCTTTTAGTTTAAGCCCCGGGGAGATCAGTCAACCGGTGGAAACGTCTTTTGGTTACCATTTAATTAAAATTACGGAAAAAAAGGAAGAAGAAGAACTAACCTTTGAAGAAGTAAAAGATGACGTGCTGGAGATGAAAAGAAGGGAATTTTTTAACCAATATTTCCAAATGTTGTTCGAAGAGGCAGATATTGATACTTTTGACCAGGAAAGCACAGAAGATGAAATGCATAAAACCCCCTCTCAAGATGAATAATATAAAAGAACCCTTTGATTGTATAAGTGTATAAGGGAAAAAGGAGGGGAAAAAATGAAGGCAACGGGTATCGTTCGTAGAATTGATGATTTAGGCCGGGTAGTTATTCCCAAAGAAATTAGACGAACCCTGAGAATACGCGAAGGGGACCCCTTGGAGATATTTGTAGATCGTGATGGAGAAGTAATTTTAAAAAAATATTCCCCCATTGGGGAGCTGGGTGATTTTGCCCAGGAATATGCTGATTCTTTGCACGAAGTTATGGGCCATATTGCCTGTATTGCGGATCGGGATACAATTATTGCTGTGGCGGGTGCGCCCAAAAAAGAATTCTTAAATCGTGCCCTTAGTGCAGCGGTTGAAGAAGTGATGGAGACCCGTAAAAGTATTTTGATCAACGATACTTCCCAACATGATTACTACCAGGAGAGCGATGAGGAAAATCTTTCCAAGTTTTTCGCCGAAGCGATTGCCCCGATTATTTCTGAGGGCGATCCGATTGGCGCGGTGATCATGGGCACAAGGAGCAGGGAAATAAGTATGACGGATTTGGAGCTCAAACTGGTGGAGACGGCAGCAGGTTTTTTAGCTAAACAAATGGAACAGTAATGCACAACCGGCCTCTTATAAACATTGTATCGTTCAGCTTCCCCCAAAGTAGTAACATTTTTTGTTACTGCTTTTTTTATGGGAATGCTCTGGGGGTAATATCCGGTGGTGTGTTATAATATAATGGATTTATGTTTTGGAGGAGGCCGGAGAGGTTGCCAAAAAGCCAATCTTTTATCCGGGGAGCTTTGATTCTTACGGCTGCCGGTTTTTTTGTCCGCTTTATTGGCGCTGTGTTGCGCGTTTACTTGGCGGCGGTCATGGGTGCCGAAGGCATTGGTCTTTATCAAATGGCTTATCCTGTTTATACGACGTTGCTGGCGATCTCTTCTGCCGGCATCCCTATTGCCATCTCCAAGCTAGTGGCGGAGAACTTGGCTTTTAATGATTACCGCGGCGGTTATCGTGTTTTTAGAGTTTCTTTTTTTATTTTAGCTTTTCTTGGGGGCATTTTCTCTCTTTTGTTGTATCTGGGTGCCGATTTTTTTGCTTGCTATGTGGCCAATGATTCCCGTGCGTATTATCCACTGGTGAGCATTTCGCCGGCTATTTTGCTCGTTACTGTGCTTTCGGCTTTCCGGGGTTACTTTCAGGGCCAACAAAAAATGGTACCCACGGCGGTATCGCAGATTGCCGAACAATTGGGTAGGGTTGCCATCGTCATCATCCTGGTGAATGTGCTATTGCCCGTAGGTTTGGAACAAGCGGCGGCCGGTGCTGCCTTTGGGGCGGTAGCCGGGGCTTTTTGCGGGTTGCTCGTGCTGCTTTGTTTTTTTTACCGGGAAAAGAGCGAATATACAAGAAAAATGTACAAGCAGCTTGTAGAGCGTTCATTTCGCCTGCGAGAGGTGCTCTATCGCATTATTGCACTGGCAGTGCCGATTACTTTGGGCAGCCTGGTTGTTCCCATAATCAATATGATCGATCTCAGCGTTGTTCCCCTGCGGTTACATGCCGCCGGATATTCTACAGGAGAGGCCACAACACTTTACGGGTTACTGACAGGTATGGCTAGCTCTGTCGTTCAATTTCCTTTAATTCTAACCATTTCTTTGGCCATGAGCCTCGTCCCCGCGATTTCGGAGACACAGGCTTTAAATAATAGCACTTTAATGCGGGAAAGGATTAACCTGGCTTTGCGCATCACTTTGTATTTCAGCATTCCCGCCTCTTTTGGTCTTTTTGTTTTGGCGGAGCCGACGACGGTTGTTCTTTTTGGGGATGCAGGTGCTGCTTATCCTTTGGCCATGATGTCTTTTGGATTGATCTTCCTTTCACTTTATACGGCTACTTCCGGCATTTTACAGGGATTGGGCTATGTGCTCGAACCGGTTAAATATATGTTTTGCGGAGCAGTTTTGAAATTTGGGTTGAGCTGGGTTTTAACGGCGGATCCCCGTTTGCATATCGGGGGGGCTGCGCTTTCTACGGTACTCAGTTTTCTGCTGGCTTCTTTTTTGAATATCAATAAAGTAAGTGCAGTAACCGGATGGCGCCTAAATTTTGGGGAGCTAGTCCTCAAGCCTTTGGTTGCGTCAGTGGTTATGTCTCTCGGGGTGTATCTTAGCTATAACTTTATTTTTATTTTGCTGCCTGTCACGTTGCCTTTGAGGCTAGCGCAGGCTTTTTCACTGGGGGCGGCTGTTTTGTTGGGTTTACTTATCTTTGTAGTCCTGTTATTTTTGATGGGCGGTATCTCTGCCCGGGATCTACGGGAGGTTCCCCGCTTTGGGGAATCATTATTAAAAATTGCCCGCAGTTTGCATCTGATTAAAAAATGAACAACTGCTTAGTCTTAATTATCCCGGACATTAGGTTGTTACGCCGGGTGTCAGATTGAGTAAACGCTGTTTTTAAAAACCCTTTACCTGCTTTTAATGCTATTATTTAGAGGTATGTCAAAATAATATTAAATGAAGGAGTTTGCTATGCCTAAGCTGTATGTTGCCGGCCTTGGCCGGGGTGGGAAGGAAGGTTTAACTAGATTTTTTAACGAAAAGCGCTTACCTCCCGGGTTGCGTGTTTGTATTTTCCATGCAGCTCCTTTTCATTTGCAGGCAGAGGTGGAGGAGAAGAGTCCTTTGCCCATAATTAATCTGCAGGAGGAAATGGAGAAGAAGGTTGAGCAGGAAACTGAAGTAAAACACGGCAATCCACCGGTTTTTTTAAAAAATATTTGTGTGCAAACGGCGGGACACATTATAAAAATTCTTAAGGAAGTAGGCCCGGCGCTTCTGTTTTTGCCGGGCCGTCCCTGGACCGGAGAGGCACTTCTGGCGGCATTGGAGGCGGAGGCCAAAAAAAGTGAGGGGGGCATATCTATAGAGGTGCTGCCGGGGGAAGAAAATGGAGTGGCGGTGCTCGATTTTTTAAAATATAATCTGGGCAAAAATTTTTCCCGGGGCGTGACCTTTTTTGATGCCCATTATTTGGAAGAGCTAAGCGACCCGCCGCGCGGGGAGTTGCTCATTACACATCCTTGCAGTAGTGAAATCCTTTCCGGGGTCCGGGAACATCTTTTAAATATTTATCCCCCGCAGCATCCGGTCAATGTCCTGCAATTTAATGACAAAGGGGTTCCTTTTTTGCTGCTATCCGATCCTTTGGAGCAGTTGGGCCGGGGCCGGGGCGGTGCCTTCCACTGTTGGACCTATCTGCATCTTTCCCCCCCTTCATATTTTTCTTTGGGTGAAATGGCTGCTATTGTGAAGCAGTTGCGTTCCCCCGGGGGTTGCCCCTGGGACCGGCAGCAGGATCATTTTTCCCTAAAATCCTGCCTGTTGGAAGAGACCCATGAAGTGCTGGAGGCGATTAACAAGGGGGTTCCCGCGGAACTTTGCGAGGAGCTGGGAGATGTGCTACTGCAGGTTATTTTTCATAGTGTGCTGGCCGCAGAAAAAAAGCAATTTTCTCTCTGGCAGGTTATCGACGGGCTGGCCCGCAAGATACGGCGGCGCCACCCCCATGTTTTTCAAGATGCAAAGGTGAACAGCGTAGCCGAAGTAAGAATGAAATGGCAGGAGATCAAACAACAGGAAAAGGGCGGCAAAAAAACCGACCGTATGTCCCTCCCCGCGGAATTATCCGCCCTGATGAAAGCGCAAAAGATCCAAAAAAGGGCGGCGGAAGTAGGCTTCGATTGGCCGGAGATCGAAGGTGCAGTGGAAAAACTTCGTGAAGAAGCCCGGGAACTGAGTGCCGCGCAAAAAACGGGGGATCCACTGCAAATTGAGGAAGAAATGGGCGATCTGTTCTTTGCCCTCGTCAATCTGGCCCGTTTTTTGGGGGTAAATGCGGAGATTGCCTTAAGCCTGACAGTGGAAAAATTTATACGCCGTTTTCGCTATATCGAGGAACAAGTCGACCGGCACGGAGGGGATTTTGCTCGTTTCACCCTGGCAGAGCTGGACAACTGGTGGAATGAAGCAAAAAGGCTAGAATGAAACAAAGTAGATGTAGCAGGAACCGTCCCCGTTGTATTCCCGTCCCCGTTGCATTCCCGTCCCCACTGCATTCCCGTCCCCGTTGTATTCCGGAACCGTCTATTGCCTCCTGTTGTATTCGTCCTGTTTCATGTATAAATTGTTTTACCGGGTGTACACTGTACACTGCGGTTGGTTTATTTTTGATGCAGGGAGGGTTTATCCAAAAAATGTTGAAAAAATCCGACCCCCTATTTTTGGTGCTTCTATTGTTTGTATCTTGTCTGATAAGTTGTCAGGCGCGAAGTCACCTGCCGGCCTGGCCGTGGTCGTCTAAAACTCCTTCCATACCTTCTGCTATCAAAGAAGGAGAGCGGCAGGAGCCGCATATTGATGTTTATATGGCGGAAGAAGACCGGATCGATGAAATGCCAATAGAAGATTATGTGGCCGGGGTGGTGGCCGGCGAAATGGATCCGGACTGGCCTTTAGAGGCTTTGGCAGCACAGGCGATTTTAGCGCGGACCTTTACCTTGCAAAAAATTGCCGAAACGGGAGGGGTTCCCCAGCGCAATGCCCATGCTTCCACGGACATTGAAGAGTTTCAGGCTTATAGCGCGGAAAAGATCAATAATAAGGTGCGGGAGGCGGTTCGTTCCACACGTGGTCTGGTAGCCTGTTACGAGAATGAGTGCATCCGGGCCTGGTTTCATGCTTTTGCCGGGCCGCGGACAGCATTGGCTAACGAAGGGCTGGCTTTTAAGGGCAACCCGCCTTATATTTGTTCAGTGAAGGGCCTTGGTGGTAAAATAGTTCCTTCTGAGGAAAAAAATTGGTCGGCGATATTTAGCCTGGAAGAAGTCAGGAATGCAGTTCTGGAAGCGACCGGCAGGGATCCGGGAGTTGTAACGGAAGTAAAGGTGGCACGCTACGGCCCCTCTGGCCGGGTGGCCACTTTTTTAGTCAATAAGCAAAAAGTTTCCGGCCCGGCCTTGCGTTTAGGACTGGGAAGCACGGAGATGCGTTCTACGTTTGTGGAAGAGATCGATCTTGACGGTGAAAACCTTTGTATGTCCGGTACAGGTTACGGGCACGGTGTAGGGCTTTGCCAATGGGGTGCACGGGCTATGGCTGAAGAAGGAAGCCAGGCAGCGGAGATTATCCAATATTTTTATAAAAATATTCACCTGGTTTCTTTGTGGGATTAGCCCTGTGGTAATATTTTGCCAGCCTCTCCCGTATATATGGTACAAGGTTTAATGCTACAAGAAGGAGGGGTTGGCCATGGAGGAAAATAGGTATCTTGCCAAACAACCGGGTCGTCACCGGCTGGTAATTGACAACAGGGGAAAGCTGGAGGTGTCGGGGGTTTTGAATGTGGATAGTTTTGATGATCAGGAAATTATTTTGGAGACAGAACAGGGTTTGCTGGCTATGCGGGGTGAAGAACTGCACATCAAGCATCTTAATTTGGAGCAGGGGGAGCTACGGATCGAAGGTTTTCTCCTGGAGCTAGCTTATTCAGAAGAAAGAGGCCGGGGAAAAGACAGGGGCAAAAGTTTTTTTGAACGGCTTTTTAGGTAGAGATGGTTAAAATGCCTATTGAACAACAGCTCTGGCTATTTTTGTATCTGTGTATTTTGGGTTTAATAGGCGGGTTGATTTTTGATTTTTTTAAGGCCTGGCGCATAACATATAATATTTCTCGCAGGGCCACAGTTTTTTTGGATCTTACCATTTGTTTATTTTTAGCTTTAAGTTTTTATTATCTGCTTTTGTGCAGCAACCGGGGCGAAGTTCGCTTTTATTCATTTATAGCGCTGCTGGTGGGGATAATACTATATTTTGCTTTTGGCAGTTCATTTTTGTTGCGGAAGTTTATGGCGCTTTTCCAAACTTTAAAAATATTGGAGAAAAAGATTGCAAAAACAATACGTTCTTGGCAGGAATTAGTAAATAAAAATAGAACTATTTCAAAGTAACTAAGTAACTTCTTTGTCTGTTGGGAAGGATTTTACCGGAGAGAGGCTTTGTTTTGAACAATAAAATAATAAAATACTCCCGGCAACCGGAAAAAGGGGTTTTTGTCGGAAAAGTAATCCTTGTCGTGTTGGCCAGCTCTTTGATGCTATTCTTTTTCCTTTTTTGGGGACAAGCCCGTGCTTACCATCAAATTAATAAGGAAGCGGAGATGCTGGAAGCCAAACGGGAAGGTTTGCGAGCTGAAAATGAACATTTAAAGGAAAAAATCAGGCTTTTACAAGAAGACGAATATATTGAGATCCAGGCGCGCCGGCAACTGGGCCTGGTTTATCCCGGGGAAATAATTTTTTATATCGGAGATTAGGCTAGGCCTGCAGGGCAACCATGCAGACAGAATCTCTTGACAATTTGCTACAAGAAGGTATAATCAGGCTAGGGTCATTTATTTTTTTTAAGGAGGATATTTAGTTTCAGATGTCGTCTATTGAAGTAGGATCAATATTGGAAGGGGTGGTAACAGGCATTACAAATTTCGGGGCCTTTGTCCTGTTGCCCAATGGTGAAACCGGCCTTGTCCATATTTCTGAAGTTGCCGATACCTATGTCCGGGATATACACACTTACATTCAGAAAAAAGATAAGGTAAAAGTGAAAGTGCTCTCTGTCAATGGGGACGGTAAAATTGGACTTTCCATTAAGCGTGCCACACATCAAGAAGAAAAAAAAGAAACTGCTCCCCGGAAAAGTTTTCCGCGCAGAAGTGCACGTTTCCCGGAAAGAGGAAGTATGTCTTTTGAAGATAAGTTGGCAAAATTTTTAAAGGACAGTGACGAGAGGCAACAAGATTTAAAGCGTAACACTGAATCCAAAAGGGGGGGCAATAGGGGTTCATTCCGGCAGAGTTTTAATTGAATAGGGACTGCTCCATTTCATTAATTTATATCCGGAATTTATCAAACAAAGGGCACCGCAAGGTGCCTTATAATTTTTAGGGTTGTGTTAAATTTTAAAGGTCGTGTTTTGTCAAAATTTTATTTAAAGGACGCTGCATAAATCACCCTTTTTTGACAGACATTTCCTTTTAATCCCGTTATAATGCTTGTACGTTTTATTGTCAGCATATAAGGGGGTTTTTATTTTTGGAAAGGGTAAAAAAATGGCCTTATGCTTTTCCTTTGGCGCTGAAGGGACGGGCTGTGCGGATCGGGTTGGATTGGAACAGTGTGTTCTGGTCGTTTGCTTCTTTTTTTTTGGGTCGTGCTTCATTGCTGGGCGAGGTAGCCCCTTTTGCCCTAATTTTTTGGGCTTTAGTCCTCCATTTTTGCCCACAAAGGAAAGCGGTAGCCACTGTTTTTCTTTTAGGAGGATGGGTAACTGCGGAGGTGGGGGTTTTCCCCCCGTGGTTTCTACCGGCGACGATGCTTTTGTGGATTATACTGGATTCCCTTTTGTATAAAATATTCCAGCAAAAAATAACACTGTCGCTTACTTTGCCATTAAGTATTCTTATGTTGCGTTTACCTTTTTTTTATCAACAGTATTATACCGTTTATGAAGCAACCATTGTTGTCCTGGAGGTGGGAATGGCTATTCTTCTGCCCCCTTTGCTCAAACCTTTCCTTACAGAAGTGCAGGCCGGGCGTGGCAACAAGTTTTCTCCCGAAGCTATCACCGGAGGTATTTTACTCCTTTTTTTGGTATTATTAGGTATGCATGGTCTGCTGCTGGGTGGTAAAATCGAGGTGAGCAACATTGCCTGTCCTCTGCTTGTTTTAGTGGGTGCCTATCTCTGGGGGCCTGTCTGGGGTGTAATCGGCGGGCTGATCGTCGGTTTGGGCTTAAGTTTTGGGCAACCGGCCCTGTTTTCTTATACCGGTGCCCTGGGTATTAGCGGGTTTGTTACGGGGTTGCTGCGTTCTAACCGGCGTCTGTGGATAGCGTTGGCCTTTTTTTTTATTTTAAGATTTTTAGATTGCTACCTGGCGGAGGGGGGCTATATTTTAACTTCATGGCCAGAAGATCTATTAGTAGCCGGTATTTTCCTGTTCGTTCCCGCTGCTGCCTGGCAAAAATTAAAGGAAAAAGGTGTTTTATGTCCTTTCCGGCTGGAAGACGAGCAAAAACTAAGGTTTGCCATGGCTGCACGGGTTAAAGAATTTGCTGCTGTTTTTAAGGAAATAGCGGTTACTTTTTGCCCTTCGAACCAGTTGGAAGAGGCACAAACAAAAGAAGATCTGCTTCCTTTGGTGGATTATTTTAGCCGTAAAGTCTGCCGCTCCTGCCAGTTTTTTAATCGTTGTTGGCAGGAGGATCTGTATGATCAGTACCGCCGTGTGTTGGGCATGCTTTCTTTTGTCGAGCAAAAAGGTAGTTTTGCAGAAAAACAAATACCGATGAAATTACGCAGATTTTGCCCGCGGCAGCGTGAAATGGTGAAAACGATTGGCAATATGCGTGAAATGTATCGTTTAAATTCTTATTGGCAGGATAGAATACAGCAAAGCCGTTCTCTTGTTTCCGAACAACTCGAAGGTATCGCCGCGATTATGCACGATCTGGCCCAGGAGCTAAAGTTAAAAGTAGGAAGCAGTGCGGAATCTAATATTGGCAAGCCCGTTCATTTTTCCTTGGAAATTGGTGTGGCGCAGGTAGCCAGAAACGGGCAGAATATTTCCGGGGATAGTTATGCCGTGCTCCCTTTGACTGATGGTAAACAAGCATTGATTTTGAGTGATGGCATGGGCAGTGGCAAAGAGGCCCGGCTAGCCAGTGTTTCTACGGTAAAATTACTTGAACATTTATTGGGAACAGGTTTCCGCCGTGAAGTGGCTATCAGTACACTGAATACGCTCTTGCGCCTGGGTTGTCCCTCCGAAAGGTTTGCTACCCTAGATTTGGCTTTGTTGGATTTGCAGGTTGGTGAAATTGAGCTTTATAAACTGGGAGCTGCCCCCAGTTTTTTCAAAAAAGGGGAACTGGTAAAGACGATCGGTTCTGCTTCCCTACCTATCGGTATTTTAGAGGAAATTAGCCTCGAAAAAAATTGTTTTAAAGTGCCTGCAGGGGGCATCCTGATCATGGTTACCGATGGTATGCTGGATACT
Organism: uncultured Desulfovibrionaceae bacterium; assembly: GCA_964603615.1. GTDB lineage: Bacteria > Bacillota > Dethiobacteria > DTU022 > UBA8154 > JAAZMI01. The sequence goes on from CAZRVU010000003.1 coordinate 13,403, forward strand.
GGCTCTAGCGAAGAAAAAGATTGGTTTGTCAGTGCCCTCCGGGAGATTCGCCATGAACACCCCCAAATCATTGCCGATCGCTTAATTGAAGAAGCCTGTTGCCGCTGGCCACGGGGGGTTCGTGATGATCTGACTGTTTTGGTCAGCCGGCTAAAGCCTTATATCTAAGTTTTTCAAAGAAATAGCGACAGTAAATTTGTTTTTTTGCAGGATTTTATTTTTCTCTAAAGAAAGGCTAATAATAAGGGATGCTGATTTCAGCGAACGCCTTGCAAATAAAGTTTAGGCAGTAGAATCACTATTTGAAATAAATCTTTTTGTCTGCGGGCCCTGCCTGTGTGGGAAGGTTATTACAGAATGACTGGTAAAGCAGCAGTTTTACAGGATTCCATAAAAAAATTGATTATCAGGAGATGCTTGATCGCGGATGGGGATTTACTTCTCGTTGCTGTCTCCGGGGGAGCAGATTCGCTTTCTCTTTTACATATCCTCAACGTCTTAAGGAGAAAGCGGTTTCTTTCCTTTTCACTTTTTGTTGCGCATTTAAATCACGGTTTGCGGGGAGAGTCCGCCCGTAAGGATGCGGAATTTGTAAGCCGGGAGGCCCAAAGAATGGGGTTGCCTTGCAGGGTTGCTGTTGTGGATTGTTCTGCTTATGCACGGCACCGTGGGTTGTCGCTGGAGGATGCGGCCCGGCGTTTACGTTACAGGTTTTTGCAACAACTGGCCAAAAAGATTGGTGCTACCCGGATCGCCGTCGGGCATACGCGGGAAGATCAAGTAGAAACGATGCTACTAAATTTTTTGCGCGGAACAGGGCCGGCCGGATTGACCGGCATGAAGATGAAAAGAAAAATGGGTAAAGAAGGGGAGAATCTTTATTTAATCCGGCCTCTTTTGTTAACGAGCCGCGGTGCCCTAGAAGCTTATTGCCGGGAAGAAGGCCTTTCCCCCCGTTGGGATGAAACCAACATTGAAATACGTTTTTTAAGAAATAAGATCCGCCTGGAATTGTTGCCCTTCTTGGAAAAAGAATTTAACCCCAATTTACGGCAGAAAATGGAACATTTGGCGGAGCTTATAGCCTGTGATCAAGACTATTTAGAAGAGGTTGCGGTGCAGCATTTTAACCGGCTGCTTTTAAAAGAGGAGGCGGGGGGCTGTCTGGAGTTGGATGGCCAGGCACTGCTTACCGTGCATAAGGCGCTGCAGGGTAGAATCCTGCGCCTTGCTGTCAAGAAGCTAATTGGAACGACCCCGCGGGAAATTGGTTACGACCAGATCCGGGCAATCTTACGGCTGGTGCAAAAGGGCCCTCCCCACGGCAAACTGCATCTTCCTTTTGGGCTAGAGGCAGCAAGAAGTTATGCACGATTAAAGATCTATTTGCGAAAAGAGGTTACGCCCGTGGTATGGGCTCCTTTGAGGCTGGGGATTCCCGGGGAAAAAGAATTGCCAGGCAATAAATATATTTTACAGGCCAAATTGCCGCCGTTAGGAAGTATCAACTGGCTGCCGGGCACCTGCGAAGAAGCCTATCTGGATTATGATAAAGTATTGGAGTTGCTGCAAGGTGGGGTGCACGCCCGGGCGGCAAACATCCCCCTAGAGTTACAGGTAAGGGCCAGGCAGGCCGGAGACGTTTTCCATCCTTTGGGTGCGCCCGGGAAAAAAAAGTTGAAAAAATATTTTATTGACCAAAAAATTCCCCGGGAAGAACGAGAACAGATACCGCTTGTCCTTGCCGGTGAGGAGATTATTTGGGTGGCGGGCAGGCAACTTAGCCATGGTTGCAGGGTGACGGAGGAAACGGAAAAGGTTTTGCTTTTAAGGCTGATACAGCGTTAGAATGGAAAATAGCGCCTGCTACGGTGAAGCTATGATTGAAGGAGGGAATGAAATGCCGGCTGCAAAAACTGAAATTTTGTTAACACGGGAAGAGATTGCACAAAAAGTTAAAGAAATGACAGGACAGGTTTTTCGGGATTACCAGCACAAAAAACCGGTACTGATCTGTGTTTTAAAAGGGGCGGTAGTGTTTCTATCCGATTTTATGCGTTACTTGCAATTGCCGGTGGAGATCGATTTCATGGCTGTTACTAGCTACGGTTCAGCAACAACTACTTCCGGCGTGGTTCGTATTCTTAAGGATTTAGAGATAAACATTGAAGGAAGAGACGTTATTATTATAGAGGATATCATTGATACAGGTCTAACTTTAAGCTATTTACGGGAAAACCTCCTTTCTCGTAAACCTCGTAGTTTTAAAATAGCGACCCTTTTGGACAAACCCGAGCGCAGGTTGGCAAAGGTCGAGCCAGACTATTGTGGATTTCGTATTCCGGATCGGTTTGTTGTCGGCTACGGCCTTGATTATAATGAAAAATACCGCAATCTACCCGATCTATGTATTTTGCTTGAGTTTAAATCTTAAATATGATAAAATTACTTCATTCTTATGATCTGTTCTCTGCTCTATATAGGAAGGAGGCGACCTGCCTTTGAATGGCCGTTTTTTACGCCAGGCGACGTTTTATTTTTTGATTTTTATGGTTGCGCTGGCCTTATTTCAGACTTTTAGTAATTCACCGGAAACGGTGCGTGAAATTAAATATTATCCTGAATTTCTGGAGCTTGTTGAAAAAGGCGAAATCAAGGAAGTAACACTTACGGGTAACAACGTTGAGGCCCTGTGCGCTGATGGGAGCAAAGTTAAAACCTTTAAGCCGCCCGATGACGAACTGTCAGCGAGGCTGATCAAGAGTAATATCCCTTTTGAACAGCGTCCTGAGCCGGAACCGCCCTGGTGGTCAACGCTTTTGACCTATCTGGTCCCTTTCATTCTCGTTATTGGTCTTTTTTTCTTTTTTATGCAGCAAACGCAAGGTGGCGGCAGCAAAGTCATGAACTTTGGACGGAGCAGGGCCCGGCTTTATGATGGGGAAAAGCTCAAGGTGACTTTTGAGCAAGTGGCCGGGGCAGATGAAGAAAAAGCAGAACTGCAAGAGATCGTGGAATACTTGAAAAACCCTAAAAAATTTAATGATCTAGGTGCCCGTATTCCCAAGGGTGTTTTGCTGGTTGGCCCTCCGGGGACAGGTAAAACACTTTTGGCAAGGGCTGTTGCCGGCGAGGCCGGAGTACCCTTTTTTAGTATCAGCGGTTCAGATTTTGTAGAGATGTTTGTTGGCGTAGGTGCTTCGCGCGTGCGCGATCTTTTTGAAACAGCCAAAAAAAATTCCCCCTGCATTGTTTTTATCGACGAAATAGATGCTGTTGGTCGCCAAAGAGGGGCCGGGTTGGGGGGCGGCCATGATGAAAGAGAGCAGACCCTAAACCAGTTACTGGTTGAGATGGATGGCTTTAATGTTAATATTGGGATTATTATTTTGGCCGCAACGAACAGGCCAGATATTCTTGATCCGGCTTTATTGAGGCCCGGCCGCTTTGACCGGCAGATTACTGTTCACTTGCCCGATGTGCGGGGCCGGGAAGAAATACTGAAGGTACATGCTAAGGGCAAACCCCTGGCTCCTGATGTCGATTTAAAAGTTCTGGCAAGGCGAACGCCAGGGTTTACAGGCGCAGATATAGAAAACCTGATCAATGAGGCTGCGTTGTTGGCTGCTCGCCGCAATAAAAGAGTGATCAATGCGCTGGAGACGGAGGAAGCAATTGACCGGGTGATCGCCGGGACGGAAAAGAAAAGCAGGGTGATCAGTGATTTTGAAAAGAAAATAGTAGCTTTTCATGAGTCGGGGCACGCTCTGGTGGGTTTTCTTTTGCCGCATACGGATCCCGTGCACAAAGTATCCATTATTCCCCGGGGAAGAGCCGGGGGCTATACGCTCATGCTACCCGAAGAAGATCGTTATTATATGACCCGTTCCGAACTTTTAGACCGGGTGGTTACGTTGCTGGCGGGCCGCGTGGCGGAAAAAGTTGTTTTTAACGAGATCAGCACGGGTGCCCAAAATGATCTGGAACGTGCTACGGCTATTGTGCGGCAGATGATCATGGAGTATGGGATGAGCGATGAACTTGGGCCAATTACCCTGGGGCGTAAACATGAACAGATCTTTCTTGGTCGGGATTTGGCCAGGGATCGGGATTTTAGTGAGGATATAGCCAAGGCCATTGATAAGGAAATTCGCCGGATGGTGGTCAGTTGTTATCATATGGCCGAGGAACTGATTATTGAAAACCGGGAGAAACTAGATGCTATTGCTGAGGCCTTACTGGAAAAGGAAACCCTGGACGCGGAGGAAATAGCGGTTTTGATCGAGGGCAGGGCGCTTCCCGAACTGCAGGAAAAAGAAAAAACGGAAGAAACGGAAGATATTTTAGAGAATACCAGGGATGATAGGGCCGGCAAGGTAAAGGTAATTTTCAGACATGAAAAAGGGGATTTACGACGGGAACCCCAGGAAGAGGTCTAGAAATATTAGAGAAATAGAGCAAGCTGGGGACTAACAGCCCCGGCTTTTTTTATAAAAAAAGATTTTACTGTCCTTTTACAGCAGGATTTTATTTTTAAATGTAGAACTTCTCTGTAGAACATCTCTTATAGAACGATTTAAGCTTGAATTTGGCGTTGACTTAGAATATTTGCAAAATTAGTTCGAAAAGGGGGTAAGATTGCCTGTCTACTAATTTTTGCTGAGGAATGACTTAAAAAGTTATTAGCAACTACTTAAAGGAAAAGGAAAGGTTGTCAAGGCGTAGGAGAAAGGAAGGGTTTGGAAAGACTTGTTTTAAATAAAAATAATTGATCTGGAGGAGGTTTACAATGGCACTCGATCCTACCAAACATGAAGACTGGGAAATTGCCGAGGAGGCCGAATCACGTATGAAAACAGTCTACCAGCTAGGTGAAGAGCTGGGACTGGAACAGGAAGAACTTCTCCCTTACGGCCATTATGTAGCTAAAATAGATTTCAAAAAAGTACTGGAGCGGCTTGGTGATAAGCCGGATGGCAAATATGTCGATGTGACAGCCATTACTCCCACCCCCCTGGGCGAAGGTAAGTCGACTTCCCTTGTAGGCTTAGTGCAGGGGCTTGGGAAACGCGGCAAAAGCGTTATCGGTACAATGAGGCAACCTTCCGGTGGGCCGACGATGAACGTTAAAGGTTCGGCTGCTGGAGGCGGTTTGGCCCAGTGTATCCCCCTAACGGAATTTTCCTTGGGCCTCACCGGCGATATCAACGCCGTGATGAATGCTCACAACCTGGCAATGGTCGCTGTAACTTCCCGCATGCAGCACGAATTTAACTACAGTGATAATTTCTTGAATAAGATTGGCCTGAAAAGGCTGAATATTGACCCACGTAATGTGGAAATGAAATGGATTATGGACTTCTGTGCCCAGGCCCTACGTAATATTGTGATCGGCAGGGGGGGCAAAATGGATGGTTTCCTAATGGATTCTGGTTTTGCCATCGCTGTTTCTTCTGAAATCATGGCTATTTTAGCTATTGCTACTGATTTGAAAGATATGCGGGAGCGCATGGGCAAGATTGTTGTTGCTTATGACAAAAAAGGCAACCCCGTTACTACCGCTGATCTGGATGTCGACGGCGCGATGACTGCCTGGATGGTGCAGGCCCTGAACCCCAACCTGATGCAGACTCTGGAAGGACAACCAATGTTCATCCATGCCGGGCCCTTTGCCAATATCGCTGTGGGGCAATCTTCCGTCGTGGCTGACCGCATTGCACTCAAGCTGGCTGATTATGTGATTACAGAATCCGGTTTTGCTGCCGATATCGGTTTTGAGAAGTTCTGGAATATCAAATGCCGTATGTCTGGCCTTAAACCGCACTGTGCAGTCCTTGTCGCGACGATCAGGGCTTTGAAATGCCACGGTGGGGCGCCGCTGCCTTTACCGGGCCGTCCTTTGGATGAAGGTTATACCAAGGAGAATATACCCTGGGTAGAAGCTGGCTGTGAAAACCTGGTTCACCTAATTAATGTTATCAAAAAATCGGGTGTAAACCCCGTTGTTTGTATCAATGCTTTCCATACTGATACAGATAAGGAAATAGCTACCGTGCGCCGCCTGGCTGAAGAAGCAGGAGCAAGGGTGGCTCTTTCCAGGCATTGGGAGCATGGCGGGGATGGTGCGCTCGAGCTGGCGGATGCCGTGGTGGAAGCCTGCGAGGACGAAGCAGAATTCAAGTTTCTCTATGAATTGGATGTTCCCCTGCGCCAGAGGATTGAATTGATTGCCAAGGAAGTTTACGGTGCTGCCGGGGTCGATTATTCAACAATCGCCCTGGAAAAAGCGAAAAGAATGGAACAGGATCCCGAACTGCAAAAACTTTGTACCTGCATGGTCAAGACGCACCTAAGCTTAACTGACAATCCCATGCTCAAAGGCGTGCCCAAGGGTTGGAACCTTTTCGTCCATGACATTCTTACTTATGGTGGTGCCGGATTTGTCGTTCCCATGGCTGGGACGATCACCTTAATGCCCGGAACGGGCTCTAACCCGGCTTATCGCCGTATTGATGTTGATGTTGAGACAGGAAAAGTTAAAGGTTTATTCTAGGGGTTACAGTGAAAGAAATTGACGACATTTTTGAAGTAATGATCGAAGCGATGATCCTTTAGAAATCCTGTTTTAACTCTGCTAAAGTGAAATCAATGTTTTTTTTCAACATATTGATGGCAGAGTAGGTGTTATGCGTAAAGTGCTAAGGGATGGGAAGTTGCCCTTAGACGAAGGGTGCTTGCTAGCAAGCGACCTGCGACATGGCACCGCGTCCGCTGTCACACAGGAGCAAAAGCACCTCTTTTCTCTTGGATGTGGCAGCCTGCACATCCTCAGAGAAGGGAGGTGCTCTTAATTGTTGAAAAACGGATTGACGACACGCATGATGACGAGAATGGCCCTGCTGATTGCTTTAAATGTTATTTTAGAGCGGGTATTAAGTCTACGTATTATTTTGGGTGGAGTGGAAGGGTTGCGGATTGGTATTGGGCCTTTACCAGTTGTTTTTGCCGGGGTTTTCATGGGTCCCCTGGCCGGTGGCCTGGTGGGGGCAGTCGGCGATATTGTCGGATTCCTTGTGAGTCCCGCAGGCCCCTATATGCCCCATTTTATGCTAACTGCGGCCTTAAGAGGGATTATTCCCGGTCTATTTATTTTATTGGCTTGCAGGGGCAGACGAGAAATAGGTATCTTTCCCCTTTTTATTGCCGTTTCAGCAATGTTTATTCTTGTGAACATTCTGATCTGGCCCTATTTCATTGAAGTATTATTTGGAACACTGCGCGTGGTGACCGTTCCTGCCAAGGTGGTGGAGGCAGTTGTCTCTGCTCCTACCTATACGGCCTTTCTTTTTGCTTTAGGCCGCATTCTGGAGAGAGTATTGCCTTTGGATCCTAACCAACGTTTTTTACATCTATCGGCGCGCATTTGGTAATGGTTAATAAATGAAAGGCCTGTACCACAAACAAAGGTTCATGGTGCAGGCCTTTTTTATTTTAATAATAAAACAATTGGATTGAGCTTGATTTGTAGAGGAAAAGAGGTAAAATTAAATTGGGGAAAGAAAAGAGTTTTAAAGAAAAGAGTTTTGTTGATGTTATTTTGGTGAAACTACACCGGAAATACATGTTTGCAACAATAGGAATTGACGGCAGACCTGTTCAGTAGCGGGTGGAATAGAACACTAACCCGCAAAAGATGTTTATATCCCCTTGCTGATGTTCACATTTTGCAAGGAAGCGGGGCTCTATTCTAGAGGGATCCATAAACATTGTTTAGGATGCTGTCTGTGTGGGGGTGGACCCCGGGTTTGGGTTTGACTTTGTAGGAAGAAAGGTGGAAGATTGGCTTGCTCCTAGCTTTAGATGTTGGCAACACTAATATTATGTTAGGTGTGTACAATGGGGCTCATTTGCAATTGTGCTGGCGTATTTCTACAGCCCGTGCCCGGACAGAGGATGAATACGGTGTAATCATTAGGAATCTTTTTCAGCAAAATGGCTTGCAGGCCGAATGTATCAATTCCATTATAATTGCCTCTGTAGTCCCTCCCTTGCGCCATCCCCTGGAGAAAATGTCACAGAAATATTTTAATACAGTTCCTTTAATTGTAGGAGCAGGAATTAAAACTGGTTTAAACATTCTAATGGATAATCCCCAGGAATTAGGAGCGGACCGTGTGGTCAACGCGGTGGGTGCGATCGAACTCTACGGTGGGCCGCTTATTATTGTCGATTTTGGTACAGCGACTACATTTTGTGCTATCTCCGAAAAGGCGGAGTACCTGGGAGGGGCAATCGCACCGGGGATTCAGATTTCCACAGAAGCTCTTTTCCAAAGGGCAGCTAAGTTGCCCCGTGTAGAGTTGATCAGGCCGGAGAGAGTAATTGGTAAAAATACAGTAGAGAGTATCCAATCCGGTGTGTTTTATGGTTTTGTGGGGAAAGTTGACGGCATTGTCCGGCGCATGGTTAAGGAATTTACACGCAAGCCCCATGTTATAGCTACCGGTGGCCTGGCCGGCTTGATTGCTTCCGAATCGGAGATGATTGAGGATGTAAATTATTATTTGACGCTGGAAGGTTTGCGCATCATCTACGAAAAAAACAGAACCAAACGAAAGACCGGGTCCATCGAATAGAATTCAAGCAAAGTTTAAGGTTTATGAATAGCGATTATTTAATAAATAAAATGATACAAGCAGGAATTTGGCGCTAACCTAAAGAAATAATATAGAAGTTAAAGGAAAGGGGGTAATAAGGGCGAATTTAGTTAAATTAATAAATAATTAAATGATTCTTAAAAAGGTGATCATAAAGTTTCAAAAAAGAGGTGATGCCCTTATGGATGATTATATTGCTAGAGTAGTTTTTCGTTATGTAACTCCTGTTGTAATTATTTATGGGTTTTATGTTATCCTGCATGGCAGTGCTTCTCCCGGTGGTGGCTTTGCCGGGGGGACGATCCTGGCAATGGGTGTGCTCATTTATTTTTTAATTTTTGGTGAACATTGGAGGGGAAGACTGCGGGAAGCCCCGATGGACATGGCCGTCTTGCTACTCGGACTAGGAGCTATAGTAGAAGGCATTAAATTTTTAGTGCCCCAGTCGCACGGACCGGTAGGCGCGCCAGGCACGTTGTTTAGCGGGGGTTTAGTTAGTTTGGCAAATTTTTGTATTGGGACGCTGGTAGCCTTCTCTATTCTGAATATTATCTATCTTTTGGTAAAGGAGGACTGAAACAGCGATGACATTCGATTTTTCCGTTTTATTGTTAAACTATCCTTATTTTGTATCCATGATTATTTTCTGTTTGGGTTGCCTTTGTATTCTTACGCAGCATAATTTGCTGAAAAAGGTGATCGGCATCAACATCATGCAGTCGGGTATCTTTCTCTTCTATATCGCCATGGGCAACATCAAAGGTGGTATCGCTCCGATCTATGATCCCAGTTTGCCGGAGGCTACTTTGTATATTAACCCTTTAACCTCAACTTTGATTCTAACCGGCATAGTGGTAGGTTTTAGCGTAACAGCTTTTGCTCTGGCTCTCATCGTTAAACTCCATCAATTTTACGGAACGATTTATGCTCCTCATATCATCAGGATGAGATCATTAGGATGAGGTGACAAAGAAGATGTATCTGTGGGAAAATATGCCTTTCTTTTTAATAATAGGATCATTAATTGGGGCTTTTGTAATGGCAATGTTTGCCCGCTGGAAAAGGGAATGGTGCCCTTACCTTACGATCATCAGCGTAGGTTTTTCCTTTGCGCTTAGTTGTATTTTAGTAAGCCGGGTGGCAGGTGGTGAGATTATTCATTATTTTGCCGGCGGTTGGCGCCCCCCCTGGGGTATTGAAATGATGATTGATGAATTAGGGTCGATGATGTTGTTGCTTTTGTCGGGTAGCTTTTTGTTGATCGCCATTTACTCCATTAATGTTATCCCCAAAGAAATCCCGCCGTCCGTTTCGGGTTGGTATTATACATGCTTTCTTTTAACGCTTTCGGCGATGATGGGGATGGTGGCCACGAATGACTTCTTCAACCTTTTTGTGATGGTCGAGGTTACGGGTATTGGCGCTTGCGCCCTGGTGGCTGCTAAAGGAGAAAAACTTTCTACGGAAGCGGCCTTGCGTTACCTGATTCTTTCTTCTATTGGGGCAGCCTTTCTTTTGTTTGCAATTGCTTTTGCCTACCAGATTACCGGGAACCTGAATATGACCTACGTTGCTGCAGAGATGGCCAAAGTAAAAGATCAGTACCCGATTATTATCTGGGTGATGATCAGTTTCTTTACGATTGGGCTTGGCTTGAAGGCAGCGCTTTTCCCCCTGCATATTTGGTTACCTGATGCACACTCTTCTGCTCCATCTCCCTCCAGCGCCATTCTTTCCGGCCTGGTGGTGAAAGTGTATATTGTTTCTATTATGAGGGTTTATTTCCTTGTTTTTGGTTTCGATATTTTTACAGGTACGTATATGCATTATTTGATTATAGCCATGGCTTCTGCGGCGATTATTTTTGGTTCTCTTTTTGCCTTTGTCCAGATCAATTTAAAGCGACGCCTGGCTTATTCTACCGTGGCGCAAATTGGCTATATTTTTCTTGGTTTTGGGCTGGGGACAGTCTGGGGCATTACAGCGGCGATGATGCACATTTTCATCCACGCTTTTATGAAGATATGCCTCTTTTTATCTGCCGGTGCAATTCACTATCAGACGGGCAGGAAAAATGTTACGGAATTTGTCGGTTTAGGCTACCAGATGCCAGCGACCATGGTTGCCTTCACGATCGCTTCTCTTTCCATGATCGGCATACCGCTCTTTGGCGGTTTCATTACAAAATGCGGGATAGCTTTAGGTAGCCTGGAGGCGAACAATCCTTATTTTGTCGCTTTGATAGTACTGAGCGGGTTATTAAATGCATCGTACTATTTACCGCTAATCTGGCAGGCTTACTTTGTAACCGCTCCCAAGGTCAAACTAAAAATGGATGCCATTCCTATCAGCATGTTGTTGCCCATTTTAGTTATGGCTGCAGGGATTATGTATATGGGGATTGCCCCCTGCGGGGTTATGAACTTTCTAGGAAAAGCGATCAGCAGGTTTTTACTATAATGATCAGAGGAGTGACTTTTCATGTCTTCAAACCGCTCCATACTGGATGATTTTAAGCGAGATTTGGGCGGCTCGCTGCTCATGTTTTTTCTCATGCTGGCTTTTTGGCTGATTGTATCCAACAGCGTGCATTGGCAGCATCTCCTTACGGGGGTCATTATTTCGTTTATAACGACGCTTCTCTGGAATCTGATTACCTCCGGGGAAAAAGGAAAAACAAAAATTACAGTGCGCCAGGCTTTTCTCTTTGTACGCTATTTCATTTACCTGTTGTGGGAGATTATTAAAGCGAATTTTGTTGTGGCGTGTATCGTGCTCAATCCCAAGCTGCCTATTTCACCAGGAGTAATCACCATGAAAATTGATTTAAAGAAAGATCTAACGCGTGTTCTTTTTGCCAATTCTATCACTCTCACACCGGGTACCATTACAGTAGAGCTGGAAGATGATCGCCTAATTGTTCACGGTATAACTAAAGAGCATATTGAGGGGTTGCCTGATTGGTACCTTTTGAGAATGGCAAAAGAACTGGAAGAAAGTGGGGACTAAAATGCTGGATTCCCTTTTAAATTTTTATTCCATTGGTTTGGCTGTTTTAGGTCTGGCTGCTCTTTATAGGGCCTATGTTGGACCTTCCGCGACGGACCGCATTGTAGCTATGAATATGATCAACACGGCCGTAATACTTTATATTTTAATCTATTCCTTTAGGTTTGATCAGTATCACTATGTTGATGTGGCATTACTTTTTGTGTTGGCAGCTTTTGTGGCTACCGTTGCCATTCTTAAGTTGCTGCGCGATGGCCGGATCATTTAGCGGGCCTCTTGGAGCATTTTAAATTATTACAAAATAAATAAATGCTAACTATCTTCTTACAGAGGAGGCGAGAAGGTTAAATGCATGTGGCAAAAATCATAATCGTTGTAGTTTTATTAATCGGCGGTTATTTCTTCCTAGCAGCAGGTGTAATTGGTTTGCTCAGGCTTCCCGATGTTTATAACCGGATGCATGCCATGGGAAAATGTGATACATTGGGTGCCGGACTGGCTCTGCTGGCGATGGTGATTTTAATCGAAGGAACATCCAATGTTGTCAAGGTAGTGATAATTATGGGAATGATTCTGATCGTCAGCCCTGTAATGACACATCTAATTATGAAAACGGCCTATGGGCGGGGTACGCCGATGGCTAAGGGTACTATTTCCCTCGATGTTTATGAGCCCAAAAAGGGGAAATTGACGAAGGAAGAGGGTGAGCGATAAATGATGATCGCACCGGAATATATTATTTTTACGCTGCTGACCCTGCTGATTCTTGCTATAATGGCGATTTTTATTTTTGAAGATCTCCTGCTCATGGCCATCATTTATGGAGGCTATAGCGTTGTTATGGCTTTTGTCTGGCAAATGCTTAACGCTCCGGATATTGCCATTACCGAGGCAGCGGTAGCCATAGGGTCTTCCGTTTTAATGATTACCGTCATATCCAGGTTGGGGAGGCGACCAGAGTGAAATTCAACTGGCGTGAATTTATTTTCAGTGGTGTAACCATTTTGATGGTAGCTGTCATTGCTGTTATCTTATTATTTTCTATCATGGAGATGCCCGTTTACGGGGAGATAGGAAACCCTACTAATAATTATGTCACGGCGCGTTACGTGGATATGGGCAGCATCGAAAGTGGTGGCTTGAATCTGGTTGCTAACGTTGTATTGGATTATCGCGGCTATGATACCTTACTGGAAACAACGGTGATTTTTACCGCCGTTATGTCTATTATGGTGCTCTGGGGGGTTAAAAAGGAATAACTGTGCAGCGTTACTGAATACAAGTATATTGCAAATTGATAAATTTGAAATATATCCGGAAAAAGGGGTGAAGCTAGTGGAAGTTATTTCAAATTTACCGCTTTATGCCGTCATCATTCCAATTATTGGGGCGATATTGCTCATTTTTATTGCCGAAAAAAGAGACGATCTCCGCAACCCCCTGGCGCTGCTTACCAGTCTGATTACAGCTCTAGTGGTTATTAATATTATACAGCAGGTATTCAAGGGGAATCTGCTCTCTTATAAGCTGTGGCAGGTTATGCCCGGGCTGGATCTGGCCTGGCGGGTGGATTTATTTGGAGCGCTTTTTGGTGGTATAGCCTCCATACTCTGGGTTTTTACGGTGCTTTATTCCATTGGGTATATGTCCTTCGGCCATAACAGGAGGCGTTTTTTCGTTTTCTTCTTGCTTTCCCTTAGCGTGACCATGGGCATTGCTTTTGCAGCGAACCTTTTTACCCTTTACTTGTTTTATGAATTGCTGACGCTGGTGACCTATCCTCTGGTCATCCACGAAGGTCAGGAAAAAGATCATAAAGCCGGTTTGCGTTATATTATCTATAGCCTTTCCGGTGCCGGCCTGGTTCTCTTCGCCTTGTTTGCTACTTTCGGATTTGCCGGTAGCCTGGATTTTGCGCAGGGGGGTATTTGGGGAGAGTTGATCCGGGTAGCGCCTTTGCAACTATATATAATTTTTCTAAGTTATTTCCTGGGTTTTGGTGTCAAAGCTGCGGTCATGCCGCTGCATGCCTGGCTACCATCGGCCATGGTGGCACCGACGCCGGTTAGTGCCCTGCTCCATGCCGTCGCTGTTGTTAAATCCGGTGTGTTTTGTATTATCAGAGTGATATACTCGGTCTATGGTACTGAAGCGATGAATGAGTTGAATTTAGGTTTGATTGTTGTTATTCTGGTTTCAATTACGATTATCCTCGCCTCGATCATTGCTTTACGGCAAGATGTTCTCAAACGCAGGTTAGCCTATTCAACGATCAGCCAGTTGGGTTATATCACCCTGGGGGGGGCCTTGCTGACACAGGTGGGTTTAACCGGAGGGTTGTTGCATATGCTCAATCACGCCCTGTTAAAGATCACGCTCTTTTTCTGTGCGGGGGCTATTATTACCATGACTGGTAAAGAAAAAATTAGCGAGTTGAACGGTATCGGGCGGCGTATGCCCGTCACCATGTTGGCGTTCACCGTTGGTAGCATCGGCATGGTAGGAATTTTGCCCGTTAACGGTTTTATTTCTAAATGGTACCTTTTGACCGGCAGCCTGGAGGCACACATGCCTATAATCATTGTGATCCTGATAACCAGTGCCGTGCTTAATGCTGCTTATTTTTTCCCCATCGTGGTTGCCGCCTTTTTTAAAAAAGGGGAATTTACAGCTCCGGGAGGCCTGGAGGCACCCGTAAGCATGCTGCTCCCTATCGCGGTGCTAGCTGTGACCTGTCTTGTTGCCGGGGTTTGGCTTAATCTTACCGTTCCTTATGTTAAAGAAGTAGCTTCTTATCTATTTTAAACCCGGCTTTAAAGCTAAAAAAAGCTTATTAGCAAAGAGGGAAGTGAAATAAATGAAAATACTGTTGTTATCAGTGTTTGCACCGGTTGTCGTTTCTCCTATCCTGCTTTTTCTTTCCTCGAAATGGCGCCGGGCTATCATGTTGCTTTATATCGCGGGGTTACTTTTCCTGGCTTTTAGCTTGTTGGCCGGTGCTTGGCCGGGAGTTGAAACCAGCTTTTCCGCTTTGTCCCTGGGTGCTGCGGCAAAACTTGTTTTATTTTCATTTAGCAAACACCCCTATAGTATTATTGCCTCTTTTGGGTTTTTATTTGTAGGAGCTATTGGTTTGCTGTATGGCCTCGACGTTTCTAAGCCTTCGGAGCAGTCAGTGGCTTTGGTGGCTATTGCCAGTGCCATCGGCGTTGCCTTTGCGGATAGTTTTCTCACCTTTCTTTTTTTCTGGGAGACATTAACCCTGTCCACTGCCGCGCTTGTTTTTTTAAGGAAAACACCGCATGCTGTCAGTATGGCTTATCGACTTTTGTTTTTTTCGTTAATGAGCGGTTTTTCACTATTAGTGGGGATTGTGCTGCAATATAACGCTGTGGGTACTTTTGAACTGATGTACCCGCAGGCGGGACTTTTCTTCTTCATTTTAGGCATTGGTATCAAAACAGCTTTTTTACCTTTGCATTTTTGGGTTCCCTGGGGTTACCCGGCGGCCAATTTTCCTTGTAGCGTTCTGCTGGCAGCCTTATGCACAAAGGTTGGTGTTTATGCCGTGGCCCGCGTGCTTCCGCCGAGCCCTTTCATTAACATCATGGGTGCATGTATGGCTATTTTTGCAGTAACCATGGCTCTTTTACAAAGCGACCTGCGCAAACTGCTTTCTTATCATATCATCAGTCAGGTTGGCTACATGGTTGCCGGTGTTGGTTTGGGGGTTTCCCTTTCTGTAGATGGCGGTCTTTTGCATCTTGTAAATCACATGATTTATAAGGCCTTGCTTTTTATGAGCGTAGGGGCGCTGATTTACTCAGTGGGAACAGAAAATTTACATGAGCTGCATGTTCCTGCAGAAAAAACAAGTGTTGGAAACAAAGATGCGCTATGGAGAGCCCTGCCCATTGCTTTTATTGGAGCGCTGGTCGGGGCGCTGGCTATCTCTGGAACCCCTCTTTTCAACGGTTATGTCAGCAAGTACTTGCTGAAAAACGCCATGCATGATGTTAACCCGGCAGGCTGGTTGCTGAATATTGCCAGTATCGGGACGGCTCTTTCTTTCAGTAAATATATTTATTTTGCTTTTATTAAAGGCCGGGCAAAAATACAAAGAAAGCTGAATTTCAGCATGCAGGCAGCGATAATCGTGCTCTCTGCCAGTTGCATCGTTACGGGTGTCTGGCCCCAACTGCTAGCAAAAGTGCTTCCCCACGGGTCTTCGCTGCAAGTATATTCGGTGTCCGGGGTTAAAATGGCGCTGCTGCTGGTATTGGGGGGGGTAGCCTGTTTTGCCCTGTTGGCTAAACTGTTGGAACGGGAGATAAAATTTGCTTTGCCTATCGGTTTAAAGCTGGTTGTAGATAAAGCTGTTTTGAAGACGTATGGCAGCCTTTTAAATGCAGCAGGTGCCGTCCGGGATTCAGCTTACCGTTCAGTTTTCTTTTTAATGCAGAGGATGGATTATAAACCGGGGAAAAGCGGGGTATTTCAATTTATTAATGTGACGAACATCGATTTTGATGTTATGTTGCTGATGGTTATGTTGGGTGTAGCTTTGGTTTTCTTATTCAGCGTAATCAGCTTGGGATTCTAGTTAAATATAAAAATTGCCGGATCGGGTTGAGTGGCACTGCCGCAATATTGCGGCAGTGCCACTCAACCCGTTTAGAAGGCAATACTTGATGCAGCCTTCTGGATAGCCCAAACTATGATGCAAGTCAAAACAAAAAAAGATAACAACGTAAAAAGGTTAATTTTGTTCATGTTTATCCAGACCTCCAATACACAGATAAGTGGGAATATTCAATTAATATATAAAAATATTGTAAATATACTATTATAATTAATACAACTTGTCAATACTTATTTACAAGCATAAATAGTCTTATTGCTTAATTATCAATTAATAACGTGCATTTCCTTTACCAATCTTTATATATCTTACTATATTATCTAAAAATTAAAAGAAGAAACAATATTAATAAAAATATCAAAAGGATTAAGTCGAAATCAAAATTTGAAATATTGATAGATTGGAAAAATTTACTACCATCAGGATTGTAATCGAGACGGGTAAAAAGGCATATAAGATTGCGCATTGCTTTTTTAGCCTGGTCAAATAATGCCGCCAGGGCTTCAATCCAGCATTGATAAATGTTATTTTGTAGAAATGCAAACGCAGTTGTTAGTTGATGCCCCATAGCGGGCATTCCTTTTTTCTCGAATAGATCTGTTTGCAGGTATAGATATTTTAGCTTTGCAGGTCCTTTAACCACCGTGCGATCGATTGCTGTCTCCAACAAATAACCTCCACCCGTATAAAGGAAAAAAACGCTGTTGATAACTGGCCTGTAGATCAGGGTTTCAAGATCTAAGCGCGCTGGCAGGCGATAATTGAAGAGATGATAATGGCTGAAAAAAAGAAAGAGAGCGGCGCCAAACCCCAGGATACCGGCCATTGTTTTAAGATCATGGCTGCCCCAGAAGTTTAGTGTCAGTAGGTGTTGAACACTATTGGCCTCGTAAGGAAAGGTTCTGGAAAGTGGAATAATCAACTTCTGCAGTGTCCAGGCCGGGAAAAGGCCCGCAAAAAGAATGATGCCGGCGAACAGTGCAAAGACTAGCCGCTCGCTCCACGGTTCCCTGGTGACCGCAGGGAGGTCGGACGGTTTTTCCCCTAAAAAGACGGAGATAAAAAGCTTCGCAATATAACAGACGGTAAAGCTACTGGTGAGGACAAAAATCCGTTCGGCCCAGAGCAAAGCACAATGGTGATTGAGCTCCATTGTTTGAACAAGAGCATGATGCAGAAGGGTTTTGCTAGCGTAACCGTTAAAGCCAGGTATACCGGCAAGGCCGGCTGCGGCAATAAAAAAGGTTACTGTTGTTACCGGGAAATCACGCCATAATCCACCCAACTTGGTTATGTCCAGACGATGGGTGCGGGCATAAACGGCACCGATCATCATAAACATTCCTGCTTTGAAGAAAGCGTGGTTTAAAATATGGAAGGAGAAACCAGCAAAACCTGTTGATCCACCGTAGCCTAAATAGGCTGCCGCACCAACGCCCATGAGGATGTAACCCATTTGGCTCACGCTGCTATAGGCAAGGATGCGCTTGGCATCATTTTGGAAAAGGGCGATAAAAGCAGCACTGGACATGGTGATTACTCCAATCCAGATAATGATCCAGCCCAATGTGACGGGCCCGTTGGTGGTTATTTTCCAAAGGGGCGAGGAACCTGCTGCTGCCGGGGTGTAAAGGATGTTTGCCACGCGAATAATCCCGTAAGCTCCGGCTTTAATCATTATCCCCGAAAGCAGGGCGCTGGCTGGTGAAGGGGCGACCGGATGGGCTTGCGGCAACCAGATGTGGAGCGGGACCATCCCTGCCTTGATGCCAAACCCGATGATAAAGAGGCTTAATATCAGATAACGTTCTTTAAGGACCACTAACTTTTCAAGAAGCGGGGCGATCTCTAGCGTTCCGGTTAGATATAATAAAAGAAAGATACCAGAAAGCAAGCAAAGCCCTCCGAAGATGCCGAGGTAAAGGTAGAGCCGGCCAGCTTTCATTGCCTCCGGTGTTTGAACATGAATTACCAGCAGATAAGAAGCCAGGGACATCAGTTCAAAGAAAATAAAAAGGCTTAAAAAATCACCGGTTAAAAAAATACCGAGGCAGCCGGACAAAGTGAGCAGCAGAAAAAAATAGTATCTGGTCCGATTTCTTTCGTGCAACATATAAGTAAGTGAAAAAATGACCGCCAAAAGCCAGATAAAAGAAGATAAAAGATTAAAAGTAGCCCCAAAAAGGTCAACGCGCAAAAAAAGAGGTGTTTCCAAAAAGCCCGTACCCAGTTGATATTCAACGGTGCCCCGCAGGGTGGAGCAGAAAAGAATGGTAGAAAGCGTAAAAGTAGCCGCTGTCACCGCAACTGCAACGTAATCCCGCATTTTTTCGGTATAAAGTGCCGCTGCCAGGACTGCTATTGCCCCGATTAAAGGGGTAAAAATTATCCACAGGGGTAGCACTGAAACAGTAGTAAAAGCATGAGAGGCGGTGTTTTGAGCCATCAGAATTTGCGACGGAAACCTCCAGATTTACCCGGAGGAGGAAGTCGCCTGGCCTCCTTTCATCTAATTAAAAAAAGATCCGGCTACCGTTTTTACCAGTTCAAAAGGCCAATTTACCGGCAGCAGGGCAAAAATGATGCATCCTGTTGCCAGGATAGCCATTGGCAAGAGCATGTGCCAGGGTGCTTCCCGCCATGGAGAGCTATCGCTTGCCCCGGAAGTTGTTTGTTCGTTTTGCGTTCCGGGAGCGACAGGCGGATTATGTTTGCCGTTTTGAAAACCAGATCCCCCGTGTTGATTGGATCCCGGCATAATTTGTTTACTAAAAAAAGCGGTAATGATTACCGGAAAATAATAAGCGGCATTAAGCAGGCTGCTGATCATTAAAATGCCTACATAAAACGGTTGTTTTATTTCCAGGGCAGCCATACAAAGCTGCCATTTACTGATGAAACCGTTAAAAGGAGGGATACCAACCATCGAAAGGGAGGCGACACTAAAAAAAATCATGGTCAGCGGCATCTGCAGGCCGATACCCTGCATTTCGCTGATTTTGCGTTTGCCAGTCTGGACGATGATTGCCCCGGCGCAAAGGAAGAGCAGAGCCTTCATGAAAGCGTGGGTAAAGATGTGATAAAGGCTTCCGGTTAGGCCACGCTCCGTTAAGAACGCAATACCGAGGAGGATGTAGCCAACCTGTGCAATACTGGAATAAGCCAGACGTCTTTTTAAATCATCCTGCAAAAGGGCTAGCGCTGAACCAAGCAGGATAGTTATGACGGAAGTAACCAGCAATATTTTTTCCCATGCCACATTTTGAAAGAATTCCACACCAAAAATATTGAAAAAGACCCTTATCATTCCGTAGATACCGGTTTTAATCATTACGCCTGAAAGCAAGGCGCTGACGGGCGAAGGTGCTGCAGGATGGGCATCGGGTAACCAGACATGCACGGGAAACATACCAGCTTTGAGCCCAAAACCCAGTAGGAAAGCGATGAAAGCCGCCAAGGAGAGGCTTGAAACTTCCTTGATCAGCCCCGTATAGGCAAAACTGACAGTCCCGGCCAGGTAGAAAGTAATGATCATACCGAAAAAAATGGCCAGGCCAGCACCGATAGCCATGTAAAGATATTTAGCCCCGGCAAACATGGAATACGGTTTTTCGTCGTGGATGATCAGCACGTAAGCGGTCAAGGCCATGAATTCAAAAAATATGAAAAGGCCTAGCATGCCGCCGGCAAAGACTGTCCCCAGGCAGCCGCCTTCAGCCAGCAGCAAAAAGCTGTAGTAACGGTTTTTAGAACGTTCCTGGGCCATATAGCCCGGTGAATAAACAGAAGCGAGGAACCAAACAAAAGAAAAAAGTAAGCCCAGATAAAAAGTTAAGCGGTCTACCCTGAATGATATTGCCAGGGGAAGTGAAAAAAACTGGCAGACGCTAAGCAGTGTCCGGCCATCCCTGATTGCCGGGTAAAGGGTTAAGATGGCCAAAAAAATGATGGCAGAAAAGGTGATGCAAAGTAGTTCTTGGATTTTCGGAAATTTCAGGTTGATGAAATAGAGCAGAAACCCGAAAACTATCGGCATAAAAGTTATCCAGGTTGGAATATATGTGTGTGCAAAATCGCTGCTCATAATCAACCACCTCCATAATATTGCCTGGGACGGGCTATTAATTAAAAATACTATGTGCAATTATTTTAGCCAGGTTAAGCGGCCAGTTTTGAGGAGCCAAAGTAAAGGCAAAAGCCCCCAGGGCTAAAATAACGATGGGAATTTGCACTGCCGGTGCTATTTTTTTAATGAGAAGAGGCGTTGTCTGGCCCCTGATGCCAAAAAAGGCTGTGATGGAGATAGGCAGGTAATAAGCAGCATTTATAATACTGCTAACCAGCAATAATACGATAAACAATGGCTGGTGAATATCCAAAGCGCCGAGACTCAAGTACCATTTGCTAACAAAGACATTGAATGGTGGAACGCCTACAGCACTTACCCCGGCAATAGTAAAAGCGATCATGACCAGCGGCATCTGCAACCCAATGCCACTCATTTCGCTTATTTTTCTTTTGCCGGTCTGCATGATAATGGCGCCGGCGCAAAGGAAAAGACAGCCTTTCATCAAAGCATGCGCCATGATATGGTAAAGCAGACCGGTAAAAGCATTCTCGTTGAGCATGGCCAGCCCCAGTATAATATAACTAACCTGGGCTACCCCGGAATAAGCTAAACGGCGGATGAGGTCATCCTGGGCGATGGCACAGACGGAACCATAGATAATACTGAGCGTAGCCAAAGCCAGAATAAGATAATGCCAACCGCTTCCTCTAATCAAAGCGGGGGTATAAATGTCATAAACGACCCGGATTAAACCATAAACGCCGGTTTTAAGCATCATCATCGAGGATAAAGCTACAGCCGGGATGGGGGCTGCAGCGTAAGCATCCGGCATCCAGAGGTGAAACGGTACCAGCGCTGCCTTGATCCCGAAGCCCAGCAAGTAACAGGCAAAAGCAGTGAAAAGCAGGGGAGAACTTTTGCCGATTAGGCCGCCATAACCGAAATCCAGGTTGCCGCTGGCTTTGTAGGTGATGGCAATTGCCCAGAAAAGGGAAACCCCGGCGAGAATGGTCATAAAGAAAAACTTCATGCTGGCGGTGTAAGCTTCAGGTGTAGCTTCATGGGCCACGAGGGCAAAAAACATTAAGGACATGAATTCAAAAAACAAAAAAAGCGTAAACATATTGCCACTAAATACAACGCCCAGGCAACCGCTAGCGGCCAGTAGAAAAAAAATGAAAAACCGGCCGGAGTCTTCTTTTTCTTTGAAATAGGCTGGCATGTAAATTGCGATTATCAGAGTAAAAAAGCTAAAGAATAACCCCATGAAAATACTCAGTTGATCGACACGCAAAGTTAGGCCCGAGGGCGGAAGAAGCAAGAGATGTTTCAAATATACTTTGCCGGCTGTTACTGCCGGGTACATGTTTGCTACCAGCAGCAGTGAGACTAAAGTACCGGCAATAAGAAGGTAATTACGCAGCCTGATCGAAAAATAAGAAAAGATATAGACAGCACAGGCGGTAATGAGCGGGGTTAAAACGGCCCAGACGGGTATTCCAGAAATAATTGTTTCAGGTTGAGCCATTTGCTTTCCTCCTTAACGCTAAAATAACGAATTGGTGATAAGCTCAATCAAAGGAATTGTTGTTGAATTGGCAAACAGACCCAGCACAATGCAGGTAACTGCCAGGAAAACGGTGGGTATGAGCATCGTTAGAGGTGCTTCGAATCCCCGTGCTTTTTCAAATGTACCTTTTTTAAAGAAGGCGTTAATCACGATCGGCAGGTAGTAGACGGCGCTTAAGAGGCTGCTGGTCAAGATGACATAGGCAAAGATATTTTTACCGCTTTCGAGACTTCCTGTTAAAAGATAATATTTACTGATATAACCATTGATGGGGACGATGCCCATTAACCCCAGGCTGCCGGTTGCAAAGGATAGCATCGTTAAGGGCATCTTTTTACCGACGCCATGCAGATCATTGATCTTGGTTTTTCCCGTAACCGTAATAATTGCTCCGGCACAAAAAAATAGTGTTATTTTCATGAGGGCATGATTGATGATATGTAGTAGGCCTCCGGTTAGCCCGGCGGGGGTAAGCATCAGTGCACCCAAGGTGATATACCCCAACTGGCCGATTGTAGAATAGGCCAGGCGCAGCTTAAGAACATCTTGCTTAACGGCCATGATTGAGCCGGCAATGATGGTAAAACTGATGATCACGGCCAAAGCATTTGTTACCTGCAGCCTGGCCAGCATCTCTGCCCCGTAAAGGAAGTATAAAACTCTGATAATCCCGAATACACCGGCTTTGACAATGGCAACAGCGTGAAGAAGGGCGCTAACCGGTGTCGGGGCCACCATCGCTCCTGGCAACCAGGAATGTAACGGCATGATCGCTGCTTTTGTGCCGAAGCCGGCGATCAATAAAAAGAAAAGGACGGTTAATAAAGGCATCTTATCCGCGGTAACAGTGTTGAGGATACCTCCCGGCACGAACTCCAGCGTTTCCACCAAGTAGTGTATAAGAAACATGGAGAGGAAAATGAAAGCACCACCGATAAGATGGTAGCAGATATACTTTGTTCCAGCCCTGATGGCCTCCGGAGTTTGCGCATGTACTACCAACGGGTAAGTGCAGACGGCGAGATATTCATAAAAGATGTAAAGGGTAAAAAGATTGCCGGCAAAAGCAACGCCCATGGTTGCACTGCAGGAAAGGACGAAAAAAACAAAATAGCTTTTCTGGCTGTGTTCGTGGAACATGTAGCCGATGGAGTAAATGGTAGCTAAAACCCATAAAGCAGACGCGACTAGCCCCAAAACTAGCCCCAAAGTATCAACGCGAAAAGATATGCCTACATTATCTATGATGCGTAGCAGATTATATTCGACTAAACCTCCTGCCAAGATTGCCGGCAGCATGCGGGCTACATTAAAAAAGACCAGGAAGATAGTTGCTACCGCCAAAGGATTCCGCAAACGGTGGTTTTGATCGCCTAGCAGACGAATAGCTAGCGCTCCGATGATGGGCAGTAACACGGCCCAAAATGGTAGCGGGGATGTTAAGATCATTTAAACCATCCTCACAGTTTTATAGGAAAAGGTGCAAACAATATAAGGAAGGTATAGACTATTGTGAATTAACCAGCAATTCAAAAAAATATTGGGAACATTATACTACAAAGATTTCAAAAGCACAACTTATATTTTGAGGTGTGTAGTTAATCTGTGATAATATTATCTTCCCTTTCAGAAGTGATATTTTTATCAGGAAAATTAATAGGGTGACACTATCAAAGACCATTGGCATTTTATTTAGGGCTGCTGAAATATGTTTTTATATTTGGTTTTTTTGTAATATCTTTGCAAAACTTTTTTTTCTAGCAGGGGATTTGGGTTTAGACAAGAAATGTTTATTTGTAAAGAAATAAAATACGTAAAAATAGCACGCGTTTTTTCCTTAAAATCAAACCGGACGTATTCCATTTTTCTTGAAAAGTTTGCTGCTCTGGTTTTTATTAATTTTACCGGAGGAGGAAAGGGGTTTTAGTACCCGTTGAAAATGAAAGTTATTTTTCACGAATCTTTCCTGGAGACATATGTAGGGGATCCTGCCGCTTCCCGTGGGCGCTTGGATCACGCCTTGGGTCTCGTTGAGGGGAAATACCCGTTGTTGCAGCCTGAACCCTGTGCCGAAAGAGATGTGCTTTTAGCACACAGTAGCTTCCATCTCGAAGCTGTGCGCAGGGAAGGTCCTGTTTTTCCGATGGCACTTTTGTCTGCCGGCGCAACTATCAAGGCTGCCGAACTGGCCTGGGGTGGGGAAGCTGCTTTTGCGTTATGCAGGCCGCCAGGTCACCATGCCAGCCCGGATTCCTGTTGGGGGTTTTGTTATTTTAATAATGTGGCTCTAGCGGTGTGCAAGTTATTGCAGCAGGGAAAAATTAATAAGGCATTAATCATCGATTTTGATCTGCATTACGGGGATGGGACGAGCAATATCTTTGCCGGTAACCCGGCTGTTGCTTATTGGCATGTGCAAGGGCAGGAACGGATCTCCTTTGTCCAAAATTTAAAGGATTATCTAAAAGATGTGCAGGTTGATCTCATTGCTGTTTCGGCAGGTTTTGATCGCCATAAACAGGACTGGGGAGGAATGCTTACTACGGCTGATTATGGGGCCATGGGTACAATATTAGGAGATTTTGCCCGTAAAAAGTGCCATGGACGAATATTTGCTGCACTAGAAGGCGGTTACAATTCCCGTTCCTTGGGGGAAAGCGTGCTCTCTTTTTTAGATGGCCTTTGCGGACAGGCCGAAGGTAGTTGAATAAGGATGGGCCGGTTTCAGGTGGATGGTTCTTCGTTAGCTTTTCTGGCGGCTTGTTGTCCTGAACGTACAATTTTAATACTTTTTGCCTTTTGCTTAGACCTGCTGCTGGGCGATCCCCGTTGGCTGCCCCATCCCGTAGTTTTTACCGGCAAGATCATTACGCTATTGGAAAAAATGTTGCGAAAATGTTTTAAAAGTGCCCGGGGAGAGCGGTTAGCCGGAACTTTGTTGACTGGCTTTGTTGTCAGCGCTGTGTTTTTCTTTTCCCGGGAAATAATCTTCCAATTTAGTGCCTGTCAGACTTTTTTAGGTTGGTTGGTCTCTCTTTACTTGCTATATACCTCTTTTTCTTTGCGCAGCTTAGAGGAGCATATTCTGGCGATCGAGCGTCCGTTAAAAAAGGGGGATCTACCCGCAGCGCGCCGGGCCCTTTCTTTCATTGTCGGGCGGGATACAGAGTTTCTTGCGGAAGAAGGTATTTCCCGGGCAACTCTGGAAAGCCTGGCAGAAAGCACCGGCGATGGGGTGATTGCTCCTTTATTTTATGCTTTTCTTGGCGGCCCGCCGCTGGTGCTGGCTTATAAAGCAATAAATACGCTGGATTCCATGTTGGGGTACCGCAATAAAAAGTACTTTTATTTTGGTTGGGCTGCAGCCAGACTTGACGATCTGGCCAACCTGATTCCAGCCAGGCTTGCTGCTTTTTTTTTCTTGATAGCGGCTTTGACCGGGGGAAGGTTGTCTTCTTTACAGGTGTGGGAGTATTATGTTAATATTTTACGGGAGGGACGAAAACACCTTAGTCCGAACAGTGGTTATTCTGAAGCTGCAGCGGCAATTTTGCTCGGTGTTCGCTTGGGAGGAAGGAGTAATTACGGCGGGGTACCTTCTGAACGGCCGCTAATCAATGCCCCGGGGCGCTGTCCCTCCAGCAAGGACCTGGAACCGTTACGTATTTTAGTGAAAAGAGTTGCGCTGCTGGCTTTGCTGGCAGGTGTTGTTCTACATGTTTTTGCTGGTTATTTAGTTAGCACTTTTTTTCTATAATCACTTCGGGAATATAAATCCATCATGCCTCATTGCATCATTCTTTGGAAGGCATTATTTTTACTTATGGTGTCCGCCCGTGGTGTCGACGCTTGTTGGCGGTATGGGGGTTTGATCTTGCCTTGTTATCACCAGCACGAGTGAAGGGCCTTTTGTTTCATTTGGCTAGATGGTTACAAATGATCGTATAAATTCCATATCAATATTTAAAGCAAGCTATTTGGGGAACCAACTCTTAAAGAGCTGGCTTGGCCAGGTTGGGTATTGCACAAAGGAGCAAAAATGGGGAAAAATAACGGAAAAATAGTGCTTATTACCGGGGGCGCGCGCAGCGGCAAAAGTACTTTTGCCGAACGCTACGCCGCGGATAGTGGTAAAAAAGTAATCTATATTGCTACAGCGGCGGGGCAGGACGAAGAGATGCGCCGGCGTATAGCTGATCACAAAAAAAGGCGCCCGTCCCAATTTGATACCGTGGAGGAACCTTTTTACCCGCACCGGGTATTGGAGAAGGGCGATAAAGAGAACCTTTTTTTGCTGGATTGCCTGACGCTATTACTTACCAACCATCTTCTAAAAGAAGGAGGAGGGGAGGAAGAAGATTCTTCCTTTTGGCCCGGGCGAAAAGTTGCTGTGTTGGAATATATTGATCTTTTCATGGACTATGTAGGCCGCTGTACCGCTGATGTGCTTATCGTTACCAATGAGGTGGGGCTGGGAATCGTCCCCGAAAACAAGCTTGGCAGGATTTTTCGCGATCTGGCGGGTAAGGCAAACCAGTTCGTGGCAACCGGAGCAGATGAAGTTTGGCTGATGGTCTGTGGCATCGCACAAAGGATTAAATGAGCTTGATTTCACTGCAAAAGTGTGATTTAGGCAATGCAAATAGCCCGGGCTACCATTTTATATTTTGTTCTGCAAGGAATTTTATCAGCAAGGAGGTTGGGGGAGTGCCGGATAAGCAGGAAACGGGGGGGCATGGGGGCGATCTGCAGGCGGCTGCGGCCGAATTTGGCCTTAAACCCGCCGATTTTTACGATTTTAGCAGTAACATTAATCCCCTGGGGCCGCCGCCGGGTTTAATTGCAGAGCTGCAAAATAACATCGCTGGCGATCTGGATCGTTATCCAGTACCCCAAGCACGTGTTTTGCGCGACGCCCTGGCCTCTTTCCTGGATATTCCGCTAGAACGCTTGCTCGTCGGCAATGGTGCCAGTGAACTGATCCATCTCCTAATTTTATGGAAGAGGCCTCAAAGGGTTATCATTCCCGCCCCCACTTTTTCCGAATATGAAAGAGCTGCCCGGCTGGTTGGTGCTGCAGTGCGCAGATTTCCCCTGCCGTTGCAAGCTGGCAGTTATTTAGAAAAAACTTTAATAAAAGAGCTATTGGCCTGGGGAGATTTCCTTGTTCTCTGTAATCCGAATAATCCCACAGGTTTTTATTATGCCCCGGAAACAATAATGGATATTATCCGGGAAGCCAAAGAAAAAAAAATAACAGTCTTGATAGACGAAAGTTTTATTTTTTTTACGGGAAGGTCCTGGCAAGAGGCATTTTGGGGCAGGGATTATCCCCATCTTTGGGTTGTTGCTTCTCTCACTAAATTATGGGCTCTGCCCGGGTTGCGTTTGGGGTTTTTGGCCGGGCCGGCCTCCAAAATTCAAATAATAACCCAAAAAGGCGATCCCTGGCGGGTTAACGCTTTATCCCAAAGAGCCGGACTTTTTTGTTTGGCCCAAGCGGAATACCTCACCGCTTCGCTGCGGATGATTCAAGAAGAACGGGCATACCTCCTGGAAAACTTAAAGGAAATCAAAGGTCTGGAAACTTTTGCAGGGGAGGCAAATTTTTTATTGCTGCGCGGTAAAAGGGATGGTTTTTCCAGCGCGGCACTTTTTAAGTTCTTAGCAGCCAGGGGTATTTTAATACGCGATGCCTCCAATTTTCCGGGCTTTGATCATCGCTTTTTCCGCATAGCTGTGCGCCGGCGGGAGGAGAATGAACGCCTTTTAAAGGAGTTGGCGAATTTTTTTGTTTAAAATAACAAAGCCTGAGCAATGCAAAAGTTCTGGTTCCATGTAGGCCGGGGTTCAGCGTTAAAGACCTGAATGTAAAAGGTGTTCGTGGCGGCTGGTTGATAAATTATTAAGGTTTTTTATTAACGCGGTAGCTAGCTTTTTTTTCTGGTCAAGAGAGCAAGGGCATTTTGCCCCAAAATTTTTTCCCTTTCTATTCCGGTAAAAATCCGTTCCACTTTGGAACGCTCATTAGCCGGGATACCGAAGGGAAAATCGCTGCCGAACAAAATGCGTTCAACCCCGTAATTGGCAGCATAGTCCTGCAGGTCGGCGCTGCCGGCGAGGGCGGTGTCTATATATACTGCAGGGTTGGCAAAAACACCGGCTTTCTTAAGTTTTTCATAGCCCCCGTTGAGCAGACCGAGGTGGGGAATGATCACTGCAGTTTGCCCTCCGATTGCTTCAATTAAGTTCAAAGTATGTTGAAATTCCTCTTCCAAAACGATGGGGAGTTTTTGTTTACAGATAAATTGCAAGAATTCCTTGTATTTATCCGAATGGTAGTCGTATTCCGGTTCGGAGGCATGACGATGCCATTTTATGCCGGAAAAATTTTCCGGGGGTAGTATATAGTCGTTCCAGACAAACCAGAAAACAAACAAATTTTCCCTGCGTAAGGTTTCCAGATAGGCATGTACTTTTTCGCGGGACTCCCGGTAGGCAGGGCTATCGGTGAAGTTATAATTATAGCGATCATAAATTTCCTCTACGGGGGAGAAAAGAACGCCACCGTCTATGCCTGCTGTTTCCCAGTAGGGACGAAGTTTTTCCCAGGTTAGAGTCCGGCCACAGTGTGCATGTGCATCAAGAACTAACATGGTAAATAACCTCCTTTTCGAGATGAAATGGGGACGGTTGCTGTTGCATACATGGTGGCGAAAGTTGTGGCGAGCTCCAAGTTTCGCTCAGAGAGTTCTACGGCTCTGCTCCGGCTTCCGATGGCCTGCCCTGCCAAGTGCCCATCCATGGGCACACGGCAGGCTGCCGGCGTCCTGCCGGCAGGGTCATCTTCTGCCTGCGCTTCGCCGTGAACTCTTTGCTTCGCTGCACAAGTCGCTGCGCCTCAATTTTTCGCCACGCAGCAATCTAATTAAAAATTTGTAGATAGTTACACAGGCAGTAACCAATTAGCAATCTATTTAAATGGTTTGTGCCAGTTACTTCAATGGTTATTGTCGCACGGGTTGCTGCGCCTCAATTTTTCGCCACGTTAGTAGTCTAATTAAAGATTTGAGTTGGTTAGGCCAAGTAGTAACTACTCACTAATTTTAGCAAGGCCTGCATTGTTGGTTAGTTTCTTTACCGGTCAAAATTATTCCTGCCGGATCATAAGAAATGTCTCTCCCCTATCACAGAAGGTATTTTACTATTAATTCCACTGCAAAAATTACATTCTGCTGCATAAAAGAAATTTGCTTGGGCGGGAGCTGTAAAAATTAGCCCATGAAGACGCCACAATTTTGAAGCAAAAATGGCAGGACGCCATTTTTAGGGCTTTTTGAAGAGGACGTTCAATGGGTCCGGGCGAAAAATTGTCAGTCGCAGGGATGCTGATTTCAGCGCACGCCTTGCAAATAGAGTTTAGGCAGTAGAATCACTATTAGATTTATCATGATGTTATCGCGATAATTAATAAAGTGACATTTAGTACAGAAAAACAATTTAGATCAGAATCTCGGAAAATGCCGAAAAAAAGTGTTGACATAGGATTTTTGCTGTGCTATGATGTGTGCAAGATTTTTGCTCATAAACCCTGTGAAGGGAAATAGTAGGCCGGTAAAGAGGAGTGCAGAGAACCGGGTGGAGGGTGTGGTTTAATCCCGAAGCTGTGAGCCCGGTACTTCATCGCTGGTTGAATGGGTCCCGGAGGGGCTTGGCCGAACCGCTTTTAGGAAGTAGGTTAAGACGGAGTTTTCGCCGTTAAAAGAAAGGGGTATCGGAGCGGAGTTGTTCTCCCGTACCTTTTGGAGCGGCCTCTTGGTTTATCAAGGGGTAATTTGGGTGGCACCGCGGGCAAACCCCCGTCCCTGTGACGGAGGTTTATTTTTTTACCCAATTATTTATTATGCCTGGCGAAAACAGTGGCCGCGCTACTAGCAAAAACTGTTCCATATTATATTAAAAATATATTACAAGGAGGAAGAAAGATGGAAACGCGCAAAATTCTATTATCTGAAAAGGAAATTCCCCGGCAATGGTACAATATCCAGGCGGATATGCCCTCTCCTTTGCAGCCGCCTTTACATCCTTTGACCCAGAAGCTTGTGAGCCCGGATGATCTTTTACCGATTTTTCCTTTGAACCTGATTGAACAGGAAGTTAGCACTATGCGGTGGATTGATATACCGGAAGAAATTTTGGAGAAGTTGTTGATCTGGCGGCCAACCCCAATGCAGAGAGCTACTGCACTGGAAAAATATTTACAAACACCGGCCAAAATATATTTCAAAAATGAAGGGGTAAGTCCCGCCGGTAGCCATAAGCCCAATACAGCTATCGCGCAGGCCTATTATAATAAGGTTGCGGGGACAACGCGACTTACTACGGAAACCGGTGCCGGTCAGTGGGGTTGCGCTTTGAGCCTGGGCTGTTCTTTGTTTGGCTTGGAATGTAAAGTTTATATGGTGAGGGTAAGCTATGAACAAAAACCCTACCGTCGTTTAATGATGAAAACCTGGGGAGGCACTTGTGTTTCCAGTCCAAGCCAGGATACTGAATTTGGACGCAGTGTTTTATCCAAAAACCCGGATATCCCTGGCAGTTTGGGCATTGCGATCAGTGAAGCGGTAGAGGATGCGGTTTCCTCTCAAAACACTAAATATTCACTGGGCAGCGTTTTAAATCATGTGATGCTTCATCAAACGATTGTAGGCCTGGAAGTGCAGAAACAATTTAAAAAGATTGAGGATTACCCGGATGTAGTCATTGGTTGTGTGGGTGGAGGGAGCAATTTCGCCGGGGTTTCTTTCCCTTATGTCCGGGATAAAATTTACGGGCGGGAGATTAAAATAATTGCTGTGGAATCTACTGCCTGTCCCACGCTTACCCGGGGGCCTTTTGCTTATGATTATGGTGATACAGCGGCTAAAACCCCTCTTTTACCGATGTATACTTTGGGACATAATTTTATGCCAAAACCGATTCACGCTGGCGGCTTGAGGTATCATGGTATGGCTCCGCTGTTAAGCCAGCTAGTTCTGGACCGGTTAATCGAGGCGCGTGCCTATAATCAGCTACAGGCCTATGAGGCGGGTGTAATTTTTGCCCGGACGGAAGGGTTGATCTGCGCCCCGGAGACCAACCACGCTATTGCAGCCGTGATTGAGGAAGCAAAAAAAGCAAAAGAAGAGGGTCAACCGAAAACAATTCTATTTAACTTAAGTGGCCACGGGCTGCTCGATCTCTCCGGTTATGATTCTTACCTGAATGGTGAACTGGTGGAATTTGAACTGCCGGACGATGAGATTCAGAGGTCCTTACGTGATCTATCTTCCTTCCCCCGGCCAGTTATCAAATGAAGGTCATTCTTGAAAACCTTTTTTCAGGAATATAATCCTGGTAAGAAGGATTGTTTAGGAAAACCAAATCAGGAACAAAGAGGCTCCGTTCCCCACAAGGGGGCATGAACAATGCAGGAACGGGGCCTTTTTCTAGGTCACCGGTTGGCCCTAATAATCCCTCCGGTTGTTGTTTAAGGGTAGTAATGTTGATATAATGGCTGAAGGTAAATTTTATGCAGGGAGAAGGATAGAAAATATGGATAAGCTAAAATTGGGGTTGCCGGCAGGAAGTTTGCAGAAAACAACGATCGAGATCTTTAAAAAGGCGGGGTTCAACATTTATCTCAACGAACGTTCTTATTTCCCGTACGTTGACGATGAAGAAATCGAGGTGATCTTGATCCGGGCGCAAGAAATTCCCCGTTATGTGGAGGGAAAGGTTCTTGACGCGGGTATTTCTGGAAAAGATTGGATTGCTGAAACGGAAGCGGATGTTTTGGAAGTGGCAGAGTTAACCTATTCGCGGCAGGGGTTAAAACCGATTAAGCTAGTCCTGGCCGTGCCTAATGACGCATCAATCTACAGTGTCCACGATCTTCAGGGCAAAAAAATTGCCACCGAACTTGTCAACGTTACCAAAAAATTTTTGCAGCAGCACAATGTGCAGGCTGCAGTGGAATTTTCTTGGGGTGCCACCGAAGTTAAACCTCCTATTTTAGTTGATGCCATTGCGGAGTTAACAGAAACAGGCCGTTCCCTTAGAGCCAATAATTTACGCATTGTTGAAACTATTTTAAAATCTACTCCCCGTTTTATTGTCAACAAAGAAAGTTGGAAGATAGAGTGGAAAAGAAATAAAATTGAACAGATTATCACTTTAATTAAGGGCGCGTTGTTAGCAGAGAAAAAAGTAGGGTTAAAGCTAAATGTAAGCCTGGAAGATCTGCCCAAAGTACTTGCTTTGCTGCCTGCTTTGCGTAAGCCAACTATTTCTTCGCTATATGATGAAGAGTGGGTGGCTGTAGAGACCGTGATCGATGAAAAAATAGTCAGGGATCTGGTTTACAAATTGAAGGAGGCAGGGGCCGAAGGGATTATCGAATATCCGTTGAATAAAATAATTCCCTAAACAGGGGGTGGCGGTGGTTGTGGCTAGCTCCAAGTTTCGCTCAGAGAGTTCTACGGTTTAGCTCCGGCTTGCGAAGACCTACCCGGCCAAGCGGCCCTCCATGGCCGCACGGCCGGCTGCCGGCGTCCTGCCGGCAGGGTCATCTTCAGCCTGCGCTTCGCCGTGAACTCTTTGCTTCGCTGCACAAGTCGCTGTGCCACAATCTTCCGCCACCCAATAATAGTAAACCAAAAAACTATGAGACAGATGGATGCAACGGGAACCGTCCCCAAAGTGTATAGTAAACCAAAAAACTATGAGACAGATGGATGCAGCGGGAACAGTTCTTGCTGCACAAGTTGCTGTGCCACAATCTTCCGCCACCCAATAATGATTCCACTGCAAAAATTACATTCTGCTGCATAAAACGAAATTTGCTTGGGCGGGAGCTGTAAAAATCAGCCCATGAAGACGCCACAATTTTGAAGCAAAAATGGCAGGACGCCATTTTTAGGGCCTTTTGAAGAGGACGTTCAATTGGCCCGGGCGAAAAATTGTCAGTCGAAGGGATGCTGATTTCAGCGCACGCCTTGCAAATAGAGTTTATGCAATAGAATCAACAATAGTAAACCAAAAAACTATGAGACAGATGGATGCAGCAGGAACCGTCCCCGTTGCATCTTTTATTTTATTTTATGGTAAAAGATGTAGTTATTTTCACAAAAGTTAATTAATTGTTGACAAGCAGGATTTTTGATCGGCCATGCCGAATTTAAAAAATGGACTTAACAATGATTAAAGACTCCATCGATAAAAAATGTTGATTTACTTAACAATAAAAAGAAATACCTTTTTCAAAGGGGCTTTATTGTTCATGGATCAAACCCGCATTGTAATGATTTCACCTCTTCCCGAACTGACCAGGCTTGCCCGCCAGATTTTACGGGATTTGGGTTTTAAAATGAGTATAGCAGAAGCCTTTCTAGATAAAGGAATAGAGCTAGGTAAAAGATTTGAACAATCTGGTGCGGAGGTTGTTATTAGCCGGGGTCCGACAGGGATACTTTTAAAAAAGGAACTGTCTATCCCGGTTATTTTAATTCAAATTACCAGTTTTGATATTATCCAGGCCTTAAACCGGGCAAAAGGATATAATCGGGAGATAGCTTACTTCGATTATGTCAAGCAGCAAGGAGTTTATGATTTTAAGGGTATTATGGAGATTCTAGCACTGGATAATTTGAAATTATATTTTTACCATAATGCCAGGGAGTTAGAAGAGCAGATCAAAGATGCCCGTGAAAAAGGCATTGGAGTGGTGGTGGCTTCCGGTATTTGTGTTATTCGCCAGGCCCAGGAACAGGGCATGGAGGGCGTAATGATCTTTTCTTCGCGCGAGGCCGTTATCGATGCTTTGGAGCGGGCCAAAGATATAATATTTATCCAGAAAAAGGACCGGGAAAAAGCGGAATTTTTAAAGACAATTATTGATCATACTTACGATGGAGTTATTGCCATTAATAATAAAAACACCTTTACTCATTTTAATCCCGCGGCGGAACAAGCTTTTAAGGTTTCAGCAGATACGATCATCGGGAAAAAGGTTGAAGGTATTACTATCCCTTTGGTCAAAAACCTGTTTCTAAATTCCAAGCCGGCCAAAGGGGAGGTCCAAAACATAGGTGAGAAACAGATTGTATTTAACCGTGTCCCCATAAAAATGGATGGAGATCCCCTGGGGGCGCTGGTTACTTTTCAAAGCGTGGATAAAATACAAAACATGGAGGTTACTATTCGTAAAAAGCTTCATGCTGGTGGTTTGGTTTCAAATTATACTTTTGATGATCTCATTGGTTCTTCCAAGGAATTCAGGAAAACTGTTGCCCGTGCTAAAAAGTATGCCCAGGCCGATGCCCCTTTGTTGCTTACCGGGGAAAGTGGCACCGGGAAAAAACTTTTTGCCCACAGTATTCATGCTGACAGTTCACGCCGTGGAGGCCCCTTCGTCGAACTTAATTGTGCCAGCATACCCAAGGATCTATTGGAAGGCGAGCTGTTTGGTTATGAGGAAGGAGTTTTTACTGGTGCACGAAGAGGTGAAAAGCAGGGGTTGTTTGAATTGGCACATGGAGGCACAGTTTTATTGGATGAAATTGCCGAGCTTCCCCTCCCCTTGCAGTCTAAGTTATTGCGTTTCCTGCAGGGAAAAGCTGTTCGCCGGGTTGGCGGGGAAAGGGTTATCCCTGTTGACGTCCGTGTGATTGCTGTAACTAGCCGTTTTTTACCTGAAGAAATCAAGAAAGGGAACTTTCTCGAAGATCTGTATTTCCGCCTGGGCGTTTTGAATTTGCAGATTCCTTCATTAAGGAACAGGAAAAGTGATATTCCTCTTTTGGTAGAATACTTTACCCGTAAATTTCGAGCCAATGACAATTATACAGAAAAATATCCCAGTTCGGTATTCCGCTTTCTTGGTGAATATGACTGGCCCGGCAATGTGCGTGAGCTGGAAAGCTTTATTGAACAATATGTAATACTTTCCGAAGGGAGTAAAGACAATTTTCGTTTAATGGAAGAGCTGTTAGAGGAACTCTACCTTTTCCGGGAGGATTCCAGTATTGTCGGGGAAAATGCGCAGGATTTTCTTACGGTGAAGATCGGGACCCTGGAAGAAATGGAACGGGAAATAATTGAGAAACTTTACCGCCAAACAGAGTTGGATAAAAAGAGCCTGGCTAGCTGTTTAGGGATCAGCAGGACCACATTATGGAAAAAGTTAAAGGCCTTAGAGGAAGATGGCAGGCTGACCGTCTAGTAAAAACCATGTTTTTTTAAAAACATAAAACTCAACGCTGATTTTATTAACGTGGGGTGATGCGATCGCAAAAATAATTTTATGGGAAATGTAGTTCTTACTGGGGGTTAGGTATTTTTTACGGGATCAATTTTGAAAAGGAGGGATTCCCGGATAGACCGGGGAAGGTTATGAGCAATCCAGTAATAGTTGGTGCGGTACGGACGATTGCAGGGAGATTCGGAGGAAGCTTGAGCAGTCTTAGCGCTGCCGATTTGGGAGCGGCTGTAGTAAAGGGAGTAGTGGAGAGGGCGGGGATTGCCCCCGAGGATGTGGACCAGCTAATCTTTGGTTGTGGATGGCAGGCCGGGCTTGGGCCCAACGTAGCCCGTATTTGCGCCGTCAAGGGTGGTTTACCGGTATCGACGCCGGCCTATACGGTTAATATCCGTTGCGTTTCTAGTTTACAAGCAGTGGCCGATGCTTGCATGCATATCACCAGTGGGATTGCTGATATAGTGATCGCCGGTGGTACGGAATCCGGTTCAAATGTTCCCTTTATTAATCAACATGCACGCTGGGGAGCGCGGATGTGGGATTTCACGGTCTATGATGATTTACATTTAGACGGATTTATGTGCAAGCTGGCAGGGATGCTCATGGGTAATACGGCGGAGCTATTGTCAGAAAAATATTCCATTGACAGGAAAGAACAGGATGAATTTGCTCTCACTAGCCACCAGAAAGCGGCAAAAGCATCTGCAGAGGGTAAATTTGATGCAGAAATTTTACCGGTTGAAGTAAAGGTAAAGAAAAAAGGCATGGTAACAGTAGATAAGGAAGAAATTCCCCGTGCCGATGCTTCGCTGGAAAAAATGCTTAAATTACCTCCAGTGTTTAAAAAAGACGGCGGGACGGTAACTGCCGGAAACAGTTGTGCACTCAGTGACTGTGCTTCCGCTGTGGTCATTATGTCGGAAGAAAAAGCCAAGGCGATGGGGTTGACACCTTTGGCCAGAATACGGGGTTTTGGTGTAGCCGGGGTAGATCCTAAATATATGGGTATTGGCCCGGTAGCCGCTACGCCGATTGCATTGAAAAGGGCAGGTTTAACCATTGGCGATATCGATTTAATCGAATTGAACGAAGCATTTGCGGTCCAGTACCTGGCTTGTGAAAGAGATTTAAAATTAGATCGGGAAAAAGTAAACGTTCACGGCGGGGCCATTGCCCTGGGGCACCCCGTAGGGGCTACTGGCACCAAGCTCGTTTGCACTAACCTCAATACTTTGAAAATGTACGATAAAACTCTGGGCTTGATTACTGCTTGTGTCGGCGGCGGGCAAGGTTTTGCCCTCGTGCTGGAAAGGTTAAGCTAATCATTAGATTATTTGAGAGGAGGACAAAAAGTAATGAAGATTAAAAAAGGTTTTGTGCTCGGGGCGGGTATTATGGGCACAGGAATTGCTCACCTTATGGCCCAAAAAGGTGTAGAAGCTATTTTGGTGGACATTGATGATGCTATTTTAAAAAGCAGCATTGCTAATATCGAAAAAATTCTAAATAAGCGCGTGGAAAAAGGCAAAATGACTGCCGATGAGGTTAAAGATCTGCTTGGCAGGATCACTACGACGACAGACATGAAGGCTGCTGCGGAGGCTGATTTTGTTATTGAGGCTGTAATTGAAGATGTAGGGCTAAAACAGAAGCTTTTTGCACAGTTGGAAGAGGCGGCAAAGCCGGACGCAGTGCTGGCCACGAATACTACAGCCTGCTCGATTTCAGAAATTGCTTCTGCACTCAAGGATCCCAGTCGCTTAGTTGGTATGCACTTTTTCAACCCGGCGGTAGTGATGAGGTTGGTGGAGATCATGCCGGGCCTGGCCACGGATCCGAAAATTGTGGAAACAACGAGAGAATTTGCTGACTTCTTGGGCAAAGAGCCGGTCGTCACCGCCAAAGAAGGTATTGCCGGTGTAGCCAGCCGGGTATTGGCTGCGCTGCTCAACGAAGCGGTCTGGGTGCTGGAAGAAGGTATCTGCAGTGCTGCTGATATCGATAAGGCCATGAAAATGGGCTCCAACCACCCCATGGGCCCGTTGACCCTAATTGACTTGATCGGTATTGATACTCATTTAGCCAAGACGAGGACTCTTTATGCCAAATTGGGGGATGCACGTTATCGTCCTTGCTACCTCCTGGAAAAAATGGTGCATGCGGGTTATCTGGGACGTAAGAGCGGGAAAGGATTCTACGATTACTCCCAGGATCCCCCGGTACCAACGGTTTTAAAGTAACTCAAACATAAAAGTAAAATAATGGAGGTGCCATGGATGAATTTTGATCTGAACGAGGAACAATTAGCTGTTCAGAAAATGGTACGTGATTTTGTGGCTAATGAAATTACCCCTAATGCCAAAGAATGGGATATCAATGAAACATTTCCGATGGATGTCTGGAGAAAAATGGGCGAGCTGGGGATTGTCGGTACATCTATTCCCGAGGATTACGAAGGCAGCGGTATGGATTTTATTTCTCACGCTATCGTTGCCGAAGAATTAGGTTATGGTTGTAGCTCTATGCGGGGCAGTTATTCCGTAAATATCTCCCTGGTAGCCAAGACTATTTTGCGGTGGGGCACCGAGGAACAGATTAAGAAATATGTTCCCAAAATAGCCCTGGGCGAAATCTTTGGCTGCTATGGTCTGACTGAGCCCGACTCTGGTAGTGATGCCGCTGCCATGAAGAGCACCGCCGAGCAGGATGGAGATCACTATATCTTAAATGGTAATAAAATGTGGATTACCCACTCCGATCAGTCGGAGGTATCTATCATCTTTGCTAAAACAGATAAAGAGGCTGGTGCCCGCGGCATTACCGCTTTCCTCGTGGACAAAGGCACCCCTGGTTTTACTCCCCAGCCAATCCACGAAAAAATCGGCTTGCGCTCCCAGAATACCGGGGAAATTAATATGGACAATGTCCGTGTGCACAAGGATACTGTCCTTGGCCCGATCGGTAAGGGTTTTGCCGTGGCCATGTCTGCGCTGGACAATGCCCGCTTTACTGTAGCGGCCGGCTGCGTGGGAACTGCCCAGGCGGCGCTGGATATTGCTAAGGAGTATGCCAAAGAAAGAGTCCAGTTTGGCAAACCCATTGCTACAAAACAATTGGTGCAACAGTTGATTGCCAATGCTGCACTAGATATTGAGATGGGCCGGCTACTGGTCTATCGTGCCGGGTTCCTCAAAAACAAAGATGTGCGCAATACGCGCGAAACCTGTATGGCCAAGTACTTCTGTGGTGAAATGGTGAACCGGGTTACCTACGATATGATGCAGGTGCTGGGCGGTTACAGTTTCTCCGGGGAATATCCCTTGGAAAGGATGTATCGCGATTCTCGCATCAATACGCTCTATGAAGGAACCTCTCAAATCCAGCAACTGATTATCGGCAACGCCGAGCTTGGCATGCCGGCATTTTAAATAAACGGACACGGGGAAGAGGGATTTGTCCTTCTTCCCTTTCCTTTAATCATTATTATTACGTATCAGGAGGTAACACGATGTATAAATATCTTTTATATGAAAAAGAACCTCCCCTGGCTTTTATTACGATCAACCGTCCCGAGTCGATGAATGCTTTGTCCAATGCCCTTACAGAGGAGCTGGGGCAGGTTTTTACGGAGGTTGAAAACGACGGGGAAGTTCGTGTATTGATCATTACCGGCGCCGGGGACAGGGCTTTTATGGCCGGGGCTGATATTACAGAATTGTCGCAACGTGATTTTGTTTTAGGGCGTAAGCAAACTAAATCCCGGCAGGAGGTTTTAAATAAGCTGGCGGAAATGCCTATTCCCGTTATTGCAGCAATTAACGGTTTCGCGCTGGGAGCAGGCCTGGAGATGGCTATCGCTTGCACCCTGCGTATTGCCTCGAATAAAGCCAGAATGGGCTCGCCGGAGGTGAACCTGGGTATTATCCCCGGCGATGGCGCTACACAGCGTCTGCCCCGCTTGATCGGGTTCGGGCGGGCCATGGAGATGGTGCTGACGGCGAGGATGGTCGATGCAGAGGAGGCTTACAACATCGGGTTGGTGAACAAAGTGGTTCCCCCCGAAGATTTGATGGAAGAGACCAAAAAAATGGCCGGCATGATTACCTCCAAATCACCGCTGGCGATCCAGTATGCCAAGGAAGCTGTAAACCGTTCCCTGGAAGTAGGCATTTATGAAGGTTTGGCGCATGAATCGTACCTCCATGCCTTGTCTTGTGCTACCGAGGACAAAAAAGAAGGTGTAGCTGCTTTCTTGGAAAAACGCAAGGCGGAATATAAAGGCCGCTAGCTGGTAGGA
The DNA here is from genome assembly GCA_964603615.1 of uncultured Desulfovibrionaceae bacterium. Classification (GTDB taxonomy): domain Bacteria; phylum Bacillota; class Dethiobacteria; order DTU022; family UBA8154; genus JAAZMI01. The sequence continues at coordinate 52,944 of CAZRVU010000003.1, forward strand.
AATATTTCTAGAAGAGGGCAAAGGGCTAATGCCTATAATGAAATATGCTCCTTATCCCTTATCGAAACCGGGCACCAGGCCGGGGGTTAGAGAGAAGTTTTGTAAGATACTTTGATCTTAAGCAACCCCTGCGCCTGGTGTTTATCATTTTAGGATCTGTTAAAAAAAGAAGCAAGATTTTCATTAGGCACGATCCCCTGAAGATTATGGAATGTCAATGGATATAAAATAGTCCGCAAATTGTTTATTTTTAGGCAGGAATATCTGAATAGTTCTCGAATAATATAGACAAATAGCAAAATAATAAAACTTGGTTTCGTTAGGTGAAATTTAAGGAGGTGGAAGTTTGAAAAGCCTTCGGAGACAAGAGCAGTATCAGGATAAAACAGAATTCTCAGAGGGCACGGTAGGTGTGCGTGCCGTGGAAAGGGCTATTGATATCCTGGTCTGCCTGGGGAACTCCGAGCTAAATTTAAGTGAAATCAGTAAGGAGGTGAATCTTAATAAATCGACGGTATACCGGATGCTTGTGTCCCTGGAACGTAAAGGTTTTGTGACTAAATATGGTAGTAAGGGCAAATATCTATTGGGATGGAGGATATTTGAGCTACTTTCCGGGTCGTTATCCCGAAACCAGGGCTTAGTGCAGCGGGCTTTTCCTTATATGGAAAAAATGTGGAAAACATCATACGAAACCATTCTTCTTTATATCCAAAAAGGTTTTAACCGCCTTTGTATTGCAGAAATCCCTAGCCCGCATCCCTTAAAATATACTGTAGGTATCGGTTTTACCGTTCCTTTGTACGCCGGTGCGCCCGGAAAGTTGTTGCTAGCCAATTTTCCTGAAGCAGAACAGGCAAGGGTTCTAGAACAAATAAACCTCCGCCCCTTGACCAACAAAACCATTACAGATAAAGAACATTTGTTGCAAGAACTAGAATTAGTGCAAAAACAGGGATGGGCCACCAGCTTTGGTGAACGCATTGAAGGCGTTTCATGCCTGGCTGTACCCGTAACAAACCGGCAGGAAAGGGTGGTTGCTTCCCTAAGCATCCTGGGCCCCTATGTTAGATTGCCAGAAGAACGCCTCATGAATTATTTGGGTGCTCTAAAAGAGGCGGCACGCGGCATCTCTGGTTGTTTGTGTAATCTAGATTTTAACTCGCAAAATGATGTCTAGCTGTACACTGTTTTTTTTAGCGCTGAAAACTAGAAAAAAAGAGGAGGAGACAACTAAGATGTTAACAAAAAAGAAAAGGACGGCGTTAGTACTAGCTGTTATCTTGAGTATGCTGTTGTTGGTTTTTACCGGTTGCGGACCCCAAGCCGGGGATGTGGAGGGTAAACCTAGCGGGGAAGCGAAGCCGAAACGTATCTCCGTGGCCACCGGTGGAACGGGGGGGACTTACTATCCCTATGGTGGAGCGGTAGCTAGTATTATTAACAAGTATGTCTCTAATTTGGACGCCAGCGCAGAAGTAACGGCAGCTTCTGTGGAAAACTGCCGGTTAATTGAAAACAATGAAGCACAACTAGCCCTGGTAATGGATGATGTGGTCTACCATGCTTTACATTCGGAGGGAGCTTTTGATCATGACATCGAGCTACGTACTTTAATCGAAATGTATCCTCACTTTCTTCATATTGTCGTTCACGAAGGAAGTTCGATCGAGAGCCTGGACGATCTGGCAGGCAAAAAAATATCTGTGGGTGCGCCGGCCAGCGGGACAGAAACCATGACTAACCAGATCTTTGATGTGCTCGGACTTACTTATGATAAGTTCGATGTTTTCCGCCTTTCCTTTACAGAAAATACGGAGGCGCTGCGCGACCACGTGATCGACGCAGGCGTCTGGTCTGTTGGCCCGCCCACGTCTTCGATTATGGATTTGGCAACCACACATAAAATTCGTATTTTGGAATTTACTGAAGAGCAATTGGCAACAGTTACTGAAAAATATCCTTACTATCTATCCATGGTTTTGGAAGGTGGCACCTACCAGGGTGTTAATGAAGATATAAAGGCACCTTCAAATTGGAATAGCATCGTAGTTCATAAAGATTTACCGGAAGAAGATGCCTACGAAATTGTGAAAGCGCTATTTGAACATAAAAATGAGTTAGAACAAGTTTATGTTGGAGCTAGCTGGACGACCCCGGAAAATACGATCGATTATGCTATTGCTCCCTTGCATCCCGGTGTAATCCGCTATTTTCAAGAAATTGGGTTGGAAGTACCGGATAGGTTAGTACCGCCCGAAATGTAAGGGGATGCTACAGTTGGTTTCCCGCTTGTCTTCTAGACGATTTTTATTTCTGGCTGTGGTCATCTGCATGGCCATAGCCAGTTTTCTCCTTTTACTGACTTTTCGTTCCAATTGGCTGGTGCTGGAAATACCCGCAACGGGAGAGATCGCTTGGGCAGCACCCTTAAAAAACGGCGAACAATTTCAATTGCGCTATATTCATTCGGTGGATTTGCTGCCGGTGTTTGAGGCTTATACCTTTGAAGGAACGCAGTTAGTATTGATGGAAACCCGTTTTTTGTCATGGGGGGCGGGGTTGGGGTATATGGGGGAAGGAATTCTCAGCGGGGAGAATGGCTGGACGGTTATCAAAGAAATGCAACGCCAGGTAGGAACGCTTCCTTTACGTGTGGGGACAATTGCGGAACAAACCATACTTTATCGCGGGGCGGAGGTCCGCTTGCGCGACTATCTACCGGCACAAACATTGGTTCATATCCGTGTAAAAAGATCCATCTTCTTAAATTTATTGCGGGAGGCGAAAAAATGAATCCGGAAAAAAAGAGCAAATATGATTTTACATCGCTAGCAATTTTGTTTGTTGCACTGGTGCTTACCGCTTTTCATCTTTATACCGCAGGGGTATCCATGCTAACAGCCTGGATTCAACGTGATATTCATATTGTCTTGATCCTTGTACTAGTATTTCTAATATTTCCGTTTAATAGAAAAAAGAAAAAGGAAAAAGCATCCTTTGTCGATATCATTTTGGTCATTTTATCCCTGGCAGCAGGTGCCTATATCATAGTAAGTTACCAGGCAATTGTGCTGCGCTTGGGAAATCCGACAACGGCGGATATTCTTTTTGGTATAATTATGATTTTGCTAATATTAGAAGCTGCACGACGGTCTACAGGCTGGGTATTGGTGATCATTGCCGGTGCTTTGCTGCTTTATACCTTTATTGGTCCATGGATCCCGGGAATTTTGGGACATAAAGGCTATTCACTCAACCGGGTTGTCTCGCAGATGTATCTGACTACGGAAGGTATTTTTGGGACCCCCCTGGGGGTATCTGCAAATTATATTTTTCTGTTTGTGTTTTTGACCTCTATGCTGGAGAAAATTGGTATGGGGGACTTCCTTTTAGAATTGGCCATGGCTTTAATGGGTCGCTTTGTTGGCGGGCCTGCCAAAACAGCCGTTATGGCCAGCGGCCTGATGGGAACTATCTCCGGCAGTGCTGTGGCTAACGTGGTGGGCACTGGTACTTTTACCATTCCTTTGATGAAGCGTAATGGTTATGAGTCCCACTTTGCAGGGGCAGTGGAGGCCTGTGCTTCGTCCGGCGGGCAGTTGATGCCCCCGATTATGGGAGCTGCGGCCTTTATCATTGCCGAATTTCTGGGAATTCCTTATATTAGTGTCGTTTTTGCTGCTTTGATCCCGGCGTTTCTTTATTTTATGGGTGTTCTTTTTGGCGTCCATTTCGAAGCTTGCCGCCTGGGGTTAAAAGGTTTACCCAAGGAAAGATTACCGCGTACCTGGCAGGTCCTGAAAAAAGGCGGGCATTTCCTGATTCCTATTGCCGTTTTGATCTACTATTTAGGGGTGCTCCAGTACACCCCCATCCGTTCGGGTTTTTATGCCATTGTCACGGCAGTAGTCGTCTCCTTTTTTCAAAAGGAAACGCGGCTAAATTGGGAGCGTTTCAAGGAAGCGGTGCTGGCTGCCGCGCGCAATACAATTACCGTTGCTTTGGCTTGTGCTGCTGCCGGGCTGGTGATTGGGAGCATTAACGTTACGGGGATGGGCTTGAAACTATCCGCTTTTATTATTGGCATCTCCGGGGGGATGGTTTGGCTGGCACTGATCCTTACGGCTATCATCTCCCTGATCATGGGGATGGGGTTGCCGACGACAGCAGCCTATATTGTAGTAGGGACCATGGCCGCACCGGCTCTCATGGAAATGGGCATTTTGCCTTTAGCAGCACACCTATTTGTTTTCTATTTTGCGATTATCTCTGCTATTACACCGCCGGTGGCGCTGGCGGCTTATGCCGCGGCGGGTATTGCCAAGGATGATCCAATGAAAATTGGCTTTACGGCTATGAAATTGACGCTGGGTGCTTTTATCGTGCCATTTTTGTTTGCACTGAGCCCTACGCTGATTGGCAAAGGGGATTTTATTTCCGTGGCCTGGTCTACTTTTTCAGTCTTGATCGGTATTATTGCTTTATCCGGGGGCACGATTGGTTACCTCCTCAGGCCAGCAAAGATCTGGGAAAGGGTGTTCTTTATTGTGGGTGCTTTTATGCTGTTGTGGGTAGGCCTTACAACGGATCTGATTGGTTTGGGGCTAATTGCGGTAGCGGTGCTGCTTCAAGTAAGCCGTGGTAAAAAAACGACTGTTGCCGATCTGGAAGCTAGCTCTGCGAGCGGGTTAAATTGATAGGCCGGTTGGTTAAGCTATTTACCCCTACCTCCCCGGTTATGCAGCAGGTGGTTCAAAGACAGGGTTTCTCTTCGCATGGGAATGGGGCACCCAAAAGGGGTTATCAACATAGTGCATGGTGCATGGTAGCCTGTGTTTTCAGACAAGCGGCAGGCTTCAGATATCAGTAAATATTACAACGTTTCTATAAAGTTATTGATTAAGAAACGGGAGGGTATAAAATGGAGTTACCATTAAATTCCTATATGGACGATTTTGACGGTTCTATAAAAGATTATTCTGTATCAGGGGATCAAGCTGTAACTTATAAAAAAACAGGGAAGCGGCGGCTTTTTACTAACCCTGATGTAGATGTAATGCGGAGCTATTTTAGAAAACATAAATCCCGCCGGTTGGTCAATAAAGTTACTACGGTACAGGAGGCGGTCGCCAGGTTAGTTGACGATGGTGATTATTTAGCGGTAGGGGGTTTTAGCACCACGCGTAAACCCATCGCTGCTGTGCATGAAATTGTGAGGCAAAGAAAATGCAAGTTAGGTTATGCCGGTCATACAACTACTCACGATCTGCAGCTTTTAGTTGCCGGCAAATGCATCAATTGCTGTGATGTGGCCTATGTTGTGACTTTAGAGGCACGCGGATTTTCTATGGTGATGCGCAAGGCTTTTGAAAGCGGGGAGCTGGAGGTAACCGAGTGGACCAACGGGACGCTGGCCTGGCGTTTCAAAGCTGCTGCTATGGGTATTCCCTTTATTCCTACGCGCAGCCTATTAGGAACGGATACCCTTAAATATAGCGCTGCCGTGGAGATGCCTTGCCCCTTTACCGGTAAAAATTTTGCTGCACTACCGGCTCTTTTCCCGGATGTGGGTGTGATACATGTCCACCGCTGCGATATTTATGGAAACTGCCAGATCGACGGCCTGACGATGTTCGATTATGATATTGCCAGGGCGGCGAAAAAATTAATTATCACCACGGAACAAATTATTCCCAACGAAGAAATTCGCCGCAGGCCACATCATACAGTTATTCCCTACTTCTATGTGGATGCTGTCATTGAAATACCGCTGGGTGCCTATCCGACGAATATGCCGTACCAATATTTTAGCGATGAGGAATATTTTGCGGAGCTGCTCGCAGCGGATCGCGATGAAAAAGCTTTTAAAGAGCATATGGATAAATATGTTTATAATATAGATAATCATTGGGATTTTTTACAGGCTAGCGGTGCCCTGCAGCGCTTAAGCGCGTTGCGGGCCAGAGAAACCCACAGGTACGAAGAAGGAGGTGTTTAAGCGATGCAATATAGCCAGATTGAACTGTTGATCTGCCAGATGGCCCGCCTCTTAGAAGACGGATGCACCCTTGCCGTGGGGACGGGTATGCCCTGTGCTGCTGCTATGCTGGCACAGAAAACCACTGCACCACATTTAACCCTATTCTTTGAAGCCGGGGGTATTGGGCCTCAACTGCCGGAGATGCCCATTACCGTAGGCAATTCGCGTACTTTTTATAAAGGGATTTCTGCCAGCAGTTTGGCGGAAATTATGGAAACGAGCCAGCGGGGATTGCTCGATTATTCCCTGTTAGGTGGCGCACAAATCGATATGTATGGAAACTTAAATACAACTTTTATCGGTGACGATCACGATAAACCCAATGTGCGCCTGGCAGGGAGCGGTGGAGCCAATGACCTGGCTTCGACTAGCTGGCGTTTCATTATCATCATGCGGCACGAAAAAAGGCGTTTTGTGACGAAGCTTGATTTTCTTACTTCTCCAGGTTATCTGACTGGAAAGGGCGCCCGTGAAAAAGCCGGGCTAGCACCGGGAGGCGGCCCCTATAAGGTTGTTACCAATTTCGCTGTTTTGGGATTCGAAGAGGAAACTAAACGTATGCAAGTGGAGACGATCCATCCCGGTGTGACCAAGGAAGAGATCATTGCAGAAACTGGTTTTGAGCTGCTTTGGTCCCCACAGATTACCGAAAGTGCCCCCCCCACAGAAGAAGAGTTGCGCATTTTACGTGCGGAGGTTGACCCCAACCGCTACGTTTTGGGCCGGGCGTTTAAAGTAGGCAAGAGCGAGGTGTTTTAAAGGGGGGCCGGTAAGATGGATTTAAGAGAAGTAGAAGGTAAAAGACCACTTGTGGCTGTTTCTGCCTACGTAGATCCAAAGGCAATCCTGATCGGGGATGTAATCGTGGAGGAAGGTGTAGGAATATGGCCGGGTGCAGTGATAAGGGCCGATGAGGCCAGGATAGTTTTAAAAAAAGGAACGATGGTCCTGGAAAACGCGATAATTGAGGCAGCAAAAGGGCAACCCTTGAGCATCGGCCCCGGGGCTGTCATTAGCCATGGCGCGATTGTGCACGGTGCAAATATTGGTGAAAACTCGACAGTAGGTATCGGTGCCATAGTCCTGGATCAAGCTGTGGTTTATGCCCGGGCAGTAATTGGCAGCGGGGCTCTCGTTCCTCCTGGCAAAGAAATTCCCGGCGGGAAATTAGTATTGGGTATTCCAGGCAAGGTTGTCAGGGAGCTGACGCCAGAGGACCAGGAAAATAATTTAAAGGAGTGGCTTTTACTGGAGGAAAAAGTTAAAAAGTATCAGCATGGCTCTAGCTGAATGGTTTTAAACAATTCTAATACGTAAAGGTATTTGTGTTTCTAGTGCCAACTACTGTCTTGCAGTTTATACATTTATTTCTACGATGTCGCCTTCCTCCAAAATGTATTCCCGTGCTACCGTCTGTCCTTCAAACTTGGACGAACCCCATACACGGGCACTTTTAAGTAATTGGGGAAAGTCGCGATGGATGTTGTAAGCCAGATCGAGAACGGTGTTGCCCTTTTTTAAGACAAAAGGTGCCTGCAGGTCGGGTTGTTTGCCTGGTGCTTTGGTGTAGACCCTGATGATACCCATTTCTTGGTAGATCCTTTCTTTTAAAAGTGACAAATCCGTGTTTTCTTTGGCGGAGATATTGATGAAGGATAGTCCGGGCAGAAGCTCCTGCAGGATTTGCATATTTTCTTTGCTGTGTGGATGGTCAAATTTGTTGCCTACGATCAAGTAAGGGGAGTAGCTCAATTGTTTAGAATCAACTTGTTGCGAGGCAGGCTCCTCCTTTTGTTCCGCGGTAAAATCCCCCCCGGTTTTTTTAATCAACTTTTTTGCCTGGAGGTAAGAAAGAGTTTCTGTAGCTTGTGCCAGGCATTCATCGCTGCTCAAATCTAGAAGAATAAGCAAAAGATCTCCATTTTGCAGGGTATTCAAAAGCTCCGGCGGAAGCCCCTCGGCAGTCAGGGGAGGCGTATCTACGAGCTGGATAAGAATATTTTTATAAGGCATCATTCCTGCAAGAGGCAACGTGGTAGTAAAGGGAAAATCTGCAATTTTGGGTTGTGCCCTCGTCAAAGCGGCGACCAGCGAAGACTTGCCTACGTTGGGATAGCCGACAAGGATGGCCTGACCGGCCCCTTGTTTTTCGATAAAATAGGGGTTAAACCCCGTTGTTTTGGCCCTTTTTTCCCCAGCTTCACGGAGTTTGGAAAGACGCCGTTTGATATCTCCCTGTATTTTTTCCGTTCCTTTATGTTTAGGGATAACGGCGAGCATTTCCTGCAAGGCCTCTATTTTTTCCTCTAAAGTAGTAGCGCGCCGGTAAGCCTCTTCTGCGACATAATATTGAGGTGTAAGATTGGCCGGCATATTTTCACCTCCTTACTTCAAAGATCCCTCGTTGATACCCAATTTTTGCGCAAGCATGTTCAAGTCATGCCTGTCGATGAGGCCGTCACCGTTCAGATCGGCGAGGGGGTTCCAGTTATTATCCCCCGGCTTGCTTTGCCAGGCCAAAGCTAAAAGAGCGAGATCGGTAAGGTTGATATGTCCGTCTTTATTTAGATCCCCGCCCGGCAGGTCCGGATCTGTTGCCAGGGGGATGTCCTCTGTTTCCAGAGCAGGGGGATCCAAGGTAAGGGGCAGGGCAGAGATGGTGATGTCGTCGAGATACCAGCCTTTGCCCGGGCCGTTATTGTTGCTCTGCAGGAGAAAACGAAGGTAAAAGGATTCTGCGCCCTGGGGCAGGTGGAGCGGCAAGGAAAAAGGACGGAATTGCCCATTGGTTCCAGAAAAGCGGTAAAGGGTAAGCCAATTTTGCCCATCGTGGGATATTTCGATATAGCCATAATCATCTTCTTTGTCTTTTCCCTCTTGCAGCTCATAGAAATGCCAGAAAGAGAGAATAGGGCTCTGATATCCTTCTAGGTTCAATGGTTTGGCCAGGCCAAACCAGGAGGCAGCCTTATTTTTGTAATTTTCCCAGGGAGAATCTGCAAAAGCCAGGTTTCCCGTGTGAACTTTTTCCCGGGTAATTTTCCAGGGGTCATCCGGCGAAGTGTTCCAATTCATAATCCCTTCCTCTGCGCCATCGCTAAAAATAACCTCCTGTGGAGGGGGAGTGTTTCTTTGAATAGCCGCATAAATATCGAGGAGTCCAAAACCGTAAGTATTATTGGGGCGCTTTCCATTTTTATCCCAGGCAGGATCCCAGGTAGCTGTTTGCTTCAAAATCGAAGCTACTTCAAAAGGGGAAAGCTGCGGGTTGGATTCTAAAAGTAGGGCGGCAGCTCCCGAAACATGGGCCGCTGCCAGGGAAGTACCATCTAAGGTAAGATAACCGTCTTTGAGCCAGGCCGACCTGATGTTGACCCCCGGTGCCGTAATCTCTGGTTTTAAATAGCTCATTCCCTGCCACTTCACTGGTCCCCTGCTACTAAAATCTGCAATTTCGATCTCATCCCCATTTTTCTGGACAGCACCCACGGCTAAAGCATGAGGGTAGCTAGCCGGGCTACCCGGTCCCGAAGTTTTATTGTTACCGGCAGCAAAAACAACGAGAATGCCAGCTTGTTCGAGGTTATGTAAAATTCCCCATTGCAGGTAATCCTCGGCAAATTCAGGCCGGGAGGCCCAGGAACAATTGATAATGTCGGGGGCGTTTTGAGGATCCCCTGCCGGGGCCATGAGCCATTGAAAGGCCTGAATAATATGAGAATCCCAGGCCAGCCCCCTGGAAAAAATATTTACGCCGATCCAGCAGGCTTCCGGTGCCACTCCCAGGGGCTCTTCCGGGTTACCGCCTAAAATTAGCCCGGCAATATGTGTTCCATGGCCGTTTGAATCCTGGGGGCTGTTATTTGCCAGGCCATTTTCCGCTGTGGCATCATACCAACTTGTTTCATGGCTATGGCCGGGATAATTGCCCCGGTAGCGATGTTGTAGGGCCGGATGGTTTGGATCCACACCTGTATCCATAATGGCGACGACAATATCTTTGCCGGTAATTCCTGTTTGCCAGACGGCAGGGGCCTTAATTAGTTCCAGGTTCCAGTTATCGGGATTTGTTTCCTGCTGCTGAACAGAAGGGCTGGAAGGACTAAAGGAAATACCAGTGCCCCCTTCTGCCGGAGGACTCCTTAAATAGGCCGGCAGGGTGTAACTGCGGTCCAATTTAATCTGTTGCACTTGGGAGAGAGCGGAAAGCCTTTGCAACGCCGTGAAATTAATTTCGGCTTTAAAGGCATTTACGATCCAGAAAGGTGTATAATGTAATATATTTCCTTTTTTATTTTCCTCATTGATAACCGGTTCTATCTCCTGCCAGGCAGCCTGAGCAGTTGCCTTAAGTTCTTTGACGAGCAATTCTTTTTGGTTGCAATTGTTCAGGGTGGAAAGAAAGGAGGGGTCTGTCCAATTAGCTTGTTCACTGAGCGTAACAATGACCTGTACAAAAGGCTGTTTGTCCAAAGCAGCTCTAACGTCAACCGGGATGGTTGCATTGGCGTGGCACTCCAGGGTAAAAACTGTTCCTTGAAAAGTAAATATTGAACAAAGGAAAAAGGCAAGGATAACAAAAATCCGGCCTTTTTGGGAAAAAATGTACACGCTATCCTCTCCATTACCTATGATGAACAAAACTTAATCATTTTATTATGTTTTCAGCTAAATTAATATTGATTCTACTGCATAAACTCTATTCTTAATTTAAGACGTCCCGGGCGTTAAAAGGTTCTGCTTAGAAAGTATCATTTAGGCTTTCTATGTTATTCTTCAAACGTTTAGCAAAGCCTGCTAGAAAGAGCAGCCGGTGAAAAGGAAAACATACAAAAAGTTCCGGGAGAAAAGCGTCGTTTTTAGCAGGAATTTAAAAGATAATCACGAATTATTTTAGTGGTTGGTTGTAAGCATTTTGAATATATTAAAACAAAAGAGGTGATAAATGTATGATCCAGCGTACTTTTGCCGGTGGTATACATCCCAGCTATTTTAAAGACTTTACAGCGGGGAAGCCCATCGCTCCAACCCGCGCTCCCTCACAGGTGATTATTCCCCTGCACCAGAATATCGGGGCACCTTGTAAGGCAGCCGTACAAGTAGGAGATGAGGTCAAAATGGGGAAGGTGATCGGTGAGCCACAAGGCTTTGTTTCTGCACCCATTCATGCCAGCATCTCCGGAAAAGTGACAAAAATTGCGTCTTACGCCCACCCTTTAGGCAATCCTGTGGAGGCCATTTTTATTGAAAACGACGGTCAGGACGCACTTTATGAAGGGGTTAAGCCCCATCGGCCGTTGGAGGAATTGACGCCACAAGAGATAATCCAGATTGCCAGGGAAGCCGGTCTGGTGGGTCTCGGTGGAGCCGCTTTTCCCACCCATGTGAAGCTGTCTCCCCCGGAGGATATCGCGATTGATACTGTGATTATCAATGCGGCGGAATGTGAGCCTTTTTTGACAGCAGACCATGCTCTCATGTTGGAACGGGCAGACGACGTGCTTTATGGATTGAAGGCTTTTATGAAGGCTTTAAACGCCACAAAAGGCATTATCGGAATAGAAGATAATAAACCGGATGCGATTGCTGTCATGCAAAAAGCCGTGGCAGAAAACAGCCAGGGATACGATATTGAAGTGCATCCCCTGGCAACGAAGTACCCGCAAGGTGCTGAAAAAATGTTGATTAAGGCAACTACTGGCCGGGAAGTACCTCCCGGTGCCCTGCCGATGGCCGTCAATGTCGTCAATCAGAACAACGGCACCTCTGTAGCTTTGGCCGAAGCGATCAAATTAGGCAAACCTCTTTACGAGCGTGTTGTGACGGTGACCGGGCCGGGCATTCAAAATCCTGCCAATCTTCTGGTTAGGAACGGGACCCTCGTTAGTGAGATCATTGAACAGTGCGGGGGTGTAACCGACGATGCCCGTAAGCTGATTTTAGGGGGGCCGTTAATGGGTTTGGCCCAGCCTTCGCAGGAAATACCCGTGATTAAGGGAACCTCGGGCATTCTGATTTTAACAGAGGAAGATGTAAAATATCACGCTATCGGACCTTGTATTAAGTGCGGTAAATGTGTTGATGTCTGTCCGATGCATCTTTTGCCCAATTTTATAGGTTCGGCTGCAGAAAAAAATGATCTGGGCCTGGCAGAAAAATACGGTGCCCTCGATTGCTTTGAATGTGGATGCTGTACCTATATCTGCCCTGCTAAAAGGCCACTAGTGCAGTGGATTCGAATAGCCAAAGGGGAAATCCTCGCGCACAAGAGGAAGCAGTAAGAAATGGAGGAGGGATAAAAATGGGAAAAAAGCTGATTATATCTTCGTCCCCACACTTGAAATCCCCGGAGGATATTCAGGGCATCATGATCGATGTTCTATATGCATTAATTCCTGCAGCCTTGGCAGCCATTTTTCTTTTTGGTTACCGTGCACTCTTCACCATGGTTGTGGCTATGGCTGCAGCTATGGCTACGGAAGCAATTATTCTACGAAAAGGTAATTTTTTGGGAGATGGCAGTGCGGCAGTAACAGGGTTGCTTTTAGCCATGACTCTTCCTCCGGCTGCGCCGTGGTGGGTGGTGGCGATTGGTTCAATGGTGGCTATTGCCATTGGTAAGCAGATTTACGGGGGTTTAGGTAGTAATATTTTCAACCCGGCCCTGGTAGGACGTGCCGTGCTGGTGGTCTCCTGGGGTTCATATCTTGCCGGCGATGTTTGGTTAAGGCCGGTGCCTTTTAATTTTAGCGCAGATTTGGTGACGAAGGCTTCACCGTTAGTTGCCGGTAAAGCGGTATCTCTTCTGGATCTTTTTATCGGTACCGTTCCCGGTTCTTTGGGAGAAACCTCGGCCCTGGCCCTGCTTATTGGGGCGGCCTGGCTTTTTTATAAAGGTCATATTGACTGGCGTATTCCTGGCAGCTTTATTGGCGTAGCCTTTATTTTCGGTCTATGCCGGGGGGGCCTTTACGGCGGATTTTTTCATATCCTAGCCGGGGGAGTGATGCTCGGTGCACTGTTTATGGCCACCGATATGGTTACCTCGCCGGTGACGCCGGTGGGCAAAATTGTTTTCGGGGTTGGTTGCGGCCTGATTACGATGCTCATCCGTTTCTTTGGTTCATTACCCGAGGGGGTAACATTTGGCATCTTACTCATGAACGGGCTAACCCCCCTTATTGATAATCTTACTTTACCGCGGAAGTTCGGGGAGGTGAAGAAGAGTAATGCATGAAGGTTTAAGGATGACTTTGGTTTTGCTGATCATTGGTGCAATCTGTGGTGCTCTTCTAGCTGTGGCTAACGATGTTACGGCTCCCATTATCGCAGCAAATAAAGAGGCCGAATTCTTAACGGCGCTCGAAGGGTTTTTCCCCGCTGTGGATAAATTTGAAGATGAAAAAGTTGAGCAAGAGGTTTTTTATAGATGTTATGATGCCTGTGGAAAGCTAATCGGTGTCGTGGGCCAGGTGCAGGCTTGTGGCTACGGTGGCGATATCGGCTACGATCTGGCAGTTAACGCTGCCGGGGATATTATCGGTATACGCATCAGTGCACACGGGGAAACCCCCGGTATCGGCGATGTAATTACAAGGCCTACCTTTCAGGATAGGGTGATTGGCCTAAACTTTGCCGACCCCATTGAAGCCGGTGTAGATGTGGATATGGTTTCCGGTGCGTCTGTATCTACTGGCGGGATGTTGAAATCGATCCGCCGGGCTATGAATATTATCGGTGAACATTTCCTGGTAGCAGAATAGAACGAAATTGTTTTTAAACGGTGGAGGTGAAAAAAATGACTACGCTTGCTCAGGAGTTTACCAAGGGGATTGTGCAGGAAAACCCTGTTTTCCGCTTAATACTCGGCATGTGTCCGACTTTGGCAGTAACCGTTTCAACCTTTAATGCTCTCGGAATGGGGGTTTCAGTCCTGGCCGTTCTTCTATGTTCCAATATTGCTGTTTCGGCTGTCCGCAATGTCGTGCCGGCCAAGGTAAGGATACCGGCTTATATTATGATTATCGCTACTTTTGTGACGATCGTTGAAATGGTGCTGAGTGCTTTTGCCCCGGAACTATTTGAAGCGCTGGGTATTTTTATACCGTTGATCGTCGTAAACTGTATTCTTTTGGGGAGAGCAGAAGCCTTTGCACGGAAAAACACGATTGGTCGTTCAATTATTGACGCGCTGGGTATTGGTTTGGGTTACATGTTATCCTTGACGCTGCTGGGAACGATCAGGGAACTTTTAGGTGCGGGCAGTATTCTTGGTTACCCGGTGATGGGGACTGTCTTTGAGCCGATGGGGGTTCTCGCTGTGGCCCCGGGTGCTTTTATTACCCTTGGTGTTTTATTGGGTCTTTTTAATTATCTATTTAAGCGCCTTGGTATTGAGTAAATTTGCAGGATAGAACAGTTATACTGTAAAAATATGTTAAATGATGTTGGGATAAGTAATGAAGATATTTTTGGAGAAAAGGAGGTTGGATGATGAGCCTGTTGGCAATTATCTTCGTGGCAATTTTAGCTGACAATATTGTTTTTAGCCAATTTCTAGGTATTTGTCCCTACCTGGGAGTATCTAAGCGTCTGGAAACCTCTTTGGGTATGGGGATCGCGGTGATCTTTGTGATGGTCATGTCAGCGGTTGTGACCTGGATTGTTTACAATTATATCTTAGCGCCGCTCGATCTTGGTTACCTGCGGACTATCGCCTTTATTCTGATTATTGCCGGGTTGGTACAGCTTGTGGAGACGATATTAAAGAAAACAAACCCGACTCTTTTCCGCGCCCTGGGTATTTACCTGCCGTTGATTACCACCAACTGCACTATTTTGGGCGTGGCAATTTTAAATGTGCAAAAAGATCACAACATTATTGAAACCGTTGTCTATTCGATTTCTGTAGCGGTTGGTTTTACTATTGCTTTGATCATTATGGCCGGGATCAGGGAAAGACTAGATTTGGCCAATGTGTCCAGTTACCTGCGTGGTGCCGCGGTGAGCCTGGTTACTGCCGGGATTCTTTCCCTGGCTTTCATGGGCTTTAAAGGGGTGATGACTTTATAGGAGGTGAGTCCTGATGTATATCGTTTATGCTTTTGCGGTGCTGGGGGGTTTAGGCCTGCTGTTTGGAGGTCTGCTGTCTTATGTTGCCCAGCGTTTTGCCGTAGAAGAAGATGAACGGATAGAGATCGTTGCCGATCTTCTCCCGGGTGCAAACTGTGGAGCTTGCGGGTTACCCGGTTGTATAAATGCTGCTGAAAAAATTGTTGCCGGGGAAATTGATGTAGGCAGTTGCATTGTGGGGGGAAAGGCTGTATGTGATCGGATTTGTGAGATCTTGGGGCGAGCGACGGTAGCTGCCGATGTGAAAAAAGTTGCCGTAGTGTTCTGTTCGGGCACAAAAGATGTGGCTCACGACAAATTTGAATATCATGGTGTGCAGGATTGCAAAGCAGCTATGATGTACGGCGGCGGTTTCAAGGCCTGTGAATATGGCTGCCTGGGGCTAGGCACCTGTGTGGAAGTTTGCCCCTTTGATGCCCTTTCCATGGGGGGAAACGGGTTGCCCGTGGTAGACCTGGAGCGCTGTAAAGGTTGCGGTGTATGTGCCAAGGCTTGCCCGCGCGGCGTAATTCGCATTGTTGAGGTTGGCCACCGCAGCAAAGCTGTGCTATGTAATTCCAAAGATCGGGGCAAGGCCACGCGTGAGGCCTGTGAGGTAGGTTGTATCGGTTGTAAAGCTTGTGTCAAGGCTTGCCCGCAGGAAGCGGTTGTTGTAGAAGATTTTCTGGCCTATATCGACAGTGTCAAATGTAATGATTGTGGTGAATGTGTCAAAGCATGCAAGCGGGATATTATTAAGGATCTAGATTTTGTGGGAGAACTAGCTTTTGTAAAAACAGCTTGAATTGTTTAAAATAGGCCATCCCGGGTGAAGCAGGAGCTTTTTTACAGATGTAGCTCCTGCTTGATACCTAGGGCCCGCTATTTTTAGCCCGGGAGCGTGCATGTCCAATGGTTAAAATTTTATAGGCAGGAAAATTAGCCTGCCGTTTTTTTTATCTCCTCAAGCAGGGATCGGGACGGCAATTTATGATCCTGGCTAGAATAAAGTACGATGGTTGGCAGTGAAGGGGGTGATTGTGATGTCAGAAAAAAATCTTACACATTTTAATGCACAAGGCCGTGGCCGGATGGTTGATGTTAGCACCAAGGATACTACTTTTCGCCAGGCGAGGGCGGAGGCACAACTTTTTATGCAGTCCGGGACGCTACAAAAAATTAAGGAGGGAGGAATAGGTAAAGGCGATGTTTTAGGTGTGGCCCAGGTGGCAGGTGTCCTGGGCGCCAAACAAACCCCTTTCCTCATCCCGATGTGCCATCCCCTCAGTCTCACAGGGGTAGATCTTGATTTTAAATTTGAAGAAGAGAAAAATTGCCTCGTTATCGAAGCTACAGTAAAAGTAAAAGGCCAAACCGGTGTAGAGATGGAAGCGTTGACTGCGGCTAGTATTGCTGCTTTAACTGTTTATGATATGTGCAAGGCTGTGGATCGGGGGATGGAGATCCGGCAGATCCGCTTACTGGAAAAAATGGGGGGTAAAAGCGGTCACTACCGGCGGGCCTGATCCCTTGCCCTGCACGATCAAAAACTCTTCGGGTTCATTCGGGTTGTCTACCGTAGCCACGATACCATCGATCCCTTGCCCTGCACGATTAAAAACTCTTCGGGGCCGGTTAATAGCCGCCGGGGATTCCAGGTTCTGATGTCTTGCCTAACCTGATTAAAAGTGCTACTATGTATTATGTATATGGCCTGCATGATAGAATATGAAGCTTAACGATCCATCCTGGGGAGTAATGGCGAAATGAGGGTAATTATTGCTCGAATAACGGCCATTTTATTATTAATTGTAGTGATAGGTGCTGGTTTTGGTGGTTGTTCTCCGGCGGGGAATCGTACCCAAACCCGGTTTATCATGGATACGCAGGTTGATCTAGTTTTTTATGGGCTGACGGCCAGGCAGGCGGGGGCTATTGCCGAAGAAGTTTTTACTGAAATGCAGCGCCTAGAAAATATTTTAAGCAAATATATTCCCGGTAGCGATGTTAATCGCATTAATGCTGCTGCCGGACAGACACCGGTAAAAGTGCAGCCGGAAACAATTACTATCATGCAAAAAGCTCTGGAAATTGCCGGGTTGTCCGGGGGAAGCTTCGATCCTTCCGTGGCTTCCCTCTTAGAATTGTGGGGGTGGGATGCCGGTGACCCCGTGGTTCCTACGCGACAGGATCTCGACGCGATTCTTCCCCTGGTGGACTATCGACGGATCGAAATCGATGTCGAACGCTCTACTATTTTCTTGCCTTTACCGGCCATGAAAATTGACTTGGGGGGTATTGCCAAAGGGTTTATTGTTGACCGGGGTCAAGCCCTGGCAAAAGAGCTCTCCTGTCCGGCTTCTTATATCAATGCCGGTGGAGATATCAAAATAAACGGAAAGAAGCCTAATGGAGAGAATTGGAAGATTGCCATTCAGGATCCCTGTGATCCCCGGGAGTGGGCAGCTATTATATCTTTACAAGAGGGGGGTATCGCTACTTCCGGTGATTACCAGCGCTTTTTTGAGGAGGACGGGGTAACTTATCACCATATCCTCGATCCTCACGAAGGTACGCCGGCTTCCGGTGTGCGCAGCGTAACTGTCGTTGCGCCGGATGCTTTGACGGCCGATGCCCTGGCCACGGCTGTCTTCGTTCTGGGCCGGGAGGAGGGCCTGCAGTTGCTGGAAAACCTTGCCGGTATCGAAGGGGCGATTATTGATGAGCAGGGAGAAATGCATGTCAGCTCCGGGCTGGCCTCTAAGATTGAAATCCTTTCTTCCCGGGAGGCGGATGCAACAGGAACCGTCCCCATTGCATCGCATTGCATCGGGGAGGTGAATGCAACGGGGACCGTCCCCATTGCATCTAATTGTTGAAACGGCAGGATACCTTCAAAATGGTTTATTTAGCTCTTTTGGTTGCCTTTGCCGTAGCCATACATGCGGTCGAGGCGGCCTTGCCCGTGCCCATACCTGTGCCCGGGGCCAAGTTGGGGCTAGCCAATATTATTACGTTGCTGGCAATTGTTTTCTATGGTTATCGCAGCGGGTTAATAGTTGCTTCTTTACGCAGTATTTTAGGTAGCTTGCTCACCGGGGGTTTTTTAGGTTTTGGCTTTTACCTCAGTTTTAGCGGTGCTGTTCTCAGTTGCCTGGCGATGGCCTTTTTTATGAATTTTTACCGTCGCCATAAAATTACCCTGGTATCCGTCAGCCTTGCCGGGGCGGTGACTTTTAATATAGTACAGTTGGTGCTAGCTTCGCTGTTGGTGAGGAATATGCTATTGTTTAGGGGATATCTTCCCTTTTTACTGCTGTTGGCCCTGCCTACGGGCTTTTTCACCGGGCTGGCAGCTATTTACCTCGAAAAAGTTGCCCGGCGTGCCGGTTTGCAAATTAATCCGGGCTAACGTTTTAAAGAGGGGCCGCCCGGCTCTTTGTTGTTGTAAATGAGGAGGTAAGTATGGAAAAAAAATTGACCATCAAGGATTTGCCACCGGAAGAACGCCCCCGGGAAAAAATGAAAGAACAGGGGGCGGAAAAGCTTTCTAATGCCGAACTCCTGGCGATAATTTTAAGGACAGGCTACCGGGAGGAAACGGCGATTCATCTCGCAGAAAAAGTTATTTATAGGGCGGGAGGGTTGCGCTTTTTACCTGATTACACCCTGGAGGAGCTACAAAAGATCAAGGGTATTGGTTTAGCCAAAGCAGTCCAAATCAAGGCAGCCCTGGAGTTAGGGCAGCGCATAACTGCTAGTTTCCGGCCTGCCACACTATCATTAAGTTCGCCGCAGGAAGTGGCCGATTTTTTAATGGAAGAAATGCGCTATTACCACAAGGAATATTTTAAAATTGTCTTACTGAATACCAAAAATCAGATCATCTCCCTGGAGGATATTTCTGTAGGCAGTTTGAACTCTTCGATTGTCCACCCCCGTGAAATATTCAATATTCCCATTAAAAAAAGTGCCGCTGCTATTATCCTGGTGCATAACCATCCCAGTGGTGATCCCCACCCCAGTCAGGAAGATCTGGATGTGACGACGAGGTTGGTGGATGCAGGGAAGCTATTAGGCATCAACGTTTTAGATCATATTATTATCGGAGAAAATCGTTTTTATAGTTTTAAAGAAAAGGGTCTTCTGACTTAGCGGGCCTCTAGCCCGCCGGGGACAAAAAACGGGGAACCAAGAAAGGGGAAAGCCGTAGATGGGACTATTTACCAGGTTCTTTTCCAGAAACATAGGTATTGATCTCGGTACTGCCAACACACTAGTCTACGTTAAGGGGAAAGGAATTGTTCTGCGGGAACCCTCTGTAGTGGCCATCCGTAGGGATACGGGTTCGATTCTGGCTGTGGGGGGAGAGGCCAAAAAGATGATAGGGCGCACGCCCGGCAATATTGTTGCCGTGCGGCCTATGAGGGACGGCGTAATCGCCGATTTTGATGTGACACAGATCATGCTCAGACATTTTATTGCTAAAGCATACCGGCGGCGTGCTCTTTTTCTTCCACATGTCGTAGTTTGTGTTCCTTCCGGCGTAACCGAAGTGGAAAAAAGGGCTGTGCTGGAGGCAACGAAGCAAGCCGGGGCCAAGGAAGCTTTTTTGATTGAAGAACCGATGGCTGCGGCTATTGGCGCCGGTTTGCCCGTAGAAGAACCTACGGGAAGTATGATCGTGGATGTGGGCGGAGGCACCTCCGAGGTGGCCGTGATTTCTTTAGGAGGCGTTGTAACCAGTGAGTCGATCCGCATCGGTGGCGATGAAATAGATAACGCTATTATCAATTATATTAAAAAAACATATAATTTAATGATCGGGGAGCGCACCGCTGAAGGGATCAAAATTAAGATAGGATCAGCCGATCACCTTCCCGAAGAAGAGCGGATGGAGATCCGGGGGCGAGATTTAGTGAGTGGTTTGCCCAAAGTATTAGATATCAGTTCATGGGAAATTGAAAGTGCACTGGCCGAACCGGTCACCGCGATTGTCGATACCATCAAATCTACTTTGGAAAGGACACCGCCGGAGCTGGCTGCGGATATCATGGAAAAGGGGATTGTGATGACAGGCGGGGGCGCCTTATTAAGGGGCTTGGATCAGCTAGTGGTTAAAGAAACCGGCATGCCTGTTTACCTGGCAGAAGATCCCCTTGATTGTGCTGTGCTCGGTGCGGGTAAATCGCTGGGTGCCATCGATCTTTTAAAAGTGTCGCGCTGAGGCTGGGTTTTTTTTATAATGGATTTAAGTTTAACGATATTTGGAGTGTGCAGATTGAAATATACCTCCCGGAGAAGGCTAGTGATTTTAATAGTTGTTATCTTTTTCCTTTCCCTGAGTTTGATTACAGGGAAATTTTATTACCGCTATAATGTTGTCGAGGATTTGATTGCGACCGGGCTTTTGCCGGTGCAAGGTTTTTTTTCGCAGGTTGGAACACGTCTTTACACCTTTTCCCGCGGGGTATGGGAATATAATGTGGTTTTGGAGGAAAATAAATTGCTTAAAGAAAAGCTGGCCCGGGAGGAAAATCTGCAAAGCCAGGTGCTGGAACTGCTCAAAGAAAATCAACGCTACAGGGAGTTGCTTGGTTTTAAGGAACGGACCACCTATGTGCTGTTGCCGGCTGAAGTTGTGGCCCGGGATCCCAGTCATTGGTTTGAAACGATCACTATTAACAAAGGTTATGCTGATGGCGTGCAGAAGGAGATGGCAGTTGTTACCAACCAGGGTCTGGTCGGGAACATCTTTTTTATTTCTAGAAATTCCTCCCGTGTTTTATTGCTGACAGATTCACGCCGGGCGGTAAGTGCCTTGATTCAGCGTTCCCGGGAACCCGGTTTTGTGGGCATCATTGAGGGCTATCCGGAAAAACAGGATTATTTAAAGATGAGCAATCTCCCGCCGGAAGCCAACATCCAGCCGGGTGATACGGTCATTTCTTCCGGCCTGGGAGGAATCTTCCCCAAAGGACTGATTATTGGTCACGTTGTAGAGATAGGCCAGGATCAATACGGATTGTTACAGCAGGCCCTTGTCTATCCTACCGTAAATTTTAACCGCCTGGAAGAAGTTTTTATTGTGATTGAACCTCCGGCAGAAGAAGTTGAGCTTCCGGCAGAAGAAATCACAGGGGAATAACGTAAGAGTACGGGGGATAATTTTGGAAAACAAATTCCATCTAATTTTTTATCCTTTCTTCGTCTTAATGACGATCCTTGTCCTGATTTTTCAGGGTTCTTTCCTGTCTTTTTTCTTTATGAAGGGCGGGATACCCGACCTGCTTTTAATAATTGTTCTTTGCCTTGCTTTTTTGGGGGGAGAGAAAAAAGGTTTGCTAATCGGTTTAATTGCCGGTCTTTGCCAGGATGTTATTTTTGGGCCGGCGATCGGGGTTTTTACCCTGGCAAAAATGCTTTCGGCTTATTTGGCCGGTCTGGCTGCCCGTGAAATCTACAAGGATCAGATCGTCGGTCCGGCACTTACAGTTTTTTTATTGACTTTTTTGCATGAAATAATTATATTTTTTCTGATAGGTTTTTGGGGAGGAAGTAACCCACAACTGGCTATTGTCTTTAAAAATTTTCTTTACAGGGCCATTTTTCATGTCATTTTAACTTTGCCGCTTTATCCTTTACTTTACCGGGCCGAACAGAAAAATTTCTTTTACCCGCTTTGGAAATGAGTCATAAAGGGGAATCCTTGCATGGATAAAAAAATGCTGCAAAGAATGAAGTTTTTCCTATGCCTGGTCATTTTTGTTTTTATTGTTCTTTTAGCACGTCTGGCCTATCTACAAATATTTAATTATGAAAGTTACTGGGCCAGGGCAGAAAAAAACCGGTTGCGCATTTTACCTATTACTGCACCCCGGGGGGAAATCTTTGCACGCAACGGGGAACAGTTGGTTACAAACAGACCCGGTTTTACGGTATCACTGGTTGACCTTGGGCAGGGTTACAGTGCAGAGACGATTGCTTACCTGGCACAACTGTTGGGGGTGGAAGAGGAAGAAATCCAGCAAAAAATAAAATCCCAATTTTACCGCCGTTATCTGCCCCTGCGTTTAAAGATGGATGTGGATATGGAAACGGTGTCCAAGATTGCCGAGAGACGCCTGGAACTTCCGGGCGTGCTTATTGAAGTCCAGCCGATTAGAAATTATGTTAACGGAAATTTCCTGGCCCATGTACTTGGTTACATGGGGGAGGGGGTTGTTCCCGACCGGACGGTAGAATGTTGGGAAAATAGCGGGTATGAGTACCAACCTGGAGATCTGGTGGGGCAGGCGGGGATCGAGTTGGTCTGGGAGCCTTTTCTTCAGGGAAAAGATGGGGGCCTGCAGGTGGAGGTTAATTCTACCGGCCAGGCCATCGGGGAATTCGAAAGGGTGGAACCAAAACCGGGCCACGATCTTTACTTAACAATAGATGCCCCCTTGCAGTATGCACTGGAAGAGGCTCTCAAAGAAACCGTGGAGGATTTGCAGGCGGAAGGCAACCAGTATGCCGGGGAAGCGGCAGCAGTAGTGCTGGATCCCCGTTGTGGGGCAATTTTGGCCATGGCCGATACCCCTGCCTATGATCCTAATACCTTTAGCCTTGATTTCCCCGACCTGGTTAAAGATCCTCGCTGTCCGCTGGTTAACAAAGTAATTGGAGAACACTATCCTGTGGGTTCGACTTTTAAAATGGTGACGGCTCTGGCTGCTTTGCAGGAGGGAGCTATCACCAAAGAGGGGCGGGTAACCTGTAGTGGGACGATAACGCGCTACAACGCCACTAAATCTTGTTATCGCGGGACTGCACACGGGTCTTTAAATATCATCCAAGCCATTCAAAGATCATGTAACATCTTTTTTTATGAGATGGGATTGCGAGTCGGCATCGACACCCTGGCTCATTATGCCCGGGAATTTGGCTTTGGTAGCCCGGTGGGGCTGACGGATATTTCTGGTGAAAAAGAAGGTTTTGTGGCCAGCCGGGAATTTAAAAACACACTGTACCAGGAACCCTGGTATCCGGCAGAAACTATGGATGCGGCTATCGGACAAAGCTTTCATAGTATTACGCCTTTGCAGTTGGCCAATTACACGGCAATGATTGCCAATGGGGGCCTGCACTACCGCCCTTACCTGGTGGAAAAAATCATTGATAGCGAGGGTGAGCTAGTTCTGGTTGCCGAACCGGAGGTCTTGCATGAAATGGAGATAGACGAGGTTCATTGGAACACGATCCGGGAGGGGATGTCTTTGGTGCCTTTGCCGGGTGGAACCGGTGCCAGGCTAGCTGATTTTCCAGTAAAAATAGCGGCGAAAACGGGTACCGCCCAGGTTGTTGGCAAGGACGGTGATATTCCTTCCCACAGTCTTTTTGTTGCCTATGCCCCGTTGGAAGAACCGGAGATCGCCCTGGCTGTTTTTATCAAACACGGGGAAGATTGGCGCGGCAGCACATCTATACCGGTAGCCCGTAAAATTTTAGAGGTTTACTTTCAGATTCCCACGGAGTAGAAAAAGCATTTAAATAGAAAAAAGATCATGGCCCCTGAAGGAAGGAAAAGAATGTTTGACCGGCGCCTCTTGAAAAATTTTGATTACCAGCTTTTGTTGATAATGCTGGCGATTAGCTTTTATGGCTTACTGGTGCTCAGCAGTGCTACGCAAGGGGTAAGCAGTGGCGAGCATTTTTTCTACGTGAAAAAACAGGCGACCTGGTTGACTGCTGGGATCGGCGTACTGTTAATAACCATCAGTATAAATTATCTGCACATGTATCGCTGGTCCTGGTATTTATATGCCGGTAACCTGGCGATACTCATTGCGGTTCTATTCGTCGGCAAGGAAGACGTAGGCGCCTATCGCTGGATCGATTTAAAGGTTTTTGACTTTCAACCCTCAGAGTTGGCTAAAATAATCATCATTCTTACGCTGGCGCGTTTTCTGGTGGATAACGAAGAAAAACTAAAGAATTTTGTGTCCTTGTTTCCTTTTTTGCTCCATGTTTCTTTACCCATGTTGTTAATTTTTTTACAACCGGATTTGGGAACCGCTTTGGTTTTTATTGCCATTCTTTTTGGAATGTTATACATGGCCGGGGTTCCCTGGAAGAATCTCTTAATCATAGCCGGTGCGGGGCTGGCCCTTTCTCCTCTTTTTTGGATGCGGCTGCTCGATTATCAAAAATTGCGGCTGCTTGTTTTCCTAAACCCGGATCTCGATCCCCTGAAATTTGGTTACCAATTAAAACAATCCATGATTGCCATTGGTTCTGGTGGGCTGGCCGGCAAAGGCCTGTACCAGGGGAGCCAGGCCCGCTTGCAGTTTTTACCGGCACAGCATACAGATTTTATTTTTTCAGTTCTTGGAGAGGAATGTGGTTTTTTAGGAGCTTTGCTTCTGCTTTTACTTTACTTTTTACTCATTTATCGTATTTTTAAAATAGGTTCCTTGGCTAAGGATAAATACGGTGTGCTTGTTTGTACCGGTATTGCCACGATGATGCTTTTCCAAATCCTTGTAAATATTGGTATGACTCTCAGTATCATGCCAGTCACCGGACTGCCTTTGCCTTTTATGAGTTACGGGGGTAACTCCTTGTTTCTCAATATGCTCTCGATCGGGGTTGTGCTCAACATTGGTATGCGGCGGCATAAGATCCAGTTTTAGCATAAAAAAACTCGCCGGGCATATATATTGTACAGGCAGCACAATTTCCGGAGGTAGACCGTATGTATCTGAATAAAAGGAAAAAGGATCCTCCCCGCTCGGATTTAAGAAGCAGATTGGAGGAATATTCTTCCCTAAAAGAAAAAACATGGTGGTGGGGGGAGGAGGAAGACACAGGGCCGCACACATTTTTTGATTATTTCCCCCTTTCTATTTTGAAGGATATGCATAGTTTTGTGCTATTCAAAATTACTGCCGGGTTACTTACCATTCTACTTGTTACCCTTCTTACTTTGATCAAGTTACCTTTGGCCGCCTTTTGTTTAGAAAAGATACAATATGTCACCACCTGGCAAATGGATTTTGCTGCCCTTGGACGGGAGGCTGCCCCGGTGATCAAAAAACTTTGGGCCGGGGATCTAGAGGCAGATTTGGAGAAAGTTGTTCTGGCTCCCGGAGGAAGTTTTCCTTACGGGGAAGCAGAACAGCTTCTGGTTCCCCTGGAAGGGGAGCTGATAAAAACTTTTGGGTTTCAGTATAATCCTTATTTACAAAAAGAAGAGATGTTTTACGGCTTAGTTTTTGCTGTGCCGGAGGGAGCCAGGGTGCGGGCTGCTGCCAGTGGGCGTGTTAAGGAAATGAAGATACATCCCGATTACGGGCTTTTTTTATTACTGGAACATGCGGGGGGCCTGGCAACGGTTTACGGTTATCTGCAGCATACAGCGGTTGGGGAAGGGGATGTAGTAAAACAGGGTCAGGAAATTGCACAAGCCGGTCAAGAACCCTTGTTGTCAAGGGAATGGATGGCAAGGGATGATCTTGTGTTACCCCCGGCCGGCCGGGAGCCCCCGGGGGGGCGGCCGGCTTTATATTTTGAAGTGCGTGAAGATGGTGAACCGGTGGATCCGTTGCCGTTGCTGGTCAAACCATAGGGTGGCGAAAGATGGGGTACAGCTCCAAGTTACGCTCAGAGAGTTCTACGGTTCAGCTCCGGCCCCAGACGGCCTGCCCGGCCAAGTGCCCATCCTTGGGCACCTGGCCGGCTGCCGACGTCCTGTCGGCAGGGCTGTCTTTGGGCCTGTGCTTCACCGTGAACTCTTTGCTTCGCTGCACAAGTCGCTGTGCCCCAATCTTTCGCCACTGACGAACAAATTCAAAAACTGACCCTCACAAATAAAAAAGATTAAGCCAAAAACCGGCTTCGCCACTGACGAACAAACTCAAAAATCGGCTTTCGCAAGTAAAAAAGTTAAATTCAAAACTGACCCTCATAAATAAAAAAGATTAAGCCAAAAACCGGTCTTTGCTAAATAAATAGATAAACTTGAACACTGTTCTCTGCGAATAATAAAGGGCCGTT
>CAZRVU010000003.1:79234-105222 GCA_964603615.1 uncultured Desulfovibrionaceae bacterium
GCTAAATAAATAGATAAACTTGAACACTGTTCTCTGCGAATAATAAAGGGCCGTTTTTGGGCCTGTGCTTCACCGTGAACCCGGAAGCTGAGCTAATTTTTTTCTTCGTGGAAACAATTGTAGGCCACAGGGTGGCGTTACAAGTCACTGCGCCCCAATTTTTCGCCACTGACAAAGTGAAATAGTGGGAGGTCCCCTATTTCACACCAGTTGGTATATGAAGCAGGAGGTTTGTTATTGAGTTGGCGCCTTTGTAAAGTTGGCGATTTGGAAATTGCAATGAACCCCTTTTTTCTACTCTTTGTTTTTCTTTGGATGCTGGCGGGGTTAACAGGGCAGACCTTATTTCTTTTCGCCCTGGTCCTGGGTCACGAATTGACACATGCCGTAGCCGCCAGGCTGTCCGGTCTCAAGGTCCGCCGTGTCGAACTTTTTCCCTTTGGCGGTATCGCTTACCTGGCCAACCCTTTGGAGTTCGATCCTAAAAAAGAATTCATTGTAGCCGCTGCGGGCCCTGCTTTTAACTTAATTATGTTTGTTGGCTTGTGGAATTACCGGCTGGGCCTCTATGGTATTCCACATTATGCAGAGCATCCGCTGGTCGGTTTTTTATGCCAGGCCAACATATTTTTATTTATTTTCAATCTTCTACCGGCCTTGCCTTTGGATGGGGGCCGGCTTCTACGTGCTTCTTTAAGCCCGCGCCTGGGTTTACAGAGAGCTACAGAGATAGCGGCTGCCTGGGGGAAGTGGCTGGGGGCTTTTTTTGTGCTGGCCGGGTTATTGTTTTCATACTATGATTATTTAAACCTATCTTTGGCTTTGATGGGACTATTTTTATACTATGCCGCCGGCCGCGAACAAAAATCGGCCATCTATACTTTCCTGCGCTACCTGCTACGCAAGGAAAAAGTTTTAAAAAAACATGGCGTGCTCAAAGGAGAACTGTTGGTGGTTATGGAAAATACAACCATATTGGAGGTATTAAAACGCTTTAAGCCGATGTGTTACCATCAGGTCGTCGTTTTAAATCAGGCTTGCCGCATCCTCGAAATTTTATCGGAGAGCCAGATTATCGAAATTGCTTTAAAACAGGGGATGGATCTTACCTTTGAAAAGAAACGGCGGGTGTCAATTTGGTGCCGTTAAGGTATAATATAAGTTAACTCCTTTTTTAAGAAAGAGCTGAGCTTATTGCCTGCAAAAGATTTACAATATGTTTGGGATAAAGTGCAGAAGCCCGCGCGTTATTTAGGCCGGGAAATAAATGCCGTCCAGAAAGATCCCGCCAAAGTTAGAACCCGCTTGGCACTTGTTTTTCCGGATCTGTATGAAGTCGGCATGTCACATCTGGGTTTAAAAATTCTTTACGGGCTGGCCAATAAAGAAGCAGATGTCTATGCCGAAAGGTTTTTTGCGCCAGCCGCTGACCTGGAGGGGATTCTCCGGGAAGAAGGGATTTGCCTTTTCAGTCTGGAAAGCCATACCCCCTTGTCTTTCTTTGATCTGGCAGGGTTTACCCTGCAGTATGAGCTAAGCTATACGACAATTCTAAGGATGCTTTCCTTGGGCGGGGTTCCCCTGCGGGCGGCACAGAGAAAGGAAGGGGACCCCTTTGTTTTAGGCGGGGGGCCGCTAACTTTGAACCCGGAACCGCTTGCCCCTTTTTTTGACTTTTTTGTGTTGGGTGACGGGGAAGAGGTCCTTTTGGAGGTGTTAAGAACATTTGCACTCTGGAAGGAACGACACGGCAGAAAACGGGAGTCCTTTCTGCAGGAAATTGCCGGTATTCCCGGGATCTACGTCCCTTCTTTTTACGAACCTTTCTATGACGGAATAGAATTTAGCGGGATGAAACGTCTGAAAGCAGAGGCCCCTTTGCCGGTAAAAAAAAGGGTCGTCCTCGATCTGGAAAACGCTTTCCACCCGGATTCTTTTATTGTGCCCTATATGCAGATAGTCCATGATCGGGCGGTTTTGGAGCTTTTCAGGGGTTGTACGCAAGGCTGCCGTTTTTGTCAAGCCGGTTATATTTACAGGCCGGTACGGGAGCGTTCCCTGGCAAAATTGAGGGATCTGGCCGGAAATATTATCCGGAAAACTGGTTGGGAGGAGCTTTCTCTTTCCTCGCTAAGTAGCAGTGATTATTCTCAAATCAGGGAGCTAATTGAAGCCCTGCAGCATGACTTTGCCGGCGAGCAGGTCGGGTTATCACTGCCCTCCTTGCGTGCCGATCCCTTTTCCTTGTCTTTGGCGAAGATGGTACAGGGAAACCGGGCGGGGGGCGTTACTTTTGCCCCTGAAGCCGGTTCCCAGCGTCTACGGGATGTGATTAACAAAGGAATTACAGAGGAGGAAATACTGGCGGCAGCAGAATATGCTTTTATGACGGGAAGAAGGCATATCAAGTTGTATTTTATGCTGGGACTGCCTACGGAGACAGAGGAAGATCTCTGGGAGCTCGTGCGGTTAGTAGAAAAAATCTCAGACCTTCGCCGCAAAATTAAAATAAAAAAATTCCCCTTGCAGATTACAGTTAGCACTGCTACTTTCGTGCCCAAGGCGCACACTCCTTTTCAATGGGAACCCCAACTGGAATTGACGGAGGTTAAGCGCCGCCAACAATTTTTGCGCGAACAGCTTCGCCCACTGAAAGGGGTGCAATTTACCTGGCCTGCAGCCGAAATGAGTTACCTGGAGGCAGTTTTTTCCCGCGGCGACAGGCGTTTGGCGGCAGTATTAGAAAGAATTTGTAATCTGGGCAGTGGGTTAGAGGCCTGGAGCGAAAGCTTTGATTTTGCTCTTTGGGAGGAAGCCTTTAAACATGAAAAAATTGATTCCCGGTGTTATGCCTATTACCAGCCAGCGCTGGATGCACCCTTGCCCTGGGAACATCTTAGCTCCGGGGTGGCAAAAAAGTATTTGCAAGAAGAGCACAAAAGAGCTTTTCAAGGTGAGACAACCCGTGATTGTCGTCAGGCAGGTTGTTGGGATTGCGGCCTGGCGGATTGTCCCACAAGGCAGGTGAGGAAAAATGAAGCGCTATAGGCTTTGCTTTAGTAAGGGTGGCCTTTTAAAGTACATTTCCCACCTCGATTTACAACGCACTTTTGGCCGTGCTTTGCGGCGTGGTGCCGTGCCCATAGTTTATAGCCAGGGTTTTAGTCCGCAGCCGCGGCTGCTCTTTGCTTCGCCCCTGGCTCTAGGGATTGAGGGAAAGAACGAATATCTCGACCTTTATTTAAATATGCCCTGGCAGGAAAATAAACTAAAAGAAACTATGAATTCGCAACTCCCCCCGGGATTGAGTATTAAAGATGTTTATACGGTAGACTCCGGGCAGCCCTCCCTTTCTTCTCTGATACGGGCTGCACTTTATAATATTTGTTTCCCTGTTGTACCGGATAACCTGCCGCAGGCGTTGGGTGACCTCCTGCAGGCTGAAACAATTCCTGTGAAGCGGCGGGGCAAAAAGGGTTCTAAATTAATTGATATGAGGCCTTTTCTTTTTCAATTGAAGTTAAAAAGGCAAGGTGAAAAGGGGATGTTGCAAATGTTATTGGCTGCTGGCAGCCAGGGGGGAGCCCGTCCACAGGAGGTTCTTGCGCTTCTACCGCTGAGTGGGGCCAGGATGGAAATAATTCGGGATGCTTTATTCATTGCTGGCGGTGAAGGGTTAATAACCCCTACGGGAGAGGCTGCGGAAAGTTATTTGGAGGTATCTTATGGAAAAAAAGATTGTGATAAATTGTAATGATAAACAAACGAGGGTTGTTATGCTGGAGAATGGACTTGTTGCAGAAATATATTTGGAACGTCCTGTCCAGCAACGCATGATCGGCAACATTTATAAAGGTAAAGTAGAAAATGTTTTGCCGGGTATGCAAGCTGCTTTTGTCAATATAGGGGAAGGTAAAAATGCTTTTTTTTATGTGGGCGATGTCCCCTATACCAGCGATGAAGAAAAAAATGAAAAAAAGGTGCCCATCCAACGCCGTTTGCATGTGAAGGAAGAAGTGTTCGTACAGGTGATGAAGGAATCTTTTGGAAGCAAGGGGGCGCGTTTAACAGGGCATATTACTCTTCCCGGACGCTATCTCGTACTGATGCCTAGCTTGAATTATGTTGGTATTTCAAGGCGTATCCAGGCGCCCCAGGAAAGGGAGAGATTGAAGAAAGAAATGGAGGCTCTTCGCCCGCCCGGTGTGGGGGCCATTGTGCGCACGGCTGCCGAAGGCGCGGCGGCCAGTTTACTTAAAGATGATTTAAAATTCCTTTTGCGCCTTTGGGATGATATTCAAAACTTATACGAAAAAGAAAAAGCACCGGCCTTGCTTTTTAGGGATGAAGAACTTCTTTACCGTGTTGTACGGGATTTTTTTAATGAATCTGTACAGGAGCTGATCATCGATCAGGAAAAAGAATATTTTAAAGTGTTGAAGATCGTGACCAGCCTCTCACCTGAATTTAAGGACAGGGTAATTTATTATCGTGGCAGCGATCCTATTTTTGAGCACTATGCAATTGAAGAAGAGATCGAGCGGGCTTTGAGTCGCCTTGTTTGGCTCAAATGCGGGGGGTACCTCGTTTTTGATGAAACAGAGGCTTTAACGGTGATCGACGTCAATACCGGCAAATACACCGGGAAAAAAAACCTGGAAGAAACGATTTTAAAAACAAACCTGGAGGCGGCGACAGAAATCGCCAGGCAGATACGCTTGCGGGATATCGGCGGTATGATTATTATCGATATTATCGATATGAATGTACCAGAACACCGCCAGCAAGTTTTAGAAAAGCTGAAGCAGGGTATGGATCTAGATCGCACTAAAAATCAGATCTTAGGTTTTACTTCCCTGGGGCTAATCGAGATCACCCGCAAAAGAGTTACACAGGGCTTAGCTGCAATAATGCAACAACCATGTTCTTACTGTCATGGTAAAGGCAGGGTTCTTCTTCCAGAGATAGTCAGTGAAAAAGTGGAACGCGAGCTAAAAAAAATATTACACCAACGTGAGGTTGAAGCGGTGCTCGTGGAGACCAATAGCGAGGTAGCAGCTCTGTTGATCGGCAGCGGGGGAACATATTTAAAAAAACTGGAGACGCAAACAGGGAAAAATATTTTTATCCGGGGTTCAGACAGCATGCATGTCGAGAAATATAATATATTAATGTCCGGGTCTTTGCAGGAAGTTGCCAGACATGCTTTGCCTGTGGAAGAGGGCGGCCTTTACCGTGTGACGGTGGAGGAGCCTCATTTTTCACAATCTGGCCATGGGATCGCCCGCCTGGACGGCTATGTTTTAGATATTGAGGATGGGGCCGAGCTAGTGGGGGAGGAGGTGCAGGTGGTCATTAAAGAGGCCACGCGGACTTTTGCCCGGGCGGTTATCTGGAAAAAGGATCCCGATCCCGATCAATACTGAGCGTGTGTATCCTGGCGAAAGGATGAAAAAAACTGAATATTAGAGGGTTGCAGCAGACAAGCTTGATCGATTTCCCCGGGGAAATCTGCGCTACGCTTTTTGCCGGCGGTTGTAATTTACGGTGCCGCTATTGTTACAATAAAGAGTTGGTGCTAACCCCGGAGGCGCTTCCTTTTTTCTCCCATGGGGAGATTATATCCTTTTTGCAAAAAAGAAGATCTTTATTGGATGGCATCTGCTTAACGGGGGGAGAACCAACCCTACAGGGGGGGTTACTGCCTTTTTTGACTGCCGTGAAAAAAATAGGCCTGAAGGTGAAACTAGATACTAACGGGACGAATCCTACAGTTTTACACAAGCTTTTAGAAAAAGAAGTTTTGGATTATATCGCCGTCGACCTTAAAGGGACCTGGGAAAAATATGCTCTGGTTACCGGGAAAAATATAGATGTAGGAATTTTAAAAGAAACCGTGGCATTGTTGCAAGGCATTTCTTTGCCCCATGAATTCCGTACGACCGTTGTCCCCGGTTTGTTGGCAACAGACGATCTTCTCACCATAGCCAGGTCTATTGTAGGTTCACCAAAATATGTTCTGCAGCAGTTTACCCCCCACCCTAATCTAATCGATCCAGCCCTCTGCTCCAGGCAACCATTTTCCCGGGAAACCATTGAACAGGTTGCCCATCATTGCCGGCAATACGTTCGATCTGTGGAACTCCGGGGTTTTTAAAAAATGGAGATGTATCAATTTATTCTAGCTCTCCTAAAAAGGATTCCAGCCGATCAAGGCCCCGGCGTATATTATCAGCAGAGGTGGAATAAGAAAGCCGGACGAAACCGGGCGCTCCGAAACCTTTGCCGGGAACCAGGGCTAACAGGTAATGTTCAAGCAATAACTCACTAAGGTGGTCGCTGTTTTCGATGGTTACTCCTTTAAATCTCCGGGTGAAAGTATCCTCCACCTGAACAAAAAGGTAAAAGGCTCCCAAAGGTTCAACACAATTTAGAAACGGCATTTTGTTAATACGTGTAAAAGCATAATCACGGCGTTCTGCCAGGGAGCGGCGCATCTCCTGCACGCAGCTTTGTGCCCCGGTCATGGCGGCTAAAGCGGCCCTTTGGGCGATAGAGTTAGGGTTAGAGGTGGTATGGCTTTGAATGCTGGACATGATGGTGGCAATATTAGCTTCTGAAGCAGTATAACCAATCCGCCAGCCCGTCATAGCATAGGTTTTGGAAACGCCATTGATAATAATCGTCTGGTTTTTTATCTCCTCCCCTAAAGAGGCAATGGAAAAATGCTCCGCTTCATTATAGATTAGCTTTTCATAAATTTCATCGGAGATGATATACAAGTTATTCTTAAGGGCTATCGCGGCCAGATCTTCCAGTTCGTCCCGGTTATAAACTTGACCGCTGGGATTGCCGGGGCTATTGAGAATCAAGGCTTTAGAACGGGGTGATAGGGCCTTTTCCAGGTCCGTTCCCCGTAATTTATAGGCATGTTCTTTTTTTGTTTCTATGAACACAGGTAATCCACCGTTTAACCTAACCAGCTCCGGGTAGGTTACCCAGTAGGGAGCGGGGATAATCACTTCGTCTCCATCATTTAAAAGGGCAGTCAAAACATTGGCCAGGGAGTGTTTGGCTCCGTTGCTGATCACAATCTGCTGCGGCTCATAATGCAAGTTATTGTCCAGAGAAAATTTTTGACAGATAGCTTCCTTTAACTCCGGGATGCCGCTGGCCGGGGTATACCTGGTAAATCCCTGATTAAGTGCATCAATAGCCGCTTCTCTGATATGCAAGGGTGTATCAAAATCCAGTTCACCGGCACCAAAGCCAATTATGTCTTGGCCTTCACTCTTCAATTGTTTGGCCCGGGCGTCAATGCTCATGGTTGGGGAGGGATTAATCTGCAAAGCCCTTTGGGAAAACATGGTATCACCTCGTTTTTAAATATAATATGAAATAGTACATTGTTTTAGCCGTTTTTCTGGCAGAAATTAGCCATGAATTGGGCCAGGGCTTCTGTTCCTTCTAAAGGCATAGCGTTATAAATTGAAGCTCTGATCCCGCCCACAGAGCGGTGGCCCTTTAAGCCGATAAGACTTTCTTGGGTTGCTTCTTCCACAAAGGTTTTTTCCTGCTCCTCGGCGGGAAGCCTGAAGGTGACATTCATGCTGGAACGGTCTTCTTTTTCAGCATGCCCACGGTAAAATCCGCTACTTGCATCGATTGCCTGGTAAATAAGAGCAGCTTTTTTTTCATTTAAGGCTTCTATGGCTTCAAGGCCCCCCTGTTTTTTCACCCATTGTAGAACAAGTTTTACGAGATATACAGCGAAAGCCGGGGGTGTATTGTATAAGGAAC
Source organism: uncultured Desulfovibrionaceae bacterium (assembly GCA_964603615.1). Taxonomy (GTDB): domain Bacteria; phylum Bacillota; class Dethiobacteria; order DTU022; family UBA8154; genus JAAZMI01. Next base: position 87,035 of record CAZRVU010000003.1, read on the forward strand.
GGCTTTCTGCGTGGGTTTTATAACTTAGAATTGCCGGAATATTCTGGGATATATTTTCCAGTAAACTTTTTTTAATAATTACAACCGTTACGCCGGCAGGCCCCAGGTTTTTTTGCGCTCCGGCGTAGATTAGGGAAAACCTGCCAAGATCTATTTTTCTGGAGAGAATATCGCTGGACATGTCGGCAATAAGGGGTGCCCCGGCGGTATCCGGGATATATTTCCACTGTGTTCCATAGATGGTGTTGTTTGTAGTTATATGGACATAAGCAGGGGCGGGGCTGTACCTAATTCCGTCCGCCGCAGGAATATGGCGGTATTGTTGATTTTTTGTTGTGGCTGCCACCTGGACTTTCCCTATTCTTTCTGCTTCCTGAAAGGCCTTTTGTGCAAAACTTCCTGTTATAATATAGTCGGCTGTATCTCCGGCAGGCAGTAAATTAAGGGGTACCATAGCAAATTGCTGACTGGCGCCTCCCTGTAAAAAAAGTACCTGGTATGCTGTGGAAAGGTCACACAGCTCCAGCAATAGTGTTTCTGCGGAGAAAATGATCTCCTCGAATTCACGTGAACGGTGGCTTATTTCCAGAACAGACATGCCTTTACCCTGATAATTTAACAATTGTTCCTGCGCTTCTTGCAGAACTGACAAGGGCAAGGTAGCTGGTCCCGGATTAAAATTGTATACCCTGTAAACCATGTGCGCCAACCTCCTATTTTTTAACAATAATATAGTAGTAATGAATATCCCCGTTTATTATAACTGATTATCGGGCAAATAAGAATATGTCTTATTAAAAATATTTCGGCCGATCCATTAATCAAAAAATGGGTGTTTCACATTCAAGGTGTGAATAACGTCGTTGATTTGTGCGGCGGCGTAAGCGATCTCTTCGGCTGTGTTTAAATAGGATAAACTAAAGCGCAGGGCCCCTTCTAAAAGATCCTTTTTAAGTTTTAGGGCTTGCAAGACGTGGCTGGGTTTTTTGCTGCTGGCCTGGCAAGCTGAACTGGTGGAGGCGTAGACGCCGCGCTGTGCCAGGGCGTGCAGGATGATCTCCCCTTTAAGGCCGGGAAAAGAGAGATTAAAGATGTGTGGTGCTCCTTCCTTGATCCCCGGGCCATTGAGCACGGTCCAGGGGTGTGCACTTTGTATGGCAGTGCTCAATATTTCTTTGAGATTTTGCAGGCGGTCTATTTTTTCTTTTCTGTTTTCAATGTTAAGACGGGCGGCCAGGGCCATACCGGCAATTCCGGGTGTGTTTTCCGTCCCCGGCCGCAGTTTTCCCTCATGCTCCCCGCCCCGGAGCAGTGGTTCTAAAAGGGTGCCTGCACGCAGGTAAAGGGCGCCTACCCCTTTGGGCCCGTGGATTTTATGGGCACTAAGACTTAAAGCGTCGATTCCTTGTGCTTCCGGGTTTAGGGGAAGTTTACAGAACGATTGGACGGCATCGACGTGTAGGATCACCGCCGGATTTTTGGTTTTAATTGCAGTTGAAATTTGGGAAAGAGGTTGAATTGATCCGATTTCATTATTTACATGCATGATGCTGACAAGGGTGGTTTCGGAAGTAAGGGCGCCGGCCACTTCCCGGGGTTCAATCAGGCCCCGTTCATCAGGCAAAAGGTAGCTGACTCTGAATCCCTCTTTTTCCAACTGTTTAAAAGGCTCTAGAACGGAGGCATGTTCGAGTGCTGTGGTGACCAGGTGCCTGCCGCGCCGCGCATTGCGGCGGGCAATGCCCAGCACGGCCAGGTTGTTGGATTCTGTTCCGCCGGCAGTAAAGATGATCTCCTCATTTTTAGTTCCAAGAATGCTGGCAATTGCCCGGCGAGAGGACTGCAAAATTCGTGCGGCTTCAGCTCCCCGGCGGTGCAAGGAAGAGGGATTGCCGTACTCTTCCTCCATTATTCGTTGCATTTCTGCAGCTACCGCCGGGTAGGCGCGCGTGGTGGCACTGTTATCTAAATAAGCCTCTTGTAAAGAAATATTTTTCACGCCCCTTCTACTTTTTTATACACCATATTCCGACATTATTGTCCTGCTTTCCATTTTTTCCAGGCAACGCTCAATTAATGCTTCAAGGGGGATTAGTTCTTCAGCTTTTGATAATTGCCTCAAAGTGGGCCTGGTGGCAGGATGCCGGGGAACAAAAAGGGTACAACAATCTTCAAAGGGACGGATGGAGATTGGATAAGAATTTATTTCCCGGGAAATGTCGACGATTTCCACTTTATCCAAACCAATTAAAGGACGCAAAACGGGCAATTCAATAACTTTATCGATGGCTACAAGATTTTCTAGGGTTTGGCTGGAGACCTGTCCGAGGCTTTCACCGGTAAAGAGAACGGTTATTTTTCTTTTGAGCGCCAGTTTTTCTGCGATGCGAAACATTGCCCTGCGCATCAGGGTGATGAGTAGCGGACGCGGGCATTTGGAGATGATTTCTGTCTGGATTTCAGTAAAGGGTGCCAGGTGTAAGTCAATCTTTCCACCATAGGCGGCTAACAAATGACAAAGGTCCAGCACCTTATTGATTGCTCCCTCGCCGGTGAAGGGGGGGCTATGGAAATGTAGGGCTTCAATTTCAATTCCTCTTTTCAGGGCCATCCAACCGGCTACAGGGCTATCAATGCCGCCTGAAAGAAGTAGCAGGCCTTTGCCCGTTACGCCGGTAGGTAATCCTCCAGGCCCCGGGAAAACCTGAGAGTAAAGATATGCCTTCCTTTCCCGTATCTCGATATTGATGGCAGAAGCAGGGTTATGCACATCGACTTTTAAACCCGGTTCATTTTTTAGGATGTGGGCTCCCACGAAACTGCTGACCTCCGGCGAGGTATGCGGAAAATTTTTGTTGGCCCGGCGGGTATTTATTTTAAAAGTCGTTCCCGGCTGATGCGCAGTTCTATAAAGCAAAAGGGCCTGCCGGCAGATATCATCCAGGGTCAGTTGTGCTGTAGACACCGGACTGATTGAAACGATGCCGCATACTTTTTGCAACCGGTGCAAAGCAGGAAAAATATTTTCACCGGAAATAGTTACATAATAACGCCCGCGTCGAAAATCAACCTGAAATGGTTGCAAACCTTGTAAGGCAGCTTTAATATTTTGTAAGAGCCTTTTTTCAAAAAAGGGCCTGTTTTTACCCTTGAGTGCTATTTCCCCATAGCGAATCAATAGTAAACTATCCATAATAGATCTTCTCCTGGCCAAAAAAAATGTATAAAAGTGATTTTAGCGCGGAAAGTAGTAATTTCTTACGAAAAACACCAATCCCTTTTTGAAAGGAATTTGTTCGTACTTTCAGCGGCAAAAAACAGCATAATTAGTAGCGGAAGAGCATTTTTGCAGCGTATTTTAGGGGTTGTTTTCCGCCAACCTTATTCCCGGAAACTTAGAAGCCGGCAGTATTAGCCGGCTTTTTCTAAAACGACGCGAAAATAATTTTGGCAAACATAGTCGTGCTGTTTTTCTTTCATCTTCCTTCGTTTTGTTTTAGACAAAGGCTAGACCGAAAGAACTTCTTTTACTCCCGGAACATCTTGTTTGAGTACACGTTCAATGCCATGTTTTAAGGTTAATGCAGCCATCGGGCAACCTCCGCAGGCGCCGGTTAGCTTTACTTTTACAGTGCCGTCATCTTCAACGGCAACCAGAACAACATCCCCGCCGTCAGCCTGCAGGGCAGGACGTATTTTTTCCAAGGTTGTTTTCACCTGTTCTTTCATGGGACCGGAATCCTCCTTTAAATTTTCTGATTATCATTATAACATAATAAAAACCAGAAACCAACATTAATTAAAACAGGGCTAGAAGGTATTGCTAAAGGTCAGGCGCATTCGTTCGGGGATGTGTTTGAGTAGCATCAGTGCTTCCCCGTAGTCGGCTCGACCACTGTTTTTATCCCTGGTGTGCAGGTGTTCCCTGAGCCGGGCCAGTTTCATCTCCAGGTTATCTAATTCCAGGTGATCGGTAAAAAGTGCCCATTTTAGGCGAATTTTATCCCAGCGCTTTTCAAAAGCGATAAAGGCATTTTGGCCCTTTTCCCAATCTTCTTCAGACAAGGCCCGGCCCACTTTTTCTAAATGGCTGGCCAGTTCCTCGGAGGTTCTATCGAGATAACGTTGGGAAGCCACACCGGAAACCGTAATAATTATTACGACACTGATGACAATCAACCAACTGCCCCATTTATGTATCATTTGTTTTATCCCCTTTTTTCAAGAAAAAATCGATTTGTTCCCCGGTATTGTACTGGGCAAAAAAAATGTCTTCGGGGTTTTGGATTTGTTGGGACCGGGCTTCTTGCAGCAAGGCCTCTGTCGTAAGACCGGCGATCTGTAAATTATTTTGATTAATCTTACCATCAAGGATCAGGGAGATAGGGCAGGCCGGCTCTGTTACAGTGGCCATCCCCAGATCTTTGACTGTAGGCGGGCGGGCCCCGGCTTTGGGAATCACGCTCAGGGTACCGTTGTTTTCCAGGAAAGCGTAGGCTATATCAGAGATGTTGGGGTATTCCTTATTGCGTAGTTGCTCGAGCAAATCATTTAAATTCATGCGCAGTTTGTGCATATTTTCCGGAAGGGGTTGACCATTTTCAATTAAAATTGTCGGCACGCCACAGATAATTCCCCTCGCTTTTTCGCTGTATAAAACGATGAGGGAAAGAAAGATCTCGGCGGCCAGCAGGACGAGGATCCCAATAACGCCATTGATGAGAGGGATCCCGGTATTGCTCATGGGAATAACAGCCAATTCAGCAATGACAATCGTTACTACCAGTTCAAAAGGTTGTAGTTGGCCGATTTGCCGTTTACCCATCAAACGCATGACTAAAACGACGAGCGCGTAAAGAATTAGTGCCCGCACTGCAATTAAGAGCATACTATCACCTTATTTCCTAAAAATTCATTTTTATTTTGTCCAGCGAGGAGGAATATATGTGTAGCGTGTTTTATCTCCTTGCTTTACAGAGTACAGTTTGGTAGAATTGACCTAATATAAAAATGTTGGCTGGATATTTAAAATGAGCAATTAATTGGGGACAAAATACTAGCAAGGCCCAACAGGGGATGGGTGTGTAAAAATAAAAGTGGCAATTGTTAGGCAATTATAAAAGCTATTTATCAATAGTAGATATCCAGACAATAGCTAAAGCGACGACCAAAAAAGATGGCTGATAAATGGTGGCAGAAAGGGGTTGTAAATTTGACAGCTAAAAATAGTGCTGCAGCAGTAGAAACAGAAAATATTTACGATCTTCTAATTTTGGGGGCGGGGCCTGCCGGCTTGTCAGCAGCGATTTATGGTTGTCGTGCCAATTTGCGTGTGCTAGTTTTTGAACAGATGCTGGCAGGCGGGGAGATAGCTTCGACGGATCGCTTGGACAACTATCCCGGTTTTCCGGAAGGGATTGGCGGCGCAGATTTTGGGCAGTTGCTGGAGCAGCAAGCCCGGCGTTTTGGAGCAGAAATTTTACCTGCTACTATCGAGAAAGCCTTTCTGGAAGGAAAAGTTAAAAAAATTGTGACTTCCCGGGGTTTATTTTATGGCCGGACTGTGATTATTGCTACGGGCACTGTTCCCAGGCTCTTGGGGGTTCCGGGGGAAGAAAAGCTGCGCGGGAGAGGTATTTCTTTTTGTGCAACCTGTGACGGGCCTTTTTTCAGGGGAAAAAAGGTGGCCGTTGTGGGGGGAGGTGACGCTGCTTTACAGGAGGCTCTTTTTTTGACGCGTTTTGTGCAGCAGGTTTATATTATTCATCGCCGGGATGAACTAAGAGCCGTTCCTTATTTACAGGAACAGGTTTTCAAGCAGCCCCGGATTGAGATTTTATGGGATACGATCGTGCAAGGTTTTTATGGGGAACATAAAATAGAAAAGCTGGTTTTGCAGAATGTGAAGAGTGCACAAACGTTGGATTTACCCGTGGACGGAGTTTTTCTATACATCGGGAGAACTCCCAATACCGGCTTTTTCCAAGGTGTAGAAATGGATGGCCAGGGCTATATTATGACCAGCGAGGAGATGGAAACATCATTGCCGGGTGTTTTTGCGGCAGGGGATGTGCGCCACAAATTTTTGCGCCAGGTGGTTACAGCGGCCGGCGATGGAGCTATAGCGGCGATGATGGCTGTGCGGTACCTGGGTTAGGCGGATCCTTAGCTGCGCTTAATTATAATCGATGAAAGGAGGAAAAACACCGTGGTTTTTGATGCTGTAAACAGAAAGTATCCACGGTGTTCTGGAAACGATGAGTATTAAGCCCACGAATGTTAATGATGAACAGTTTAAGGCGGAAATTTTAAATTCCAGCGAACCTGTACTGGTAGATTTCTGGGCCGCCTGGTGCGGCCCCTGCCGGATGGTGGCACCCGTTTTGGAAGAACTTGCCGGTGAATACGACGGCAGGGTTAAGATTTTAAAGGTCAATGTTGACGAAAACCAGGACACTGCTTCCCGTTATGGGATTATGAGTATTCCAACGCTGATTCTTTTTAAAAATGGAGAGCCGGTGCAAACCATTGTCGGTTTTCGTAGCAAAGAAGATCTCAAGTCGGTTATTGATCAAAATATGTAGTTTGTTGACAGACCTCCGCGACGCTTTTTGGGGTGGCAGCAGTGGAAGGATAATAAAATTACAGCACGTATTTTCAAGTTCAAGATAGTTGATAGCTACTGTATTGACCAGTATTTTTACTAGCCAGTTCCCCTTCTAATGGAAATAACAAGGTAGTAGAGGGGGAATTATTTTTTAGGTGTGATGTTGTGTGGTGTATCCTGGCGATCAAAGCAGAAGATTTGCCTGGATTATCCGCTATTTTCTTGAATAGACAGCAGGTTTTTTGATTGTTTTGTGGAATAAATATTTTTGTGAGTAGTAGAGTGATTTCGTTAGTGACAAGTGGACGAGCGTAGAAATTTTTTTAATTAAAAGGGGGTTAAAAGAAAAAATGTACAGAAAAAAAGTTTTTTGGGCGGTATTGTTAGTTTTTGCTTTAATATTGGCCCTAGTTGTGGGTTGTGCCCAGCCACAAGCGCCTCCAGAACAAAAAGGAGATGAAGCGGAGGGCCCTGACGCAGAGGCTGAAATGGTTAAAGTTGGTATGGTTGGGCCGCTTACCGGCGGGGCTGCCACCTATGGCCTTAGCGTGCGCAATGGCGTGCAGATTGCTATTGACGAAGCCAATGAAAACGAGGAAATTCCCGGCGTTACCTTGGAATTTCTTTCTGAAGATACCGAAGGGGACTGGTCCAAAGCAGCCAATGCTTTCTCCAAACTTATCGATCAAAACAAAGTAGATGTGATTGTTGGTGCTGTTTTAAGCTCGGAAACAGAAGCTGGCGGACCTATTGCCATGAGCGGCAAAGTGCCCACAATTTCTCCGTCATCCACGGCAACAGGGCTGACTGTCGGCAATCCTTATCTTTTCCGGAATTGCCTTTCGGATGAGGTGCAGGCCTCTCAGCTAGCCGAATATGCTGTTGAAGAACTGGGTTTTGAGAAATTTGCTATTCTTTACACCAATAACGACTATGGTGTAGCTTTAAAGAATGCTTTTGAAGAGACCGCCAAGAGGCTGGCTGAGGTAGTGGCCATTGAGGCCTTTATGGACAATGATGAAAATTTTAAACCGCAGTTGACCAGTATCCAAAGGAAAAATCCAGAGGCTATTTTTATTGCCGGCTATTATACGGAGGCGGCTAAAATTGCCCAGCAAGCTTTGGAGCAAGGCCTGGACGTCCAGTTCTTTGGTGCTGATGGTTTCTATTCACCCGTTCTGATGGAAATTGGTCAGGACGCGGTTGAGGGAGCAATTTTTACGGCTGGCTTCCACTCGGGTGACGAATCTGCTGTCGTCCAAAATTTTGTGAACAAATATCAGCAGCTATTTAACGAAGAGCCAGATATGTTTGCCGCCCAGGCCTATGATGCTGCTCGTATCGTCATTTCCGCTATGAAGTCCAAGGGGGTCACTTCTGAAGAAATACGCGAAGGCATCGCCGAAACCAAGGATTTCCCGGGTATTACCGGTAACACGAGCATTGACGAGGAAGGGGATACCCTGAAAGATGTTTTGATTTTAAAAGTAGAAAATGGTATTTTCCAGCGGCTCAGATAAGCTGTTGACTGCCTTACTTTTTAAAAGGACGAAAGGGAAGGGGGGAGGGCTTTCCTCTTTCCCTTTATTCCAATATTTTTCGCACCAATGGGGCTTTTCCTTTTGCCAGGCTTTTTTTCCAGGAAAAATTTTAGGGGCGTTTAAGTTAATATTTGAGGTGGAGTTATGTTCTTTCAACAATTAATCAATGGTTTAGTGCTTGGCAGCACATATGCACTCATCGCCCTGGGCTACACCATGGTTTACGGTATTATCGAATTAATTAATTTTGCTCACGGTGAAATCTATATGTTCGGCGCTTTTGCCGGCATGTATCTCGTTACAGTCCTTGAGGTTCCCTTCGTTATTGCTTTTTTTCTGGCGATGATGCTGGCCAGCCTTTTGGGGATTACTGTCGAATTTTTAGCTTATCGCCCGCTCCGGCGTTCCTCGCGGTTGGCGGCACTGATCAGTGCCATTGGAGCATCCATTTTTCTGCAAAACCTGGCCCTTTTAGTAATGGGCCCCCGCCCCTATACTTTCCCCAGTCCTTTTACGCCCAAAGTATATAAGACTGCTCTGGTTACTATTTCCAGGGTGGAGTTGATTATTTTGGCGGTCTCCTTTCTTTTAATGGTTGGTTTAACTTTTTTAATCCAGAAAACTAAAATCGGTAAAGCAATGCGCGCTACGGCCCAGGATAAAGATACTGCCAGCTTGATGGGCATCAATATTAACCTGGTTATCACTGTAACCTTTGCTGTGGGTTCTGCCCTGGGGGCCGCGGCAGGGGTAATGGTGGGCATCTATTTTCGGACTGTAACCCCGATGATGGGGTTGATGCCCGGTTTAAAAGGTTTTGTCGCGGCTGTCCTGGGGGGGATTGGTAGTATTCCCGGGGCAATGCTGGGGGGGCTGCTATTGGGCGTAGCTGAAGTGATGGGTGCGGCCTACATCTCTTCTCAATATCGCGATGCGATTGCCTTTGCGATATTGATCATTGTCTTGCTTTTTAAGCCTGCCGGGTTGATTGGGAAATTTATGCAAGAAAAAGTGTAGGTTTCACTTAATAAAGACAAACAGGGATGGAAAGCGGTAGGATTTGCTTGCTCTTTAGCTGGAAAGTCAATATAATATGCTTAGAGGTTCCCGTGCCATCACAAAACGGGAGCACCGTCAGAAAGATGAAAATATTCAAAGCGCTTTTTTCTGGATAGCAGGTTTGTAGTAGCAAATGCAGGTTTAATTTAGCTTTGCCCTGGAGAAGGTGAAATATAGTTTTGTTCAGTGCGTATTATTTACAAATAATGATTTTGGTGGGCATTAATATTATCATGGCTACTAGCCTCAATTTGATTACCGGCTTTACCGGGCAGCTATCGATTGGTCATGCTGCTTTTATGAGTATAGGAGCCTACGCTGCTGCGCTGGCAACACTTGAATTAGGTTTCCCCTTTTTTGGTTCACTTATATTTGGCGCCCTGTGGGCAGCTTTTTTTGGTGTTTTAATCGGCATTCCCACGCTTAAATTGAAGGGCGACTATTTGGCGATAGCCACGCTAGGTTTTGGCGAGATTGTGCGCATCGTCTTTTTAAATTTGAAGATCACCGGGGGAGCGGTGGGCTTAAGGGGTATTCCCAAAAATACCACGCTTTTATGGGTTATTGTTGCTGTTATCTTGACAATATTTATTTTAAAACGGATTTTAAAGTCCCGTGTCGGCCGGGCACTGGTTGCTATCCGGGAAGACGAAACTGCTGCCGAATCGATGGGGATCAATACCACCTACTTTAAAATTTTAGCTTTTGGCGTGGGCGCTTTTTTTGCCGGTCTAGGCGGGGGGCTTTTCTCACACTACTTTCAGTATATTCACCCCAACAGCTTTGGTTTTATGCGCTCGATAGAGCATTTGTGTATGGTTGTGTTAGGCGGTTTGGGTAATATCTGGGGTTCAATTATCGGTGCCACGGCGCTGACTGCTATTCCGGAATTTTTAAGAGCCAGCGCTGATTACAGGCAGCTTTTTTATGGTGCCATTCTCGTTCTGATGATGAGAATCAGGCCGGAAGGAATAATCGGCGGGAATGTGGGCCGGAAGCTTCCTCCGGGCAAAACTATGGCCTGGCGGGAAAAAATCGGATTTACCAGGGCAACTAAATAATGTAAACATGATCATAAACTCCAGAGCCCCAGACAAGTTTACTTGTTCAGGTTCATTTGTTGGGGGCTATAAAGTAGGAGATTATAAAATATAAACAGGCAGGTAGGCTTTGAATTAAAGGTTAAGGAGGTTGGGTCTATTGTTTAGGACCGGTTTGAATAATGGCTACGTCTTGGACGCTGTGCAAGTCAGCCGTAATTTTGGCGGTTTGAAAGCAGTGGATAATGTTGATTTTTTTATTAAAGACCAGGAGATAGCCGGTCTGATTGGGCCAAATGGTGCGGGGAAAACGACTTTGTTCAATCTTTTCACGGGTCATTATCAACCTACAGGTGGCGATATATTTCTCGGAGACGAAAAAATCGGGGGGTTAAAACCACACCAAATTACAGAAAAAGGTGTGGCACGAACCTTTCAAAATATTCGTCTTTTCGCGGGAATGAGCGTTCTCGACAATGTTCTTATCGGGGCGCATACTAGAACTAGTTCAGGACTGCTGGGGGCTATTTTCCAATGTCCAAAGGATAAAAAGGAAGAAAAGGAAACAAGAGAAACCGCTCTTTCCTTATTGTCCTTTGTGGGTTTAGATGTAAAAAAGGATGAGCTTTCCCGGAACCTGTCCTATGGCGAGCAGCGCCGCCTTGAAATAGCACGTGCCCTGGCAGCAGATCCAAAACTTTTGCTGCTCGATGAGCCGGCTGCCGGGATGAATCCCCAGGAAACCATGAATCTTATGCAATTGATCTCCCGTATCCGGGATGAGATGCGAAAGACAATCCTTTTGATCGAACATGATATGAAAGTAGTCATGGGTATTTCAGAAAGGATTGCTGTATTGAATTATGGTAAAAAAATTGCCGAGGGGACACCGCAGGAGATCCAACGCAATGAGGCGGTCATTCATGCTTATTTAGGAGTTTCCGCCTGAGTGTAAAAGCCTGCCGGGGAGGGGGGATTTGGGGAATTGCTCCAGGTTGAAAACGTTTCCACTTTTTATGGTAATATCCAGGCCTTAAGAGATGTCAGTTTTACAGTCGGGGAAGGCGAAATTGTTACGCTAATTGGTGCTAATGGTGCAGGTAAAACGACAATATTGTTAACGATCTCGGGGCTGCTTAAACCCGCAGAAGGTCGGATTATCTTCCAAGAAAAAAAATTGGACGATTACCCTCCACATGAAATAGTAAAATTAGGTATTTCCCATGTTCCGGAAGGGCGGCGTATTTTTCCCCGGCTTACGCTCCTCGAAAATCTGGAAATGGGGGCCTTTACGCGCCGGGATAAAGATGGCTTGCAGGCAGATTTAATGTCTGTTTTTGATACCTTTCCACAGCTTAGAGGACGGGAAAAACAAGTTGCCGGCACATTGAGCGGTGGTGAGCAACAAATGTTAGCGATGGGCCGCGCCCTGATGTCCCGCCCCAAACTGTTGCTTTTAGATGAACCCTCAATGGGCCTGGCTCCCATGGTCGTTCAGGAAATATTTCGAATTATTGAGGATATTAACCGGCAGGGGACAACAATTTTATTGGTGGAACAAAATGCCCAGCTTGCCTTGAAGGTTGCCCGGAGGGGGTATGTTCTGGAAACAGGGCGTATCACCTTAAACGATGAGGCGTCCTCTCTACTGGAAAATGATGAAGTGCGCAGAACCTATTTGGGTGAATAAGCCGTTTTTCTACGACGGCTGTTTTTTTAGACCCTATTCTTGATTCTACTGCCTAAACTATATTTGCAAGGCGTTCGCTGAAATCAGCATCCCTTCGACTGGCAATTTTTTGACAATTTTTCACCCGGGCCAATTGAACATCCTCTTTAAAAGGCCCTAAAAATGGCGTCCTGCAATTCCAGAAGTTTTGTTCCGGCTTGACATATATTTTGGTTAATATACAATTATTCTTGGCTACAATAAAAGCAACTACTTGCCAGGTAGTTGCGTGTACAAGCTGTTTCGATATCGGGGGAGGGGGTCATTTTTTTACCTCGTGGGGACAGCTATTATCCTTGATCTATTAGATCTAACACGAAGGAGGAAACCGGATTTATGAAAAAGAAGGCATTGATGCTGTCGATCCTGTTCATGTTTGTTTGTGTTTTATTGCTGGAAACAGGATGTAGTCCGCAAGCGGAAAATGAAAGTGTGGGTGGCGATGAAGAAGTTGCTGATGCCGGCGAAATTACGATCGGTGCTTTGCTCCCGATGAGTGGTGATCTGGCGGTCTACGGGCAAAGCGTGCAGAAAGGAGTTAACCTGGCTGTAAAGCAGATCAATGAGGCCGGCGGCCCCCTGGGCATGAAGCTAAATGTGGTCTTCAGGGACTGCCAAACAGATCCCACCGCGTTACGGGATGGCGCCGAAAAACTGGTAAACGTGGACAAGGTTCCCGCTATCATCGGCCCCATGATCCGCACCGATGTTGCGACTCAGGTGACGGCTCCCAACCACGTTGTGGCGATCTCTCCTTCCAATACCCCGACCTGGGTGACCACTTTGGATGATGACGACTATACTTTTAGAACTACTGCTTCCGACTCTATACAGGGCAAGGTGTTAGGTCAGCTAGCTTGGGAATGCGGTTACAAGACGGCGGCGATCTTGTACATAAATGATCCCTATGGCGGGGGCCTGGCTGAGAGTACTGAGGAGTGGTTTGAAGCATCCGGTGGCCAAGTGCTTGGCGTGGCTGCCTACGATCCGGGAGAAGTTGCTTATAGGATGCAGCTCAGCGAGCTGGCCAAGGGAGATCCGGATGTGCTCATTTTAATCGCTTATCCGGAGAGCGGTGTCGTGATTATCAGGGAAGCTTTGTCAGCCGGGTTGTTCGATCAGTTTCTGTTTCCTGATGGCATGCAATCCGATCAGATCATCGAAGATGTTGGCGGCGATTTTCTAGAAGGAATGTACGGTACTGGCCCCGGTGCTGCAGAGACCCAGTCGTACGAGAATTATCTCGATGCTTACCAAGCGGAATTTGGTGAAAAACCCGCTACTGCTTACACCGAAAATGCCTACGACGGGGTGGTAGCTATAGCCCTGGCCATGGCGGCTGCAGGTAAGGAAGCGCTGCAAGAAGATCCCGGCCAAGCCATTCGCGATAACCTGCGCGTGGTTTGCAATCCTCCCGGGGAAGAGATTACGGCTAGTATTGACGGGTTCAAAAAGGCTTTTGAACTGCTTGCGCAGGGAGAGGCGATCAATTATGAGGGTGCTGCAGGATCGATAGATTTTGACGAACATGGAGATACAGTTACGCCGATTCTCGTCTGGAAGATCGAAGGCGGCGAAATCGTGCCGGTGAGATCGGTCGTTGCGGAATAAAAGAGCGGTGTAATTAGCAATGCTGGTTCCACTGCATAAATTACATTCTGCAGTAGAATCAATGATGTATTGCCTATTTCTTTTATAACATCTTAAAAGGGGTGCGGGGCTATGACAGAAGCAATTCTTCAAGTTGAAGGGCTGACTAAAAAATTCGGAGGGGTTGCCGCCGTGCGGGAATGTTCGCTTGCGGTGCAACGCGGTTCTATAACCGGGTTAATCGGCCCCAACGGGGCGGGAAAAACTACTCTCTTCAACTTAATTACCGGATTTCTTCGCCCGGATGTCGGAAAAGTGTTCTTCAAGGGTGAGGATATTACTGGTTTCGCCCCGCACCGGGTATTTAAAAGCAGGTTGTCCCGCAGTTTTCAGATTGCCCGGGACTATCCCGAGATGACTGTGTTGGAAAACCTGTTGCTTATTTCCGAAGGGCAACTGGGGGAAAACCTTTTTAACGTCTGGTTCAGGGCCAAAGGGGTGCAGCTCCAGCAGAAAGATTTTGTGCAGAAGGCTTTGGAGATCCTGCGGTTTATTGAATTGGAACATAAAAAGGATCTACCGGCCAAATATCTCTCCGGCGGGGAGAAAAAACTCTTGGAAATAGGCAGGATGATGATGGTAGATTTAGATATGGTGCTGCTGGATGAACCGGGAGCGGGGGTTCCCCCTATGCTGCAGAATAAGATTATGGATTATATTCGCAATCTTTCCCGGGAACGGGGGTTGACCCTTTTTATTGTGGAACACGACATGGACATTATGATGAACCTTTGTGATACGATCATTATTATGGTTGAAGGATCTGTTCTTACGCAGGGCACTCCCGGGGAAATACGTTCCAACCCTGCTGTGATCGAGGCTTATTTAGGCAGGGGTGAGGGGGCGGAACATGAACATTATGGAAGTCAAGAAGTTGACAGCGGGATACGGCGTTCAGGATGTGCTATTTGATGTTTCAGTAACTATTGGCTCCGGTGAAATCGTGTCGGTGATTGGACCCAACGGGGCGGGTAAGAGCACGCTGTTGAAGGTGATGGCGGGCATTATTGCCCCCCGTAGCGGGGATGTCCTGTTTAAGGGTAAATCGCTGTTGGGTCGTAATCCCTGGCAGATTACCGCGCAGGGGTTAAGCTGGGTGCCGCAGGAAAACAATGTTTTTTCTTCTATGTCTGTCCGGGAAAACCTGGAGATGGGTGCCTATCTGGTGCGCGGCGATATCTCCGATCGGATGGAAGAGGTCTGCGAAATTTTTCCGCAGCTACGGGGACGTATGAGGCAGTTGGCTGGCAGTCTGTCCGGCGGTCAGAGGCAGATGTTGGCCGTGGCCCGCGGCCTTATGAATCGCCCGGATCTGCTCTTGCTGGACGAGCCTACTGCCGGTCTGGCTCCTAATTTGGTCTATATGATGTTAGACTGGATTAAGCAGATCACTGTTCGCTTAAAAAGTGCGGTGTTATTGGTAACCCAGACGCTTGACGCGGTAAAATTATCCGACCGGGGCTATCTTCTATCGGCAGGCGTGATCAAGTACGAAGATCATACCGCTCAGTTTCTGTTGAATCAGGATGTGAAGGAACTATACTTTGGTGGGCGGACGCCTCTCCAGAAGCTTTGATGGAAGGCGGGGCTTATAATTGCAAGGTGTTTTTGTTAAACGGAGGAAACGATGGCGCAACTGTCAGATCTTTTGATTAGCGGTCTAGTATATGGCAGCATTATAACTGTAGGAGCGATCGGGCTGACCCTGATGTCCGATATCCTGGACTTTTTTAATTTTGCCTATGGAGATTTTTTTACCCTGGGTGCTTTTAGTACCCTTGCCTTCCTGGCAGTAATTCCCTGGCAGGGCACTTTCCCCGGGCTTAGCTTTGGATGGGCGATGGTGCTTGCCGTTTTGCTATCGGCAGTGGTGACGGTGGCAGTAATGTTGTTGTTCGATAAATTTTTTTTCCGCAGGCTAAGAAACATGGGAGTCTCTTCTCTTTTTATGTCCCTGGCTTCGCTGGGAGTTTCTTTTGTAATCAGGTCTGTTATTTTTATGATCTGGGGTCCCAAGGTTCGCTATTTTTCCAGTAAGGTCCAATTAAGCAAAGAAATATTAGGTATGCACATCAGGCCAGATAACCTGGTGATCCTGTTCTCTGCACTGTTACTAGTAGCGTTAGTATTCTACTTTTTGAAGTATACGCGGATCGGTAAAGCCCTGCGGGCTGTATCCGATAATAAGGTCTTGGCACAGGCTTCTGGTATGCAGACCTCGCGCGCTATTATGTGGACGTGGATAATATGCGGCGTGCTAGCTGGAATAGGAGGCACTCTCTATGGTATCCAAGTACAGTTGAACCCCAACATGGGATGGAATTTTCTTATTCCTCTCTTTGTCGCAGTGATTATGGGCGGCATCGGCAGTTTCTGGGGTGCGCTGATTGGCGGTATGACCATTGGCATTGCAGAAGAGCTCGTTACAGGTTTACTCCAGAATCTAGCCAATGCACTGGAACTGCAGGCCAATGTTTCGTTGTATAAGCCTGCCGTTGCCTTTGTTTTTGTGATTATAATTCTTTTGCTGAAGCCGTACGGTTTGTTTGGCAAACCGCAGTTTAATTTGAAACGTTAATTAAATAGGAAGAGGCATATAATAACTATGATTAGTTATCTTTCCTCATATCTGATAATGGGTTGTATTTACGCGATAATGGCCCTGGCTTTGAACATGCAATGGGGGTACACTGGGCTGATGAATTTTGGAATCGGGGCTTTTTATATGGTAGGCGCCTATGCTTCTGCTATTCTTTGTGTGCCGCTCAGCTCCGAGCATTTGGGGGGGTTTAACCTGCCGATTCCCCTGGGGATAGCCATAGCAGTCTGTATGGCAGGTTTGATTGCTTACCTGCTGGCTTTTCCCGCACTCAAGCTAAGGGGCGGGCCTTTTGCCATTGCGCTGCTCGCTATCCAGGAGATGATGTTCCTGATCGTCAAAAATGAATCCTGGCTCACCAATGGTGTCTGGGGAATCAGGGATATTCCCCGGCCCTTCGCGGGGATGGTCAACCCCCGTTATTATGTATTCGTATTTCTCATTATTGCCGTGGTGGCGCTTGTGCTGACATATTTAATCATGGAGCGCGCTGTCAACTCGCCCTGGGGCAGGGTCCTGCGGGGTATACGTGAGGATGAAACGCTGACGGATATGTCTGGAAAGGAATGTTTTCGCTTCCGGCAACAGAGCTTTGTGTTTAGCTCCATGATCATGGGTTTGGCGGGAGCCCTGTATGTGCATTATACGGGTTTTGTTAGCCCGCAGACGTTTTCTCCGCTGATGTCTACTTTTTTGGTCTGGCTGATGGTGATGGTTGGTGGCACGGGAAATAACAGGGGGGTAATCCTGGGCGCATTTTTGGTGTGGGGTGTTTGGGTGGGCAGTGACTTTATAACGGATCTGGTTCCCGCGGGGGTAGCTACCCAGATTGGTTTTATCCGGATGTTCTTTGTAGGAATAATTTTGGCGGTTACGATCCTGACCAGGCCCCAGGGACTGCTTACCCAGAAATTAAATAACTTAAAATTTCTTGAGGAGACAAAACACGAATGATGCGGATTACTAGAGATAAGATTACCTATAAGTTTAGCCCGGATGAAAAACCGGTTGCTGCAGTTCAGCCGGGCGAAATAGTTGAGTTTCACACGCACGATTGCTTTACCGGACAATTGCAAAGCGAAGAGGACCTGATTAGTGTGGTGGATTTTGACCGCATTAACCCCGCTACCGGCCCGGTAGCAGTGGACGGGGCCAAGCCCGGTGATTTACTTGTAGTGGAGATCCAGGATATTGAACTAGGCACAGAGGGATTTATGGTAACGATTCCCGGAGGAGGGGCTTTCGGTAAACGCTTCAGTACGCCTACTACCAAACTGGTGCGTGTAAAGGAAGGCAAATTTCATTTTAACCGTTCTCTTTCTTTCCCCATTCGTCCTATGGTCGGAGTTATTGGGGTTGCCCCGGTAGAAGGTTCAGTTTCCTGCGGGGAAATCGGCGATCACGGTGGTAATATGGATTGCACGGCGATTACCGCAGGCGCCAGGCTCTATTTTCTAGTGAGGCACGATGGGGCGTTATTTGGCCTTGGTGATGTGCATGCGGGCATGGGCGATGGTGAGGCAGTTATCTGTGGGGTTGAAATTCCGGCAGTCGTGCGGGTCAAGTTTGGGTTGGTTTCTTCACCGGAACAGGCACCGCTTCGTCCGGTGGTGGAGCTGGGGGATCGGTTTATAACTATCGGTCACGGGCCTTCGCTGGATGCTGCAGCGCAACAGGCCCTGGACGACATGCTCGAACTGGTGATGCAAAGGACCAATTTGCAGGTGGCAGAGGCCGCAATGCTTATCAGCGCCGTGGGCGATCTTAAAGTTTGCCAGATTGTGGATCCCCAAAAAACGGCGCGGGTGGAGATGCCCCGGTCTATTTTGCCCGTTCCAGAAATACCGCTGTGGGGACATTTTTTTAAGAAGTAGTTACAGAAATTTTGTAATTTCATTATTTTATTCTTGATTCTACTGCCTAAACTCTATTTGCAAGGCGTTCGCTGAAATCAGCATCCCTT
>CAZRVU010000004.1:0-26344 GCA_964603615.1 uncultured Desulfovibrionaceae bacterium
AAGCTGACAATATCAGGAATTTATTGAAACGATTAAAGGTCAGTGCAGAGAGAATCACGATAGATTTAAAACAGAACACATTAGAAGTGCAAACAGAAAAACAAAAAATCAAAACTCCGGATGCAATAATTGCCGCAACTGCAAAATGTCATAATTTATGTTTGGTTACAAGAGACAGGGATTTTAAAGTGTTTGAAGATTATTTTGCTGTTTTGATTCAGTGATTTAAGGTAGTTTAAAACACCTACAGCTAGCAGGCAGCTAGCAACCGATCATACAAACCCCCTAATTAAGGCAACTTGCAAGCCTTAAGCCTATGACTCACATTCAAGAGGCCCAGGGTTCAAATCCCTGCAGCCCCACCAGGAAGAAACCCCCTTAACATCGGTGTTTAGGGGGTTTTCACCTTACAGCCAAAAAGCTAAGAATACCGCTTATTGTAGCCAATCTCAAGATAAAAAAACGGCAGCGTTTTTACACGCTGCTTTTTATGTTATAACCTGGCTTTTGCTGTTAAAAGTTCAAAATAATGCCGCCAAGTCCCTACGGAAGCCCTGGCCGGCTGTATTTTGGCTATGAAGCAAGCCGAGGAAGATGTTCCTGCACCTTCAAATTACCACGACATTGAAAAATTATCTGCTGATGATGACTTTATCACTCTGGTTGATATTGACTTAAACGACTATATGCGAAGAAAGGAAACCAAATCTATTATAAAAACAGTTAGTCTGCCCCAATGGCTTGCTATCATGGCCGAAGAAGCCGGGATTAGCTATTCCCAAACCTTGCAAAATGCCTTAAAACGAGAGCTTGATTTAGAATAAATAAAACTCGCTCTTTGGAAAAAAGACAAAAAGAGGCCTAAGTGTGAATTAGCACATAGTCTTCTCCAAAACCAAGTCATTTTAATAAAGGAACTTCCAAGCTGGTTGTGCAATTAATGTTAGGGATAATGTTATATTTACCTGGTTTTGCCAAGGCTTAATATATTGCCTATTGAAAATTATTTTATACCCGGAAACCTGCTATTACCACTAAAAATAATAAGGAAATTTGGCAGAAATGGTTTTGCGACGCAAACAGGAAATGCTGGATATTCTGGATTTCAATTCTGAATTTGAAGAAGAAAAAGAAGTGCAAGTTGTTGAACCTGATGATTTAGTGTAATCTGGGCTCTTCCAGAAAAGGGTTGATTGAACAACTTGAATTTAAGGGTTTCAGCAATGAAAATGCCGCATACACAGCAGATAAAGTGGGTTTCTAAACAACAGTCGAGTTGACGAATTGTCTGCATTAATTAAATGGGTAGATAAAGAAATTATAATATTTACCTGTTTGGAGGCCAATTGAATGCTTTCTTTAAAAAACCTAATGGACCGTAACTGGGGTTCCCGGAAAACAGTTTTCGTGGGATTGCTATGTTGTTTAATTTTAATATTTATCTTTGCTCTAACCGCCTGTGAATTAGTAGAAAAACAAACTGCCCCGGGCAACGGTTTCCTGGCAGTACATTTTCTTGATGTGGGGCAAGGCGATGCCATCCTCGTTGAAGCCCCGGGTGCAGTTGCCCTTATAGACGGGGGCCCCCGGACGGCCGGGCAGAGTGTGGTGGATTACCTGAAGCAGGCCGGCATCACGGAAATAGATCTTGTCATCTCCACCCATCCTCATGAAGACCACATTGGAGGCTTAATCAGCGTCTTGGAAAACTTCCCGGTTGGTGAAGTAATCGATCCCGCCGTTGCCCACACCACAAAAACCTTTGAAAAATACCTGACTTTGATTGATGAAAAAGATATTACTTTCACCGAGGGGCGCGCCGGCATGCGCCGGGAGCTGGGCGGCGGCGCCGCTTTGGAGATACTGCACCCCGTTTCCCCTTCCAGCAGGCATCTCAACAATGCTTCAATCGTTGCCAGGCTGACCTTCGGGGAAACAGCCTTTCTCTTTGCCGGCGACGCCGAGGAAGAAGCCGAAGCAGAGATGCTGCAACACAGCGCAAAGCTTAAAAGCAACGTCCTCAAGGTGGGGCACCACGGCAGCCAGACAAGCTCCAATAAAGAATTTCTGCAGGCCGTGGGCCCGGAGGTGGCGGTTATCATGTGCGGTGCCGGAAACTCTTACGGCCACCCGCACGCAGAAACGCTGGAGAAACTGGCCGCTGCCGGCATCCAGGTTTACCGGACAGATTTGGATGGGACTGTCGTGATAACAACGGATGGGGGCAACTGCACTGTTGAAACACTACCGCCCTCCGGATAAAGCATTTAAGGGGAACATTAATAAAACTGGAACGGATCATGAAAATCCTTGGCGACGGTAAAGAAATGTTAATTACTCAGAGCCAACATAAAGAGGCATGCGCATGAAAAGCCACAGCATAAAAGACAACTTGTAACATGGGTGCTGGCCACTTTGAGCATAGCAAAAAACAGATCCTTCGCTACGCTCAGGATGACAACAAAGCAGCCCTGTGCATGGCTGTGCAGTTACAAAAAATGGAGAGTGAAATAATATGAAGGCTGTCATCGACCGCTTTGAAGGCGATCTTGCCGTGATCCTTATCGGCGAGGAAGAAATAAAGGTAAATATTCCCCGGCAACTGCTTCCGGCGGGGGCCCGCGAAGGCAGTTGGCTCAAAATAAGCTTCGAGTTGGACCCGGAAGGCACGCAGAAACAGGAAACAAAAATCAAGGGGCTTTTAGAAAAGCTAAAAAATAAAAATTGAAAGCAAGGGTGGTTCTTTATGGTAGATCCGTATCAATTTGGTTATCCCCTTGAATGTACTAAGTGTAAAAATTTGTGTCAGGGGGACGGGGGTTGTGACACACAATCGAATTCCAATCGGCAGAGCCTATGGGGGATAGCCCCCTTGTTACTCGCCCGGTTATAGGTATGAAAGAATTTCTTTTTTAGTAGGAATCCCGGTGCCCAGCATAGAACGTATGTACTAATAAGGCGGGCATTTCTATGAGTAAAATGTTAGCGGGAGAAGGAAGGTTTTAAAAAAGACTAGGTCTTAGCAGGAAAAGAGAGACCTCGTTCCAGAAAAGGTAAGCATCACCAATACCAGGACGAACGGAGGCCTCTCAAGAATGAACAAACAGATTAAATTAAACATCCATGAAATTGAACAGTTACTATGGAGCTCTGTACTAGAAACATTTCAACAAGCAATGGTAGAAATCCTGTCTATGCTGGATGATTTTTTAATGGCCACCAGGAACAAAAGCCGCTATGAATACGAGGAAAAAATGAAATTGCTTCTAAACGAATTGGCTTTATCTTTATATCAAAAAGGATATTTACCATTTGGCAAAAATTATTAATTTATCAAAAAAAAACTGCTTCAAGTTAAGAACCATCCCCATTTGAATCTGGTATAATAGTGTTAGCCTAAAACCGGGGGATAAAGTTTGAGAACTTTTATAATGTTGATCGTCTGTTCTTTTGGGGCAGGAGTCATGGTAAGCTATATACCGTTTAACAAGCAAAGGGATTATCACCTGGGAACTGACTTTCTTAAAGGGGCGGTTATTGCCCTGGCAGCTCTTTTTCTGGTGGGCACGCCTATGTCCCTGGTGGCTGCTGGCTGCGGCCTGCTTTCTGCAACCCGTTGGTTTCCTTACCCCCGCGGTCATAAAAGAAAAATATACGGGATGGCGGCAGGCTTGCTTCTTTTTATGGCCCCCGATCTTTTTTTGCTGTTGCTGTTGTGGTGTCTGATCCTTGGACTTTTACAACGTTCTTTTACGGAACAGCTCCCTGCTTCCTTTTTTCTCATCCTTCCTTTGCTGATGTTTTTTGCAAAAAAAAGCGATGTTTATATTCTTTTCAGCACGATTCTATTTGTCATCACCCTGCTGGACAATTTTGAGCAATTGGGAGCCGGAATACGCCTGACGTTCGAACCTTTAGTAAGGAAAATAAAACAAAGGTTTGCAGCGGGCATGCCGGGCGGCAGCGAAAGTTTCGGCGGCAGCAGCGGAGATTTTGGTGAAGGAGGCAGTATCGGCAGTGGAATCTTCAGCGAAAGCGGTGGCGGGAGTTTCAGTGAAACCAGCGCCAGAACCGGCACCAGCGGCATCAACGTCGACAGCGGTGCAGGTTGTGACGTCCTGTCGCGGGAATCAAATAATAATATGAAGGCAGCCGGACGGCAAGACACCCGCTTTGATACCAGGAACCCAGTTGCCCGGCCCCCGCTTTGGGCCTGCCAGGTGCGCCGCATGGTTTATGTTTTTGCTATTCTTTTACTGGTTTTCGCCTTTTTTTTAAACCGCTACGTTTACCGCGGTTTTGGCTTGCAAGTCGAATCTTTTCGTAAAGGGCCTCCTGAAGCAAATGTCGTGGCTATAACCTTTGATGATGGCCCGGATCCCCGTTTTACGCCGGCCATCCTCCAAATTTTGGCCGAGGAGGAGGTTAAGGCTACCTTTTTTATGGTGGGCAAACATGTTGAAAAACACCCCCATCTGGCACGTCAAGTTGCAGACGCCGGGCATGAAATCGGCAATCATACCTATAGCCATGCTAATCTGTTTCAGACTCCTCCGGGCCACGCTGCCCAAGAAATTGAACGCGGTGAAGAAGCTATTTTCAAGGCTACCGGTCAGCGCCCATCTCTTTTTCGCCCCCCGCGGGGGCTGTACGAGCCCAAATTACTCGAAGAGACCAAGGGAAAAGGCTATACAGTGGTCCTTTGGTCCCTTTCCTCCAAGGATTGGCTGGAGATGCGGCCCGTGGATATTACACAGACAATTTTGCAAAATGTTGGCCCCGGAGATATCCTTCTTTTTCATGACAGCGGCAATTTGATCCGCGCTGAAGGAGGAGAGCGCCTGCCCACAGTACGTTCTCTAAGAGCTGTCATTTCAGGCCTAAAAGAAAAAGGGTATGATTTTGTCACAGTCACCGAACTTCTCATTTTATCCGGGCTAAGCGGCGATTTGTAACAGCTTAATATGTTGTAAACCGGGAATGTTTAGGGTAAAAAATCGCATGTTTTTACCGTCTTTATACAAAAAGACATAAAAATAAGTGGATCCCGGAGGCAGCCGGATCAGGCCTGCCCCCTGTTGATCCACTTTTATTTCGTGTATTAATAAAAGCTTTGCAATGCCCGGCTGCGTACAAAATTGGCGGCTTGCCGCCCCGGGTATGAGCATACTTTACTTTTAAGCGTTTTCTTTTTCACGTTTTTCTTTTAAAGCACGCCAGACTTTTTCGTAGGTTAGCGGCAAGCTGCCAATGCGGACCCCCATGGCGTCGTAGATAGCATTGGCAAGGCAACCCATAGTCGGTGTGGTAGCACCTTCACCAACTTCTTTCACGCCCCAGGGAGCATTGGGATCCACGGTGTCCACCAGTTCTGAAGCTACCGGAGGCATATCTAACGCCGTGGGCATCCTGTATTCTGAGAAGTTACCGTTTAAAACATCTCCTTTTTCATCATAGAGTATTTCTTCCCAGATCGACTCGCCCATACCCATGAAAAAAGCACCATGTACCTGGCCATGCAAAAGAGCCGGGTTGATAACAAATCCGCAGTCGTGGACGTCCCATGCTTCCACGACTTCAACTTCACCGGTTTCTTCGTCAATCTGCACCTCTGCAACCTGGGTTGCTGCGCTGTAAGCCGGCGAAGTGCCTACCGGGGCACCTTTAAATTTACCGCCCAGCCTGGGTGGCGAGTAAGAACCCCGCCCAATCAGCGAGCCATATTTTACAAAATAGGCCCGTGCCACTTCTGCGTAGCTTAACGTCTCCTCTGGATGGGCCTTTTGGAAGACAACCCCTTGCCTGGCATCCAACTGTTCAGGCAGGAACCCTGTCATCTCGGCAGCCATTTTGAGGATCTCTTTCTTAATTTCTTCACCGGCAAATTTCACGGCCCAGCCACCCATCAGGGTTTCCCGGCTGGCGTAAGCGCCAAAGTCATGTGTACCCAAATCAGTGTCAGAAGCCACGATCTTCATATCGTCAAAGCGGTAGCCCATCGCTTCAGCGGCCATCTGCAAAAGCACCGTGTCGCTGCCCTGCCCGATATCCACCGCACCGGTGTAGAGCGTAGCCATGGTGCCGTCATCGTTCATCCTGATAATGGCCACGGCATGGGGCAGATCCGTGCGGTAACAAGGATAACCGGCACCGGAAACAAAGCCGCCGTTGCCAACCCCGATCCCCCGGCCGCGCGGCATCTTGCCTTTTTTATCCTTCCAACCGGAGATATCCCGCGCTTTTTCCAGGGCTTCTTTTAAGCCGTAGGAATCCACCTTAAAATCATTAACCGTCACCGTCTTGGGTTTACGAGCATTAATGATGCGGATCTCGATTGGATCGATACCCAGATCCTCGGCAATGTGGTCGAGATGGCTTTCAAAAGCGTAGCGTGGCTGCGGTTGCCCGTGGCCTCTTTGCGCGCCGCACCCGGGCAAGTTGGTCACTGCCCGGACCATGTCGAACTTATAATTGTCAAAATCATAGAGAACTGTAAGCAGGGCACCGGCATAGTAGGCAGAAGCCACGCCCAGACCAGTATAAGCGCCGCCGTCCATCACAAAATTGGCGTGCACGCCCAAGATTTTACCTTCTTTGGTCACGCCGGTGGTCAACTCCATAAACTGTGCATGGCGGCCACGGTTATTGTAGAACATTTCTTTGCGATCGAAAGCTACTTTTACGGGCCGGCCAGTTTTTTTGGAGAGAGCAACGGAAGCAAAATCCACAGCAGAGGGATCGAGCTTGCCGCCAAAACCGCCGCCGACGTATGTCTTCAGCACACGCACATCGCCCATGGGCATGCCAAAAACCCGCGCCAGGTGATACTGCAAATAGTGAACAGACTGGATACTAGAGTAAACTGTTACCCTTTTGCCTTCCCAGTAAGCAATAGCCACGTGGGGCTCCAGGGGGGCATGATAAGTACGCTGACCATCGAAACGGTCCTTGCGGACATGATACGCTTCTTTAAAAGACTTTTCCACGTCGCCAAAATCCTGGTGGATTTCGGTATTGACATTGCCGGGGTACTCGTCAAATATTTGTGGTGCGCCTTCTTCCAGCGCTTCGAAGGCGTCAAAAACAGCCGGCAGCACTTCATAATCAACCTTAATAAGCTTAAGCGCTTTATAAGCGGTTTCTTCATCTACTGCCGCCACGGCTGCGACTTTGTCGCCATAAAAACGCACTTTGTCGATACAGAATATGGTTTCGTCCCAGCGTGCCGGGCTCAGGCCGTATCTTTCAGTAGGCACATCTTTGTGTGTAATGACCGCCTTCACGCCGGGCATTTTTTCCGCTTCAGAGGTGTCGATATTGAGTATCCGGGCATGGGCGTGCGGGCTGCGCAAAATTTTCCCGTATAACATTTTGGGGAATTTGAGATCGCCTATATATTTGGCCTGCCCGGTTGCTTTCGGCACACCGTCGACACGGGGCACACTTTTACCAATAACATCGTAATTTTCACCCATTTGGCTCACCTCTCCTCTATTGTTTATCTGCTGCAGCCATGATGGCTTTAACAATGTTTACATAGCCTGTACAACGGCAAAGATTGCCGGCAATAGCTTCGCGTACTTCTTGTTCCGTCGGATTGGGGTTGCTGTTGAGCAAAGCTTTACCCGACAGAATCATACCGGGTGAGCAATAACCACATTGTATGGCTGTATTTTCAATAAAAGATTCCTGTAATTTATCCAGCTTGCCGCCCTGATCTATTCCTTCAATGGTCGTTATTTCGTGCCCATCTGCTTCCAGCGCTAAAATCAGACAGGAATTAACCGGTTTACCGTCTAGCAGAACCGTACAAGCACCGCAGTCGCCCAGCTCACATCCTTTTTTTGTCCCGGTCAGATCCAGTTCATCACGCAGGGCATTGACTAGGAGGGTGTTGGCCTTAACGGTCTTGGTATAGTATTCCCCGTTCACTTTTAAAGTGATAAAATAGTACTTAATCCCGCGTTGATCTACAATCGCCTGCATTTTTCCTTTTACCCCCTTTTTTTAAACATGGCCTTCAGAAATTGCTTTGCGCAAAGCACGTTTGGTCAAGACCCGTACCAAATCACGCCGGTATTCTGCTGAACCGCGCAAATCTGAAATAGGTTTGCTTTCTCCGGCAGCACAACTGCCCACCTCTTCTAGCAGTTCATCCGTCACTTTTTGTCCTTTAAGCTTTCCTTCGGCTTCCTTCACGCGCAAGGGAGTTGGGGCTACAGCGCCCAGGACTATGCTCGCCTCTTTGCAGACATCCCCGTCCATGGTTACAGCGACGGCTACGCCGGCCACCGCCAGAGCCCCGGAACGGCGCAGGGCAAATTTGAGGTAATTACTGCCTGTATAAGAATGATCCCTGATAATAAATTCGGTCAAAATTTCATCCGGTTTAATGACGGTTTCATTGGGACCCGTGAAAAAGTCCTCTAAAGGCATTACCCTTTCTCCCGACGCCCCGACCAGTTTGACTTCAGCACCAAGGGCAATCAGAAGGGGAGGAAGATCGGCAGAAGGAACGGCATTGACAACGTTCCCTCCTACGGTCCCCGTATTTCTGACCTGGTTGTTGGCCATTTGTTTGGCAGCATTACAGATGGAAGGGTAATTTTTCAGCAGGGCAGGCGCATCGATCAAACTATTATGCGTTGCCCTGGCCCCGATGACCACATCCTTACCATTCTCTTTAATCTCTGATAGCCCGCTTAAATTTTTAATGGATATCAGAGCCTCCGGGGAAAGAAGTTCTTGTTTCATCTTGGTTAAAACATCAGTGCCCCCGGCTAAGACCTTGGCCCCTGTTCCAAGCTTGGACAGCATCTCGCAGGCTTCAGCTAGCGTAGCCGGTGCATAATACTCAAAGTCCGGTAAGTACATAACTATCCCCCTATCCAAAAAGTTAAATAATTCCAGTTGTTCCGGGTTACCATGCCAGCCACATCCCATTAACACGGCAACATCAATAATTTTATGTCTCTATATCTTGTTACACACCACCCTCCTAAAAATACTTTTCTTTCTTTTATAATTATGCTATACTGTTTACTATAATAAACGACCGTTTTCTATAGTAAATTATAAAGCACTGTTGAGGCGCTGTCAAGCAAAATATTAAAAATTAATGCTTAAGAATGAACTGTCTGGATATTTGAAATATCTGGACACTCTTTAAAAACCGCCTTAAACCGTTAGAAATTATAACCGCTATCTATTAAAAACAGGTGGCTACAAGAAATTTAATAGGTTGCTGTTAAAAATGCATACCAGGCATAAACCAAGTAAAATATTTTGAAACGGTTCACATAAAATACTTTTAAAATACTTTTAAAATACTTTAAAAATACTTTAATAGAAAGATGAACGATTATGACTAAAAAAAATACTTTAACTAAAAAGAATACCGGGTATAATGCCCCCATCCTTTACAGAGCTTTCTCTATTTTGGATGAAATAGCACGTTCACCCTCCGAATTGGGTATTAGCGATCTGTCCCGGCAGTTGTCCATTCCCAAGAGCACTGTGCATGGTATCGCACAAGCGCTGATGGAGATCGGCGCCCTGCAACAAAGCAAAAAAACAAACAAATTTGAGCTAGGCCCAACAATGGCCCGCCTGGGCAACCAGGCCCTTGCCGGTATAAATATCAGGGCTACGGCACGCCCTTACATGGATCAACTGAGCAAGGAATACAAAGTAACTGTTTTTATGGGGATTTTTAACGAATACGGTATCACCATCATCGAAAAAGCCGACAGTCCCTTAGAACTAAAGATCTCCGCACCAATAGGGACGCGCATTCCAATATTTGCCGGGGCCACCGGTAAAGTTTTTCTGGCTGGTATGAGGAAAAAGATGCTCGATAAAATATTGAAAGAAAGATCCATACCTAAATTTACTGAAAACTCGATCACCGATCCGGGTAAATATTGCCTCGAGCTGGAAAAAGTGCGCCGGTCGGGCCATGCCTATGACTTTGAGGAATATATACAAGGGGTCAACGCCATCAGCGTGCCTTTGCTGCCCGATCCCTGGGGATGGCCGACAGCAGCCTTATGGTTAGTAGGTTTTGGCTGTTCTTTTCAAGGTGAAAAACTTGAAGAATCCGTAGATGCGACCAAACAGGCGGCAGCCGAAATAGAAAATATTCTTAAAGAAACGACCGTAACGGTCCACGCATAAGACGGGTAAAAAGCGCCCGGGATTAAACACGCAGGGGCTAACCGTTCAATTGAAGGGAATATTCTCCTAGGCATCCCCTTTTTTACTGGCGCCCCAGTTTTCCAGCAGATGACGGCGCATAACCGCCAGATTCTGAAAAATGCGCACACCAAAAGCAAAAATGGCGGCGTAATATATTTCCGCACCCAGGCGATCGCCCAGGTAGGTAAGAGCAGCAGCTAAGAGGGCATTACAAAAAAAACCGCTGATGAAGATAACAGATTCAAAATGGCCTTCTATATTAGCCCGCAAACCACCAAAAACAGAGTCTAATGCAGCCATGATTGCCACTGCCATGTAACGCGCATATACCGCCGGAAAGGTGAAGGGGAAAATAAGGCCTAAAACCACACCCGCCACCAGCCCCAACAGGGGAAGCAAAGAAACGATCAATTCTGGCCCTCCTTTTCCCTTTTATCGCCTTTGTCACTATCACCTTTGTCTTCTGCCTTTTCAGTTCCATCTAGCGGCCGTGCGTACTGGAAGGGATGGCTCTCCACGTACGCCGGCAGGGTCAGGTTATCTGCTTTTTGTGTCTGGATCTGAATGCCCCAAAAGCGAAAAGTTTCCATAATCCCGCCCCGCATGTTCAAAGACGCCTCTAAAATCTCCGGGGAACCAATGGCTTGCAGTATATACGGCGGGGCAATGCGCGTATTGTTTACAGAGATAGTCGGACCGGCGCAACGGATTTCAGTGGAGCCCACCACCCGCTGATCATTAATCGCAATCGCCTCTGCCCCCGCCGCTTTAAGTTCGTTAACCAGTTTCAGTAGATCGTCATCGTGAATCAAAAAAAGGTTGGGGTCCTGTCCCGGTTGCACTGCCAGTGTGCTATCGTTTAAAGTGATGGTGATCCCGGGGCCCTGCAGGAGCGTAAGCCCGGCAGCCGCTCGCACCTGCTTTAGCTCTTCCTGCACGACCGCGGCCGTGCTTTTGGCATGAAGCAGATCGTCAATCTGCCCTGTAAGTTTTTGTACCTGACTGCGCAGGGCATCGCGCTCGGATTCAGCTTGTTTGAGTAGGTCAGTCATCTCTTCCAGCCTTTTAGTTGGAATATCGCCCTTGATGCCGGCCTGTGTGCGAAACTGCGCAGTAAGGGTAAGGCCCAGGATAATACAAACCAGGGTGATCCAGACCAAATTGCTCCGCTTCAACTTTGAAGATACCCCCTCCAAAATGATTACGCTTAATAATTATAGCATACATTTCCGGGCACAACAGCACCGGGGCTTGGCAAAAAATACCTGGCGCTTCATTTTCCCTTTTACAGTAAAGCACAATAAAGTAAAAGGCCATGGCAAATTAAAGCTTGTTGTTCTTACTATTAGCTATTTTGGAAGTGTAATCCTGCCGGTAAAAAGTGGAGGAAATAAAAAAAACCGGCCGTAGCCGGTAGGAAAGAATTTATAAGCCCTTTGCTGTTTATAGCTCATTGTTATTTTTTATTTCTTTTTTACAGGTAAACAACTGGACTGTTTCTTTTGCCCCGGAATAAAGGCCCACAGCGCTCAAGCCGACGATCAAACCAATGATCACCGCTTCATACCAGGTATTTTGATTGTAAAAGTAATAGCCGAGCGAAATTAAAAGCCCAAAAAATAGGGATAAAAGGGGGCAATACTTTTCTCTCAATCCCAGCCTTTTGGCGACTTCCACCAGGCCCAGGACAACCGCAATCGCAGAGGCACCTCCAACCATTTGCATACTGGACACAAACTCTCCTCCTTAAAGGTCTGGCCGGACCTAAAACCCTTCAACCGGTTGATACCCAGCAGCGCTACGTTCCTAAAAAAGCTGCTGGCCACCGGAGGCCAGGCCCAAACTTATCTAGCCGTTTGCTCCAGGTTATGCTTCCCTTATTTGTTTGTTCATCGTTGCATCTTTTTTTTAAATAAAAGTTGCTTTTTCTGCTGTTCTTCCAGTTGCTTTTAATCCTACCCTGGCCGTTTCCTTTCCCGCTATCTTTTTCGCCAGCTTCCCTACTACTTTACCTGTTGTTTTTCTTGCTGTTTTTTCTGCAACTTTTCCTGTTGCTCTTTTTGCATTTCTTCCTGTTCGCAACCCGGGCAGAGCACCCTGCTAATGCCCCCTTTCCAGAGCAAACAATCCCCTTCTGTTTTTCTTCCACAGCGCTGGCAAGCTTGCGTCGGCATCGGTTTTTTCCTACCCTTCTTAGAAAACTCTAAATAAATTCTTCCAGGATCTGAATCAAGTACTGCAGGTACTCCTTTTCTGTTCCCTGAAAGCTCCTAACCCTCAGGGCCACTGTTTTACCAGCATGCAAAGAAAGGTTTTGACGATGGCGGCTGACTAACTGCCAAAGATCCTCGCTTTGAAAACTTTTTCCCTGCTGGAATTTAAGCTTCACCTGGCCTTTTTGCTGTTCTATGCTTTCTACATTCCTTTCGCGGGCCAACTGGCGCAGGCGCATCACTAAAAGCAAGTTTTCAACCGGTGGTTGCAGGTTCCCAAAACGATCCTTAAGCTCCACCATCATATCTTGCAGTTCTTCTTTACTATCCAGAATGGCAATGCGACGGTAAAGCTCGATTTTTTGCTGCTGGTTGGGTATATAAGTAGAGGGAAGATAGGCATTGATATTTAAATCGATCTTCACATCGGCCTCCCGTGGCGATGCTGCTACCGGCTGCCCCTTCATACTGCCAATCGTCTGCTCCAGCAAACGGCAATAAAGTTCGTAACCAACGGCCATCATCGAACCATGCTGTTCCGGGCCAAGGAGATTGCCGGCACCCCTGATCTCTAAATCGCGCAGGGCAATTTTAAAACCAGAACCCAGTTCTGTAAATTCCTTGATCGCCCGCAACCTTTTAACGGCATCTTCTGTCATAACCTTATCTTTCCTATACGTCAAATAGCAATAAGCAAGACGATTGGAGCGGCCCACCCGCCCCCTTAGCTGGTAAAGCTGGGCCAGCCCAAAATGATCCGCATCGTAGATGACCATCGTATTCACATTGGGAATATCCAGCCCGGCTTCAACGATGGTCGTGCTGATCAGTATATCGCATTCACGGTGTAAAAACTTGTGCATGACCTTCGCCAGCTCCTGCTCGTGCATCTGGCCATGGGCAACCGCAATACTAGCCCCCGGCAGCAACTCCTGCAACCTCTTAGCCCATTTTTCAATAGTTTGGACGCGATTATAAATGAAGTAAACCTGGCCGCCGCGGTTTAGTTCACGCTGGATAGCCTCACGGACCAGGCCGGAAGAGTACTCCACAACATAAGTTTGTATTGGATAGCGATTTTCCGGCGGCGTATCGATCACGCTCAGGTCGCGAGCACCGGAAAGCGCCATATGCAAGGTGCGGGGAATAGGCGTGGCTGTCATACTTAAAACATCTACATCCTGGCGGATCATCTTTAATTTTTCTTTATGCCGCACACCGAAACGGTGTTCTTCATCGATAATTAAAAGGCCCAGATCCCGGAAGCCGATATCCCTGGAAAGAAGCCGGTGTGTCCCTACGACGATATCAACGACACCAGCCTTCAATTCCCGGATTACTTTTTTCTGTTCATGGGCACTGCGAAAACGGCTCAACTGTTCCACCTTCAAGGGAAAACCGGCGAAGCGCCCCAGAAAATTTTCATAATGCTGCTGTGCAAGGATAGTCGTGGGAACCAAAAAAGCAACCTGTTTGCTGTCGAGCACGGCCTTAAAAGCTGCCCGTAGAGCCACCTCTGTTTTTCCATAACCGACATCACCGCAAAGAAGGCGATCCATGGGACGATCGTGTTCCATGTCTTTCTTCACATCCTGGATAGCCCGCAACTGGTCTGGTGTCTCTTCATAAGGAAAGCGCTCTTCAAAATCATTTTGCCAGGTCTGATCGACAGAAAAGGCATACCCGCTGACTGCCTCACGGGCGGCATAAAGCGAAAGCAGCTCCCGGGCCAGATCCTGCACAGAAGCTTTGACCCGGTTTTTTACGCGGATCCATTCCTGGCCGCCCAGGGAAGAAACTTTGGGTTGCCGCCCCTCACCTCCAACATATCTTTGCAAGAAATCGATTTGTTCTACGGGGAGAAAAAGTTTATCTTCCCCGGCATATTTTATATAAAGGTAGTCGCGGGTCACTTCGTTGACCTCCATAGTGCGAATACCCATGTATCTTCCAATACCGTGTTGTTCGTGAACGATCAGGTCGCCGATTTTTATCTCTTGGAATTCCCGCAGGGGGCTTTTTTCTTTGCTCGTTGTCCATTTTCTCTTTTTTCTCTGCACGGGCAAAATATTTTGATCCGCCAGGACAACGAGGCGCAATGCGGGCAGTACAAAGCCATTCTCCAGCCGTCCGGTAATTATTTTAATGTGTTTCTCCTTACTTCTACCACCTTCAACCTTTTTCGACGGAAGGGTGTCCGCAGCTTTTTTTGTAGCCGGTTTTAGCTCCTGGCCATTATAAAGTTTCTCCAGCAGGCTTTCCTTTTCTACGGGAAAAACAGCACTTAATTTTAGCTCCGCTAACATTTTCTGCATCATAGCGGCTCTTTTTTTTCCGTCACACATGAGAAATATTTCGTAACCAAGGGTCCACCAGTTTTTTAGCTCATCTTTAAAAAGATGCGGGCGCCCCATAAAAGAGGGAACTTCATGGGCTTGAACATTCGTGGTGCCAGAAACGGGAATATATGGCAGGCGGCGGGAAAAAGAAGCCAGCGCAATAATATTTAACACGCTCTTTTGCAAAATATCTTTAAGGGCCCAGCAGATCTGCACCTGACCGGGCAAAATGTCGCCCTGCAACAACAATTCAGTCTGGTAGCCCTGCAACTCTTTTAAAAGGGAATCTTCCACGGTTACTACTTTTTCTGGTTCATCCCAGAAAAAAAGCCCTTCCGTAGGGAAATAATCTAAGAGGGTGGAGGACTGCTCATAAAAATAAGTAATATATTGTTCTATCCCGTCAAAATAACCAAAATTCCGTAGTTTTACGAGATGGTTTTCTACTTTTGTCCGCAACCTATCCGCTGCCCTGGTCTGATTTTTAGCCTTCAACTGCCCGGCAACTTTCTCCACTTCTGCAGCAAGCGTTTTGGCCCCTTCTTGAAGGGAGGCCGCACTCAAAATGATTTCGCGTGCCGGCAGGATTGAAATAGCCGGAATTGCTTCCAGGGAGCGCTGGCTCTCCGCATCAAAAAAACGGATGGACTCCACTTCTTCATCGAAAAATGAAATGCGCAGCGGCAGGGCAGTATAAAGAGGAAATATATCTACAATATCCCCCCTAACACTGAAAGAACCCTCGCTCTCTGTCAGCTCTGTTCTTTCGTAACCCATCTCCACAAGATTCTGTAAGAAATGCTCCCAGTTTACGCCAAGGCCAACCTTAATTTCCAGGCGCCTTTCCATCCAAAGTTGTGCCGGAGTCAATTTGCTGAGCAAGGCCGGGAGCGGGACTATAACTATCAGCCTTTGCCCTACCACCAGTCTTTCCAATACTTTCAGGCGTTGCTGCAAAATTTCTTTGCTTTGCGTTAAAATTTCATCTGCATAAAAAAAATCTTTCCCCGGGAAAAGATACACTTCCTGTCCCGGCAAAAATGCCCTGATCTCCTCATAAAGCCTCTCTGCCCTGGCCATATCCCCGGTCAGGACCAGTGCCGTTTGAGATGCACTGTTGGCCAGGGCCGCTATAAAAAAACTGCGCTGTGAACCCTCTAACCCGGTAACAAGTTGGGCACCGCCTTTTTCTAAAGGCTTCAATAAAGAAATAAAAGAAGGATCTTCCGGCCATTTTTTTAATAAATTATCGTACAAAACTTTTACCCCCTACAAGCAATAACCACAAATAGGCCTTAATCTTTAAACTTAATTCAACAGTTTAAAGATCAAAGCCCGCAAATCTTACCGGCAGCATTATCCCTAATACCCGAATTTTTTGTCAAATGCACGATCTAGCCTTTTATATTATATTTATATTTGATTAATTATATCTATTCATCGCCTCTTCAAGACCGTTGCTAAGAAAAAGCTCAAGGGCGTCGGCTGCCAAGCGGACAGTTTCCAACATCTGTTCCTCTTCTACAGGGGTAAAAGGGGAAAGAACATAAGCTGCCCCGCTTTCCGCTTCTTCCGGATGGCCGATCCCCAGGCGCAACCTCGGAAATTCTTCAGTTCCTAAAAAAGCTATAATCGAGGACAGGCCGTTGTGGCCGCCGCTGCCTCCCTTGGGCCGCAAGCGCAGCCGGCCCAAGGGCAGATCGAGATCATCGTAGATTATCAACAAATTTTCCAATCCAAGGGAAAAATATCGTAAAAGGGCATGCACCGCCAGGCCACTGCGATTCATATAGGTTAAGGGCTTGGCCAGGATTACCTTTTTGCCGGCCAGCATGGTGCGCGCCAAACAAGATTGGCCGGTAACTTCCTGAAAGCCCGCCTCACCCCGGGCAGCCACTTCATCGACCACCCAAAAACCTACATTGTGCCGCGTCAGCGCATAGCGGATACCCGGGTTTCCCAAACCTACGAGTAAAAACAAAGCTTCCCACCTCGGGAAAGATAATTATTTTTATTCCTCTGCCTCTTCTTTCTCCGTTTCCACATCCTCTTTTTCTTCTGCCACCACTGCTTCACCTTCCAACTCCTCTGCTTCGACTTCTTCTTCCTCTTCAACCACATGCGGTACCAACACCGAGGCAATCGCTTCAGCAGGCTCGGCCAGTATCTCTACGCCAGCGGGCGGTTGAAGATCAGCTACAGTCAAAACATCACCGATTCTTAGGTGTTCAACGGATACCTCGAGATATTCAGGGATGTCCGCCGGCAGGCAACGCACAGTGACTTCCCTTATCTGAATCTGTAAAACCCCATCGTCATCGCTAACACCGGCGGGTTCCCCGATCAAACTCAAGGGCACCTCTACTTCTAGTTGATCATCTAGCGAAATACGGATCAAATCCGCATGCAGAAAAAAATCTCTTTGTAAAGGATGCCTCTGCAATTCTTTGACCATCACCGTCTCCAGCGAGGAACCGTCATCACCGGCTATCTCCAGATCAAGAAGCACGTTGGTTCCAGCCGCCGTTCCCAGGGCTCTTTTCAAAGCCATACTGTTTAAAGTTACAACTCTGGGTTCCAGGCCACGGCCGTAGACGATTGCCGGCAGCATACCTTTATTTCTTAATTGCTTCCTGCTTCCTTTTCCGCCTTTCTTCCGGGGAAAAGCCTCAATTTTAATATTTTCCATAGTTTAGGCCTGGCCGCACTCCGGCCAGGCAACCCCCTTTCCATCTTTACATCCCTTAATCAAACAGCCTGCTGACAGACAAATCCTGGTAAATGCTCTTAATCGCTTCGCCGATGAGGCCAGCCACAGATAATACCGTTACTTTGTCCAATTTTAAACTATTATTCAGCGGGATGGTATTGGTAACAACCACTTCTTGCAGGGGTGAACTTAAAAGACGTTCTTTGGCCGGGCCGGATAAAACGGGATGAGTACAGCAAGCATAAACCGTTTTTGCCCCCCTCTTTAGAAGTTCTACCGCCCCCAGGGTAATTGTGCCGGCAGTATCAATCATATCGTCAATTAAAATAGCTTCCTTGCCGCGCACTTCACCAATAATGTTCATAATTTCCGCCACATTGGGCTTCGGGCGCCTTTTATCAATTATGGCCAGGGACATGCGCAAGCGGTCTCCCAGATCGCGGGCACGGGTCACCCCTCCCAGGTCGGGAGAAACGACAACGCCGTTTTGGATGTTTTTTTGTTTAAAATAACGGGCAAGAATCGGAATACCTAAAAGATGATCCACGGGAATATTAAAAAAGCCCTGGATCTGGCCGGCATGGAGATCCATGGTGATCAACCGGTCCGTTCCCGCCTTAGTTAGTAAATCGGCGACCAATTTGGCTGTAATTGGATCCCTAGCCCGCATTTTGCGATCCTGCCGTGCATACCCGTAATAGGGAATGACCGCATTTATTCTTCCTGCCGAAGCCCTTCTCAAAGCATCGATGTAGATCAACAGCTCCATCAAATTATCATTAACCGGACGGCAAAGAGGCTGAATAATAAAAACATCACAGCCGCGGACGCTCTCTCCGATTGAAATAGAAGTTTCACCATCACTGAACTGTATTATTTCACCTAAACCCAACGGAATACCCACATACTCGGCTACTTCTTTCGCCAAACCCACGTTCGCTGTTCCGGCAAATATTTTTAGCTCCCGTCCTGTTTGCACTGCTTTTCCCTCCCACAATAATCAGGAAAAATTAACTCGAAACTGTGGCACCGGCAGCACCCGGGTGCCTAAACGCCCGGGCACCTAAGTACCTGTGTGCCTGGAAACCCAGGGCCTATGGCCCTAAAGCTAGAGCATTTATGTGCTCTGTGTTCTAGAAAACCTATGGCCCCCGGGGCACTTATGTGCCTGCGGCGCTGTGGTTCCCGGAAGATGATGGCTGGCCCAAGTTTAATTTTCCTGATCCTTTTCTTTTTTTCTCTTTAAAAACCTTTTTCCCAGATTTTCTTTGATCTCCTCTTTAGAACGGGAAATAACCAGGGCATCAGGGGGCACATCCCGGGTAATAGTCGAGCCTGCAGCAATAAAAGCGCCCCGGCCAATTTTTAAGGGGGCTATTAAATTGCTGTTACAGCCAACAAAGGCTCCTGCTTCAATATGGGTTGCATGTTTGCGGCGCCCGTCAAAGTTAACTACAATGCACCCCGCACCCATATTGACGTCCGGACCCATTTGTGTATCACCAACATAACTGAGATGAGGTACCTTGCTGCCCTGTCCAATAGAGCTGTTCTTCACCTCCACAAAATTACCAATTCTTGTCACTGCACCGATCTTGCTGCCAGGCCGGATGTGAACAAAAGGCCCAACATCCGCCCCTTCTCCCAAAACGCTGTCCATCACCAGCGCTTGTTGACAACGCACGCTATCTGCCAGGTGCGTATTGACCAGGTGCAAGCCGGGGCCCAACCGGCAGTTCTCCCCTACTACCGTCTTTCCTTCCAATATACATTGGGGATAAAGCACTGTATCCCTGCCCACTTCCACCCCGGCATCAATGTAGGTGGCGGCAGGATCGATCATCGTCACGCCAGACCTCATCAGCCGTGCGTTAATTTTTTCCCGCAGGTAGGAAGCGGCAACGGACAACTGCACGCGATCGTTAATACCCAGCGCTAACCGGGCATCGGCAACTAAATAGGCTTCTACCCCCCGCCCTGCCTCAAGTAGCAGGGGAATCAAATCTGTTAAATAATATTCCCCTTTAGAGGTATTCTGCGGTAGGGAAGGCAAAAATTCCTGCAAAGCTTCCAAAGCAAAACAATAACAACCCGTGTTGATCTCCTGCAATTTTTCCTGTGCGGGGGCAAGTTGCTGGTCTTCGACGATCTTTTGGACCCGCCCTTCTTCGTCCCTGATGATCCGGCCATAACCACGGGGATCGGTCAAGGAGGCGGTCAAAATGGTTGCTGCCGCCCGCTGCCGGCGATGAAAAGAAACCAACCTCTCCAGCACTTCGCTTTCCAAAAGCGGCGTATCGCCGCAAAGAACAAGTAACTCTCCCGCCAAAGGCAGGTGTGGTAAAACCTGCTGGAGGGCATGTCCCGTTCCCAGCCTCTCTTTTTGCTGCACATATAAGTATTCTGCTCCAAAATAGTCTTTGATCAGATCCGAACCGTGGCCGATGACCAACACCT
The DNA here is from genome assembly GCA_964603615.1 of uncultured Desulfovibrionaceae bacterium. Classification (GTDB taxonomy): domain Bacteria; phylum Bacillota; class Dethiobacteria; order DTU022; family UBA8154; genus JAAZMI01. Next base: position 19,917 of record CAZRVU010000004.1, read on the forward strand.
GTTTTTTTGTTGCCCCCTTGGCTGCTTCTAAAACATGCCAGAGCAAAGGTTTACCACATAAGAGATGCAAGACTTTTGGCAAAGCAGAATGCATGCGTGTCCCTTCACCCGCCGCCAGGATAACAGCCCAGGGCTGTTCCATTTTTGTATCCTCCTTTACCTTACCCTACTGTTCAAAAAAATAACAACCTGAAAGAAACAACAATTACCCCTTTAGTCAAAACGACAACTCCGGCATAAAACTAACAAGCTCCACTGCTACTTTCTTCTTCATCGTTATTTGATAGGATGCGGCGAACCAGCGCTAAGTCACCCGGCTTATCCACATCAAAGCTTATCTCTGCATATTTACTGATAATTGCCCGCGCCTTAACCTTTAACAGCTCAGAGAAACGTGACTCCAAACTGGAAATAGTCAGCCGCTTGCTTAAAGCTCTCAGGATAAAACCCGTGCCTAGGACTGAAACCATCTTCAGCGGGTTTTTCCGGTATTCTAAAAATTTCCGGACGAGGGGTACAGATGATTCTATTTTAAGCGGATTGACCAAAAAGAGGTTGCCCCCGGTAAAAACACCCTCCCGCAAAGGAACGTAAGTGCGCTGAACGCCAGGGAATTTTTTTTCACAATCTTCCCTGGTGACTATAGGATAATAAAAATCCTGATCGTAGGGCGCACATTGCCGTAAAAAATCTGTGATGGCCGCGGGAGACAAAAGAGGAATATCCGCCGTGCTGATCAGAAGGGGGCCATCCGCCTGCAAGTAGGTGTTAGCAGCTAGGACGTTGGCCAGCAGGGAATCAGTTTCTGGAACTAACTCCAGGGAGTAATCTGCTTGCAAAAATAAAAAATTCTTCACCGGTCCAACCAGCGCTAGACGCCTTATTTCTTCCACCTGGGAGTAAGCATCCAAAACATGGCGCACCATTTCTTTGGAGCCTATCTGGAGCAGTGCTTTGTTAAAAACCCCCTCGGCAGCAGTTAATTCCTCGTTCAATCCACCGGCCAGGATAACACAATCGATCATTGGGCATCGCCGTCCCTTAACATTTTAATGGATGCCTTTAAAAACTTAAGCAATCTTGGTCAAAACAACCTCGTAGCCCTGCGCAACCAGGTCGCAGTAGGCTTCTTCTAGCTCATTTTCTGTCCGAGAAAGAGCAAAGACAGTTGGCCCGCTTCCTGAAAGCAGTGCGGGCAGCCCTTTTTTTAATAATTTTTGTTTTAAAAAGGCAACATTCTTATGGCGGGGGAAAACCGAACGTTCCAAATCATTATATAACCTTTTGCTCATTTCCCCCAAATTATTTCCCGGGAATTTTTTATGCGCCGAAAGAAGGCCTAACAGCTCTATTGTTGCTTTACTTTCAGGTATTGTATCCAAATTTAGATAGTCATAAACCTGTTTTGCAGAAAGCTTCAATCCTGCAGGAGCGGCTAAAAGCACCCTGGCCGGTGGAAAAGGGGGCAAAGTGCGCACCTGTTCTCCCCGCCCTTCTGCCAAACATGTTCCTCCAAAAAGAAAAAAAGGAACATCAGAGCCCAAAACCGCTCCTACTTTTGCCAGAGTTTCTTTTTTCAAAGAAAGGCCCCAGAGCTTGTTTAATCCTTTTATCACTGCGGCAGCATCGCTGCTACCGCCGCCCAGACCGGCTGCTGCGGGAATCTTTTTAATCAGTTTGATAAAAACCCCTTTTGTGGGAACAAAAAGATCCCGTAAAAGACGAGCCGCCCGGTAAGCAAGGTTCCCCTCGTCCCTGGGCAGGGTTGGATCCGAACAATTCAATTCGATCCTGCCACCGGGGATATCCTTCAGTTGAAGGATATCACAAAGATCAAGTTCTTGTAAAACAGATCTTACCTGATGAAAACCGTCTTCACGCCGGGCAAGAACCTCTAAAGTTAGATTAATTTTGGCATGTGCTTTTAAAATCAAATAAAGATCACCATCTATTTTTTATTAAGGAAACAATTCTGGCTCCTGATCATTTGCTCATTAAAGATAACACATTAACCGGGGGTTTTCCTTAATGCCGGGGATGCGGCCGCGCTTGGCCAGTGGAACCCCGTCAATTTCCTTAATGTCCATCGTCATATCAATAGCACGTGCTCCCGCAATATAGCTCCCTACACCGAACGCATCCGCCCCGGCCTCCACCAGCAAAGGTATCCTTTCGCGGTTAATCCCGCCGGAAACAAGAATTTGGACGTGTTGATAACCGGCCTGATCGAGCCGGGCACGCACCTCGTTGACGAGTCCCGGCGTAACACCGCCTCTTTCTCCGGGAGTATCCAACCTAACGGCATGCAGGTGGGAACCCAAAGCCCGGGCAACGCGCAATGTTTCCTCGGCCTCATCCTTAAAGGTATCGACCAATATGATACGGGGGGAATCAGGGGGCATAGTGCGATCGTAAAGTAATGCTGTTTCCACCGTATCCCCAATAATCAAAACTGCTGCGTGCGGCACTGTTCCGGCTGGTTCATTATTGCATAATTTAGCACCGAGGATACAACTGCCATTTTTTGCACCACCAATCACTGCCGCTCTTTCCATCACTGAGGCAACAGCAGGGTGAACATGTCGCGCGCCAAAAGCATAAATGGGTTTATCGCCTGCCGCGTCCCGGCATTCCCGTGCTGCTGTAGCCCAACCGCTGGCACTAGCCAACATTCCCAAAAGGACAGTTTCGTACATAGCAAACTCATCATAAGGCCCTTTGATGCGCATTACTACTTCTTTTTTTGATACTTCTTCCCCTTCCGGGATAGCCCAAAGAGAAATTTCCTTATCTTTTAGTAAGTTGTAGGCCTCCTCCACTCCAGCCAAAACACCTGCCCTGCTGCAAAAAATTTCTGCAGTAACAGGTGTGTTTTCTTTGCCGGCATAAGAAAGCAGTTCCCTCGTCCGGACAAAATACAGGTCGGCTGTAGCTCCTTTGATAATTTCTTCATGAGTTGCACTATGCAAAATTCGTCCTTTTTCTACTTTAAATTCTCGCACATCTTTAACGCCTTTCAGCTCTTTCAAAAGTGTCCCCTCCACAGATCGGTAATAGCGGCCCGGCGCCTGTCCACCGGTAAACTGTCAAAAATTTATCAAACTTAATCCACAGTTTCTTCTCCATCCCCCGGTTAAAAACCTTTAATCCATCCCCCTAATGACTATTCTAACAAATATTTTAACACAAAGTAATAAGTATTTTTCACTTATGTGAAAAAGGGTATACCTTACGGTATACCCGCCACCTTTTTTATTGCCGGTTATCAGGGGATACAGTCTTTTCCGCCCTTTCTATGGCCTTCCTGACAAGATTACCGCAGTTACGTGAAGTTACCTCTCCAAACCCTTCTTTGCGTGCAATTTCACCAACTCCGAGTTCATCCGCCAATTCAAATTTAAGGGAATCAGACATTACCCGCCTTCTTCTCGGCATATTTTTTTTCAACCCCTTTTTAGCGGTGGCATTAGCTATTCTATGCGGATCAGAGAAAAATATAGCTGACAAATAAATGGCCTGCTGAGCAAGATAGCCAAAAATAATAAATTGCGAATAAAAATACGACTGCACTGTATGAAGATCGCACATAAGCCAGCTCTAATTTTACTGCAAAAAGTCCCGGTTTCAAATTTGAGTAGCTTAAAAACAAAGCGGCAGTCGTATTTTTGCAGTGGCATCAGGTATAATTAATAAAGAGCTGCTGCAGCAGCAGATGACAACAATTGCAGCCAGAATTGCAGGGCAGGTTTAACCATAAATGGGGCTATATGGAAATTTTATGGCGTGTCTGCCGGAACCGCCCCCCTTGCATTGGCCGGGATTGCGGATGCAACAGGAACCGCCAGACTGTGTGAAAACTATTATTGTCGAATTGTTTACCCACTTTAACGCTAATTTCAAGGTATTTTAGGGAACAAGCATCTTAGATATGCAGATTATTTAACGCATTCCCCCACTTTTTGAAAAGGTTTTAGGTTTTTTGTGTTTTTTACACAGTCTGCCGTCCCCCTTGCATTGTTGTAACTAGGTGGCGAATGGTTGTGGCGGAGCGACTTGTGAGGCGAAGCAAAGAGTTCACGGCCCAGCGAAAGCCGAAAATGACCCTGCCGACAGGACGTCGGCAGCCGGCCGTGCGGCCATGGAGGGCCGCTTGGCCGGGGAGGTCACCTGAGGCTGGAGCCGGGCCGTAGAACTCTCTGAGCAGAACTTGGAGCTACGCCACAACCTTCGCCACCCTTACATGCTAAATTTGTTAACCACGCCCCTAAGTTCCTCGGCCATTGCATTTAAATTGGCAACACTACTGTTGATCTCCTGTAGAACGGCTGTTTGTTCTTCTGTAGAAGCAGCAATCTCCTCCGCTGCCGCCGATTGCTCTTGGGCACCACCGGCAATATGTAGAATATAATTGCTTAGTTCGATCACAGACTGCAGGATCTCTTCCAGTTTGTTTTCCACCAAGCGCGCCTTGCCATCTCCCAGGGCAACAACTTTCAATGCGCCGTCCATTTTCTTTACGGCTTCCTGAATACGTTCCTGTATGCCGAAGATTAACTCTTCTATTTCACCGGCGGCCGTTTCACTTTGTTCGGCTAACTTGCGCACTTCATCCGCCACTACGGCAAAACCCCGCCCCTGATCGCCGGCACGGGCAGCCTCAATAGCTGCATTCAGGGCCAAAAGGTTGGTCTGGCCGGCAATCTCCATGATCGTTTTGATGATAATCGTAATTTTTTGGGAATAACTTTCCAAATCGAGCACGGTTGTGCTTACATCCTGTACAGCCTGTCCGATTTCCTCCATGCTTTTTACCGCTTCCTGAACAGCTTTCATCCCTTCTGTAGCATTTTTCTCATCTTCCTTCCCTTTGTTGGCAGCCTGTTCCGAAGCATTGGCAATCTCCTGGGCCTGGTGCGCCACACTTTCTCCTGCTGCTAAAGCAATTTCTTCCATGGCTACATTGCTTTGTTCCACTGCAGCGGAGAGCTCCTCGGTGGACATACCAATTTTTTCAGACATTTCCTGCATTGTTCTAACAGTATCCTTTAAACTAGAGAGCAGGAGATTAAAACCCTTTCCAATCTTTCCGATTTCATCTTCGCGTTGGATATCGACTTCCTGGTTTAAAACGCCGGTATAGACAACCTTCCTCATACCGCCTACAATCTCAATCAAAGGAGTGGTTACACCCTTACTGAATTTAAAGGATACTCCTAGAGCAAGGATCAAACTCAGGCCCCCGATCAGTAAAAAACGGTTGCGGTTATTGTTTTTAGCCTTGATTAAAGTTGCTTCTGGCCTTCCCACATAAAGCATCCCTACAACCCCGTTGTCATAATCTTTTAATGGCAGGTAGGAAGTAGTATAATATTCATCCATAACCAGGGCGCGCCCGGAGTAAGGTTTTTTTTCGGCCAGAACTGTTTGGGCCACAGCCTGGTCAGCCCTGGTCCCGGTAGCTTTCAGGCCGTTTTTGTCCAAAATCGTGGTGGCAACCTGCAGATCCCCAAAGAAAAGGGTCGAGGCTAAATCAAGCGTAAGCGCAACATTCTCTACTATACTATCATTATTATTTAATAATTCCCCGCCAATAAGAATTCCTTCCAACTGCCGATCATCTTGAAAACTTTTCATGGGAACCGCGGCCACAATGGCCAGTGCCCGCTCTTCTTTTTCTTCCCCGCCGCCAAAACCTGCACCCGGTTCTTTAATTTGAACGGTAGCTTTCCCCAAAAGCTGCTCATCTCTTAAAAAAACCTCCGGTAATATAGTTATCCCGGAAACTGTTCCATACAAAGTCTTTTCCAACATTGGTAAGATAACTGGGGAATCGGCCCCGTCCTGTACTTCGCCGCTATTGGCCCGGATCTCCACGTAATGTTCTGCATCAAGCAACGTTAAAAAATCAAGGCCATACCCTGCCTTATCGCTGTACAAAGTAGCTAATGCCAATTGAAAGTCATTCGCCTCCAGGGCAGTGCGCAATTTGGGATTGCTGGCAATCATGCCGATCTGAAAAGCACGCTCCTGTAAACGATTTTTGAAAATATATTCTGCTGTGCGGGCATCTTTTTCCACTGTAAGGCGTGCTTGCTCATCCATACTTTTTGTAACCAGGTTAATTGCCACATACCCCGCAACCAGCAGCGGTAGTAAAGTTAAGATAATAAATAAGGCAATCATCTTGCGGCGTAAACCTTCTTCTCTCAGCTCTGTTTTATCCCCGGCTACTTTGTCTATTTCATTTGTTTTGGATTTTTTCACCAGTAATGCACTAAAAAAATGCTTTGCCCATGCATTTAAACCAGCAGCAATTTTGCGTATCCTGGACATGAATAAACCCCCTTCTTGAAGAAAACCCTATAATGGTATGCGGGGCGATGAGGGCATCGCCCCCTACACCAACAACAATGATTGTCATTCCTAGA
>CAZRVU010000004.1:26444-69637 GCA_964603615.1 uncultured Desulfovibrionaceae bacterium
AATTGTCGTTCCTAGAAATTGTCGTTCCTAAAAATTGTCGTTCCTAAAAATTGTCGTTCCTAAAAATTGGTCGTTCCTAGAAATTGTCATTCCTAGAAATTGTCATTCCTAAAAATTGTCGTTCCTAGAAATTGTCGTTCCTAAAAATTGTCGTTCCTAAAAATTGTCATTTCTAAAAATTGGCCATTCCTGAAAATTGTCGTTCCTAAAAATTATTGTTTTTGAAAAACCCTGTGATGGCGCTTGTCCAGTCCGTATTGATTGGGATTGTGAATATATTCTGACAAGCCAATCACCAGGACACCCCCGGGCAAAAGGTTGTTAGAAAATTGTTTAAGCAAACTGTTTTGCGTTTCGGATTTAAAATAAATGAAAACATTGCGGCAAAAAATCATATGACAGCCGAAGATTGGTTTGTCCGTGAGCAGGTTATGCCTTTGGAAAGTAACTGCTTCTTTAATAATATCCTTGATTAAATAGCTTTCGCCCTCTTTTTCAAAGTAAAGCCGGCATAGTTTTTCAGGTGTTTTCTTCAGAAAATTTTGTTTAAAACAGCCCTGTTGCGCCGCCATCAACACCTTTTCATCGAGATCCGTGGCGATAATTTTTGAACGTTTTAAAACATTAAACTCCTGCAGTAGAATGGCTACGCTGAAGGGCTCCGCACCTACAGAACACCCGGCACTCCAAACTTTTAATCCCCGGGGAAATGTATCTATTAATTCCGGTATAATCTTCTTTTCTAAAAATTCAAAAACCTGGCTATCGCGAAAAAACTCCGACGTATTGATGGTTAAGTAATTGCAAAAACCTGCCAGGACTGAAGGATTGGAGATCAGGTAATCATAAAAGTTGCTAAATTCAAACATTTTTACCCGCTGCATCATCTGCCTGATCCGTCGCTCCATCTGTCTATCCTTATAACAATCAAGGTCCAGCCCCGTTTTAGCGTAGAATGCTTTTTTAAAATATTCATAACTCCAGTTAGCATTAATCACCTTCATCTCTCCTTATTTATTAACCGGACAATAGCTCCTGCAATCTGGCTCAAGGGGAGCACTTGATCCGCGCAGCCTTCCTGCAGCACAGCCCGGGGCATACCGGGGAGGGCTGCACTTGAAGGATCCTGGACAATTGTTTGACCGCCTTTTTCTTTAATCCTGATCATGCCTGCCAGGCCATCACGACCCATACCCGTCAACACCACGCCAATCACCGCTGCACCAAAAATCTTTGCCACCGACTCCATCATTACATCCGCCGAGGGACGAACATAATTAACGCGCACGGAATTGCTAAGAGCAATGGTCCTATCCTTTTGAGCCACAAGGTGATAGCCGCCAGGGGCTATATAAACCTCACCGGTTCTGATGCTATCTCCGGCAGAAGCTTCTTGAATTTTTACAAAAGATATTCTATCCAATCTTTCGGCCATGAACCGTGTAAATTGCGGGGGCATATGCTGGGTAACCAAAATTGCTGCCGGCAAATCAACCGGCAATCTACGTAGGACCTCCTCCAGGGCGCGCGGGCCGCCGGTAGATGCTGCTATAGCTATTGCTCTATTTGCTAGCTGGCCTGCAGGGGTCCTCTCTTTGCCGGGAGGTTCTTCCTGTGGTAAAACAGCCTTGCCTGCTACACTGGCACCTTGGTAAGTATCAGGGGAAAGCAACGCCTGCAAATGTACCCTGGCAGCTTCTTTTATTTTCCGGGGTAATTGTCGTTTTAGTTCTCCGGCATGCTCACCTTTCCAGTTAGAAGGTTTGGGGATAAAATCTACCGCCCCTGCCGCCAGTGCTTCTATCGTCATTTCACTCCCTTTATGTGTAAAACTGCTCACCATCACAACGGGCAAGGGCTTCCTGGCCATGATTTTTCTGAGTGTATCCAGTCCGTTGAGCACGGGCATCTCCACATCCAAAGTTAGAACATCGGGTTTTAAGCTTTTCAGTTTAGCTAAAGCATCCAGACCGTGGCGGGCCGTTCCCACCAACTGTAAAGCACTGTCTTGTTTGATAATTTCTCCAAGAAATTTGCGCATAAATGCTGAATCATCCACAACCATTACTTTTATCGGGGTATTATCCATTATTTTACCCCTCCTTTTGCTTAGACCATCCCAGAGTTCCTATATTGAATCTTTTACTGCCACACCAGGACTATGTTGCGTTTTATATTTCCTTTTTGCCTTTACCCACCGTTGAAACAATCATTTTACCGGTTTCCACAAAAAAATGCACTGTACGGCCATAGTTCCCCCCTGTATCCTCCCCGGCGATAGGAATCCCAAACTTCCCTAGAACCAGTTTTACCATCTGTACATTTTTTTCTCCTACACTTTCCCCGGCTTTCCTGTTCATGAATAACTTGCTGCCACCGGCAAGTTTAGCTTGGAGCCAGCTCCTTTCTCCCCCAATTTTCTCTACCTCCTGTACAAGCAAGGGTATGGCTGTATCGGCAAATTTAGCTGGATTAAGAGGTGTTGACCTGTTAGGAAAATCCCGGCTGCAATGCAGGAGTATATGTGCCAGGCCTCCTGCCTTGTTCTTAAGATCGTAGAGGGCAATCCCTACGCAAGAACCTAACCCGATGGTCATTAAAACCCCCTGGCCTTTCAATACAGCCCAATCAGCAATTTTTACACGGAAGAGAGACGTGCCCTTCACTTGATTCCTAAGCGGGTAAAAATATTGTCTAAAGCCCCGCGGCTGGGAATAATGAGTATTTGCCCAGAAATATGTTTTTGCCGGGAATTAATTTTCGTTTGCAGCAAAACCAGTTCGTCATCCAGGACAAGAGCCTCGGCCATAACCGTGGATATAATTGCTCCTGCCATATCTATGGCAATAACAGGAGGAGAAGGCAGAAGCGGGAGATCAATCATCAAAGATAGGGCATTTAAATAAGACGAGGTTAAAATGTTTCCAACTTCAAGCAATGCTGAAAGTTCAAGAGCGTCAAAATTTCCCTGTGCAGCCGGTAGAAGAATGGAGATTAAATTTAAAGCACTTTCCAGAGGAATAATAAAAAGAAACGTTAATTGAATATCCCCGGTAGATTCAATAAAGACGCCGGCAACCGGAAGCTCTGCTCCCCCTAAAATTTCTGGAACATCCTGCAAAGGAACAAGCACGGCCGTCGGAACATCCATAGTTATTTTTTCTTCATTGAGCAACTGTGCCAAAGAGGTAACTGCATTACCCGTGCCTATATTCGCCAACTCTCTTAGTACGTCCAGTTTGAAAGCAGTAACTTTTTCTTCTCCCAAAAAACCTCCCCCTAAACTATGTTATCTATATAACACAAGGCAGAAATGGAGCAACCATAAAGATTATTTCCCCGCAACTGGTCAGGGATCGCCTTTGCTCCCGCCGCCAGCTTGCTGTTGTATTTATATTTATTTTCATAAGACATTTCTACCCACCCACTTTTTGCAAGGCCTCTACGATGCGATCCGGTTGGAAAGGCTTGACAATAAAATCCTTTGCTCCCGAATTTAAGGCCTCGATGACCAGGGCTTTTTGTCCCATAGCACTGACAACAACTATTTTAGCCTGCGGATCTTGATCCATTATTTTTTTAATGGCCGTTATTCCATCCATATTAGGCATTGTTATATCCATGGTCACCAAATCCGGTTTTAACTGCTGATACCTTTCCACCGCTTGTAATCCATCTTCTGCCTCCGCAACCACCTCATAACCATTTTTTTCCAGGACATTGCGTAAGGTCATGCGCATAAAAGCCGTATCATCAGTGATTAATATTCTTTTTCCCAACATTAGGCCTCCTATCTTCCAGCAAGCTGACTACATCGAGGATTAGGGTTACCCTTCCGTCCCCCAGTACCGTGGCACCAGCAATTCCGCGCAATTCATTGACAAAACGGCTCAAAGATTTGATGACAACTTCCTGTTGTCCCTGCAGTGCGTCTACTGCTAATCCCACTTTTTTATTGCCGGTTTGAACCACCACTACCGGATAAAACTCTTGCGCCGGAGGCAAACCCAAACCAAGCAACTCCAGTAAAAAATAAAAAGGCAAAACCTCTTCCCTAAGGGTAATGACCCGCTCTTGTTGGATAGTCCTAATTTCCTGCGGTTCAATAAAAAGGTTTTCTCTAACCGCCTCGACAGGAATAGCGTAAATTTCCTGTCCGCACTGGACCATCAGGGCCCTGATAATAGCCAACGTTAAAGGAAATCTCATAAGAAACCGGGAACCACGGCCGGGTTCACTTTGTACCTCCACAGTTCCATTCAACGCTTCGATCGATGTTTTGACCACATTCATCCCCACGCCGCGCCCTGATATATCCGTAATTTCCCGGGAGGTACTTAAACCACTTTGGAAAATCAACTGTAGGGCTTCTGCAGGCCCTATTTTCTCCATCTCTGCTGCGCTGATCATCTTTTTCTCCAAAGCCTGTCGTTTAATTACTTCCGGGTCAATACCGCGTCCGTCATCTTCAACGCGGATCACGACGTGACTTCCTTCATGTTGTGCATGCAAATAAATCATATTCTGCGGGTTTTTACCTTTCCTTTTCCTTTCTTCCGCTTCTTCCAGGCCATGATCCACGGCATTACGTAAAAGATGCACGAGCGGATCCCCAACCTGATTGACAATAGTGCGGTCCAGTTCAGTTTCCTCCCCGGAGATAACCAGCTCAACATTTTTATTTTTTTCCAGACTGAGATCACGCACCATCCGCGGAAAACGATCAAAAACTTGTTTAACTGGAACCATCCTCAAAGACATTACTGCGTTTTGCAGATCGGTGGTAATCCTCTCCATCTGTTCTAAGGCATTATCCAAAGCCACATCACGGACGTTTTTACCCAATTCCAGCACACGGGTGCGGTTAATCACCAACTCCCCGACGAGGTTCACGAGTCCATCTAACTTGGCTGTTTCCACCCGTACCGTTTTCTCCCCGGCATAACCAATTAAGGGTGCCGTTTTCCCCGGCCCCGGAGATGCGGGAAGAACCTTTTTCTGGAACCCGCCTTCTTCTTCCTCATCGATAACGGAATATTCCCCCTTCATTTCAACCAGCAAAATTTTTACTTTTTCAATCTCGGCAATCTCCCCCAGTGTTTTTTCAAGAATCTCCACCTGCGGTGCCCCTACCATGAGCAAAAAAAATTCCCGATCAAAATTTTCTTCCTCCAGAGCTTGCAAGGAAGGCCGCGCCTTGATAATCTCTCCCTCCTTTTCTAAAGCTTTTAAAACCATATAAACCCGGACGGATTTTAGAAGACAATCCTGGCGTAACTGAATTTGAATTTGGTAGATCTTTTCGCCTTTGAGCAGGGCCTCTTTCAGCGTTTCTTTTTCGAAAGCGCTCAGCGTTTCCTGCCAGTCAACGCTGCCTTTCCGATCTTGGGGATTTTCCCCGGTTTCTTCAGGGCCTTCTCCTGCAAAAGCAGTCTTATCCAGTTCTTTCTCACCGGCAGTATGTTGCCAGGCATTCAAGCTGGCTGCAAGCGCCTTGACTTGCGGGCGGAAATCCCCTTGTTGGTCCAGATGATCGATCAGCAATTGGATCAGATCCACTGCTTCCAGAAATAAATTTACGCAATCAGTTCCCAGGGCGACTTCCCCGCGTCGCAGGTAATCCAAAAGAGTTTCCATTTCGTGGGTTAGCTCTGTAATCAGTTCATAACCCATTGTCCCGGCCATTCCTTTCAAGCTGTGGGCAGCACGAAACATTGCTGCTATATGTTCAACATCAGGATTCTTTTCCAGAATCAAAAGGCATTGCGTTATACTTTGTAGGTATTCCCGCGTTTCTGCCAGAAAAAGATCCTTGTATTCTTCCATCACCCCGCCTCCTTTCCCCTAAAAATTATAACCCGCGTCCCTTACGAGTCAAAAGACATCTTAAAATAAACCTTGAAAGAGCATGATTAGATGTCTACTCCCCACCTGCAATAACTTCTTGTAGGGTAATCTTGTCCTCCATATCCAAAATTTTGGTGAGGTTAAGTATAATCAGCAGCCGTTCTCCTGCCTTGCCTATGCCGCGAATCAAATCATTCTGCGCTCCCGCCATTCTTCTAGGAGGGGGGTGTATTGCTGTAGAAGGAAGGCGCAACACTTCCGTTACAAAATCGACGATTAAACCAACCTTATTCTCTTCGATCTCCACGATGATAATCCTGGTTTGCCCGTTTCTTTCTTTCAGTGACACCTCGAACCGTTTGCGAAGATCAACTACGGGAATAACCTCGCCACGCAGGTTAATAACCCCCTCAATAAAATGAGCTGCTTGAGGCAAGGGGGTGACAGGAACCATCTTTAATACTTCATGTACTTGATGAATGTTCAAGGCAAATTCTTCCTGCTCCAGTTGGAAAGTTACCAATTGAACCTCCTCGACAGCTTCCCGGTCGCTCCTCATCATCAATCACCCCTTCAACCAAATTTTGGGCCCACGATATTTGTTACCTTAACACCAAATTTCCCATTGACCAAAACTACTTCACCTTTCGCCACCAATCGCTCATTGGCCAATAGTTCTACGGATTCCCCGGCGTAGTTTTCTAAGCTGAATACTTTTCCCGGGGATAAGGAAAAAACCTGGCGTAAAGGCAGTGAAACCCTACCCAAAACAACATTTATTTCCACGGGGATATCTTTAATTAAATTAATCCTATCGAAGTCTTCCTGCTGCAGGCCATATTTTTTTTCCTGACGATTGACAATAGTTTGTTCCATCTCCGGGAAGGCATCCATACCCTCATTATTCTGCCAGGCCGGGTGCTCATCTGCCGGGCCGGCCACGCGTCCTGTCTCCACTGCTTCCGGCTGTAGTGTTTCTTCCTCAGCGACAGTTGCATCTGCAAGTGCCGCCAGTATCTCCGTATCGCCCAACGTTACTTCTTCAGCCGCAGTCCCGGCCCCTGTTTCCACCTCATCGGCTGCAAAATCTTCTGCGGGATCGCCTGCGAAATCACCCGGGGGATCGCCGCCTGTTAGCCCGGCCAACAGGTAGTTTGCCGTTTGCAAGCCATAAGCGATGGGTATTAGCTGCAAAATATTGCTGTCTAAAATATCCTCGATCACAATATGGAATGCAACCTGAATAAAAACACTTTCATCATGAATATAGTCCAAACCCATATTGTTTTTTTGCAGATTAAGGTAATTTACTTGCGGCGGGGAAATATTTACGAAACGGTTCAGAAATTCGGACATGGCTGTCGCCGCCGAACCCATCATTTGATTCATCGCTTCGCTAATGGCCGAAAGTTCCATTTCTCCTAATTCGGCAGGCCCTTGCGGCAGCTCCAACCCCATAATTTGCCCGGCAATAACGAGAGCGTCTTTCTCCTTCAAAACGAAGATATTGTCGCCCTTCAGCCCTTCCAGGTAGTGAACGTTGATCACGAGACAGGGTACGGGGTAACTGGTACGCACATTGCTCATGGAAACAAGTGAAACCTGGGGTGTAGTGATCTGAACCCTTTTATCCAACATATGGGAAAGTGCTGTGGCCGCGGCACCCATGGAGATATTTCCCACCTCCGCCAAAGCATCACTATGCTCTGCACTAAACTCCTCTTCTAAGCCGTCGTGCACTATATCGTCCACAGGTTTCTCCGGCAGAGTTGCATCTTGTTCCTTATCCATATCCTCTTCACCTTAACTTTTTGATCCTTTCCACGGGATCCATAATTTCTGTAATTTTTATGCCGTAGCTTTCATCGATGATAATCACTTCCCCCCGGGCAACCATCTTCCCACCAATTAAAACATCCAGCGGTTCCTGCACAACGTGATTCAGCTCCACAACCGCACCGGGGTTAAGGTGCCGGATCTCTTGCAAAGTTTTTTTTGCTTCTCCTAGCCGTACAGAAACCTGCAAAGGAAAATCTAGAACTGCATCTAAATTGGCCGGCATCTCTTCCTTGTGCGTGAAATCCGGGGTGAACTGCCCTGGCGCTTCACCCGGTGCAGGGACAGCTTCCTTTTCTTTTTTTCCAAGCAACGTGTTTATTTCTTCTTGTGTTAAAAAATCATGCGCCACGTCTGTTTTCCTCCTCACCGGCCAAACTGGTAACCTGCATTGCCAGGTTTTCCCCTAACATACCCGGTTGGCCCTTCAATAACAGCTCACCGCCAACATAAATATCCAGGTCTTCGCCTTCCTCCCGGGTGAGTTGGAGAATATCCCCTTCCTGAAACTGTAAAAAATCATAGAGGGTAATCGTTGCTTTTCCCAAAACAGCCTCGACCTCAACCTCTACTTTTCCCAGTTCACGCAAAAGCATTTCCTTTGAAAAAAGGGAAGTATCCTGCAGCGGTTGTTTAAACCAAAACTGCGCCGTTAATTTAGGTATAATTTTTTCCAGGGTGATATAAGGAAAACAAAGGTTTATAAGCCCCTGGTTGTCTTTAATCTGAGCATTAAAGGTAACCAGGGCCACCGTTTCCGTGGAAGCGAACATCTGGTTAAATTGAGGATTAGTATCCATGCCTTCAATAACCGGCGTCAAATCTACAATATCTTCCCAACAATAGCGCAAATTGTTCAAAAATTTTTCGTTCAAATTTCGCATCACGGAGATCTCAATATCTGTCAGCTCCCTGCTATACCGGGGATAACTGCCTTCACCGCCAAAAACAAGATCGATCAAGGGAAAGACAAAGGAGGGGTTGGTTTCGAGCATAGCATTGCCCATTTCGGCATTCATACTAAAAACTGTAATGAGTGTGGGTAAAGGCAGGGAAAAAATAAATTCCTCATATGTAACCTGGCTAACAGAAACTAGTTGCACTTGTACGGGCACCCGTAAATAGGCTCCCAAAAAGTTCCCTAAAATGCGGGAATAATTTTCATGTAAGATCTGCAACGTGCGCATCTGCTCCTTAGAAAACTTGCTGGGACGCCTGAAATCATAACCGCGGTACTCTTCAGCATCCTCAGGTTTTTCCTCCTTTAGTTCTCCGCTGCTTAAAGCAAAAATTAGGGAATCTATCTCTGCTTGCGATAAAACATCTTTAGTCAGGGCTTGCTCACCTCCTTAAAATTATTTGCGTGTCCTTTGCCAGGTATGTTTTTCCGGCAGGGGCCTAAACCTGCAGGTTCAAAGTTTGCATCCAAAGCTCATCGGCGGTAGTAAGGGTCCTGGCCGTTGCCTGCAATGCTCTTTGCCCGCGGACGAGCATTATCAACTGACCGGTAAAATCGACGTTGGAGCCTTCTAAATAACCTTGACGGATCAATCCAAAGCCGTTTTCCCCTGCCTTTCCTTCTTGCGGGGGGCCACTTCTTGCCGCTGGTAAAAACAGGTTTCCGCCAACCGGGGAAAGACTTTGCGGGTTGGTAAAACGGTGCAATGAAACCTCCCCTATTTTTACCCGGCCGGTTAACGGCGGCTTCATATTTTCGTCTTCCTCTCGAATCGGGGGTTCCTCCTCTTCTAGGCTCGAAGGTTCCTCCTCTTCCGGGGCCAACCCGGAGGGAAATATAAAATAAATATCGCCCTGTGCGGTAATCTCCAACTCCAAGGCCTTGTTTATCTCCTCTGCAGACCAGTCGCCACGCCAGGTATAATCGAGCCTGTCACCCCCTGCCGTCACCAGCCTGCCTTTTTCATCCAGCCCAAAATTCCCGCAGCGGGTATAGGCATAGCTGCCATCAGGCCTGATGACCCGGAAAAAACCCTCCCCGGCCAAGGCCAAATCATAGTGCCTCCCCGTGTAGTTCAAGGAACCCTCCCGGAAAGAAGAAATGGAACCGTTCATAGCAGCTCCCATCCCACTACGGGGTGGCAACGATGCCCTGCCCGTTACCGGCAAACGGCGTTCACTGAGAAAGCGGTAGGGCAGCTCCTGAAAAGAAATCAGCCTTTCCTTGTAGGCCGCTGTATTTACGTTAGACAGGTTATGCGCGGCCACATCTAGCATTTGTTGGTGCACACGTAACCCGGTGGAACCGTTAGCGATAGCTTTGAGCATACGAATCCTCCCTTTTGAAAAATAACCGTGACAATTAACCTAAAGATCCTAGCTCGTTGGCCGCTCTGGACAGCAGGCGATCGTAAGCCTGGGAAATTTTCTGTGCCGCCTCGTAGCAACGGCGCACTTTAAGCAAATTGGTCATTTGGCGCAACAAATCTGTGTTAGATTCCTCTAAATACCCTTGCCAAACCTCCGCCTCAGCACGCTGTGGTCTAGCACCTTCCGCCGCCCGGAAAAGGTTTTGCCCCTCTTTCCAAATAATATCATCCGGGGCAAAAGCCAGTAGCTGTAAACGATCCACCCTTTCCCCCCGGGCATAGACATCACCAGCCCGGTCCACCGTTACTGAACCATCCTGCAAATTAAGCGGGCCGTTTTCTCCTAATACCGGATAACCGGCAAAGTTGACCAGCATCCCGGCAGCGTTAAGCTGAAAACGCCCGTCCCGGCTGTAAGCAAGCCCGGTGGGGGTCTCTAAAACAAAAAAACCTTCTCCCTGCAAAGCCAGGTCTAGCAACTCTTCGGTTTTTAAAAGATCACCGTTTAAAAAAACCAGGGGCGTTTCCTCCACGGCAACATTTAAAACTGCCGGGCCAATGGGTTGCAAACTGGTTCCTACCCGGGAGCTCATTTTTTCCCGGCGGTAAAGCAATATCTCCGGAAACGATCCCTGCACCGGCTCGCTCATCTTGTAGCCGGGAGTATGCAGATTGGCCAGGTTCTGGCCGATGTTTTCCAGATAAAACTGGTTGGCCAACATCGAACCGGCCGACTGGTAAATCCCGCGCATGCGTACCTTCCTCCCCCCAACAGTATTCCAATTTTACAAAAACACCGTTCAATAACCTTATCGACGCCCGCTATCGTATTTTAATGTCAACCCGGGAATAAAATTTTATTTTTCTTTCCGTACCGCTTCAAGAAAAGCACTAGCTCTACTTCACCCTGCCTGATCTTTAGCTGCCGGGCAATTTCTGGCAGGGAAAGACCTTCCTGGTAAAGACGGTAGATCTCCTGGCGGCACTGCACAACTTTAGAGGTTTGGCCAGTAACCGGCAGGTTGCTTTTGCCCGGGGAAAAGGCCGCTTCGTTTTGTGGAACTGGTTCGCCTGGATATTTCCTTGTAAGATTAAGGGCAGAAAGCCCGTCTTCTATTTCATATACTTTTAGCTTTACATTTTGCAACTCCAAATCTACCCCTTCTATCTGATGGGCAAGATCTTCCGTCTTTTGTTGTAATTTTTTGAACATAAATTGCAGGTCCAGGGAAATAGTGTTTTGTTCCCGGGCAAAACGTGCCCCCCAAAAAGTAAGGGGAAAATAGCAGTGACCAAACCACAAGGTTAGAAGAAATCCAACTGGCAACCCGAGAAGCAAACCCCAAAATAACACGCTTTTCATCTCCCACTACTGTGTTATTTTACTGCAACCAACCGGGTAAAACATTTTTCCCGGTTTTTCCTGGCACTACTACCCTTCTAAATAATCAGCCTCCTGCAACTTTTCCCTTAAATTCAAAATCGCTTTGGCATGTATTTGAGAAACGCGGGCTGTAGATACTTTTATAACCTGTCCTATTTCCCTTAAAGTAAGTTCTTCTTGATAGTAAAGAGCCAACACTAATTTTTCCCTTTCCTTGAGCCCCTCGATTGCTTTTCCGAGCAGTTCGCATCGCTCTTCTTTTTCCAGGCTTTCTTCCGGGCGGGCAAAGAGCCCCAAACCGCCACCGGAGATTGTTTCCCCGGAAACGTTAGAAGAAGCGGTGGCAGGAGTAGTGAAAAACAGCTCTTCCAGGGAAAGCAAGGACAAACTATTAATCTGGGCATACACCTGTTCAACCTCTACCAAAGTCCATCCCAGCTCCCCGGCCAGCTCCGTCCCCGAGGGCTCCCTCCCCAGAATGTGGCCCATTTTTTGTTCGGCAACCTGCAATTGACGTAGACGTTGATATACGGAGCGGGGCACCCAGGTTGCTTTGCGCAGTTCATCCAGCATCGCCCCGCGGATCCGCCAGGTAGCAAAAGTTTTAAAACTAGCCTCCCGGGAGGGATCATAGCGCTCCACAGCCTCCAGCAGGCCGATAACCCCGCAGGCAGCCAACTCCTCCTCTTCTACATGAGAAGGCAACCCCACGGCCAACCGCCCTGCTATCCGCTTAACCAGAGGAAGATATTCTACAATAAGGTCTTCTTTGGCCACTTCGTCTCCGGTTTGCATATATTTTTGCCAGAGCCCCTCTGTCAAGTTTTTCCCCCCTAGAGCAACCTATGCCGGAGCATAAAAAATATAAAACGAACGATCTCATCTTGTGTCCTTTCGCTCATTTCCAAAAACTCCACCCCGTAACGGTAGTGCCTATCCTCCCCTGCTTTAGAGGATATAAGCCTGACGATCCGGCCCTTGACTAGCATCATCTTTTTATTTTTCTTGCTGCTTTGTAAAAAAAAGCGCAGCGCCAAGACGGTGCCTGGCGGCAAATTGCGCCTGGCAACGAGCATCAATCCTCCTCCGCTTAGATTGGTCGCAACCGCCGGGGCAGGTTGATGAGCTTCAACCTGCCGGTATAGGGCGAGTATTTCTTGATCCATTTCCACATTCCATTTTTCCGGTGACACTATTTTAAGGGTTGCTCCTCCCGGCCTGCCAACCTCCCGTTTCTTGTTAGAAATTTTAGGGGGGAGATCGTTAGCGAGCACCCAATAATCTACATTTATAGTGTGATCTAGGCGGTAAAAGTGCCGCCTTTGGCGCCGTTTAATATTTTCCGGCCAGTTAAGCAGGTAAAGAAAAACGCGGGCGCTTTTTTTTCCTCCAACAACCTTGCTGTTAAAATAATATAAGGCATCGTCCAGTAAGACGCGAAAAAGATATTCGGTTCCTTGTTGCAATTTGAGCTTTTTTCTTTCCTTCAGGGGGACGCCGATAGCAAGCCCACCTGCATTTACCTCCTGCAGCAAGCTTTTATAGTAGACACCGCTGGCGGGATCGTAAACCTCCAGCAACATATTTTCACGAAAGAAATCCTTGATCCGCATATTTCTGGCACCCAACCCTCTTGATATTTATTCTATCCGCCATAAATTTAAAAGCCGCCGCATAAATCCTTTTTTTTTGCAAGTTTTTAGCTCTTCTTTCTCCGTCGTTTCCGCACCAAATAGTATGCGGCGGGCAATATGCCTTGTGCACTGGGTTGCTCGCGAGTGGGGAAATTGCAGGACATACGGGTAACTGCTCAGGACCGCTTTCGAAACACTGCGATCGTACTCGATGCCCCCCAGGAAAACCACCTTTAAATCCAGAAAGCTATCACATACTTTTTTAATCCGTTTAAACACATGTTCACCATCATGGGCATTATTGATCATGTTCACAATGAGGTGTACTTGTGAATGCAACTTATAACTATCAACTATTTTTATAATACTATAAACATCGGTAATGGCCGTCGGCTCGGGAGTGGTCACCAGGATCAGCTCGTCTGCCGCAGCGATAAAACTTAAAACATCGTGGGAAAGGCCGGCCGAACAGTCCACCAATAGCAAGTCACCTTTTTCCTCCAAGGTGGAAAACCGTGCAATTAACTGTTCCCGCTGCTGGCGATCCAAATTGACAATCTGGGAAAGGCCAGAACCGCCGGGGATTACCTCCACATGGGCCGGCCCCCTTAAAATCACGTCCTGTATATCTCTCCCGCCCTGGATTACATCGAGCAGTGTAAAACGCGCCTTTAAATCGAGGAGAATATCTACATTGGCCATGCCCAGATCCGTGTCCAAAATAATAACTTTCTGTCCCCATTGACCTAAAATAAGAGCCAGGTTAACGACAATATTGGTTTTACCAACGCCTCCCTTGCCGCTGGCTACGACAATGGTGCGTAGCAATCCATTTTTACGGAGAGAACTAACAGTCTGGTTCCTTTGAAAAATTTCACGCATGCGCTGTGCTTGATCGGCCATTTCATTCTGCCTCCCCCAGGATTAAGGCGCTCATTTTTTCAACATCTGCCAAACAAAGATCATCGGGAACATTTTGTCCCGTAGTCAGGTAGATTACTGGTAAATCACTCAGGTAGATGCTATTGAGCAGCGTACCATAAGTGTCTGTCTCGTCAACCTTGGTGATGATAAGACGATTGTATGCCATGCAATTAAAATTTTTGCAGATCAAACGTAAATCCCGTGCTTTAGTCGTCGCACTGATCACCATAAATATTTCTGCCGCCGGCAGATTTCGCAAATAACCGGCTAATTCTTGGATATGGGGAATATTCAAAGTGCTCCGGCCGGCTGTATCGATGAGAATACGCTGGCAATTGCTTAGTTTCTCTAAAGCACGTTTTAGTTCACCGGGGCTGACTGCCACCTCTAAGGGAAGACTGGCAATATCAGCATAGGTGCGGAGCTGTTCAACGGCACCGATGCGGTAGTGATCAATGGTAATAATCCCCACTTTCTCACTGTGGTAAAAAGCATAACGCGCCGCCAGTTTGGCCAAAGTAGTGGTCTTCCCCACTCCTGTAGGGCCCACAAATACTTGAACGGCAGCACTTTTTTCCGGTGCAACCCTCAATTTTTTACGTATTTTTTGACGCAAAATTAAGCCGATGACCTCTTCTGTCAACTGTACTTCACCGGCAATCTCGGTTTTAATTTCTGTTAAAAAATCCTCGATCAGTTCCTCTAAAACGTCCTGCTGTTGCAGTTGTAAACGCCAATTTTCTAGCTCCTCCCATTCTTGCTCCTTATCTTTTCTAGGCATATGGCTGCGGTTTAAAAGGCGGTTGATCATCGTCCGGAGCTCGCCGATCTCCTCTTGAATATTTTTTTGAACATCATCCCCATTGGCCTGTCCGGCTTGTTTGAAGCGCGACGCAGTCTCCACCGCTGCCGTAACCTCCATCTGCCGCGATGTAAAGAATCCCCTGAGGCCTTTTTTACGCACTTTACGGCTTTGAATTATTACTGCTTCCGGTCCCAACTCTTCTCTAATCCGGAGCATACCTTCCTTCATGTCCTGCACATAATATTTTCTAACCTTCATCTTCTTTCAACACTCCTACAGATTCTACCTCCAACTGGGGCAAAATTTCCTGAAATGATAACACAGCTAAGTCTGGCAGGTACCGTTCCACGAGGCGACGGAAAGGAAGCCTGATGCGCGGCGAGGCCAACACCACCGGGGAAAGCCCTTCCTGGCGCAACCTCTCCACCATATTGGAAATACCCTGTAAAATTTTCTGCGCAACGAGTGGTTCCAAAACAGGATAAGTACCCTGTACAGTCTGTTGCAGCGCATCGGCAATACGTTTCTCCAAAAGGGGATCGAGGGTAATTGCCAAAAGTTTTTGCTCCTCGCCGGCAAAACGTGAACTAATCGTGCGGGGCATAGACTGGCGGACATATTCTGTCAAGACGTCAGCATCTTTACTTGCCGGTGCAAAATCGGCAAGAACCTCCAATATGGAAGGAAGATCTAGCAGTGGAATATTCTCCTTCAACAGATTTTGTAAAATTTTTTGAACCTCCCCGATACTCATCAAATCAGGGAAAAGTTCCTCGACCACTGCCGGACGGGTTTCCTTAACCATATCGACCATCTCCTTGACTTCCTGCCTGCCCAACAGTTCATAAGCATGAACACGGATCACCTCAGTGAGATGGGTAATCATTACCGTGGCCGTATCTACGACCGTGCACCCTTTTAGCTCCGCTTCCTCCTTCTGCTCGGGAGAAAGCCAGGTTGCCGGCAAGTCAAAGGTGGGTTCCCGCGTGGGAATACCACCCAACTCCGCCAGTGAAACCTCCGGGGGATTTAAAGCCAGGATATAGCCAGGCCGCAGTTCCCCGCGGGCAATTTCGTTGCCCTTGAGCTTAAAGATGTAGACATTGGGGGGTAACTGGATGTTATCCCGGATACGGATCGGGCGGACAATGATCCCTAATTCCGCGGCCAGGCGCCGGCGGGCAGTCGTGATGCGCCGGAGAAGATCGCCGTTGTACTTTTTTTCGGTCAAAGAAACAAGATTATAGCCAATCTCGATCTCCAGCAAATCAACCCTTAGTAAAGAGCGCAGCTCCTCTTCGGCGGTGGGCAGCACCTGTTCGCTTTCTTTAGTTCTGGCCTCCTTTTGCATGCTGCTTGCCTTTTCTTCTTTGAAAAGGGTCCAGGCTCCAAACCCACAGGCCACAGCCAAAATAAAAAAAGGGGTAAAGGGCAAAGCCGGAACCAACCCTAAAGATAGAAGAATAAAAGCAGTAATTGCCAAAACCTTGGGGAAACTAAAAAACTGGGCGCTCAGGTCCGTGCCTAAACCTTTTTCCGCTGTTGAACGGGTAACCAACATCGCCGCAGCCGTGGAGATCAACAAAGCCGGTATCTGGGCAACGAGACCATCCCCCACCGTTAAAATGGTGTAAGTGCGTGCCGCCACAGCCACGTCCATCCCCCGCACGAGCACCCCGAT
This sequence comes from uncultured Desulfovibrionaceae bacterium, assembly GCA_964603615.1. GTDB lineage: Bacteria > Bacillota > Dethiobacteria > DTU022 > UBA8154 > JAAZMI01. The sequence goes on from CAZRVU010000004.1 coordinate 42,883, forward strand.
CATCAGGCCCCCCAGAACATTGATCAAAACGATGACAATACCCGCAATTGCATCGCCCCGCACAAACTTGCTGGCACCATCCATCGCCCCGAAAAAATCGGCCTCCCTTTGCAGCTCGCGACGCTTATTGCGAGCCTCTTCTTCACCAATCAGGCCGGCATTGAAATCGGCATCAATGCTCATTTGTTTGCCAGGCATGGCATCGAGGGTAAAACGGGCTGCCACTTCGGAGATACGCCCCGTGCCGCTAGTAATGACCACAAATTGTACCAGGGTTATAATGACAAAAATTATGAGACCAACGATATAATTGCCGCCGACGACAAAAACACCAAAAGCGTTGATTACTTCACCCGCCCGCGCCTCGGTAAGAATCAAACGCGTGGAGGAAATATTCAAAGCCAGGCGGAAAAGGGTGGAGACCAGCAGGACAGAAGGGAAAGTGGCTAATTGAAGGATCTCTGTCACAAAAAGTGTCACCAGAATCACGATCAAAGAAAAAGTAATGTTAATAACGAGTAGGATGTCCAACAACAGGGGGTGGATCGGAATAACGATGATCGCGATTACCAGCACAAAAGCTAACCCCATTAAAACATCCATATTTTTGAAAATGCTCGTCCAAACCAGGCGCCACGCTTGTATAGGAAAACGCCCCTTTCCTGAAGTAAAAATTTATTTTATGTTCTAGCTTATTTAAACTCATTGCCCTCAACATACCTGTAAACATGTGCAAAATTTAGCGAAAAACAAATTAAGTTTTCCACAATCCCCCTTTATAGACAACATTTAGAATTAACTCTATTATATGGCCATTGCCTCTATTTTACAAGTATTCTGTCGAAACTTCAAGATTTAGCAGATTGCCGCCGGCGTGCTTTTTCCTGTAAGCGGTAAACCATAGCCAGAATTTCGGCTACGGCCTGGTAGAGATCCACCGGTATCTCCTCTCCCACCTCTACTTTGCTAAAAAGCAACCGCGCCACGGGCGGATCCTGGATAACCGGTATTTCATGTTCTGCAGCCAGATCTTTAATCCTCCTGGCCTGGCCGGCAGCACCTTTAGCGATAACTACCGGCGCCTGATGTTCTTTTTCGTGATATTGCAGGGCTACTGCAACTGCCGTAGGGTTAGTGATCACTACCGTTGCCTCTGGCACCCGGGCAAGGTCGCGCTGTTGGGCCAGCGCCCGCTGTTTCTCCCTGATTTTCGCCTTTAAATGGGGATCTCCTTCCAGATGTTTGTACTCCTCCTGTACCTCGCGGCGGGTCATGCGCAGTTGTTTTTGAAATTCCGAGCGCTGGAAAAGATAATCCAGCAAGGCCAAAAAAAAGAATACACCGGCCACGCGGAAAGCAAGGCCCTGCAAAACTTCCCGGAAAACTGCGGCAAACACCCCGCCTTTTTCGCCCAAGATCAGCAGCAACGCCGGGAACTTCGCCCGCAGATAAGAATAGCTCACCGCACCGATAATTGAAATTTTAAGAAGGGATTTGAAAAGTTCAAAAAGAGCCCGGCGGGAAAAAATCCGTTTCAACCCTTCGGCCGGGTTGAGGCGGTTGATTTGCGGCTGGATCACCTCCGAGGAAACGAGGAACCCAACCTGCATTAGGTTAGAGGAAATACCTAAGAATAGGGCACATAACAGGAAAGGGGCAGCTAATAAAAGAAAACGGCCCAGTGAAAAACGAAGCAACCCGCTACAAAAAGATAGATCAAAATCTACCGGAGAGGTAAATTCCTGCAGGAAATAACGCAAAAGATCTGTTACGCTATGCAGGAAAAAAGGCCAAGAGAGAGCACCCAAAGAAACCATACCTAAGAGATTAACAGCAGAATTCATTTCCAGGCTTTTCATAACCTGCCCCCGCTTACGGGCTTCCCGGCGACGGTGGGGCGTCGGTTCCTCGGTTTTATCCCCCTCCTCTGCAAAGAGCTGCAGGTTGAGCCGTTGACTTTTCCGGGATGGAAAGGCAGGTAGATCCCTTTTCCCTGGCAAGAAAAAAAAGCGGCACAACTGTTCAATAAAGTTTAAAATCCTGGTGCCTTCTCCCTTCATTAACGCTTCATCTCCACTTTTCTTAACTAAAGATAGCATTACTTAACCCTCTGCCAGAGCCACACGGCCAGGCAAACCGGCTATTTTATCCGGCCCAGTTCTCCATAATCAACAATAAATCCCGGGCAAGAATAGCAAAAACATCTCCTAACATGTCTCCTAACAATGGTAATAAAAGCAAAAAGACGAATAACACGAGGGCTATCTTTAAAGGCAGCCCCACGATAAAGACATGGATCTGTGGCACAGCCTTTGAAAGAAGCCCCAGTGCAAGATCTAGCAGCCAAAGGACGATGATTACCGGCGCGGCAATTTGAAAGGCCAACAGGAAAACCACTCCACAGGCTTGCAGGTAGTACAGAAGTACAGGGGAAGAAAAAACCGGCCCCGTTAGTGGAATAATTGTAAAGCTTTCACGCAAGGATAGAAAAAGCATATGATGCCCGTTAATACTGAGATAAAAAACCACGGCCAAAAAATATGTGAATTGGCCCAGGAGAGTAACCTGCCCGCTGAAAAGGGGATCAAAGGTTCCAGCCATCATTAGCCCGGCTTGATGATCCATGAACTGCCCCGCCATGAGAAAGGCTGATAAAAATAAATAGACTAGAAACCCCAGCACCAACCCCACAAGTATCTCCTTGCCCAGTAGAAGCAACAAACCCTGGTCGTGAACCGGCCAATCTAACTGTCCTTCCCAGGAAAAAGTCAACGTAACTGCCAGTACAAAAGCAAAAGAAATACGCAAGACGACGGGAATACCGCGCCAACTCCAAAAAGGCAGGATGGAAACAAAGGCGGCAACACGAGCAAAAATTAGCAAAAAAGGAAACCAAAAATTTAAATAATAAACCCCGGCCATTCTCTCTCTCCTAAAACAAAACCCTAAGATTTTCCCAAAGAGTAGTAGTAAAAGTCATCAGCATGCGCATCATCCAGCCCCCGAAAAAAAGAACGGCCAGCAAAACAGCAGCGATCTTGGGCACAAAAGCCAATGTTGGTTCCTGGATTTGTGTTGTAGCTTGAAAAATACTCACCACCAGGCCCACAGCCAGCCCAACGCCTAAGACCGGTGCGGCAACCAAAAGAATGGTAGTGATAGCCTCCCGGGCAATGCTCAGCACAAACTCAGGGGTCACCAGGGCTCACCCCCCTTAGTGATAACTTTCCAGCAAAGACTGGACAACCAAATGCCAGCCATCTACCAGGACAAAAAGCAGTATTTTAAAAGGCAGCGAAACGATCACCGGCGGCAGCATAAACATCCCCATCGACATCAAAACGCTGGCCACAACCATATCGATGATTAAAAAGGGGACGAAGAGAATAAACCCCATTTGGAAGGCCGTTTTTAGTTCGCTGAGCACAAAAGCGGGAACGAGGGCACGAAAGGAAACATCCCGGCGTTCCGCCGGGCTTGCCAGGTGGGCAACTTCAATAAAGAGAGCCAGGTCTTTTTCCCTGGTGTTGTCCAGCATAAATTCCCGCAAGGGATGCCCCCCTTTTTCCACCGCTTCTTCAAAAGACAGCTCTTCAGCCAAAAAAGGGGCAAGGGCTTCCTGGTTAATAGTGGTCAAAACCGGTGACATTACAAAAATAGTCAAAAAAAGAGCCAGCCCAATGAGCACTTGATTAGGCGGAATCTGCTGTGTAGCCAAAGCATTGCGGATAAAGCTGAGCACCACGACAATGCGCGTAAAGGAAGTCATGAGCATCACAAAAGCCGGTGCCAGGCTCAAAACCGCCAGTAATAACAAAAGCCGCAGCATCCCTACCAACTGTCCGGGCTCTTCGGTGGTTCCAATTTGCAAGTTAATGTCGGGTATGGGAAATTGCGGCTGGGCGAGAGCAAACCTGTCGCTGCCAGGCCAAAGAAAAAAGGTGAACAACAGTGCGCCGATCAATATAACAAACCGTAATTTATTCTTCATTTTCATTCCTTTAACCCCGACCGCCCGGCCCTTTCCGTTGATTGCCTTTCAACCTCAATTTTTCCAGCAAACCAGCAAAACCACCCCCTGTTAAAGAATCCAGCCCGCGGTGGGAGTTGCCCGTTTCCGTCAATAAAGATTCTTCCTGCCAGGCCCTTCCCAAATCCTTGAGAAAAGTCACGCTACTTGGCGTAGCAGCCAGCAGAAAATAATCTTCCCCCACTTTTACAACATAAAGAAAAGCCCGGGTATGCAGGGCCGTTCTCTCCACTACCTGAATCCTTTTCTCCATACTCCAAACCGGAGCAAAACGCTGCAGTAAAAAACGTAACCCCCAATACGCCAAAATCATGACCAGCGGAAAGGCAATCAAAAGACGCAAGTAAGCAAGATAAAGATCCATCGCTCATTCTCCCTGTCCAGCCTGCTCTACATGTTCTACATGCTCCGCTTGCCCTACCTGCACCGCTTCTTCCGCTTCTTCCGCTTCTTCCGCTTCTTCTTCTGAAACCGGATCTGGAGAATCAGAACCTGGCGGGTTGCTCTCTTTTTCCGCCGGCAACTCTTTTTTTGCCCCGTTTTCCCCGGCACCAATAGTGGTCACTCGCAGGCCAAAATAGTCGTTGATTACCACTATCTCTGCCTGGCCAAAATTTTGTCCATTTAGTAAGATAGTAGCACTTTCCCCGGCCATTTTATTCAGTTTGATCACTGAACCCTCTGTCAGTTGGAGAAAATCGCGTACTGTGATCTCCGTTGCGCCCAGTTCACCGCTGAGCACGAGAGCAATATTCTTGAATAGCTCTAGCGGGGGTTTCCCAGCCCCCAAAGCCGGGTAACGTACCTGCAGGGGGGCAAATTCTACCCTTTCCACCAGGGGGCTATTTTTATCCGCCCGGTTCCTGGCCAGCCCGCCTTCGTGCTGATCGGGAAGCTGTTGCTGGGAATTTTGACGTTCTTTTTGGGAAACATCCGGGCTGGAGACACCTTGCAGTAAATTATCTATTTCTTCTTGGCTCAAATAACCACCCAAAATTAGCTCTCCTCGTTCTAATCCTTATTGGACAAGCACGTGCCAAAAATATAACCCCCGCAATTGGCCGTTATGCAGCATAACATTAATAGCTTCCAGTAGCTCTTCCCTTAATTCCTCTTTGCCCTCCGGGGTGCTTACTTCACCGGCATCCTTTGTCCAAAGAATTTTATTCACTACATCCCGGATCTCCGGCATGCGTTTTTCCAGCTCTTCTTCCAGCTTTGGTTCATCGTGACCCAAATAAAATTTTACGCTTAAAAAACGGCGCCCTCCCTCTGGCATATTCACGATAATCTCCGGGAAAGCATACATGAATTCGGGTTCTTTTATTTCTTTAGCAACGCTACTATCCCCCGGCGGTTCGCCAAACAGGGATGCGGCAAAACCCAATTTTTTAACCATAAACAAGGCCCCGGCGGAGAGCAGAATTACAGCTAAAAACACAACGAGGATAATCAGCAAAAGGTTTTTTTGACGTACCGCCCGGGAGGTCGTCACTTCTTCTTCCCGGTCTTTTTCACCACCGTCACGGGATATGGTCGATTGCAACGATCTTGTCACCCCATTCTTCCAATTGTTTAATAGAAATCACCAATGTGACACGGCGATTGCGGGCGCGTCCCTCCGGCGAGGTGTTGTCATCAAGAGGGTGATATTCACCGTAACCGGTAACTAAAAAACGACCTGGTTCCAAACCATAACCCTCTACCAGGCAGCGGGCCACGCTGACCGACCTGGCTACAGAGAGCTCCCAGTTGCTGGGATACAAAAAAGTCCTGATGGGCACGTTATCCGTATGGCCTTCAACGATAATCTGGTTGTTCAAGTCGCTAATGAGCTTGGCTAAGAGCTCGATAATCGGTAAAAAATCGGGTTTTATCTCTGCCCGCCCCGTATCAAAAAGGATCTTTTCCGGCAATTCCATAACGATACCCCGTTCCTCCAGGCGCAACCCGATATCATCCTCTAGCCCAACTTCCTGTAAAAAAAGCTTCACCTTTATATAGGTATCCTCTAGTTCTCTCACCATCTCCAACAGCTCTAGCTCCTGTGCATTTAAAAGCACCTCTGTTGCTTCACCCTCATATTCTGCCACGTCCAACCTTTGACCTTCTGCCGTTCCAATTTCCTCCAGGGAGCCAGATAAAATACCGCTGCGTCCCAAAAAAGAATGCTGGATAGCAGACATTACTTCATTAAAACGCTGTAGATCGATGGCCGAAAAGGAATAAAGCAAAATAAAAAAAGTAAGGAGCAGCGTAACCATATCTCCATAAGTGTTCATCCAGGCAGGAGCCCCATAATCCCCGCCGTTTTCCGGGGAAGCTTTTCCCCTCTTGGTTCTGTTTCCTGCCAATTTGCCGCCCCTTCCTTAAACAGCGATTTCTTCTGCAAAACCCTGTTCATCATCCTCCTGAACATTTTGCTCCTTCTGGAGCAGGCTTTGTTCTTGGGGAGAAAGATAGGCTTTCATTTTTTCCTGGATGATGCGGGGGTTAACCCCGGCCTGCAAGGCCAACACGGCATCGATAATCGCCTCTTTACGGGAAACCTCCGCCGCGGTACGCAAGGCTAACTTTCCGGCAATCGGATTAAAAATTAGATTGGCAGCAAGTACGCCGTAAAAAGTGGTCAGGAGGGCCACAGCCATGCCCGGGCCAATCGCATCTGGATTATCCAAAGCAGAAAGCATCTGCACTAAACCAATCAAGGTGCCGATCATGCCGAAAGCCGGCGTCAGATTACCCCAGGTGCGGTAGAGATCCTGTCCCAGTTGGTGACGACCAATGAGGGTCCCCAGTTCGGTTTCCATGATTTCCCGGATCGATTCCGGCTCGAAACCGTCGATGACCATCTGCAAGCCATTGCGCAAAAAAGGCTCCTCTATCTCCTCCAGATCATCCTCCAGGGCCAGCAACCCTTCACGGCGGGCTTTTTGTGCCAGTTGGACAAAATATAGTACTAAAGAAACAATCTCCTCTTTTTTAATAAAGAAGGCCTGTATAGTTATCTTCCCCACTTGACGGATATGCTCCAACTGGAAGTTTACCAGTAAGGCCCCCGTAGCACCTCCCATGGTAATCATGATCCCGGGAATATTGATAAAAGCCTCCAATTTACCATCCAGCAAAATGCTCCAGATCACTAACCCCAGGCCAAAAGCCAAACCTAAAACAGTTAAAACATCAAACCTTTTCATGGAGAAAGCCACCTTTGCCTGCTTTTTTCGACAATCGCCGCTGGAATTCCTGCCCCTTTCTACCAATACTGCCCTATTTTTCTAAAAGGAAGCCGGGCAGGAACGGATTGGGGACGCGCTCCCGCCAGCTAAAGAGCACTAACGTTTTATGTTGATCAATTCAAGGAGCACCTCATCCGAGGTAGTGATCACCCGCGTATTGGCTTGAAAAGCCCGGCTCGTGGTGATCATCTCCGTAAACTCCAAGGAGAGGTCGACATTGGACATCTCCAGGGAGCGGGAACGGATCAGGCCCCGCCCTTCCGTGCCGGGCGAGCCGAGGTGTGGCTCACCAGAGTTGGAAGAAATTTCGTAAAGGTTCCCGCCCTTTTTTAATAACCCCTCCGGATTGGTGAAGGAGGCCAGCGCCAACTGCCCGAGGGGCCGCACCATCCCGTTGGAATAAGTCCCCGTAATTACCCCTGTGGATTCGATGTTGAAGATGGCCAGATCTCCCGGGGGGAAACCGTCCTGCCCCCGCAAGGAAACGCTGCTGGGATAAGCTAGCTGGGTTAAAGCAGAGAAGTCCGGGGTGATTTCAAGATCTGCTGCTCCTGCTCCGGAACCGAAGGAAAGTTCTACAGTAGTAGTACCTACCTCTTTATACTGGCCCCCATCCGAAAATGTGATGGTACCGGTAGTGCCGGTCGGGGCCGGGTTGTCCGGAAAACTACCGTCATTACTGTCAGTAGAGCTGATTGTGTAACTCCATTCATTATCACCTTTCTTTTCAAAGGTAAATGTTAGGCCGTGCCTGTTCCCAAGGGAATCGAAGACATAGGTATCATAGACACATTCTTCGGTTTCCGCCGCGGCGTCGAGGTTTCCGGAGAAGCTGATGTTGCTGGTAGCCCGGGCGATCATCTCTTCGCCGAGGGGGATATGGATCTTTTCCAGGGTTCCGGAAAGCTTCACTTCCCCCCCCCCATCTGTCCCGCCTTCCACGACCCAGCCCAGTAGCTGCAGGCCGTTGGCATTGACCAGAATGCCGGAGGAATCCCGCGTAAATGTGCCATCGCGGGTGTAATATTGCTGGTAACCATCCGTCACCACAAAATAACCGTTGCCCTCGATAGCCAGGTCCGTCTCCCGGCCCGTGCTGGTAATCGCCCCCGGGGTGTGCAGCGTGTTGATGGAAGCTACCTCCATCCCCAGGCCGATCTGCATTGGATTAGCGCCCCCGCGGTTATCCTGGGGCGCCGTAGCTCCCTGCAGGGTTTGGCTGAAAATATCCTGAAAACGAACCTGACTGCTCTTATAACCGACTGTATTGACATTGGCAATATTGTTACCGATCACGTCCAACTTAGTCTGGTGGTTGCGTAAACCGGAAACTGCCGCAGATAATGAACGCAACATTTTGGCCCAGCCTGTTTACCCGGATTTTCCTGTGCAGGGCTGGCGGGAAGAAAGCTTTTCTGCCCTTCCGCCGCCGGTGTTTGTTCTCCCGGAGCCAGAAGGTTTATCCTTCTTCACGCTTCAGCAGATACTTCTGCAGCCCGGATTGTCCCGGAACACAGGCCTACTGCCCCCTTTCTTAATATGCTGACATTATTTTTCTGCCACGCGCTGGGGCTGCTTCTGTCATTCCACAGCCCGGGGCCTCCTTAAAGCCAAAGGTCCGGCCCTACCCCACGATGACAGCACTGTCGATATTGGTAAAAATATGTTCCTTCCTGCTTTCCCCGTCCAGGGCCGTGATAATCGTCCGGCTCTGCACCCCGGCCACAAAAGCCAGGTCTTTGTAAAGGAGCAAAGAAGAACGCCCCCCCTTGGCGGCCACTTTTTCCACCGCTTGCGTGAGCTTGCTGATCTCGGCAGCATCGAGGTTGATCTGGCGTGCCTGTAAACGCTGCCGGGCATGTGCAGAAAAGGTGAGGCCCCGGGTTCTGGTTTCTTCGAAGACACGGGCGAATTCTTCCCCTTTCCTCTTTGCTTTCCCTGCTGTCTTGGGGCTACCGGTTTCCGGCCGGGGAGGGATATAAGGTACGTCGAGACGATTAACCACCGCACCATCGCCGCCTTTCATTTCGGTAATGCCATTTAACAGCAGTTACCAACTTAACAGGTACCATCCTGTGTACACCTCGATAAAGAACAAGTCTTTTCAGCCTTCAGTGCAATTCAAATTTGGCAAAACTATTGCCATAATCTGCTAGATTTTTTAGGATTTCTAGTTGGTTTGGCCCTGTATTCCAGCACTTTTTCAACTGCTTTCTTCCCCGCCAGTGGCCGGGCTTTCTACTTGCAACACTGCCTGCCAGGGAAATTCTTTGCCCTGCACCGTTAAAAGAGGCTTCCCGTCTTGCAAACGCACCGCGGTTACCTCACCCCGCAAAACCTGCCCGCTGTCTTCCCAGACTTCTACAATCTTGTTCAAAAGAGACAGGGCTTGAAACGGTTCCTGTGCAGCAGTAAATTCCTCTAAAGATTTTTGCATCTGGACGACCTTTTCCAGCAGGGTAAACTGGGCAATCTGTCCCATAAAATCCCCCATATCCTCCCCGCCGCTAAAAGGATCTTGATAGCGCAACTGGGTAACCAGCAACTTTAAAAAAGTATCCGCACCCAGATCCAACGTTTTGTTGGGAAGGGTGCCCCGCTCTTCTCCGTAAGCACCTGCAGAACCCGCCGGCCCCGACGGCCCGATCCCCGTCGTCATTACTCCACCTCCTCGTTAGCAGTAAATATTTAAAAATATTTTTCATTTGCCTTCTAGATGGCAGCGCGTTGTTCTCTGGCCTGGATTCTTTTAGGCCAGGTAATTTACCTTCCGCCCTGTTCCCCATATTCCGGATAAAAGATCCCCATTTTCTCCGCCAGGAGCATTCTCCCCCATTCCGGCCCCTTTAGCTTTAGGGGCATCAGAAGCATCTGAAAAAGCACGGCCGCCTGTATCACCGGCAAAGGCAAAGCTATTTTCCCCCTCCGCCTGGACAAAAACAGCCAGGTGCTCAAGCGGCAAATTCACCTCCTGGAAACGCTGGCGCAAAGTATCCAACTGGCTCGCCAATAACTCTTTTACGGCGTGGTGTTGAGTAATAATCTCTGCCGTGAGCACCCCTTCTTGCAACTGGCGGACACGGATTAGCACCTCTCCCAAAAATTCCGGCTGCAGCCGCAAGCGCATCTCTTGTGCGCCGGAGATGCTCAAAGAGCCGGCCTGTTCGACGATTTGGGGAATAATTTTTGCGGGAAGATCCGGCAAAACGGGAACTTCAACGGGAGAACGAAGATCGCCCTGGTTATACTGGCTTTCCACTGCACCCCCCGCAAGGTTTTGCAGGGCAGCCCCGGCCAGTTCATCCGCCTCTCCAGAAGAGAGATCTCCTGCATTCGGGGAATTATCTACTTCCTGCACCCCGGCACTCCCCGTCCTGACGAAAAGCTCTTTGCTTGAAACAGGGCTTCCCCCGCCAGGCCCTTCATGATTTTGCTCCTGTTGCCCCGAAAGGGGGGGCTCTATCTCCTTCACCCCTTCCTCAGAAAAAACCAGTTGGGAAAACAGCTCCTCTGCCAGCCCTGATTTTTCGGGCCTAGGCCCCAAGGCTTCTTCCCGCCCGGCAAACGAGCTGCCTCCAGATGAGCCCGCTTCCTCCGCTGCTAGCCCGTCAGGTTTAAACGCTTCAACTTCAACTTCACCCTCAGTTTCACAGCGTGTTTCCTGTCCGGATAACAGTATCTCTGCCGGCAGATCTGCCGGCTGTTTTCCTCCGGGCGTCCCGGGCATGATAGCAGGAAACTGTTTACCGTGCTGTAACTGTTGCAGAAAATCGGGTTCGCTCCCGGTCAAGGCCTCCTCCGTCAACGGCAGCCCGGCAAGCATGCCTGCCGGGCCTTCCCGCCCCGGCATGGTATCCTCCAGTACTCCTACTGCTGACAGCCAGGGGTGCCCCCCGTCATTTTCCTGACCGGGAAGGAACCCTTTGGCCAAAACAGATTCCCCCTTACCGGAATTTTCCGAACCTTGTTCCAATGATAAAATACCTTCGACAGCCGCCTCTTCCCCGGAGAAAACAGGCTGCAAAAAAGATGCCTCCATCTCCATCTCCAACCCCTCCGGCACCAGACCGCTCCCTTCCTCACTGGAACATTGTTCCTTATGCCCCGCAACTGAATCCGGCGGTAAAAGATCTTCTATGCCGCACGGCAGTTGTTTTTGGGCCTGTCCCGGCGATGAAGGGGAACCTGGCCTTTCAGCGTGCGGAAAGTCCCGTTTTTCCGGTGCAGTTAAGGAAAAAGAGCTCCAGGCCACCCTGTCCAGACAGAGGGCAAAGTTGCCCCTGGCAGTGCCCTGCTCGGCGGCGTGGCGGGGCCTTCCTGCCGGCAGCTCTTCCCGTTGCAAAACCGCGTCCAGTTGCAAAAAACCTGCTTGCACTTTTTATCACCCCCTTTCCTGTTGCTATGAAAGCGCTTTCCTGCCCTTATTTTCTTTCCCCCAGGTATTGGCGCAAGGATAACTCATCATGAAAGCGCTGTTCTTTTACTTTTTCTTCCTCCTGGTAGCGCCCCAAATTTTTTTCCTTCAGCCTTTCCAGCACCTGGCAGCCCCGCCAGGAATCCACAACAACCTGCCGCTGCTCTTCTACCTTGCTGCAATATTCCTGCAACTCTTGCTGCTTTATTTCAGCACAAGCCTGGAGAAAAGAACGATAGCTTTCGATATTTCTAAGAAGTTGAATATCCACTGTTGCGGCAACCCGCCCGCGATAAAATGTTAACAGCCCCAGCTCCTCCTGCAACAGGCCATCCAGTTCCTCCTGCAGCAGTTCGAGTTGCCGCTGACGGCGGGACAGCTCCTCTTCAGCTAATTTTTTTTGGCCGGTGCGATATTTTAAAACTCTTTGTAACCTGAATTCAAAACTCATCGGCATGCACACCATTTTCCAGATCCCGGAGGCACTGCTCCGGATCTTTTATAATTTGCCTCCAACTATCTTTTCGCCCGGAATAACAATTTGTTAAGGGGAAAACCTGTTCAATAAAAAATAATAAACGATTCTACTGCAAAAATTACATTCTGCTGCCTAAAACGAAATTTGCCAGGGCGGGAGCTGTAAAAATCAGCCCATGAAGATGCCACAATTTTGCAGCACAAATGGCAGGACGCCATTTTTAGGGCCTTTTGAAGAGGACGCCCCATGGGCCCGGGCGAAAAATTGTCAGTCGAAGGGATGCTGCTTTCAGCGCACGCCTTGCAAATTGAGTTTAGGCAGCAGAATCAATATTATATTAGATCAGTCTTGAAAAAGTTCCGCCAAAACCTTTTTGCTTTGCTGCCAGGAAACGGATTCGACCCGATCCTGGCGAAGAAATGTTTGGATTTTGTCCCGGTAGGCTATCGCTTGATCCACCTTGGGGCTGGAGCCTTGCACGTAAGCACCGATGTTGATGAGATCTTCTGCTTCCCGGTAGGCAGAAAGCAGCTCCTTGACCCGGGCTGCCTGTTCTTTATGTTCGGCGTCGATCAACTGGGGCATGAGCCTGCTAACGCTGCCTAAAACATCGATCGATGGAAAATGATTGCGGGAAGCCAACTCCCTGCTAAGCATAATATGCCCGTCCAGTATGCCCCGCACTGCGTCGGAGATGGGTTCATTAAAATCGTCGCCATCTACAAGAACGGTATAAAAACCGGTTATAGAACCGCGATCCGAAGATCCGGAACGTTCCAATAGCCGGGGCAGCGTTGCAAAAACAGAAGGGGTATAACCCTTTGTAGCCGGTGGCTCGCCAATGGTCAAGCCTATTTCCCGCAGGGCCATGGCAAAACGGGTCAGTGAATCCATCATTAAAATAACTTTCAAGCCCTGCCCCCGGTAATATTCTGCTACTGCCGTGGCCACCAGAGCAGCTTTCACCCGCTCCATCGCCGGGCGCTCAGAAGTGGAGACCACGACCACAGAACGCTTCAACCCGTCGGGACCCAAATCATTTTGAATAAACTCTCCCACCTCCCGCCCCCGTTCACCAACGAGGCCAATCACACTTACATCGGCTTCGCTGTAACGGGCAATCATGCCCAAAAGCGTACTTTTGCCCACACCGCTTCCCGAAAAAATACCGATCCGTTGTCCCTGCCCGCAAGTCAAAAGCGTATCGATAGCCCGGACCCCGGTCACCATTACTTCTGTGATCGGCTTTCTTTGGAGGGGATGGGGAGGTGCATTTTCAACGAGCATCTCCTGCAGATCCCCCTGGTTTTCTGTCACACCCTGCAGGGGCTCGCCCAACCCATTGAGGACCTGGCCCAAAAGGCCGGGCCCCACCTTCACTAAAAAAGGCCCCCCTGTGGACTCCACAGAACAGCCAGGGCCAATCCCCTGCAGATCGCCGAGGGGCATTAAAAGCGAACGGCCGCGGCGAAAGCCAACGGCCTCCGCCAACACCGGGCCCTCTCCTTTTGCCGATGTCTCCACCAGGCAGACCTCTCCAATATTGGGGCGAATACCGCTAACCTCCATGACCAGCCCAATCACCTGCACAACCCGCCCCTTGAGCGTAAGCACGGAGTGTTTTTGAATCACTTCCCTGTATTTATGAAAATCTACCGGCCTGCTCATCAGTCTATCTCCCCGGAATACTGCTGACCGGAAGAAACAGCCATCCCCAAAAGTTTTTTCCCTAAAATCTGCAACTCTTTCTGCAGCAACATCTCCACCACTACTTCTTCCGATTCTAGGCGGCAATTGCCCGCGGCGATCTTTTCATCGGCCACTATCTCTAACAAGGCTCCTTCCCTTACCAATTCTTGCAAACCATAAAAATTTTCCCGGCAGATCTTTTCGTCCTGGGGGTTGACTTTGATGTAAACCTTTTCCCCGGCAGGAAGAGAACGCAACCCGCGGGCAATCAAAGCCAAAATGCAACGGGAATCTATATTCACCGTATAATCCATCAATTTTTCTGCAATACTCAAAGCCAGGCTTATAATCTCTGGTTCCGCTTCCGCCAGGATTTCCTGGCGCTCTTTACCAGCCTCTTTTAAAGTTTGGCGGGCCTTCTCCACTAACTCTTGCGCCGATTTTTCACCCTGCCGGTAACCTTCTTGGAAACCTTCTTCCCGTGCTTTTTCGGCAATCAGGCGTGCTTCGGCTACTGCTTCCGCCAAAATGTCCCGGCGCAGCTTTTCACCCTCTTCCCGGGCAGCAAGCAAAATTTCTTCTTCTTGTTCGTCCCGCCTTTCTGCATCAACCGCAGGTATGGATGAAGAAATATTTTTTTGCAGAGCGGGCTCCGGTGATAATTTTTTTTCCAGTTTTTCCAGGCGCGGGTAGCATGTTTTCCAGCCCTTGACATCCAGGCCGCGCAATATCTTAGATGACAATGGCATCTTCTCCTCCCCTGGCAATAATTATTTCACCGGTTTCATCTAAACGGCGAATAATCGCTACAACGAGCTGCTGGGCCTCCTCAACTTCACGCAGCCGTATCGGGCCCATAAATTCGAGATCTTCTTTTAACATCTCTGCCGCCCGCTTCGATATATTCCGGAAAACCCGTTCTTTTACTTCCTCACTGGAGCCTTTCAAAGCCTTAGCTAAATCTTTGCTGTCAACTTCGCGGATCACGCGTTGGATAGAAGCATCGTCCAAACTAATAATATCCTCAAAAATAAACATGCGCTGCCGGATTTCGTCGGCTAACTCCGCGTCTTCTTTTTCTAACTCCTCCAAAATTATTTTTTCTGTGCCCCGATCTACGCTGTTTAAGATGTTCACAACCGTCTCCAGGCCACCGGCTTGTGTAAAATCCTGCTGGAAGACAGTAGATAGTTTTTCCCGGAGAACTGTTTCCACTTCTTTTAATATCTCCGGGGAGGTCCGCTCCATGAGAGCAATACGCCGGGCAACATCGGACCTCATCTCTTCCGGCAGATCGGAAAGAACCGCCGCTGCCTGCTGGGAATCCAGATAAGAAAGGATGAGCGCTATGGTTTGGGGATGCTCCTGGTTGATCATATTCACCAGTTGCGCGGGATCCGTATCACGTGCGAAAATGAAGGGCTTGACCCTCACCTGTTCTTTAAGGCGTTTGATTAATTCTACAGCTTTATGCCTTCCCAAAGTTCTTTCCAAAAGTTCACGCGCATAATCCACGCCACCCTCCAAAACATATTGCTGCGCCTGGCTAAAAAGTAGAAATTCCTCCAAAACTGCATCGCGCATCTCTTCGCCAATGCGGTCTAAATTGGCAATTTCCATGGTGACGTTCTCTATTTCTTTTTCAGTAAACTGTTTGAGAATACGAGCAGAGATCTCCGGCCCTAAAGCTAATATCACAATTGCTGTTTTTCTTTTCCCGGTAAGTTTTTTTTCCTTGGCCAAATGATCCCCCCCGGTCAACAAAAGTTATTTTTCTGATAACCAACTGCGTAGGACAGCTACGGCTACACCCATATTCGTTTCAACTGCTTTCCGCGCCTGCCCCTGCAGCGTCTTTTCGGGAAGAATCCCTGCCGGGATCTCTACTTCTTCCCCGCGCTGCGCCAGGAGCTCCTCTATCGAAGGAGACGCCGTCGACGGCACGAGTTCCCGTTCTCTCAAACGGCGGCGCCGGGATCTCCAAACAAGCAGGATTAAAACAAAAAATAAAAAAGCAACGCCAATAGCCGTGGCCAACAAACGTTGATGCTTGGAGTGGCGTTCTTGTTCATCCAGGGCAGCAAAAGCGGCCTCCAATTCCTCTTCGTGACTACGATCAAAGCTCATGCCTTGAACGCTGATCTGATCGCCGCGGTCTTCATCAAAACCTATCGCCGCCGTAACGAGATCATTTACGCTGGCCATCCTTTCGCTTAAAATGGGCCCATCACCGGTATCCACGACCACGGAGGTATGTATGCGCAACACTTTCCCCGGGGCGGCTATAGTTTTGAGCATACTTTCTCCAACTTCATAATTGATCGTTTCTTCGCGCCGTTCAGAGCTGCTTTCCCCCCCTGGCAAAACCCCCACATAACCGGGATAGTTGGCCTCACCCACTTCTGCCCCTGCGGGGCCCTCTCCCTCCGTTCTTTCCTCCAGAAGATGGGTGCTGCGGGGCACACCGTTTTCATCATAAGCAATCACCGTCGTTTCCCGGGCATCAAAATCCAGCTCGGCTGTCACCAGAGCCAGAGCCTTGCCAGGTCCAAATACCCTTTCCACCATGTTCTGTACCCGGCACTCCAACTCCATTTCAAAGCGGCGCTTAACCTCCAACTGGTGCAAAGCGGTGTCAGCTAGTGCCTGATAGGGATCCGCGGGAGTCAGCGCATCACAAAGAATATTGCCCTGGGAATCGATAAGAGTGATATTCTCCGGTTGCAAACCTTCCACGCTGGAAGACACCAAATAGACTATGCCGCGTACCTGTTCCTTTTTCAGGGCAACAAAAGGGTTTAATTTTAAGTAGATAGCAGCAGAAGGCTCCCCTCTTTCCCTCATAAAAATATGGGATGCCGGGAGAACGAGATGCACCCTCGCCTGCAAAACGGCATCCAAAGAGGTGATCGTCCGCCGTAGTTCTTCCTGCAAGGCCCGCTGCATCTTCACGCGGAGTTCATCGTCAGTCATGCCCAAACGCTCTTCATCAAAAAGCTCCAAACCCAAACCCTGGGCAAAAGGCATACCTTGCCCGGCCATTTCAATACGCAGCTCATCAACCATTTCCTGGGGAACCAGGAGCGTAGTGCCCAGGTTGTCCAGGCGGTAGGGCACCCCCTGTTCCTGTAAATGCTGCAAAAGAGGTGCGGCCTGGGCCGGATCCAGGCTATGGTATAAGGTAACATAACGGGGGCGACTGAAATATTGGATCAAGAGAATAAAAGAAACCAATACCGCCACTGCTATCACCGCCAGGGCTACCTGGCGGGGACGGCTCAGTTTCTGCCAATACCCGAACAATTGATTTGCCCCCATTTTTTCCCGTTCCGGAGCCACAGCTTACACCCCTGAAATAAATAGTCGTATGAAAAGAAAACCCGCTGAAAAAAGTGCAAGCGGTATTGTTTTCTTGCCCTTACTTTTTTAAATGGCTGCACGTGTATGAAGCTTTATAATAAAAGGAATGCGACTGCTTAGCTTTTATCACTTTGACTTTTAGGCCCTGGCCCTGCCCTGAACCATACCTGTGTTTTGCCCCCGGGCAGGTTCCCGATCCCGTGCAAAGCGGGGCGCCATTTAGGAGAATAAAAATTTTTAACGCTTTTTCAGGGCAGCTATAACAATGACAAAGAAATAAGCATTTTTGCAGCCTAGCTACAATTAAATCTGCATACGGGTGATCTCTTTATAGGCTTCCACAACTTTATTCGTAACCTGCACGGTAAGCTGCAAGGATAGCCGCGCCTTTTCGGTGGCGATCATCACCTGGTGCAAATCTTCTGTTTCCCCGGAAATAAGCCCTTGTACAGCCTCCTCCGCTTCTAACTGCTGCTGGTTAACCTCTTGCAGCGCAGCCTGGAACAACTCCCCAAAGGCAGTTGGGCTGGATTTTATTTTTTCTTCGTTTTGCCCCGCCGGGAACGAAGAAATAGAAGAAGTAAGCAAGGGGGTAATTCGCATCTGCCTGTTCCTCCTTTTCCTTGCTAATGACAGGACATTTCATCATTGCCGCCGGTTAGCCGCGCCCTATCTCCAGGGCTTTCAGGTAGAGGCTCTTAGCTGTGTTCACAACTGTGGTATTGGCCTCATACGAGCGGGAAGCCGTAATTAGATCGGTCATCTCCTTAGCCAAGTCAATATTCGGATAGGCTACAAATCCCTGTGCATCGGCATCGGGGTGATCTGGCTCATATTCCCGCCGCGGTGGGTTGGGATCTTCTATTAGAGCGGCAACCCGTACTCCCCTCCCGCCGAAAGCCGGCGGCATGCCCTTAGACACTGCCCGGTCCAACTCGGTATTAAAAATTACTGTCCTGCGCCGGTAAGGCCCCCCGGCAGCCGTTCTGGTCGTCTGCATATTGGCCAAATTACTAGCTACAACATCGATGCGCAACTTCTCTGCCGACAAAGCAGAGCCACTAATTTGAAAAGAACGAAAAAGTTCCAATTTTAGCGCCTTCCTTCGTTAACAATATACCGCCAGTCGGCATAACGATCGCTGGTTTTTTGCACCAGAGCATTGTAATATAACTGGTTAGTAACCAATTCCAGCATTTCTTCGTCCAGATCCACGTTATTGGCATCAACCCGGCGCAAAGTATTCCCTTCTGTCTCCACCCGGGGTTCTGCCTGCTGTCCGGGCCGGGGAAAATGCCGGGGATTGGTTCTATGGAGCAGTGGTCCTTTTTGGGCCCGCGCCAACTCCGCACTGAAAGTAACATAGCTTCTTTTGTAGCCCGGTGTATTGAGATTGGCAATATTTTGGGCGGTAACCTTCTGCCGTAATGCCGCTACATCTAAACCTTTGGCCAAAACATTAATTAAGCAATCGTTTTCCAGCATCGTCTTTTCCACCTTTATTAGACGTTTTCCAAAACCTTCGACAAAAGGTTTGAAATTCCTGCTTTTCACAACTAAAAGTTGTAAATTTAAAGTTTCTTTTCTATAATCTATAAATACTCCATAAGCAAAACGAAAGCCGGAGGAATGCTTCCGGCTAATCATTTTTTCTATTGGCAATATTACTATAAAAAAAAGCGGGAACCCTAAAAATAAGCGAAAAACTTCTGGATCCTCCCGGGGTATCCTTCCAGAAAAGGCTGTTCTTGACTAGGGCCTTTACCCGCTAACGTTTAGCCTTTTGTTCGCCCCTGTTTCTAAAGCGGTGCCCTTCCCCCCTGGGCCAGCCGGTTCATAGCCAGAGGGCATGTCTTTTATTTGTTCTTCAATAAATTTACCGGGATCAACCGGACCCGTCCTCCCGGCCCGGCTTTGTACCGCCGTCCGGCCATTCCCACCCAGAACTTCTTTCCAAACATCCAGCAACTCATTCAACAACTCCTCTGCCTGTTCTAAAAAATGTATTTCTTTTTTAATATTGCCTTGTACCAACAGGTAGTGTATATAGTCGTACAACTGGAACAACCCTCCAGCCATTGCACCTGCTTCATGGTTCAAGGCGGACATCAACTCCGCGATGATATCCTCACTGCGTAACAGATTGTGATTCACGTTCTCTAGATTGCCTTCCTGCAGTGCTTTTTTGGCTAAACCAAGAAAACGCAAAGCACCTGTATAAAGCATCAGTAAAAGCTTCCCCTGATCTGCCGTCTCTACCTGAACCTTTTGATACCGGGCATAAGGGTTAATACCCATTTAAACATCCCCTTTTTCACAGTAAGATACCAATCCTGTTTTGATTCTTGCTTTATCCTGTTAAATATAAACAGTAACCGCATCAAATAATATTTAACATCCTTTTAGCGACGGGTATCAACAAAAAGGCCAATAATATTTTGAATTTGGGCCACTACATGCAACAGCCTTTCCGGTGGAATTTCTTTGATAACCTCGTTATCCTTAAGATTGACCACTTGGACCATTATCCTTTCCGATTCCTCATGAATACGAAAGCGCAAACTCGTATGGAAAGCCTCTGCAGTAGCATTTACTTTTTCTATGGCCTCCGCCAGCTCTTCTTGGTTGCCTTCCCCCCACTTTAGAACCTTTTGTTCTCTATTGAGCACTTGATCACGCTGCTTCTGTTTGGGATCCTGCTTGTGGCTCTCCTGGATAAATGATTTCTGTGTTTGTTCATGGATTCTATTCAATTGTAAAGAATCTACCCCATCCACTTTCATCTAACTCACCTCCCCGGTAACAAATTAGACCCGGGTTTCTTTAAATCTAGTTACAGATTCGCCGCTATTTATTGGAATCTATAAAGAATCCCTCCGCTTGAAAATCCTGGTCCCGGTAAGCTTTGTTGGCCTTCTTCGTCACTTGAATCTTCTTTATCTCCCTGGCTGCACGCTGCAGAGAATGCCTTAAAGACTGGCTGGTAACGGCATCGAGGGCGATGATCTCCTTGACCAGGGCATCCAACCGGTGCGGCGTTGCACTAAACTTTTCTGGCAACGACGGGGAATCCTTTTCTGGCCGCAACAAAACTTTCCCTTGTACCGGATTTAAAGAAACCTGCAGCTTTTTTTCTAAAATCCTCACTTCTTCTTGACAAGCGCTGGCTTGTTCCATCAACTTTTCCCGCCTAAAAAGCAGTTCTGCCAGTTTCCCTCTTTCGTCCTCGGTCAGAAAAGAATTATTTGCACAAAGAGTCTGGAGGCCCTGGGTCAGGGTAAGCATCTCCAGGTAGATCAGCTCCAAATTGGTATATAGTTGCGTTAACTGCAAAACTTTACCTTTCATTTGAACTTACCGTAAAGCTTGAAATTGCATGATCTGTTGTGTCAGCCAGTCACCCTGGCTATAAAGCTGCTGCAGGGCTTTCTCCATAGCTGTAAACTGGCGGTAGTACTGTTCTTCCTTGCGCAGCAGGGCCGCGTTAACCCGTTCGATGCGTTTATTGATCTCTTCGATTTCCCGGTCAAAAAAATTGCGGAATTCGCTGACATCTCCTTCGATACCAGCCCGTTCGAGCAAAATACCTTTTTTGCCGCCGGCATCCCTGAGCGTGCGAATATAATCATTGAGTATATCGCTCAGGCGGTGGGCCAGCCCCGCCTCTTTAAAGCGATCCTGGCGCTTTTCCCCCGACAGGTCGGGACTGTAGTCAATATCCGGGCGTCTCGTAAAAAGGGCAATTACTTTGTCGGGATCTTCCGCCAGCGCGGCCCTCAACGCGCTACCGCCACCTTTGAGCACTAATTTTCCCTGTTCGCGGTAATCATTGCTCGTCTCCAGGCCAATATCCACCAGATGCATACCGTCTACCGCAGTGTAAAGGGCCGTGCGCATCTCCCGCAGCATATTTTCCAGGGAAGACTCTCGCCGCAAAAGACCGCTGCGGGCTTTATCCTCCCACATTTCAATCTCTTTTTCCTTCATGTTTTCCTTCTGTTCGATGGTTAAAGGAGAAAAATCCCGGTAAACTTCTTCGCGCAGCTTGGAGTTTATTTCATCGATTAGCTCGTTATAACCCTTTACAAAGCCCTCTATATTTTGTGCAATAGCCTCCACATCCAAATTCAAAGAGATCTTTACAGCCGGGGATTGCTCCCCCTCCCCTTGCTTCACCGTTTTTTGGATGCTGTAAGTTAGGCCATCGATCGTAAAGATGTTGCCGGGGCGGCTGTGTTCAACCGCATTTATTGTAAATACAGCTTCCCGCCCGGCCTCGCCAATATAATACTTTTCGATTCCTTCATTGCCTGCGTCTTCATCAACATCAACTTTGATGCCGAAAGCCTTAAAAAGTGCGCAGCCGTTTTCATCCGTGCTGATCCTAAAATAACCTACCTCCTGCGCGGTGATGCTCAATGTGTCGCTGGAAGTATTGTATTCGGCGAGGACACCGGCGCCGCTATTATTGATTTTAGCGAGCAAATCTTCCAACGAATCTGTTTTTTCGACAGTAATCGACACATTATTTACCTCAAATTTTAAGAAGCCACTGCCATTTTCCCCGCTTTCCTCAAAAGCCAGGGGCCCTTTTGCCAGTTTGGCGCTGACCGCTTCTAAGTTATCATTCAAAAGCAGCCGGTTGGCAGCCCCGTTGCCAATGTTCAATACAGATAAGACATCTTCCCCATCCGGCATTTTGTTAGAAACCAGGGTCAGCATATCGGAAGAATATTCTGTTTCAAAACTTAACAAACCGTCGCTGGCTGCTACCGTTATCCTATTAACACCGAAGGCCGCATTGAGTTTTGTTTGCAGTTCCCCGCCTAGCTCTGCCAGGGTATAGGTATGCCCCTCTTCACCGGGGGAAACGGCAATCTCTTTTGTTTTACCGTTCAAAGTAACATTAATAACATTTTTACCCTCTGTTATTGCTAGCGGGGAGGTAAGCGCCGCGCTGCTCCTGATTAAAGAAACGCCCCCCTCGCTGGCCCCTTTTGCCGCGGCGGCACTTTGGAGCACCTTAAAATCCAATGCGCCCGGCGCCGCACCGCTAGTGGCCACCACGGTAACAATACTGGTATCGCTAGACTCCACCGCTATTTTTTTCAGTGCAGCAGGTGACATTAAATTGGTTTGCGTGTTCAATATATCAAAGTAGGTATCACGAAAAGCCCTTACTTTGTTAATGATCCCGCGAAAATCCTCCTTTTTCCATTCTAGCACCTGCTTGTTCTGGTAGAGCTTATCCGCCTTCATCTGTTCGACGCGCATCAGATCGCGAATAATCTGCTCTGTGTCAAAGCCCGAGGCAATCCCGCCAATGCGTAACAAACTCATAGAGCACACCTTCCTGTTTTTTATCAGATGTTTAAAATACTTCTTCTTAATATCTATATCGGTTAAAAAAGGATTTTGTTTAATAAAAAAAATAAACAGACTTTAGCCTGCCTATTAAGTATTGATTTTAGATAAATTTTATAATTGCACAATCATTGACGCCTGGACTTATTTAGCCCCGTCCCCGTCTTTTTTACCTCTTTTTTTTGAGTTGGCCGCTGCTCTAAGGATAACAAAGAAATGTTTTCTAATTGCCGGGACATCTTAGCGGCAGCCCGGGCCGCAGCAATATTTTCTTCCAAAATTTCTTCATAAATTTCACGCCGGTAGATGGATACTTCTTGGGGAGCTTTAATACCGATACGGACAGCATCACTGCTTATTTCCAGGACATGAATTTCTATGTTGTCTCCAATTACAATGCTTTCCCCTCTCCGGCGCGTCAAAACTAACATTGGCGCGACCACCTTTCAATTTGACGTATGGGAAAAAAATTATAAATATTAAGCAAGTAAGAGGCGATCGGTCTGCATCTGCTCACCGCTAACCTCATGAAACATTTTAATCAGGCCGGGAACGGTCATCTGTTCCCGTTGTTCACCTTGCAGATCCAAAATTATTTTTCCTTCGTGCATCATGATCGTACGGTTGCCGACCTGCAAAGCCTGCTCCATATTATGTGTTACCATCATACTGGTAATATTGGTGTCTTCGACCAACCGGCGGGTCAACTCTAAAACCTTTAAAGCCGTTTTGGGATCAAGAGAAGCAGTATGCTCATCCAGCAAAACCAGGCGCGGCTGTACCAATGTCGTCATCAGCAAGGTCATCGCCTGCCGCTGCCCCCCGGAAAGCAGTTTTACGGGAATACCCAGGCGATCTTCCAGACCAAGTTTGAGCATTACCAGTTTTTCCTGAAAGATTTTGCGCCGGATTTCATTGATCCCCCGTTTAAGGGTGCGCGGCATACCGCGCCTTAAAGCCAGAGCAAGGTTCTCCTCCACCGTCATGGAGGCAGCCGTACCCATCATCGGATCCTGGAAAATACGAGCAATATCTTTGGCCCGTTGGTAATCGGGAAGATGGGTCACGTCTTCCCCACCAATTAGGATCTTGCCCTGCTCCACCGGGTAAACCCCGGCAACACAATTGAGCAAAGTAGATTTGCCAGCCCCGTTCCCGCCAATGATGGTCACAAAATCACCTGCCGGCACCTCAAGGGAAACATCTTTTAAGGCGACCTTTTCATTGACACTACCCTGGTTAAATATTTTCGTTACATGCCATACTTCAAGCAGGGGGCTAAACCTCCTTTTTTAACCTTTCCTCCCGGGCTTTGTTTTCATATTCAGTATTATTATTTTCTGAATATCTTTTAAAAGTAGCCTTTATTTTTTCCGAATAACCCTTGAAAAAAGGTGAAATCAACGCGATGGTGACGATCACCGCCGTAAAAAGTTTTAAATCGGTTGGCTGAAAACCTATGCGCAGGACCAGCGCAATAATCAAGCGGTAAAGAACTGAACCAAGCAAAACAGCAAAAATCCAAACGATGATACGTGCGCTGCCCAATAATACTTCGCCTACAATCACAGAGGCCAAACCGGCTACGATCGTCCCAATGCCCATGCTGATATCGGCGAACCCCTGGTACTGGGCGATCATCGCCCCGCCAAGCGCAACCATGGCGTTGGAAATTCCTAAACCCATGGTCTTCATCCAATTGGTGTTTACACCCAGGCTGCGCATCATAATTTCATTATCACCTGTCGCACGCAAGGCCTGCCCTTTTTCTGTAATTAAAAAATAGTAGAGGAACAGGACGAGAAGAAGGGCCACGACAATACTGATTATGAATTCGCTGTTGCGCAGGGAAACTCCCAGATTGCTCAAGCTCATAAAAATCGACGGCTGCCGGAGAAGCGGCAGATTGGGCCGGCCCATGATCCTTAAATTTATGGTATATAAGCCAATCATCGATAAAATCCCGGCCAGCAAAGGGGGTATGGAAAACTTGGTGTGCAGCATACCTGTTACGATCCCGGCCAGGGCACCGGCTAGCGGAGCTGCCAAAGTAGCCACAAACGGGTTCACCCCGGAAAGGATGAGGGAGGCCGCCACCGCGGCCCCCAATGTAATGCTGCCATCGACGGTTAGATCCGGGAAATCCAAGATGCGAAATGTTAAAAATACCCCTAGGACCATCAGGCCGTAGATCAAACCTTGTACCATCGCCCCGTAGAAAGCAGTCAGACTCATTTATTTACCTCTTTCATTTTTTCATTCAAAAACCTCATCAGCACGGTCGATAAGGGACTGCGGCAACTCCACGCCCATATTTTGTGCCGCTGTTTTGTTGATAGCATAAGTAAATTCTTTGGAACCGACAATCGGCATCGTAGCAGGATCTGCGCCCCGCAAAACATCGGCGGCCATCAAGCCCGTCTGATAACCCAAACCATAGTAGCTGAGCCCCAGTGTCGCTACAGCACCATTTTCAACGCTTTCCACATCGCCGGCGATTAGAACCAACTTATGATCCTCGGCAACGCGGATTACCGAACGCAGTGCACTGACAATGGTATTGTCCGTCGGCACATAGATTGCTTCCACTTTGCCGATGAGGGATTCTGCCGCCGATGCTACTTCACTGCTGTTCGTCGCTATGGCATCGACAATATTTACCCCCAGTTCAGGAGCTGCCGCTTTGGCAATATCTGCCTGCACCACAGAGTTTACTTCTCCGGAATTGTAGATAACGCCAATATTTTTTATATCAGGCTTAATTTCCAAAGCCAACTCCAACTGTTCCTTGATCGGGTTCATGTCCGTAGTCCCGGTTACATTTGTATTGGGACGCTCCATACTTTCCACTACCCCGGCTTCAACAGGGTCCGTCACCGCTGTAATCAAAATCGGAATCTCCTTGGTAGCTGTAGCTGCTGCCTGGGCAGCAGGTGTAGCTATCGCCAGGATCAGATCGACTCCCTCAGCAGCAAATCCTTCCGAAATGGTTACGGCCGTAGCCATCTCTCCCTGGGCATTTTTGTAGTCGACTGTAAGATTATCCCCTTCCTTGAAACCTTCACTGGCCAGCGCATCCAAAAACGCCGCCCTGGCAGTATCCAAGGCCAGGTGTTCAACGATTTGGACAATGCCGATCGAGTAAGGCCCGTCAGCAGCCTCCTCTTCTTGATTATCCGGCTCCTCCGGAGGAGTTGGCGTTGCCGGTTGAGTGCAACCGCAAATAATCAAGGCTAAAGCCAAAAATAAAATTATCCCCCATTTAGTTTTCTTCTGCTTGAACAAGTTGTTTCCCTCCTGATTTCAAAAATACGTAGTAAATAAAACACCGCTTGCACATAACTAACTTTTTTTACAAATTTGGCGCACCACCTCCTTTTCATTATACTCGCCTTATTAAAAAAAAGTCAAGAAGTTGTTAAGTGTATTCGTAATATAATATATATTTAGAAATCCTTTATGTATAATTATTATTTATTCCCCTTTTAAAACAACTTTCCTGCTTTCAACAAATATATTTTCCGGGTAATATGTGCCAGGGGGCAGGGGGGTTGATATATACGCGCCAATTCAGGTGGCGAAGATTGTGGCAAGCTCCATGTTCCGCTTAGAGAGTTCTACGGTTCAGCTCCGGTTTCCGATGACCTGCCCGGCCAAGTGCCCATCCTTGGGCACACGGCCGGCTGCCAACGTCCTGTTGGCAGGGTCATCTCCAGCCTGCGCTTCACCGTGAACTCTTTGCTTCGCTGCACAAGTCGCTGCGCCACAATTTTTCGCCTCTATAAAGAATATAAAGAATATTAAATATGGAAAATACTGCGGAAATTGAGTAATGTAAAAAAAATAAAACCGCTTACCAATAATACATAAAAATGCAACGAGAACAGTTCCTAATTGCACAATTTTTCGCCACTATAAAGAATATAAAGAAGATTAAATATGGAAAATACTGCGGAAATTGAGTAATGTAAAAAAAAACTAAACCGCTTACCAATAATACATAAAAATGCAACGAGAACTGTTCCTAATTGCACAATTTTTCGCCACTATAAAGAATATAAAGAAGGTTAAATATGGAAAATACTGCGGAAATTGAGTAATGTAAAAAAAAATAAACCGCTTACCAAATAATACATAAAAATGCAACGAGAACTGTTCCTAATTGCACAATTTTTCGCCAC
>CAZRVU010000004.1:69737-98794 GCA_964603615.1 uncultured Desulfovibrionaceae bacterium
TTAAATATGGAAAATACTGCGGAAATTGAGTAATGTAAAAAAAAAATAAACCGCTTACCAATATTACATAAAAAGGCAACGAGAACTGTTCCTAATTGCAAAATTTTGCAGCAAAAATGGCGGAACGCTGTTTTACTTTTTATTGTTGTAGGGGGAGGGGCGTGCGTTTTTCTGACACCCTCCCAGGGATGATGATCTGCCGGGCTAGTCCTTTTGTCAGGTTGATCACGATGGGAGCGGCCAGGTTGGAGGTTATACTTTTTTCTCCGGCAATGGTTACTGTCGTCAGCACCAGGAGATCTTCGCTATTGTCTGCCTGCAACTCCTGCTGCTCCCTGCCGTTTAGCTGCACACTGTAGCCGGGGAAACAGGGAAAGGGATCTAATAAAAAAAGGCCGACCGCCTCTTCTGCAGTAGACTGCAGGTGATAAAAAAAGGGGGCATTTGCAACAACTTGTAAAATAAATTCCCGGAAGTTTTCCAAACCCGGCAACCCCTGTTTAAAATAAATCCTTCCCGGGGCAAAATCTTTTGGGGTTTGTTTATTGTCTTTCTTTTTTAATTTCAAATCCAACACGACTATCCTTCCTTCCGGCAATATTTAACGTAGAAAGTCAACCAGGCTGGGGTATATCATCTGTGCACCCGTAGAAAGCGCTGCTGTGTAAGCATTTTTCTGCATTGTAAATTCGGTAATGGCTTCCGCCAGATCCAGATCCTCGATCTTGGAACGAAGTTCACGAAGGTGAATGTGCTCGCTCAGCAACCGCTGCTCCGTAGAGCTGAGCCTCTCCTCCCGGGCTCCTATTTCGGCACATTGCTGTAAAAGGTGATCCAGGCAATCATCCACTTCCTTAAGGATGTCCCCGCCTAGTGCTTCTGTGTCATCATTCTTCAGGGCCGCCAGCAGCTCGCCAACCGTTGCAAAAAGCTTTACCTTATCTTCCTCTTCTACTTCACCGGTTATTTTTCCAAAAGCCTCCAAACCCGTCAGGTTAACCGGCAGCTCCTGGCTGGGCGTTATCTCTATTTTTCTTTTTCCATCATCACCTAAATACTTGACGCCAATGATTCCGGGATTACCGGGATCGTTGACAATTTCGAAAGGAACTGCCTGGGTTTTATAGCCGCCAAAAATATAGAGGCCGTTCACTTCTGTATTACCGATACCAACTAATTGATAAAAACTTTCTTCAACCTCCGGCTGGATCATTTTGCGGTCCTCGTGTGTTAAGGCACCGTTGGCAGCGTAAATAGTGAGCTCTTTGAGCCGCTGCAAGACATCAATCGACTCCATCAAAGCGTCTTCTGTAACTGTCAGCCAGGTGATGCCTTCCCCAATATTGCGCTGGTACTGTTCATTGCGGTATAAACCCGTCCCCGAGATCCGCATCACTTTATAGGTGCCAGCCGGATCCTGGGAGGGGCGGTTGAAACAAAGCCCCGAAGAAAGCTGCGCTGCCCTTTTTTCCAGGGCATAAAGATTATTTTGTACATTGCGGCTCACTGATTGAGCCATCATACGGTGGGTTACACGCAAAATCCTTACCCCCTTTTATACCTTTTTTCAACGTCCTAGTTCACTGAGCAAGAGGCCAAGCATCTCGTCAAACACATTAAGAAAGCGTGCTGCAGCAGTATAGGCATGCTGGTACTGCACGAGATTGATCATTTCATCGTCGAGGGAAACCCCGGAGATCGCCTCCTCGTGTTCCCTCAATCTTGCGGCCACAGAGGTAATTGACTGCAGCATGCGCCCCGTTTCCCGCCCTTCTACACCGAGGTCGGCAATCATAGCACGGTAGAAATCATGGAAGGTAGTAGTGTGCCCTTCATCTTCTCCCCCCAGTACCAGTGCCTCGCGCAGGCGGGCAATCGCCAGGGCGTTGCTGCCATCGCCGGGGGAAATAGCGGGGGGATCGCCTTCTTCATCAACCGCGGCAGCGATCCTGCCGGGATCTTCAAGAATTTCTTCAGCTACTTTAAAATAGCGCGCTGCATTTTTGATTAGATCTTCGCCAGTAATAGGTTCAAAAAAATTATTAAGGCCCTCAACTAGATTTTCGTTCTCATCAAAAACAGGTCCCTTCCCATCCAGGCCATAACCCCGGCGGTGGAGGGCATTAACTTCCTTTACCAAAGCAGAAACAAGTTCATTCAAACTGCCCTGGTAGCGGGGGAAAACTTCATTATAGGATTCCAGCATGCCCGCCAGGGCCCCGCCCTCTACAGTAAGCTCTGCACCAAGGCTGTTGACAATAACGGCAACCTGCCGCCCGCTTTCATCGTCACCAACCTCGTTGCCATTTTCATCAACCTCCAGGGTCTTCATCGCCAGGGGGAAGCTGCGATCGTCGTGTAGAAGCAGGCGCCCGCCGGCCAACACTTCCAGGGAACCGTTCGCCCTCTGGATCACGCGGATATTCACAAACCCGCTGAGTTCCTGCAGGCGCAAATCCCGATCATCCAGCATTTCATTGGATTTTTGCCCTAAAGCCTGCAAGTAAGAAATTTTTTCATTAAGCCCGGCAATCTCCGCCGCAAGCGAATTAATCTGGTTGACGGCGGTCTCCATTTCCTTTTCCACGTCAAATTTATACTCATCCAAGCGTTCGTAGATGTCCCGCACGAGGCTGGTGAGAGAAACCGCTTGTTCGCGCAGGCTGATCCGCACTGCGTAGCTTTCCGGATTTACGCTGAGCTCCTGCCAGGCATCGAAAAATTCGTTCAGATAAACGTTGATGCTGTTCTCCCCCGGTTCCTGGAAAATAGCCTCGATCCCGTCTACTGTTTGCCCCAAACGTTCCCAGTAGTGCTGGGCTGTCACAGCTTTCATGATCTGCCCCCTGTAAAATTCGCTTTTCACGCGATCGATGTCGGCAACCTCGACACCGTAGCCGGGCGGCGTTACCACGCCCGGCACAGCCGGCGGGACCAAAGCCTTCATATGCACCACCTGCCGGGAGTAACCCTCCGTATTGGCGTTCGCAATATTTTGCCCGGTCACCTGCACCCCTTTTTGCTGCACATGAATGGCCCGGCGCCCGATTTCAAAACTGCCAAAAGTACTGTTGCTCATTTTCGCTCTCCCTTTTAAACTTGATCATCCTGCTTAAGCTTGATCATCCAACACTGCAGCGGGAAAAGAACCCCGGCCTTTTTCCTGGACCTCTCCCCCGGCCGCATAGAGAGACCTGTCACCAGCCTTAGAAAATATGCCTAAAACATGCTCCACAAAGCTTAAGTTGCTTTGCAGCAGATAGTTGTTTATCTTTTGCCTGCGCCGCAAGGAGATCTGCAACTTCCTAAGGCGTGTCCGCAACGCCTCCAACTCCCGGGCGTCACCGGGTTTTTCTTTGGTGATGTACGCCTGGAGGGTAAGCCCGGGAGGAGTTGCTTCCTGCCGTTGCCGTTCCAGCTCCTGCATCTGAATAATAAGCCCTTCTTTGCTAAAATTAAGGCTTTGCAGTTCTCCGGCCGACCCTTCCCCTTCCAGTAAAAGAGGGGTCGTTTTCTCTTCCAGAACGATCATTTTGGCGAGAAGCTGTGCCTCCTTGTCCAACAGTTCAGTCCAACGGAAACTAACCATCTTTATCCCCATCCGTTTCCATGTATTTAAGCATCGCCTCTGCCAGTTTCCTGGAATCAACCCGGTATTCCCCTGCCTCCACCCGGCGCGCCAACTCTTCGGTCTTCGCCAAACGGGAAGCATCGGGCTCCGCCAACCGGCTTAGTTCTGTTTTTAACATTTCGCTGCTGGCGGAGATTTCAAGGCGATCTTTGGATAAAGCATCATTCTTTTCAACCTGACCAGTTTTTCCGTGTACCTGTTCCCGTTTGTAGATCTTGTGCACCAAATTGATAACATCCGGACGGTTAATTTTCATAACGATCACCCTTTATTGATTTCCTTAAAATATTTTGTTCTTTTCAGCATTCTACCTTCTAAATAGATATCGTCAAGATAACCGTAAATGTAAAGGGCTATCGCCCTCAAAAAACAAATTTATTTATAAAATAATTCCACTGCAAAAATTACATTCTGCCGCATAAAACGAAATTTGCTGGGGCGGGAGCTGTAAAAATCAGCCCATGAAGACACCACAATTTTAAAGCAAAAATGGCCGGACGGCATTTTTTAGGGCCTTTTGAAGGGGACGTTCAATGGGCCCGGGCAAAAAATTGTCAGTCAAAGGAACGCTGATTTCAGCGCACGCCTTGCAAATAGAGCTTAGGCAGTAGAATCATAAAATGTTTTGCAGATACTTTTGAAAATCAGCGGCATAGTTTTCAGGATGCGTTAAAAAGGAAAAATGAGCGGGGTTCTCTACAAAAGCACTATACTGGGGAAAGTTTTTCAACAGCGAAAATTGCGGCAGCTCCTGCGGTCTTGCCGTGATAAGCGGCGGCAGGGAGGCATAGCACGGATTGGGCTTAAAAACCGGTTCACTGCCGGCGATACCGCTGCCCCCGTAATTATCCTTTTTTTCAACGGGAAAGGCCAACCCGAAATAACCGGCCCCGCCCATTTCTTGCAAGGGCGAGTAAACCGATTCGAAGTCTGTCGCAACCAGGTTGCTCATAACCAAAAAATCCGGGCCGGGATTGATGGTCACATGGCCAAAATCAGGGGGAATGAGGACCTTGTCTCCTGCTGCCGCCGAAACTACAATTACCTGTTCCAGGCCTTCCTGTGGTTCTTCCAGGCAGCAGGGCCTTTGCAGGAGATAGCGAGCCTGCCCGTGAAGCACTTCATAAACCTCCGGGTAAGTGCAAGCAGCCCCCGGTTTTACAGGGTGATAATGGCCAACCGTTTTGATGCACTCCGCTTCGATGCTGCCGGGCATTAAGACTGTAATGTCATAGCGTATGCCGTTTTTTTCAAAAAGCATTTCGTGCTCGGGCAAACTAAGGGCGCGATACATAAAATAAAGCGCACGCTCCGCCGCACCTGTGCCCTCCTCCTGTACTGCTTTCCGACCCGTTTCCGGACTACCATACGCTCCCGGTTCACCGCCCGCTCCCGACCCGCCGCCCGTTTCCAGGCCACCGCCCGCTGCCAACTCCCCGTCCTGGTAAAGCACGTCTTGCATCTCTGCCAGCCGGCGCACCGCCGGCACCAAAACTTTTTTTTCCGGGCCAAAAAGAAGCTCCAGATTTCCCGTATCCCACCACAGCGGCAGCCCACTCAAGGCCAGTTCCAAAATTCTGCCCAACGACTTGACCCCCTATCCCTTAGTTTGAAAAATATTATTACCCAATTTTTCGTCATCCTACTAAAAATTATTTAATTTTATAGATTTTATGCAGTAGAATCAATCTTTGAATTGAACGCTAGCCCGAACCAAACGCTGCCACGAAGCAAGCCCGATCACAAATCAGGCTCCACCCATCTTTTATTCGATTTTTAACCGGCCACTTCCTGCCGTCATTTTTTCCTTCTCTGGCCCTTCTCCTTCCCGCGCTCTTAGATAAAGGGCCAAATCCGCAATGCGGCTGGAATAGCTCCATTCGTTATCGTACCAGGCAGTCACCCGTAGCATATTCCCGCCGACTACCATCGTGCTGAGGCCGTCTATCACGCTGGAGTAGGGGCTGCGCCTGTAATCGACGGATACCAGCGGCTCTTCACTATAGGCAATGATCCCGGGCATCTCTGTTGCCGCCCGCTGCAGCACGGCATTGACTTCTTCCGCAGTCACATCTTCTATTTCCAGTACGGCAACTAAATCTAACAAAGAAACGACCGGGACGGGGACACGGACGGCAAAACCATCGATCCGCCCCTGCAGCTCCGGGATAACCTCACCCACGGCCCGTGCCGCGCCGGTAGAAGTCGGTATCAGCGAAAGGAAAGCGGCCCGGGATCGCCTCAAATCCCCGTGAGGGTAATCCAACAAGCGTTGATCGTTAGTATAAGCATGGGTCGTGTTGATCAGCGCCTTTTTTATCCCAAAATTACATTGTAGAACCTTGGCAATGGGCGCCAGCGCATTGGTTGTGCAGGAAGCATTGGATAGAATACGGTGCTTGGCCGGCTGGTATTCTTCTTCATTAACACCCATGATTACCGTCAAATCAGCATCCTTCATGGGAGCTGTAACGATCACCCGTTTTGCCCCTGCCCTCAAATGACGCCCGGCACCTTCCCTATCGCGGAAAACTCCGGTGGCTTCAATCACCACCTCCACGCCCAGCTCGCCCCAGGGAACGTGTTTCGGATCCTTTTCCCAAAAGGTCTGGATCTCTTTTCCACCGACATAGATTGAACCATTGCCAGCCTGCACGGCAAAGGGAAGCCGCTCATATAAAGAATCATAGCGCAGCAGGTGTGCCAAAGTTTTGCTATCTGTAAGATCATTTACTGCTACAACCTCGGCACCTTCATTTTCCAAAAGAACCCGGTAAGTTACACGGCCAATCCTGCCGAAACCGTTGATCCCGATCTTCAAAACCATTTGTTTGACACCCTCCTATTCCTTCATAATTTGCCCTGCTTTTTATAAGGCTATGAATGATTCCACTGCAAAAATTACATTCTGCTGCATAAATTCTTGCAGGAGAATCTTGACATCTTTTGGCGCTTATAGGAGAATATAGTGAAAAAGGGGATTTTCTTATGGAAAGATTGCGTGTAGCCGTCAGCGGAGCCTGTGGACGTATGGGGCAGGAGATTTGCCGGGCCATTTTACAAGAGGAAGGGCTGGAGCTAGCCGGGGCTTTTGATCTTCTAGATGCAGGAGAAGATCTGGGCACGATCCTGGGAAAACAACCGCTAGACATCCCCATTGAAAAACTCACCCCGGAAAACTTGAAAAAACAGCGGTTGGCGGTGCTGGTAGATTTTACCACCCCTCTCGTCGTCATGCAAAACATCGAAACTGCCCTGCAATGCGGGGTTCGTCCTGTGGTGGGAACCACAGGCATCACTCAGGTCGACCTGGCGCGTGTCAGCCAGCAAGTGGAAAAAACCGGCCTTAGCGCCATGATTGCCCCTAATTTTGCCCTGGGAGCCGTATTAATGATGAAATTCGCCGCCACGGCAGCACGCTTTTTCTCCCAAGTGGAGATTATCGAGCTGCACCACGACAAAAAAATAGACGCCCCCTCGGGAACAGCTCTCAAAACAGCAGAGATGATCGCCCTGGAACGGCGGGTAGAGCCCCCCCTGAATGAAGAGCTGCTCAAATTACCGGGGGCCCGGGGAGCCATGCAAGAAAAAGTACATATACATAGCGTCCGGCTGAATGGCCTCATCGCCCATCAGGAAGTAATATTTGGCGGGCAGGGACAAACCCTGCTCATTCGACACGATTCTTATGATCGCAGCTCCTTTATGCCCGGGGTGATCCTCGCCATTAAAAATATCGTTAAGCTCAAGGGTCTCGTTTACGGCCTGGAAAATCTGCTCGATCTTTAAGAGGCGGACACCAACCTTTAGCAACCAGCATAATATAGGGTGACGCTACAGGAGGGTGCACAAAAATGCTGTTTGGGGAAAAAGTAGGCTTTGCGCTGACCATTAGCCAACTGGCCAATAATACTATTTTGCAAGAAATTAAAAAAATCCTGTTTGCTGGTGCAGAGGTTTTTATTATTCTTTTAGATCCAGCGGAGAAAAAGGGGGAAATCCTGAAAAGATTGCAGGGCATTCTTTCCCCGGATTTTAAAACAAACCGGGGGAAATTTTTAAAACACGGGAGAGCTTCTTCAACAGGAGTTGACCAGGACATAGATTTTTCTACTCCCCAGCAAACCTTCCTGGATCTTCTCGTGTTAGCTCCCAATTCGGAAGCTTTGCTGGCCTGCTTGGAGGAAATAACCACAGAAGACTGTCCTCGCCCTCCTTTGGTCCTAATCACGGCTCCACAAAATATACCGGGGCTGTCTTTAAAATGTATCTCTTCTTTGATGAAAAAAAACGGGGTTTTTTTTGTTCCTTTCGGTCCAATCGAACAAAAACAGGAAAAGGTGGAGAAAAAGCCTGTTCTTTTCAGCCGCATAGACCTGCTCCTGGAAACTTGCGCTGCCGCTTTGGAAGGGCACCAGCTAATACCCTCCACCTGGGAAGATCTTTCCTTTCCCCATTAAAGAGTTTTGCGTGTCTTGTTCATGGCTCAATGCAGAATATTGTCGTCGTCTTCGCCAAAAATATCTTCTAAACTGCCCTTTAACACTTCTTCAAAGGGTAGAGAGTGGGCGGCAACCTTTTCTGTGATAAAAAGCGGCGTCCCGCTGGTTAAAGCCAGTGCTACACCATCGCTGGGCCGGGAATCGACGACGATCTCCTCGCCGTCCTTTTTTAAAAATATCTGGGCATAATAAGTTCCCTCACGGATATCATTAACAACAATTTTCTGGATCGTAACGCCCAATTTCTGACAAAGGGAAACGATCAAATCGTGAGTCAGCGGGCGCGGCAATATATAGCCATCCAGTTTGAGGGAGATCACTTGTGCTTCCCCGAGCCCGATCCCAATCGGTAAAACCATCGTTTCATCCTGATCCATTAAAAGGAGAAGGGGGTTTTGCTGCTGGTCTAATCCTACACCTTTTACTTTAACGGCAATCATAATTATTTGCCCGGCTGGCGAATATCCGGGCCGGCACCTCCTCCCTTTCCGGGAAACCATTTTAGAGCTACCTGATTAAGAATTGTTTTAATCATATCAGAAGAACACGCCTGGAGCAATACAACCCTTTTGTTGGTCTAAATTGTTTCATCCTTAGCGCCTTTTGGACTTTTGTGCCAATAAAAAAAGTTTCTCCACTGTTTCTTCCACCTTCTGCCTCTGTCTTTTTAGGTTTAACTGCCTGTTTTCTTCACGTTTCCTTCCCTTGAAAAGGGCATTCTTAAAGCTACCCAATAGCTGTTGCAGGGTTAACTCTTGCAGGGGAAAAGCGGCTTCCTCCCCCATGTTCTCCAGGAAGGCGTTCACCTTCGGATCATAGGGCAAAGCAACAAAGGGCACCCCGCAGAGGGCAGCAAAAACAAGGGCATGCAAACGCATTCCAATCAACAGATCCAGGCTCCCCACCAGTTTTAAAAGATCGCCCGGGGAAAGGTTATCTTCAAAAACCACCCCGCGGGATAGATCCCCGGCAGCCAGCGCCCGGGCCAAAGGCAAATCTTTTTTCAGTTGAAAGGGCAGGTAAAGCAATTTTGCCCCAAATTCTTTTTTTAAATAATAGCAACCTCGCGCAATGATCTCAAATAGTTTTTCGTCAAAAATTTTTTCCCCGGGATAAGGACGCAGGGCGATCCCCACCAGCAGCTCTTCCGGCGTTTTTTGCAAGCCGGCTGCTTTCCGGAAAGCAGCAACCTCTGCTTGCGGAACCGGCCCTAATGAAAAAACCGGGTCTGCCGTTATTTCTATCGTTTTCTTCACCCCGAGCTCTTTTAAAAGCCGGGCGGAGGCAGCATCGCGCACGCTGATAAAGTTCACCCTGGAAAGCACCTTTTGCACCCAGTGCCGGCTCCAGTAATGGCGCAGCGGGCCCACGCCCTGGGCAAAGACAGCCACTTTTGTTCCCATCAGCCGGGCCAACTCCATCACGCCCAGGTAATAGGGGACGGAGCGAAGACTGGTCACATCCTGCAACAGCCCGCCGCCACCGCTAACCAGTAAATCGACAGAGCGCAGGGTCTTGACCAGCGTGGGAAGGTAAACCCTTGAAACAGCCTCCACTTGATAAGCCTTGCAGGTAAAGGCCGGATCGGCAGAAAAAACAACTAGCTTTACATCCGGCTGATAGCGGCGAAAAGCAGCAATAATCGCCTCCAGGATGGCTTCGTCACCGGCATTATGAAAACCATAGTAGCCCGAAAGGGCAATTACAGTCAATGTGGCATCCCCTTCCCGCCATCCTTGGGTTCTGGCCTATTCTGCCCCTCATTCTATTCTATATCCGCCGTGCACTAAAAAGATAGCCTGTGATTCCAACACTGCACCGCGCCCATCATCACGGGCAGAAAGCAGGAGATGGTTGCTTTTTATTTGTTGACCTGTGGTAAGGTCGCCCCCGGCAGTAAGGTCAGAAAGCCCCCCGCCGGCACCTGCCAATACCTTGGCCCGCCCGCTGCGCAGGATGATCTCCGTTCCGGTGCCGGTAAGCAGTTTTTCTCCGGCAGCAGCGCTCACAATTTCAAGGCCCCGGGTGCTGGAGGTATTTTCTGCAGGAAAAGGCTGCTTCGTTACAGCTTCCTCCAATTTTTGCAAACGTTCTGCTAGCTGCTGCCGGTGGCTTTGTTCCTCCTGCAGGTACTGGGAAATTGTGGATTTGACCCAGCTAACTGTAACCAAAGGATCGCCTTCTGAACCGGGAGCAGTGGTTGAACCAACGCTTACTGCTTGTCCCAAGATAAAACCGGCCAAAATAAAACTTATGGCCAACACGCCGGTTCGCCACCATTTGTTTGTTTTTTTCCGGTAATGGAAAGCTTCTCCCCCCGCGGCATCTGGTTTGGACATTATGCAAAGCCTCCTCGTATACCTGCTAAATTTAAACGTATCTGTGGCAACACTGTTCAAGAAATTCCTTCTCATCACGGCCCTCCGCTAACAGGCGTTTGCGAACCGCCTCCACCTGAGCGTAACGCCCCGCGTCCCCCATATCCCTTAAAAAACGGTAAAGTCCAAGCCTGCGCCCAATGCGAAAATTGGACCTTTTTTCCCCGGACATCGACAGGTACCTATCGATCACCCCTAATATTTTTTCTTGATCTTGGGCTAGATTACCTTCCACTTCTTCCAATAAATTGAGAATGTGATCGCTAATCAAGTAGCTACTGACCCGGAGATTTCCCAGCAGGAGCCTTTCTTCCCGGACAACGCCATCATCATCCAAAAGCTTAAACTCCTGCGCTTGAATTTTTTTCTCTAAGGGGGTCCCCTCCCGCACCGTCAAGGTACGGATACGGATAAAATGCGGATCAATTGCATTGAGGGTTGCAGCGGTATCCAGGGCATGTTCCCGCCACATTGGGGGCCCGCCAAGCCCCAGGAGTACATATTCACTGAGGTTTAAACCGGCCTCCTTAACTTTCAAGCCGGCCTCAATATGCTCGGCAGCAGTGACGCCCTTGCACATAAACGCCAAAAGAGGATCGTGGCCCGTTTCCAATCCAATATGGACCCGATCCAAGCCTGCCTCCCGGATCATCTGCAGTTCGGCAACACTTCGCCTGCTGACAGTTTTAGAACGGGCATAAGTTGTAATGCGCTCCACTGCAGGAAACTGTTCTTTGATAAAAGAGAGGACCTCCGCCAGTTGTTCTGCCGGCATCACCAGGCTATCGGCATCCTGCAGAAAAACATTTTTGCTGCCGCGATAGAGCCAAAAAGCAACTGGTAACAGTCCGGGTTCTTGTTGGTAGATGACCTCCAACGTTTTCCCGGTGATATTTAACCCTTCGCCCAGCTTTAAAGCATAGGACTTTACTTTCTGCTGCGCTTCTTGCAGGGCAAGGATATCTTCTTTTATTTCTGCAACCGTTCGCCGGGAAAATTTTTCCCCTTTATAGGCAGGACAAAACAAGCATTTATTCCAGGGGCAGTTGCGCGTAACCCTGATAAAAAGACTTTCTGCTTCGCTGGGAGGACGGATAGGCCCCTGTTCAATAGAATACAATTGTTTCACCACCCTCTATGATTTTTAATTCCAATGTAGTAATTTTATGAATTTACAAAGCTGAAACATCTAACTTGCCTTTAGAAGAAAGGGCCCTTATAATGAACTTGACAGTAACCGTAACCCTGACAAAAAGGTTTGGTAGCAGGCAGCAATGGACGTATATATTTTTCATATACAAGGCACAAGTATTAAATAAGCCCTACTTGCGGAGGTGAGCCACCTTGGAAGAGGAAATCTACGCGCGGCAGCGTGCCCGCATGGTTAACCAACAACTGTTCGCTCGCGGCATTAAGGACGAAAAGATTTTGGCCGTTTTCAATAAGGTGCCACGCCACCTCTTTGTCTGCCCTGAGCAAAGGCACCTCGCTTACGGGGATCATCCTTTGGCACTGGAGCTGGAACAAACCATCTCCCAGCCCTATATCGTTGCCCTGATGACAGCATCTTTACAGCTAGACGGCACTGAAAAAATTCTGGAAATAGGAACCGGATCCGGTTACCAAACGGCTATACTTGCTGAACTGGCTGCACATGTTTATACGATCGAACGCTTTCCTGCTTTGGCAGGCAGGGCAAAAAAAACGCTCGAGGCAAGGGGCTATAAAAACATTTCTTACAAAACCGGCGACGGCACGCAAGGATGGCCGCAAGAAGCCCCTTTTGATGGTATTCTAGCCGCCGCAGCAGCCCCCGCTATCCCCCCGGCCCTTTTTGAACAGTTGTCCCCGGCAGGAGGACGCTTCGTCCTGCCTCTTGGCGATACCAATCAACAAGAGCTTGTGCTCATTATCAGGGACGGGGACAGCCAGGCACAACACAGCCTTTGCGGTTGCCGCTTCGTGCCGCTGATCGCGGGCGATCCGCCACCGCACGCACACACCTGAGCAAAATCTTTAGATCAATTCAATGCGGCCCCAGGCGGCCATCTTATCCTCCAAAATGAGGAGGGCCCCCTTAACCCCCTGAATACCCCGCGTAAAAAGGAGTGCTTTTTTAAGATCCCCGGGAACCTGAACCATATTGGCCGCGGCTGTCGCCACCGCATCGGCCAGGGCAGCCCCGCCGGCCAGAATGACAGCCGCATCCGCCCGGCCCCGGCTGTAGGCGTGGCCCAGCGTACCGGAAGAAGTACATATACCACAGCGTTTCTTCCGGGGTTTAATTTTTACCGCCAGCCCCCGGTCAAAAAATGTTTCCCCGGCAAAAACCCCCACCTTGACCGGCTGGCTGCAGCACAGGAAAATATCACCGCCGTTCTCCACGATGACCTCACGGCAAGCTTTGAGTAGCCATTCGCCGCTAAACTGGGCAAAAGCACCGGCCACAGCAGCCATCGGGCCCACACCGGCCAGATTCCCTGCCCGCACCATCTCCAAGGCAATCGGCGGGGCACCGGCAGGAGCAAAATAGGGGTGTAATGTCCTGGCAAATAAAGGATCTTCTTGAAGGTAGCCCTCTAAAAGACGTCTCTGCCGCCAAACATAATTTTCCACTTTTTCCGGCAAATCCGCGGCATACGACTCCAGGTCCACCGCAATCCAAAGATCGGTTTCCTTGACGGTGACTGTAAAAGATTTCATTCCCGCGGGACAAAGATCCTGCCGGTAATCTCTGCGGGAGGTCTGCATTTTAGTAGCGTGCCTCCATGGCCCTCGAGGGACAGGCCGTCAGGCAATGCTCACAAACAATGCATTTTTCACTATAAAATTTAACCTTCATGGATGGTCTTTCCACAACCAGTGCGCCAGCCGGGCAGATTACACTACAGGCACCGCACTGGGTGCAGCGCTCCTCGATCCAGACAATCTCTTGTTCCAAAGGTAGAATCTTTACTCCCCTGGACTGTAAAAAATCTACCCCGGCCTGGAAATCATCTTCATCGCCACTGATCTCCACCACAGCACGCCCCTCTTTATGGGGGTTGATATTGGCCTTCAGAATATTGATCATAAGATTGTAGTCTTTGATCAAGTAATAGGTAAAAGGTTGTTCAGTCACTGTCGGGGGAAAATATAAGACGATCTTTTTTTTCATGGAGGGCACCTCCAAATATATTCACCTGCATCCTTCGTTCTGGCTGGAAATAATTTAAGCAAGACCTTTATAGTCAATGTCTTCCATGTTGAGGGGAAGCGTAAAAACAGGTTCAGTCAGTAGAAATTCCCCGCCCTGGATCCATGCTTTGAGAATTTCAGCAATCTCCAGGGCTCCGGGATAACTGGAAAGGGAGGCCGTAGGAACGACCTTTTCCCCAATCGTAATTTCCCCGCTTTTGAGCTGGGCATAGCTAACCTGCCCCAGCGTTTCGCTCCGGCCCTGGGGATAAGCTTCGCTGAAGTCCACAACCGGGGCAAAAATCTCGGCGTCGCTCACAGCAGTATGTTTCAAAATCTCCACATCCAAAATAGGAATGGGGATACCTATGCCTACCATGAGGGAGACGCCATAGCCCATAAAGCTGACACCCCGCAGCCAACGGGGGGACATCTGCTTCAGATCCCCCATTACCGCCAGAGTGCCAGCCGGGGTAAGCGGCACGCCATTTTCGCCGCGGGCAGCAGCAGGAGAATGCTGGGTGCCAAACCAGCTCACATAACCAACACCGCCCCCCAAAAATATCTTCGTCCCCATGCCGATGGTTCGATAATAAGGGTCATTCAAAAGGGGTGAAAGCTGCCCCGCCGTGCTATAGTTCGCATTGCCCAGGTGGGGCCTGAGAATGCCCATATAGGTATAGATGGTCTGCCCGGAAACATTCACCGCCACATTATAGTTTTGATAGGCATTGCGGGGGTTGTAGAGTATGGCCTGGGGAATATCAGCCAGGCGGATCATTTTCTCCAACTGCTTGCCGGGGTAACAGTCGCTACCGTAACCCCTGGCTTCTAAAAGCACCTCTTTGCCCGCAACCAGATCCTCCAGGACATGTCCACCGCCGTAACGAAATTCACCGGGATGCAACTTATTGCCCGGATCCGTTTCCGGGATCTGGGTAGCCCCGAGGTAAGCATCAACTACCGCCAGACCGCCGTAAGCCTCTACGCCATTTAAATAAATTTGGCTCATTCTCATCCGGGGTTGTGAATGCCCCAGGTTTAAAAAAGCTCCCGATGAACACATCGGGCCAAAAGTCGCGGTAGTGACCACATCAACGGTCGCCGCTGTCTTCTCCAGACCCTGCTCACGGACCAGGGGAATCACCTCTTCTGCAGTAACCACAACTGCCTCCCCGGCCCTGATCCTGGCGTTAATTTCCTCATAAGTTTTCTTTACCAAACTTAGGGCACCCCCTTTATGTTTTCTGGCCCAACATTCCTTACGGGTAAAGCGGTAAGATTTTCATATCATTGCGGACTCAATGCCTTCACAGGCTTTAAGGAGATAATACCTTTACTGTAGAAGCGTGTCAAGAGAATGACTGCTTCTTGCAAGAATAATCGGGGGGAAATATTTTACGGCAGGGATGATTATTAAAATACATTGTGATTCCAATGCATTTATGGCATTTTATAAATTGTGTATAATAAGATGATGCTTAAAAGGAGAGTGCTTTAAAATGAGACGGTTTAAGCCTACAACCCAACAAATTGCCCGCATCGGAGCAATCGCCGGCCTATATGCCGCCTTCACTTTTTTATTGGCAGCAATCAGTTTTGGCCCGGTGCAGGTACGTGTCTCCGAAGCATTAACCCTTTTACCCATTCTTTACCCGGAAGCAATCCC
Organism: uncultured Desulfovibrionaceae bacterium; assembly: GCA_964603615.1. Taxonomy (GTDB): domain Bacteria; phylum Bacillota; class Dethiobacteria; order DTU022; family UBA8154; genus JAAZMI01. Next base: position 85,095 of record CAZRVU010000004.1, read on the forward strand.
CGCTCTTTTTTTGGGCTGCCTGCTTGCCAACCTGCTAGGTCCTTTTGGGGCCGTAGATATTTTTTTCGGTAGCCTGACCACGTTGATTGCCGCCGGGCTTACCTATTTTTTGCGCCGTAATTATCTGGCCTACTTGAGCCCGATCCTTTGCAATGCTTTTCTGGTCAGCCTCTACCTTTTCATTTTTTTCCGTATCCCTTACTGGCCCACCGTCCTAACCATTGGCCTGGGAGAAAGTGTGGCCGTTCTAGCTTTGGGCCTTCCTCTTTTGCAATTGTTGAAAGCCCGCGAAAAAAATCGCCGCCAATAAAATGGCGGCCTGCAAGAATACTATTCATTAAAAAGCGTAACACCAATTTATGCTTCTACTGCATAAACTCTATTTGCAGTGGAATCATTTATGGTCTTATCCGGGCGTGCCTTCCCCGTGCATCAATGGCACCAACAGCTTTTGCCCGGCCTGCAGGCCGGCATCTTCCTCCAGTTCATTGGCAGCAGCAATCACCCCTGTTTTTAATCCATAGGCCCGGCTAATTTTTAAAAGTGTATCACCGGGTCTCACCGCATAAATAACCATACTCGTTCCCGGAGGCACCCGCGAAGGAACAACTATGGCCACTTCTTGTATTTCCCAGGCCTTTATCTCCATTAAAAGATGACTGATCTGCAAAGTGTCATTATCTGCCGGCACATATTCCGTGCCCCGCGGCTGAAAATAAATCGTCGTCTCCGCATGCGGGTTAACGCCTGGCAGGTAAAGATCGCTAAAAAAGGTGTCTTCGACTTTAAGCACATGGGGTAAAACCTGGGCCGGCGCATCCGGCAAACTTGCCGCCTCTGGCATCCCCGCCGCACCTGCCATCTCTTCCATTTCTGCTATTCCTGCCTCATCTGCTTCCCCTGCTTCATCTGCCCCCTCTTTTCTGAATCTTGAAGTATGCTCCGACACCGGAAAATAGTAAACATTTTTTCCTAGTGAGCCATTTACACTGAGGCGGTCTTCCTGTGGGCTGCAATCCAAATTGCGAAAACGGCAGAAGCCGGCAGTAATTTCCCGGGGATAATTAAAAGCCAGTTTTTGAACCAGCTCTAACGGTTCTTCGACAACACCCCACACTTTGGGCAGCAATAAATATTCTTTTTTTACGGCTGCCCCCTCTAGAGCATCGATCACCTCTTGGCGAATGACCCGCGTTACCCTGGCAAAAACGTCAACAGTAATATGATAATGTGCATCTTGACCGCTGGTGATACAAGTAGCTTCTCCAATTGAGGGGAAAAGCCTGACCTGCACCCCTTCCTTTTTCTGTCCGGGGAAAGGCAGTTGCTGGCCAAATTTCTGCCTGGTTTCTTGTAAATTGCCTTTTCCTCCTGCTAAAACAAAGCTAGCTACAACTACTTCTCCTTTGAAATCTATCGTCCCCTGGCCCCATTCATAAGAAAAATCCGGCAAAAAACAGTCGATAATCTTAGCATAGCTCAATTCTTCTGAAAACCCGGTTTCTTTAGTCACTTCAAGATGAAAAATATGCTCTGCCAGCAGCTCCTCCACCGCCAGGACCTTGCGGCTTACTTTTTCCGGTGCAATATCCTTCACTCCCACCGCTACTGTCAGTTGCTGGGGATCGACCAGGGCTAGTAACACTTCAATTTCAATATTTAACTGATAAAGTAACCTCCCTTCCGCTTCCAAAGGGGGATCTTCCTCACCGATAAATACAATCCGGCCATGAGCGCTAACCTCCATCCCGGCCTGCGCCCCCCGCAGTCCGGCCTCTTTATAAAATTCCTCGTCCGACCAGGTGACCTCCCTGGTCCCTCCTTGGCCGTAAAACAGGGCTTTCCCCCTTAAATTACCCTGTAAGCTGACCCTGTCTTTGCCAATAATATCCACTGTGGTAAGGTCAACCCCGGCTACAATATTGTTCAGTGGAAAAGGTTTGCCCCTATCCCTGGCTGGCTCCTCTTCTACCAGCAATTCTTTTGTAAAAGAAAAGCGCAAAACTGATTCCCCAACCAGTACCTTATAATTAAGATCTGTCGTCAATAGATCTATTTTTTCTTTTTTTACGCGCCGGCTCATCATTTTCCTCCTTCCCTACGGTATACAACTCCTCGATCTAATAATATTGAAGCTAGATTTAAATTATGCCTACCTTGCAAAATAGTTCCTTATTAACAAGAAAAAGCTATAAAAAAAACCCGTTAACGATAAACGGGAATAATTGAGCACACATTATTAAATTTAAAGTGTCATCCGGTGTGGTTTAACACATTTAGGGAGCTAAAATTAAGCTCATTCACCGGCGCAGGAAGCAATTTTTTGGTCATCAACGCCGTAACCGTGAAGCCTGAGCTCTACTGTAGAAGTGAGAACATCTGCATAGCTAAAAGAAAGTCTTTGAAAATAGTTTTTCTCGTCAACACGTATTACGAAAATAGAAGGATACGTATTCTCCAGGACCCCTACCTTCTCAAAAGTCTTTCTTCGCCCCCGGTTCGCCCGCAACTTTATCTTTTTCCCCACGTGGGATTCCAATTCTTTGCGGATTCTAACCAGAGGATTCTTTACGGCCATACTAACATCACCTCAACACTACTCTACCACAAATCAGGAAAAATGTCAAATAAATAGCTTATTTAATCCCCTTTAAAGCAGATTATCATAGTTTTTCGCAATTTCTCTCTTTTTTTATTTTGTATACCTATCGGCCACGGTCATCGCCCCGTAAGAATCTGGCTTAATGCGAGCATGAAAACCGCTGCCAATAACCATGCCTACCACTTCTTTGATCAGATCCCTGGTTTCACCTTTTTCCCCTACGTCCAGATGAATTTCTACATTAAGGTCCGTATAGCCATTTTCTGAAAGAAGATTGTTGAAATTACCGGCAACTTCCAAGCTGAGGGATGTTTCAAAAAAAATCCGCTGGCGCAAACTCTGCATAAAATATTTCTTTTTTCTGCAAAAAAAATAGCGCCCGCCTTTACCAACCCGGTGTACGATGATCGCCGTAACAAAGATCACTTTGGCCTCGAGATGCATCTGAGAATCAGTACCAATAATCAATTTATATTGTTCCTGGGGCTGTTCTTTGATATAGCCTATAATCTCTGTAAAAACTTCCTCTAGAGTCATCTTCCCCTTGGTAGGGCTACAAAAAATCATTGTTGGTTAGCCTTCTTTCATCATTTCCCTCCAGGCACAAAACGAAAACCTTTATTTAATTATAAAACATCTTACTTAAGTTTGCAAATTCCTCGAGGGTTAGAGTCTCGCCCCGCCGCCGGGAAGAGATACCTTTTTTTAAAAGAAGTTTCTCCCAATCATTCCTACTATAACCTCCCACGTCTTCCAAAGCATTAAGAATTGTTTTTCTCCTTTTTTGAAAAGCAGCACGCACTATTTCCCAAAATATCTTTTCATCAGCTATTTTTACGGCAGGTTTAGGTAAAGCTTCCAATAGCACCAGGGCCGAATCCACCGCAGGCGGGGGATAAAAAACATGACGTGAAACCTTAAAATAAAGCCGGGGTTTTGTATAATATTGACAAAGAACAGAGAGAAGGCCATACTCTTTCCCTCCCGGCGCAGCCAAAATGCGCCGGGCTACTTCGAGCTGGACCATCAGCACGAGGCGCTGCGGTGCCAGGCGGCCCTGCAAAAGTTGGAAAAGAAGGGGGGTAACTAAATAGTACGGGAGATTGGCTACAATTTTAACCGCTTTTCCGACCTTTTCCCCGGATATTTTTTCACCCCAATGCTCCCGCGATATCTGGTATAAGTCCAGGCGGCGCACATCCCCCTCCACCACCAAAAGGTTATCTAGCCCCCTCAAGGTAGCCTGTTCCCTTAAAAGGCCGGCCAGGCCGGCGTCCCATTCCACAGCAATAACCCCGGCCGCCTCCTCTGCCAGGGGAAAGGACAAAGCACCGGGGCCAGCCCCGATGTCGATAACCAGATCTTCTGCGGTCAACTCTGCCGCTTCGATAATCTTTGCCAGGATATTGCCATCAACGAGGAAATGCTGGCCCAGGGAACGCCGGGGACGCAGGTTTTTCCCACGCAGGATTTTTTTCAGATAAGCCGGAGAGGTAACTTTGCCCCATCCTGCTTTGCTTTGTTTTGCCCTGTTTTGCTCTGTTTTGCCCTGCCCTGTTGATTTCTTTCTTTTCCAGCCATTTTCGCTACCAGACAAAAATCTTCCTCCAAACCAAAACTTCAGAATTAGAATATTAATGGTAAAAACTTTGGACCCGGCTTATAATAATAGGGCGTGCTTAAAAGGCACGACGATACCGCAAAGGAGTTCAAGAGATGATCCCTTTACGCGATAGTATAAGGCCGCTGCGTTACCCTTATGTAAATGTTCTGCTGATCTTCGTCAATATAGTCCTATTTATCTACCAATCAAGCCTTGGCAGTGAAAATTTGGCAGAACTTTTTTTTCGTTTCGGCGTAATTCCCAGCAATTACTTGAACTTGCAGGGATATTCCATTATACCCCTTTTTACCTCCATTTTTCTACATGGTGGATGGCTTCACCTTTTGGGCAATATGCTTTACCTTTGGATTTTTGGGGATAATGTGGAGGATCTAATGGGGCACAGCGGTTACCTTTTTTTCTATTTACTGGCCGGCCTGGCCGCCAATTTAACCCATATTGTTGCCAATCCCCAATCTGCCATCCCGACAATCGGGGCCAGCGGGGCCGTCGCCGGTATCCTCGGCGCTTATCTTATTTTATTTCCGCGTGCCCGCGTGCTCACCCTAATCCCGCTCGGTTTCTTCCTAACTACAGCACGCCTTCCCGCCATTCTTTTCCTTTTTCTTTGGTTTTTCTTGCAAATATTTAATGCCTTCTTCTCTGCGGCAACTGCAGCACAAATGGTAGCCTGGTGGGCACACATCGGCGGGTTTTTGACCGGCATTCTCGCCGGCCTGCTCACCCTCCTCTACCGGCGTGTGTCAAGGGGACGGGGGTATTGACACATGTGTCAGGGGGACGGGGGTATTGACACAGAGCCCCGCAGCGGCGAAGGTTGCGTCAAGCCCCATGTTTCGCCACACGGGGGTGGGTGCAACGGGAACCGTCCCCGTTGCACCCACCCCCGTTCCTTTGACACACATTTCCGGCCTTTGTCTCAGGCCCGGGCCAGCACTGCCACGCTAACCTTGCCGGCACCGGCTGTTTTTAAAACGCGGGCTGCTTCTTCAACTGTTGCCCCGGAGGTGAGAATGTCATCTAGTAGTAGAACGTGGCACCCCTCCTGCAACCTTTCACGGCAACGAAAGGCCCCTTTGATGTTTTCGCTTCTCTGCTTCCTGTTCAAACCTGTTTGGCTCTGTGTATCCCTAACCCGCTCCAAAACTTCGCGCACCGGTAGGTGCAGTTCTTTTCCTACTACGGCAGACAGCAAGGCAACCTGGTTATAGCCGCGCTTTAACAAGCGCTGCCGGGAAAGGGGCACGGAAACCAAAAAATCTACAGAAGAAAGCCAAACCAACGCGGACAGTTTTGCAGCGAGCAGCAGCCCCCAGGGGCGAGCCTGTGATTTTTTGCCGTGGTATTTAAAGCGATGCAAAGCCTGGCGGATCTCCCCCCGGTAGCTGCCCAGGGCTACACATTCGTCAAAAACAAATTTTAAACTGCGGCAGTATCCACATAATTCACTTTCTTCCTTAAGGGGAAAAGCACAACGCGGGCAACAACGGGCAAGCCAGGGCAGCTCCACGGCACAACGACGGCAAAGCAGCCCTTCCCACCCGCCAATTGTAATGTCACCCTTGAACATGGAACCTTTTTTATCATTATCCCGTTCAAACAATAAGCTACCGCAAAAAAAACAACGGGGCGGGTAAAGCAGGTCCAATAAAAGTTTGGCGATCGACATAAACTTTAGGAGCTGGCTTGTTTGAAAGCTAGCGCCTCCTGGCGCAAAAGTGGGGCCAGATCCGTTTCTTCCCAGGGAAGATCGAGATCATCCCGGCCAAAATGCCCGTAAGAAGCAACCTGCTGGTAAAGAGGACGGCGCAGGTTAAATTTCTGGATCATCGCTGCCGGCCGCAAATCGAAATGTTTTCGAATCAGCTTTTCAATCAGCTCCACCGGCACTTTTTCCGTACCAAAGGTATCCACAAAGATAGATACGGGCTGGGCCACCCCGATGACGTAAGCCAACTCCAGCTCGCATTTACCCGCTAATCCGGCCGCGACTACATTTTTAGCCACATAGCGGGCGGCATAGTTGGCGGAGCGATCTACTTTTGTCGGATCTTTCCCGGATAAAGCACCGCCACCGTGGCGGGCATAACCACCGTAAGTATCCACAATAATTTTCCGGCCCGTTAGGCCCGCGTCGCCCTGGGGCCCGCCGACGACAAAGCGCCCCGTGGCATTAACTAAGATGCGGGTTTCTTTATCTATCAATCCGGCAGGCACTATTTCGTGAATAACAGCCCGCGTTAAATCTTCCCGTAAGCGTGCCAAAGACACATCATCGCGGTGCTGGGCAGCAAGGACCACCGTCGAGAGGCGCCGGGGTTTGCCATCACAATATTCTACGGTAACCTGGGATTTTCCATCCGGGCGCAGATAAGAAAGCACCTTTTTCTTACGGACTTCGGCCAGACGGCGGGTAAGCTTATGGGCAAGAGCTATAGGCAGGGGCATCAACTCCGGGGTTTCATCGCAGGCAAAGCCAAAAATGATCCCCTGGTCTCCCGCACCAATTTGATCATAAGCCTCATCCCGGCTGTCACCAGATTTAATTTCCCAAGATTCGTTAACGCCCAGGGCAATATCCGGGGACTGTTCATCCAGGGCGGTCAGCACAGCGCAGGTATCACCGTCAAAACCATACCTGGCCCGCGTATAACCGATTTCCTTGACTGTTTGGCGGGCAATGCCGGGAATATCTATGTAAGAGTCGGTCGTGATCTCCCCGGCGATGAGAATCAACCCCGTGGTTACCAGGGTCTCCGCGGCAACTCTCCCTTGAGGATCCTGATCCATAATCGCATCTAAAATGGCATCGGAAATCTGATCGGCAACCTTATCCGGATGCCCTTCTGTTACAGATTCAGATGTAAAATAAACACTATTTTGCTTCATTTTATTGCACCCTCCTTTTTTAATCGGCATACCAGGCCCAAAAATGAAAAACCCCTTGCCCGGGTTAGCAAGAGGCTACCAGAAATTCCTCTTATCTCCCAGGACGACAACAAAAAACTGCCGAGCCGACCCGAGGGAATTGGCACCGGACAACCTGCCGCTGTCTTTGTTTCTCCCTTTCCAGCAAAGCAGATTCGGTTGCCGGGGTTCATTGAGCCCATCTCTCCCCCACTCTGGATAAGAGTATAGACCTATCCAAAAAAAAGATTGCATTTAACCGTTAACTACTCAAAAATCCAAAACACTGTTTTTATACTATTATAAATCCTAGTGCTTGTCAACACGCACGAAAACTCTCCCACTAAGATTTTACGCATAGCAAAACCTCTTTTTTACTGCTAAAATTTACGCCTATTATTTTATGCTAGTAAATGCTCCCTTTAGCTACAGTATCGATCCAAAAAATAGCTTATTACCTCTCTGCCAGGGCAAAAATCAGTTCGCCGGAGGCAACATTTTTACCTTCGACCTGTGCCCTCCCTTTACCCCGTCCGACAACTCCCCGCAGGCCAGTCAGAACCACTTCCATGATCAGGGTATCACCGGGCCGCACTATCCCGCGAAAGCGCAATTTATCTATACCGCGGAAAAGAGCCAATTTACCCTTAAATTCAGGCCGGCTCAGCAGCGCCACCGCCCCCACCTGTGCCATCGCCTCGGCAATCAGAACCCCCGGCATTACCGGTTCTCCTGGAAAATGCCCCTGAAAAAAAGGCTCATTAACAGTTACATTTTTTAGTCCAACCGCTTTTTCTCCCGGCAATATTTCCAGGATTTTGTCAACCAGCAAAAAGGGGTAGCGATGGGGAATGATCTCCTGAATTTCCCGGGCAGATAAATAATTTTCCAAAACAACTAAACCTCCTTTGGCCCTCTTTGGCCCTCTTTGGCCCTGCTTTTACAACAAAACAACCTTAATCGTCCTTTTTGCTCTTTTAAGCCTGCTTTTTTGCAAGCGTAGCCTTAACCAGTTATTTGCTTTTTTTATCCTGCTCCTGTTCACTATCTTCTAAAAGCATACCGTCATTTTCCAAAGAAGGTGCAGGCCCGAAAAGTAAGGGTATAGTGCGCATCTCTCCTATTTCCTGCTCCAACTGACGGACGAGCAACTCCAAACGTTTTTCAAAGGATAGGAGATATTCAAGGTCTTTCTCCTCTTCTAAATAGGAAGATAAACAAATATTGAAATGTGAAATGTTTTCTTCCCACCTGCTCCAAAGCTGTTGCGCCTTCAAACGCGTCAGGTACTCATGGGAAGGTTCTAATTCCTGACCCATCGGCAGTAAGGCAATCTCTTCCAGGTAGGAAGGAATATAAACATCAACCTGAAACTGTTCTCGCAATAAAGCCGCCAGGTTTTCCAGGGCTTCGTCTTCGCCATGCACCAGGATAATCTGGGAAGGTTTGCGCTTGAACTTGCCCACCCATTTTAGCAGTTCATCCCGGTCAGCATGCGCGGAAAAACCAAGAATGGAGGCAATGGTTGCACGTACAACAATATCCTCACCAAAAATTCTTACCCGCCGGATCCCCTCCAGCAGGCGACGCCCCAGGGAACCTTCGGCTTGATAACCGACGAAAAGAACTGTGGATTCAGGACGCCAAAGGTTGTGCTTGAGATGGTGCCTGATGCGGCCGGCATCACACATCCCGCTGGCAGAGATAATCAATGCTCCTCCCCTAATTTCATTAATCGCACGAGATTGTTCCACCTTAGGGGTAAAGGTCACCTCCGGAAAGTGCAGGGGGCATTCTCCCCGGATCAGGTAAGCCCGCATCTCCAAATCAAAACATTCGTTGTGGCAAATAAATAGATCCGTCGTCTTAATAGCCATAGGGCTATCGATATAAATGGGGAGTGCAGGAATTTTGCCACGGTCAATAAGTTTATTGAGAATATAGAGGAGTTCCTGGGCCCGCCCTACTGTGAACGCGGGAACAATAATATTACCCCCTCGTTTTAAAGTAGAAATAATAACCTCTGCCAAAACATTTTCCTTTTCTCCTTCTTCCTCATGCAACCTCTGACCATAGGTCGATTCCATTATCAAAAAGTCAGCCTCTTCAATCACATCCGGATCACAGATAATCGGCTGTCCTGTTCTCCCTAAATCCCCGGAAAAAACAAATTTTTTGGCTACCCCCGCCTCCACTACAAAGAGCTCCAGTATGGCCGAACCAAGAATATGGCCTGCATTTTGTAAGCGGAAAGATAATGCAGAGGACAGGTTAATAAATTCGTTATAGTCAATTCCCTCAAAATATTCCAGCGCTGCCCGGGCGTCGTCAATCGTATAAAGCGGCGGGGTTTCACTACGCCCGGCTCTGCGGGCCTTGCGATTTTCCCATTCCGCCTCCATCTCCTGAATATAGCCACTGTCCGGCAGCATGATGCGGCAAAGATCTACTGTTGCCCTCGTTGAATAAATTTTGCCCTGAAAACCCTCTCGCACTAATTTGGGAATCAGCCCGCTATGATCGATATGTGCATGCGTTAAAAAAAGACATTCAATCTCCGCCGGGTCAAAGGGAAAATCAAGGAAGTTGCGCCGCCGCAAGGCCCGCCCACCCTGAAACATACCGCAATCGATTAGATACTTTTTATCCCCGGCCTCCAAGAGAAAACAGGAACCCGTCACTGTACGGGCTCCGCCACAAAATTTTAGTTTCAATGGCTGCATCTCCCCTCCGCCCAAAAATTTCCTCCGCGTTTTACAAGATGCACCTTTACAGATCTAACTTATGGGCCATTTTCCCAACTTTACTCACTGCGGTAGATCTTTCTCAATTGCCTCCTTTTATAGATCCAGCTTCCGGGCGATCTCCTCAACAGCCTGCAAGGCCGGGGAATCGTCGGGCAGCTTAAAAAGCGGCTTATCTTGCAGGTCATATTCGACGATATTATTATCCAAAGGAATTGTGCCCAGCAGCTCCAGGCCAGTCTTGGTAATCTCCTCCCCCAAAGCCTCTAAAGTCTGCTCTTCACCATTTTGGGTTTTGGTAACGACCAGATAAATCTTACGGGCCTCGATATTAACTCCCTTGATAATATCAAAAACCCTGCCGGCAGAGCGGATACCGCGGGCAGTTGCATCGCTGGTCACGAGGATATAGTCGATTTTATCGATGATACGGCGGCTCAGGTGTTCCAAACCAGCCTCGTTATCCACAAAAACATAGTCATAGTTGGTCCGTAGTTTCTCTAAATAAAGACGCAAAAGATCGTTGGGGTAACAATAACAACCCGGGCCCTCGGGGTTGCCCATCACCAGCAGATCAATATGGTCCGTTTCTACCAGCGCCTGGCTAGCACGCATCTCCATAAACATCCCTTTCGGCATCCCGGCAGGAACCTGCCGCGGATCCTTGGTTGCCGCCAGGGCTTCAGACATGGTTTCCTCCAGCTCCAACCCCAAAACCTCGTTGAGGTTGGCATTGGGATCGGCATCCACCACTAAAATAGCTTTATCCTCGTGGCGTGCAATAAGATGACGCAGCAAAAGAGCTGTCAAGGTAGTCTTACCTGTTCCTCCTTTGCCTGCCACGGCAATTAACGTTTCTTTAGCCATTTGATCACCCGGCTCTGCTTGAACATTAAAAGGACAAAACGAAACCGGGTTACCCACCTCCTTCAAAATTCACAAGTCTATTTTAAAAATAAATGTGGCTGCGGCTTCCTGTTATATCTTTATTATACAGAAATATTGCTTAAAAAACTATGGAAAAGAGTTATTAATCATTGATAAAAGGATAAAAAGTATAAATGGCCCCCTAGTTTTGCAGTAACCCATTAAAATATAATTGTATAGATCCTTGCAAGACCTCTATTTGCAAGGCGTTTGCTGAAATCAGCATCCCTTCGACTGACAATTTTTCGCCCGGGCCAATTGAACCCCCTATTCAAAAGGCCCTAAAAATGACGTCCTGCCATTTTTGCTTCAAAATTGTGGCGTCTTCATGGTCTGATTTTTACAGCTCCCACCCAAGCAAATTTCGTTTTATGTAACAGAATGTAATTTTTGCAGTGGAATCGTAAATTGTTCATAGCCAAGGATTATATAACCGCTATTATGCAATGCAATCTTTTTTATGTTATAATTTATCCGAAAAGAAAAAAAGATGCACCTTTTTAAAAGTGCTCAGAAGGAGGATTTCCGTTGTCTAAAATTACATTTTTGGGGCACGCCTGTTTCTTGCTGGAAGATGAAGGCAAAGAAACACTGCTCTTCGACCCTTTTCTTAAAGAAAACCCCAAGGCATCGCTGCAACCAGAACAGATCCGGACCGACTACATACTGGTCTCCCATGCTCATTTCGATCATTTAGGAGATACTTACGAAATTGCAGCAGCTAACAAAGCCACCATTATTTCCACCCCGGAAATTGCAACATTTGCTCAAAAAAAAGGGCTTACCGCCCACCCCCTAAACATCGGCGGCAAGTATAATTTTCCTTTCGGCCAGGTTAAAGCTACACAAGCTTTCCACAGCTCGGGAATAGAAGGGGGCACTCCCTGCGGATTTGTAATCAATTACTATGGCCAAAACATCTACTTTCCTGGAGATACCGGGCTTTTTAGTGATATGAAGCTAATCGGTGAACTGACCCCGCTGCAACTGGCACTCCTACCCATCGGGGATAATTATACCATGGGCATCGACGATGCCGTAATAGCCGCTTCTTTCCTGAAAGCGCCGCTGGTAATTCCCTATCACTACGGCACTTTTCCTATCGTTGAAACGGATCCGGAAGAATTCAAAAAGAAAGTTGAAGATAAAACAGACTCCCAATGCCAGATCCTGGCCCCCGGTCAGAGCTGTAGCTTTTAATAACTAGGCATGACACCATCCCGAAAACTTTTAGGAACGCTGCCGGGTGTAACTGGACCTGACTTGCAGCTTTTGATAACTGGATAGCTGGATATCATCCCGTAAATAGCGCTATTTCGATAACAGCGCTTTAAAATTATTTTCATTTTTACGCCTTTACGCCCCGCTGCCACCGCTCAAAAAAGGTGGCAAAGGGGGCAATCCAATATTAAATAAATAGTGGAAACCTGCGAAATATGGGCTAAGAGAGCATAGAAATTTTATTGGTTTTGCATAAGGAGGATGAAGCATGCAAGGAAATAATAACCAAACATTGGTAAGCACGGTAGATTCCACTGCCAATCCAGGCCCCCTTGGTTTGTTAGGTTTCGGAATGACAACAGTGCTTCTAAATTTACATAATGCCGGCTTTTTTGCGCTGGATGGCATGATCATGGCCATGGGCATTTTTTATGGAGGAATCGCCCAGATCATTGCCGGGGTAATGGAATGGAAAAAAGGCAATACATTTGGCGCTACAGCCTTCATTTCTTATGGATCATTCTGGCTTACCCTTGTTGGTTTACTTGTAATACCTAAACAAGCATGGGGAGTTGCCGCGGACAGCGTAGCCATGGGTGCATATCTGTTTATGTGGGGTTTGTTTACAGCAGGCATGTTTATCGGAACGCTTAAAATAAACCGTAATCTTCAAGTTGTGTTCGGCACCCTGATTATACTGTTTTGGCTGCTTGCTATAGGAAACTGGACAGGTAACACATCAATTACACAGCTAGCCGGATATGTTGGAATTATTTGCGGCTTTTCAGCTTTTTATACTGCATTGTCACAAGTGATCGGGGAGCTGTACGGTAATTCCTAGGAAACAAGCAATTATCTTTTATTGAAAAAACAAGGTGATTAAACACTAGCAACTAAGGTTACTCTTTCAAACCTTAGCGCCTGAATACTTTCCTTAGCCCATATTTCGCAGGTTGAATCTAATAAAATAGAAATTGGCGGCGGCTGTAACGACAACTGGAGGCGGCTGTGACGACAACTGGAGGCGGCTGTAACAATGGCTGGCAGCGCTGGTTCTTGTGAACCAGGGCTAGAATTCCATTTTCTCTCACTCCATTTCTTAACCGGATTACTTGGCGTGTGCGCAAGTTTAATGCCGCTGCCGCATCCCTTACAGAAATCGCACCCTCTAAACTTCTTTGAACTGCAACATAGCAGCCAATCTGCTTCTGTGACATTAGCACCTTGCCTTTCATAGGTGACATTTTATCATGATAATTAACAAGGTGACATTATCACAGAATAACTACACCGTATTCCCTGAAGTTCTTGATTTTCGGCAAGTTTATGCTATAATTATACACGGGCCTGCTTTTAGGTAACCTCCTAATCATCGGGAGAGAGCAGCAAAAAAGGTAGCATAAAATAGCTGCAACCAACCGGCAGTACAGTGACCAAATCCTGCAAGTAGATCAACAAGGGTAGCATAAAATGGTTGCAACTATCCGTGGACAAAACACACACATGTTCCAGGACAAAAACATGTGTGTAAAGTCGAAGCGGCAACAACAAAGCAGTATCAAATACAGTTTCAAATGCAGTTTCAAATAATTTAACAGGCCGGCATAGCTCAATTGGTAGAGCAGCGGAATCGTAATCCGCATGTTGGGGGTTCAAGTCCTCTTGCCGGCTCCAG
>CAZRVU010000005.1:0-17013 GCA_964603615.1 uncultured Desulfovibrionaceae bacterium
GCAACAAATTGCGGGGTTCGTTCCTGTAAATTATAGCGCCCAAAACAAGGTGGACTGCCGCGGTTAAAACCAGCAAAAAAACGAGGCAAACCTGCACTTTTTTCCCCTACCTGTTTTTATTAAATATTTGAAACTATAAGGCTCTGCACCAGGGTGCCCCTTGCCGGCCTCCTGCGTTTGCGAAGGATCTCCGAAACCATTTAAATAATATGCCGATCGGTGCACAGCTACCACCGAAACAGAGAACCGTCCCCTGTTTCAGCCGGCCTCCTGCGTTTGCGAAGGATCCCCAAAACCATTTAAATAATATGCCGATCGGTGCACAGCTACCCCTGAAACAGAGAACCGTCCCCTGTTTCAATGTCCCCTGTTTCACCGTGCACAGCTACCACTGAAACAGAGAACCGTCCCCTGTTTCACCCTGTTTCACCCCTTAGTCCCCCGGCCGGGCACAGGCCATGGAGACAATCGAACCACCAAAACCAAGTACGTTTACCAACGCCCGTTTCACCCTGGCTACCCGTCCCCTGTTCGGAACATAATCCAGATCACAATGCGGGTCGGGGTCGGTATAATTGACCGTTGGCGGTATATACTGGTTTTGCATCGCCAGGGCCGTGGCAATAACCTGCAGGGGGCCGGCCGCAGCCAGGGGGTTGCCGATCATAGATTTAATCGAGCTCACAGGCAGATTGTAAGCATGTTGCCCAAAAACTTTTTTTACAGCCTCCGTCTCCACCTTATCTGTAAATTTTATCCCCGGAGCATGGGCACAAATATAGTCAACCGTCCCTGTTGAAAATTTTGCCTGCTGTAATGCTCCGGCGATCGAAGTGACAAAAGCTGATAACACAGACAACGGGGAATAAGCGTTTGCGATCCCCCAACCGGCAACCCGGGCATAGTTCTGCGCCCCTCTGAGCTGCGCCCCGCCAGCACTTTCAAGGACGACCATACCCGCACCCTCCGAGGCAACTCCCCCGTCGCGACGGGCATCAAAGGGCCTGCTGGCAGCCTCCGGATGCTCGTTAAAGGAGGTTGGATGGAGGCCGGCCGAACAGAGGCAGGAGATCACAAAAGGAGTTAACGGGGCATCCCCTCCTCCGGCAAGGGCAATCTCCACCTCCCCCTTGAGGATTGCTTCTGCTGCATAAATAATGCTTAAAAGACCTGCTGTACAGCCGCTGGAAACAGTGACAACCTGCCCGGGACATTTAAGTTCGCTGGAAATTTCATGCGCCGCGGCATGGGGGAATGAGGCAGAGATCACATGCGGGTTGGAGCAACCGGATTGTCTAAAAAACGCATATTCCTTTTCTCCCAATTCCATGTCATTTGTGCTGATGCCTAAAAAGATGCCAACCTTTTCACCGGCCAGCCTTTTTTTGCTGATGCCGGCATCTTCCAGCGCGAGATGGGCAGCAGTAATCAGCAGATGAGTGCTCCATGCCCTTTTTTCCCCTGAAAAGGGTTTAACTGCCTCTACCCACTCTACAGGAATCTCCCCGGCAATCTGGGAGGGGCAACCCGTGGGATCAAAACGGCTGATCCGGCGAATACCCGATTTTCCCTCTTGCAGCGCTTGCCAGAAATCCTTTTTCCCGACACCGTTAGGAGCTACAGGCCCCAGGCCGGTTATCACTACTTCGTTCATTTTCTTTCTCCTTTGACCACCCGGGGAGCCCCTGCTGCTTCAATCGGGCAGGTTAAAACCAGTTATAAATGGCAAAAAGGTAGAGGGATATTTTCCCTTCCCTCCTTTTCTGCAAGGTAATGGAAGGTTATTTTGTTTCCACCGCAAAAAAACGGTAAATTTCCTATAAAGGGATTTATCTCTAATTAATTCTCTATAAATTGTCCATATTCCTGCATATATTTCCCATAAAATAGTTTTAAAATTGTAAAATTTGTCGTTCTATGCACACCGGGCTTCGCTTTGCCGGGGGAAGGGATCCTTTACTAACGTCTAAGATGACGGTGACCGGGCAGTTGCTTGACAGGATGACAATGACCAAGCTGTTGCTGAATATTGTATATTGTGGGCAGTTTTTGCAAGATGTTTATTAAGCGGGTTATTTAAATCTGAAAAAAGATGAAAAGAAAATTAAAGCAGCACAAAGAACAATCGTGGCGCCAGGAGGAATGTTCAGGTTGTAGGAAATAAGGAGGCCGGCGAGGCTGCTGCCCACCCCTGCTGCTATCCCCAGGGTGAGCATATTGTGGTAATTTTTGCTAAGCCTGAAGCCTGTAGCGGCAGGAAGCACCAGCAGGGCTGAAGCAAGGACAACGCCCACGACGACCACGGAACTGACAATAGTCAGAGCAATAGCTGCCAACAGACTAAAATAAAGCAATGTAACGGGCAAACCGTTCGCCCGGGCCAATTCCGGGTCGAAAGAAAGCGCTAAAAGTTCCTTAAAAAAAACAAAGACAAAGAGGAGAACAATCAACATCACTGCACCTAAAAAACGGAGATCGGCAGCAGTTACCGCCAACACATTGCCAAAAAGCAGGCTAAAAAGTTCCGGGAAATAACCCTCCTGCAAGCTGAGCAACATTACCCCCAGGGCCATCCCGCATACAAATAAAATACCAATTACAGTATCTTCGTGCATACTGCTCCGTTGGCTGATACAACCAACCAACAGGGCTAGCGCAATGCCAAAGATCCCCCCGGTATAGAGGGGGTTAACACCGGCTATGATGCCAACAGCCAGTCCCCCCAAAAGGGCATGGGAAATACCGGCACCCATAAAGGAAAGCCCGTTTAAAACAACAAAAAAAGAGAGTACAGAGCAAAGCAACCCGACCATAGCCACCGCCAGAAAAGCCCGGAGCATAAAACCGTACTTGAACATTTCAAACAACCTAGTTCCCTCCCTCCTCTTCCTTGCCGAAAAAAAAGTCAAATTCACAGCGGTATGCTTTTCCCAGGTTGGGACTCTGCAGGACTTCTGCCGGAGTGCCATGCAGATGCATCGTGCGGTTGATACAGATCAATTTTTGGGCACAGCGGGCGATAAATGTCAAATCGTGGGAAACAATCACTACTGTCAATCCCATTTTACGCTGCAATTCCTGTAACAGATAATAAAAGCGGCCCTGGGATGGAATGTCGAGGCCGGCATTAGGCTCGTCAAGCAATAAGAGGTGCGGTTTTTTGATCAGCGCGCGGGCTAAAAAAACACGCTGCCGCTGCCCCCCGGAAAGTTCGGCCAGCGGTTTGTCCTGCAATTCAGCCAGCCCCACCCTGAACAAACATTCCCGGGTTTCCTCACGCTGCTGCCGTGAAAAGGGCCGCCCCAATGTTGTCGGGGAAACTGCCCCCATGAGGACAACATCCCGGACGGAAAGAGGGAAAAGGCGCTTGTAATGTAGGTGCTGTGGCATATAACCAATTCTATCCCTAATTTTTCCCAACGACGTTGGATTTTGGCCAAAAACCTTCACCTCACCGGCAACAGGTTTGACCAGCCCTAAAAGCACGCCTAAAAAAGTGGTCTTGCCGGCACCATTGGGGCCGATCACGCCAACCATTTCACCGGCAACTATCTTCAAGCTGATGTCTTTTAAAACTTGTTCGCCCCCCAGGCTAACCTGGAGATCACGGGTTTCAATAACCGGCAAGGTGTCACACATTCCTCCCCTGTTACCACGGATTAACGCAAAAAGGGTGCCACTGCCTCTGCTATTTCCTTAAACGCACCGGCTGCGCTTCCCTGCCGGGGTTCCTCTATCAGCACTGTGACTACCGCCCGGCAGTTTTCTAGGGGGACACAGCCCGTAAACCAGGCATAGACCAGCGGTTTACCCTGCAGGTATCTTTTGGTTTCAGCCGTTCCAGTTTTGCCCCCGAGAATAAGTGTACCGCCGGCAGCCGCGCTGCCAGTCCCATATTCAACCACACCGGACATCATGTAACGCAGTTTGCTCGCTGTCAGCGTTTTTAAAACTTTCCGGGGGGAAGCTGGGGAAAAGTTATGGAGCAGCAGGCCCTGCCTCGTTTGAATTGCTTTAACCAATCGTGGTTTCACCAGGGAACCGCCGTTGGCCACAGCAGCCGTCAGGCAGGCAACCTGCAGCGGTGTAGCCTCTACCCGGCCCTGGCCGATAGCCGTCAAGGCCAAGTCCCCCCCATAAAGCATCTCCCCGGGGAGAGGAATTGCCCCTTCGACTTCCCCGCCCTGATCGGCACGGCCCAAAGGGATACCCGTCGCCTGTCCCAAGCCCAGAGCAGTAGCATATGCATAGATTTTTTCCCGGCCCAAATCCATGGCCAATTCAATAAAAGCAGCGTTGCAGGAATAGGCAAAGGCTTCGGCCAGGCTGACCACCCCGTGCGGGCCATGCTGGCAGTGAAATAATTGTTCTCCTACCCGGATATAGCCGGGACAATAAAATTTTTGGTTCAATTTGACCTTGCCGCTATCCAGGGCTGCAGCGGCCACTACGATTTTAAATATAGAACCGGGGGGGTAACCCAGTATGCTCCGGTTGATAAAGGGTTGGGAGTTAAAAAAATCCCCCTGCTGTTCCACAGCGTTCAGGTAACGGGAAAGCTCAGCTTGCAGGTAATTAGGCCGGCTGGCCATGGCTAAAATATCCCCGTTCAGGGGATCCATGACCACCACCGCACCTTTGACCAGGCGCTCGTCCATAATCTCCTCTACTTTTTTCTGGAGATGATAGTCAATGGTCAAAACCAGATCAAAGGGCCGGTGAACCTCCCCGTTTTCCCAAAGGCGATAGCCCAGGCCGCCGATAAGGTTGTTTTTATTATCGACCACGGCAGCCAGAATTGTAGGAGAGGCATTCTGCAGCACGTCGTTAAAAGTGAGCTCCAAACCTACCTTGCCCTCCCCGTCAGCCGGCCCGGTATGACCGATTAGATGCGTAGCTAAAGCTCCCTGGCCATACCTTTGCCAGGAGGGGACAACGAGCAAGCCGGGCGTTTGCAGCCCCTTGAACATTTTTTCTTCCTGAACGTCGAGATCGCGTCTGGCAATAAAAGGTCCCCCCGCTGTCCCCGCCGTGGCAATCTGCGGGAAATAAGCGGAAACAAGCTCTGTCACCCCGGCATCATTCTTTTTAAGAAGGTCGGGGAAAACAACCAGCAGTTGCTCCCCCAGCTCCTCTTTTTCCCCTGCTAAAAGAGAGATGCCCTGACGATCGAGGATATCTCCACGGTTGTAGTTTAAAAGGACAGTTTGCGCCCTTTGCTGGACAGCCTCCTCCGTTAACTTGCTGTATTTTAACAGTTGGAGGTAACCCAAACGCCCCAGGAGAAGCAAAAAAAACAAAGCGCTAAAAAGCGCCAAAAGTAAAACCCTTTGCTGCTGCCTAATTCTCCTATTAACGGCAAACGCTCCCCTTTCAAAGAAAAGAAAGTGCGTCCCTCCTGTTCCAGGGCCAGTAATCTGCCGGGCGTTTAACAAGTTATGCTTTTACCGGCAACCGGTTGGTAAATCTATTGAAGTTGGAAAAAATGCGTTCTTTTCTTCTTTTTGGAAGCTATTCTTGACCTCCAGGGGAAAGATTATGCGCCTATTTTAAGCCGTTTTATCATTTATCTTAGGAAAGTTTTTACCGGTTTTGCCGGGCCAAAGCCTTATAATGGTTATGTTCCTGCAGGGTGGTGCTAAAATAATGAGTGCCGCTACCGTCCTCTTTAGAGACAAAAAAAAGGTAATCCACTTCGGCAGGGTAAAGGGTCGCTGTCAGCGCGTCCCGCCCGGGGGAAGCAATCGGCCCGGGAGGAAGATGGGGATAAAGGTAGGTATTGTAGGGGGAGTCGATCCCCAGATCTTCATTGGTTAAAACAGGCTTGACCTCTCCTAAAAGATACTGCACCGTGGCACAAGATTGTAAGAGTGGCATATGTTCCGAACGTAGGCGGTTGTGAAAAACAGCAGCAATGAGGGAGCGTTCTTCCGGGACCCTCGCCTCCCGCTCCACGATGGAAGCCAGGGTTACTATTTCGTGGATGGTAAATCCTAGTTCTCCGGCACGCTGCCGGAAATTGGCATCAAAGACCTGCGCGAAGCGTTTGAGCATGGCTTCGATAATGTCGGCGGGGGTAGCAGCGGCATATACTTCGTATGTATCGGGAAACAGGTAGCCTTCGAGCAGATATTGTATTTCGCTGTCAGAAGCTGTGGCCGGGGCCGGGAATTCAAAGGGTAGGTCCCGGGGAAATAAAACACATTTTTCTTCAAATTCTTCTTTTTTGACCAGCCCTTCTGCTGCCAGCAGCGCAGCAATCTGTTCGACGGTAAAACCCTCCGGGATGGTAAAGCGGGCCACTTCTACCGGGATGACTCCCTGCTGCAGCCTGATCATGATTTCATCAAGGGACATCTCCGGGGATAACCGGTATTTCCCTGCCTGGAAATGCCCGTCACAGTCCCGGTAGCGGGCATAAAGGCGGAAAAGAAAAGCGCTTTTAATCAGTCCTTCCTCTTGTAGGATGGCCGCAATTTCAGCCGTAGAAGAATTAAGTGGAATATCGATAACCAGGGGGCGTTCACCGCCACGGCTAGTGCCTACTTGCAATAGCAAATTATTGATTTGCCAGCATAGCAGGACGCTCAAAATCAGCAATGACACTACTGCCAGGAAAGCGGGGTGCCGGATATTTTTTAACAAATTTTGCAGAAGCCAGGCGTTGTGCCTGCCGGCACCGCGACGGCCCAGAAGCCAGACAGCAAACCGGCCGTTCCCGCGACTGTTTTTTTTCTTTTCCACCCCGGTCATTCCGGGCAGCCTGATCTTCACTTCAAACCTTCTTCCTGGTTTTGGGGTGCCTTTTCTTCCGGCCCGGCTTCTCTTTGTTTCTTTTTATACCGCAGATAGCTCTCCAGAATAAAAACTGCCGCCAACTTGTCGATCACCTTTTTCCTTTTGCGGCGGCGCAGATCCGCTTCCAGCAGAACCCGGTTGGCGGCAACGGTGGTCAAACGTTCATCCCAGGTAACTACGGGAATGTGAACCGCACCGGCCAGTTTTTCCTGGAAAGCCAAGATCTCTCGGGCTTGCGGGCCGATCGTGCCGTCCATATTACGCGGCAAGCCGATGATGATCTCATCTACTTCATATTCTTGCACATAGCGGGCAATACGGGAAAGATCCTGCCGCCGGTTTTGGCATTCAATCACTCCCAGGCCCTGGGCGGTAATGCCCAGCTCGTCACTGACGGCCACGCCAATCTTTTTTTCTCCCACATCTAAGCTTAAAATGCGCATGAAGGAACATCCTTCTCCTTATTTCAAAATATTTTTATGCAAAACTCCGGACAGTAGGCCCCGCAGTAACCGCAGAGAATACAACGTGAAGCATCCACAGCCGCCCGCGGTGGCATCGTTTTTTGCAGGTAAAGCGCTCCCTGCGGGCAGTTTTCCACACAAGTGCCACAGCCAATGCACCATTCTTCTATTTCGAGACGTCTTTTTTTACGGGCTAGTTTTTGGGCTGTTTCCGGCGGGGGTTTTAAGCCCTGGCAGTAGTGCAGGTTAACTAAAAGCTCTTCCGGGCTGGAGATGCCCACGGCGATAGAATGTAACTCCTCAAGGTTTAGCACAAAACCGAGAGCCTTTTCTGCAGTGGCGATCAAGTGGCCCCCTCCCAGCGCTTTCATCCCATAGATGCCCAAACCGTTCTGATAAGCCTGCGCCAGGGCCGCCAACATTTCTTCAATGGTGCCGTCTTTGATGCCAATTCCCTTGTAATTGACAATGGCGTGCAAAACATCGAGGCCCTCCCAAACGGCTGCCGCCCGGACGGCGGCTACGGTATGGGTGGAGATACCCACGGCCTTGATTAACCCTTTGGCCTTGGCCTCCAAAAAAAAATCCAGCGCCTCTTGATGGCCTTTCAAGGTTAGCGCCGATTCCTGTTCGTGTAAAAGAAAGATGGGGACAATGTCGATATCCATTTCCCGGCGTGCTTTTTCCAGGGAAGCGCGGGCGCCTTCCCGGTCATAAGCATAACTTTTTGTGGTAATTACGGGCAGTGTTTGCAACTTTTTCAAGGCAAGCCGCAGGTAATCATAGTTACGGTAGTGTTCTGCTGTATCCCAGAAATTAACCCCGCAAGCGTAAGCCTCTTCCAGCAGCGCTGCACCCTCCGCCAGGGGTAGGTTGGACTGCAGGGGCCCCATCGTTAAAGTGCCAAAGCAAAGCCTGGATACGGTGAGGCCAGTTCTCCCCAGCAGCCGGTATTCCAAAAGGTCACCCTTCTTCCTGTAAAACTATTTTAATCTTTTTCCAAATAAGCCCGTAACAGTTCTTCCAACAGTTCATCGCGTTCCAATCGGCTGATTGCACTGCGGGCATTTTTGTGGCTGGTAATAAAAGCGGGATCCCCGGATAAAAAGTAACCGACGAGCTGATTGATGGGATTGTATCCTTTTTCATGGAGGGCGGCGTAAACATTTTTTAAAACCAGGTGCACTGAACTGGCTTCCTCCTCCGCCCGGACATCAAATTTCATGGTATGGTTAAATTTATCCCTGTCCATACGGCTTCCCTCCCCGTAAAACAAACTTACTTTGTTCTATTGCTTCCCTGTCGCCTGCTGTTCTTTGATCAGCGGGAGAACGCGTGCCAGGGCTTGTTCAAGTTTTTGCGGGTCCTTGCCGCCTGCCTGGGCCAGATCAGGACGCCCCCCGCCCCCGCCCCCGGTGAGGGCGGCGATCTCTTTAATTAGGCGGCCAGCGTGAAAACCCTTTTTTACGAGGTCTGGCGTAACCGCTGCCGCCAGCAGCACTTTGCCGTTAATGATGCTACCAAGGGCAATAATGCCGCTGCCCATTTTGTCCCGGAAAAAATCGAGATATTCTCTTAAAGTTTCCATATTTTCAGCTTCCACCCGTGCACTGAGGACGGGTATGCCTAAGGAGTGGTTGGTTTGTTCAAGGATTTGCTCAATTTCCTGTCGTGCCATTTTTTGGGAAAGGTGCTTGAAGGTGCGTTGCAGCTCTTTTTGATCGTTTAGCAGCTCGGATAGTTTTTCGGGCAGTTTGTCTGCCGGCACTTTCATCTGATCGGAAATTTCTTTCAAGATTTCATCCTGCCTGGCGAGATGGCGATAAGCACTGGCGCCGGCCAGGGCCTCGATGCGGCGCACCCCCGCGCCCACGCTGCCCTCCGCCACAATTTTAAAAAGGCCCAGCTCCCCTGTCGCACGGGCGTGCGTGCCCCCGCAGAGTTCGAGGGAATAATCATCAATTTTTACAAGTCGCACTTTGTCCCCGTACTTTTCATCAAAAAGTGCTGTAGCACCCATCTCCAGGGCTTGCTGCAGCTCCAGGAAAGAAATATGCACGTTCATGTTCCGGCGCAAAACTTCGTTCACGGTTTCTTCTATCTTTCGCAGCTCTGCCGCAGTCAAACCTGTAAAATGTGTAAAGTCAAAGCGCAACCTTTCCGGTGTCACCAAAGAACCGGTCTGCTGCACGTGGTCGCCTAAAAGATTTTTTAGGGCACGCTGCAGAAGATGGGTGGCCGTGTGATGCCCGGCCGTTTCACGGCGGCGATTTTCGTCGACCAGCGCGTCAACTCTTTCGCCGGTGCGGATGCAGCCTTCCGTGATGGTAACGAGATGCAAAACCTGTTCACCGGGACCGGGGAGGGTATTTTTGACGAGGGCCTTTCCCCCGGCAGCTTTGATGAAGCCCGTGTCCCCTACCTGCCCTCCGCCTTCGGCATAAAAAGGGGTCTTGTCCAAAATTAGGTAGAAACCGGGGCCCTCCGCTTCCTCACTGGCCTCCGTTACAGGCTCCCCTTTGCGAAGGTCGATGATGGCCAGCACTTTTCCGGCAGCGCTACACGTTTCGTAGCCAACAAATTCCGTTTTAATCCCCTGCAGCAAAGAAGACAGGGCCGTATCCACAGGAATATGTTCCTGCATGTTGAAAGCGGCCCGTGCCCTCTCCCTTTGTTGATCGAGAGCAATATTAAAGGCTTTTTCGTCCAGGGACAGCCCTTTTTCTCCTAAAATTTCCTTCGTTAAATCCAAAGGAAAGCCAAAAGTGTCGTAGAGTTTAAAGGCCACCTCCCCGGGCAAAACTGTTTTATCATCCTGCTGCAACGCGGCAACCTGCTCTGCCAGGATAGCCGTGCCTTGTTCTAAAGTCTCCATGAAACGCTCTTCTTCTAATTTTACTACGCGACTAATCTGCTTACTTTTCTTTTGCAGTTCGGGGTAAATATCGCCCATCATCTCTACCACCAGCGGCACCGCTGCAGCTAGCAGCGGCAACTCCAAACCCAGCAACTTGCCATGGCGCATCGCCCGGCGCAAAATGCGACGCAAAACATAACCCCGGCCTTCATTGGCGGGGATAATCCCGTCGACCGCCATGAAAACAACGCCGCGCAGGTGTTCGGTAAGCACGCGCAGGGATACATCTTTTGTTTCCTCCCGGCCATAGGAGGTTCCCGCCAGGTTGGCAAAGTGATCCACGAGCGGCCTGATCAGATCGATTTCATAAAGGGAGCCAACCCCTTGCAGGGCCATGGCCAGCCTCTCCAGGCCTGCGCCGGTATCGATATTTTTTTTTGCCAGGGGTGTATAGCTGCCGTCGGCCTCTTTATTATATTGTGTGAAAACCAGGTTCCAGATTTCCAGGTAACGATCACAATCACAGCCTACAGCACAATCAGGTCGCCCGCAGCCGTACTGGGGACCGAGATCGTAGTATATTTCCGAACAGGGACCACAGGGGCCCAAACCGATTTCCCAAAAGTTGTCTTCCTTGCCCAGGCGGTATATTCTGGCCGGCGGCAAGCCAATCTGATCCTGCCAGATGGAAAAGGACTCGTCGTCATCTTGATAAATGCTGACATACAGGCGCTCTACGGGAATTTTATAGACCTCTGTGATCAGTTCCCAGGCCCAGGCAATAGCTTCCTTTTTAAAATAATCCCCGAAGGAAAAATTGCCGAGCATTTCAAAAAAGGTTGCATGGCGGGCCGTTACCCCCACTTGTTCGATATCCGGAGTACGGACACATTTTTGGCACGAGGCCACACGCGGGTGCGGCGGCGGTTTTTCGCCGGTAAAAAAAGGTTTTAGCGGTGCCATTCCTGCACCAATCAACAAAAGTGAGGGATCGTTTTGTGGCACAAGCGAAAAACTAGGAAGAACCAGGTGATCTTTTTCCCGGAAAAAATTTAAAAATGTAGCACGAATTTCGCTGCTTTTCATTTACTTTGCAGGCCTCCCGCTTTTTGTCAAAATAATTATATCTGCAATTTTCCAGCATGTCAATTGAAAGGAAATTTTTAGGCTGCGCCTCCTCCCGGGCATAGGGCTAATAAAAAAATAAGGGCCCGTGCTGCCCCAGGCCCAAACCGTGCCGTCAGCTTTTAAGGCCAGCGAGTGGGAAAGGCCGGCGGCAAGCTGTTGAATCGCTATGTACTTTGCTGTTTCCGGCACCGCCCAGTCTAATGTTGCCCTGTAGATCGTGTTCCCGTTTATTCTCCCGTTTGTTACGATGAAAAGCTCATAGCTACCGGTTTCTTGGTTTTTTTTAAACCACAGGGAGCCATCGTCTAACCACAAGGCGCCGCCGGTGTCTAGAGCAAGCCCCACCCCCACCTCAAGCACATCCAGAACCCTTAAATACATCCAGGGCCCTAGATTCCCGCCTAGATCTGACCATGATTTTATCCAAAACTGCTTACCTTGCTAGGGCCTTGCCAGGCGCGGCCTTACCCCCTAAGATGCAATCCAGTTAAGGCCGTTATCCTGAGCGCCGGCGTAGGATCCCTGCTTCGAATCTATCACTTAAAAAGGTAGAACCAAGTATGAGCGTGCCTCCTGCTATTTGCAGGAAATTCATACCCTCTCCTAAAAAAAGCGCAGCAATGATCACTGCAGAAACAGGATCAATATAGCTTAATATAGCTATCGTTTGCCCTTTTAACCCCTTAATTGCTGTAAAATATAAAAAATAAGCTATCCCCGTATGGAGAATGCCCACCACAAAAATCAAAAAAAGCGAATTTGCATTGGCGCCAGCAAAGCTTAGTCCGTCCTTGAAAGCCACATAAGGTAAGAGCACCACAACTGCGCTTATCAATTGAATCAACGTTGTTTCAAAGCCAGAAGGATTATTGACATATTTATTCATCAAGACAACGCTGGCATAGAATACCGCAGCTAAAAGTCCATAGGTGATCCCGAGGGTATGATTATAGGAATAGTCAAGGCTGCTGTTACCGGCTTTAACGATCATAAACAGGCCAAACAAAGCTATAAAAACACAGGCCACCCTAATGGGTGTCAGTTTTTCCTTTAAAACCAGCGGTGCTAAAATTATAACGAAAATGGGCGCAAAGTAATAGGCAAGGGTAGCATTGGCGATGCTGGTATAGCCATAGGCTTGAAATAAAAGGATCCAATTAATACCGAGAGCTGCACCGGATATGGATAAAAACAGGATATTTCTTTTGAACAACCCCGGGGAAGTTGTTTTTTTGAGAAAGAAACTAATACCTAGTAGGAAAATACTGCCGATTACCGCCCTTAAAAGGGCGATTTCGGCGGAAGATAGCTCAATGTTTCTGATGAAAGCCCCGATGCTGCCAAAAACGATCATAACTGCTACAACTGTTATTTTTGCGTTCATTTTAGCACCCCAAAATAAAATATCACATTTTTTCGATGATGGCTGCCGTCATCTCCGAGGTGGTTGACGTCCCGCCCAGATCATAAGTTACCTTTTTACCCCCGGCAAGCACTGCCGCCAGGGCAGAATGGATTTTTTGGGCTGTTTCTTCCTCTCCCAAATGGGTCAGCATCATCACCGCAGAGAGAATAGTAGCCGTGGGGTTAACTTTATCTAGTCCAGTATATTTTGGGGCACTGCCGTGTACAGGTTCAAACACCGCAATCTCTTTACCCAGGTTGGCCCCGGGAGCCACTCCCAACCCGCCGACCAGACCAGCGCAAAGATCGGAGAGTATATCGCCATAGAGATTGGGCATAACCATAACATCGTAGAGTTCGGGCTTCTTTACCAATTGCATGCTCATATTATCGACGATGCGATCTTCAAATTCGATATCCGGATATTCCCGTGCCATCTCCCTTGCTACATTTAGAAAAAGACCATCGGTACACTTCATTATATTTGCTTTGTGTACGGCGGTAACTTTTTTGCGCTTGTGTTTGCGGGCATAATCAAAGGCAAAGCGGACAATGCGTTCCGATCCCCGGCGCGTAATGATCTTGATGCTTTCCGCAGCATCCTCGCCAACCATATGCTCAATCCCCATATAAAGATCCTCTGTATTTTCCCTGACCACCACCAGATCAATATTGTCATAGCGGCCGGGGATCCCCGGGTACGATTTTGCCGGGCGCAGGTTGACATAAAGATCGAGCTCCTTGCGCAAAGCCACGTTGACACTGCGGAAACCTTCTCCAATTGGGGTGGTCAACGGGCCTTTCAGGGCCACTTTATTGTGCCGGATGGAGGCAAGGACGTCCTCTGGCAAAACGCTGCCGCTTTGCTCAAAAGTTTTTAAACCAGCTTCCCTAATTTCCCATTCTATGGGTGCACCTGCCGCCTCAAATATTTTAACGACAGAATTAATAAGTTCCGGGCCTGTCCCATCGCCGGGGATTAATGTAACTTTATGCATGATTTTACCTCCTGGGAATATTTATTGTTTTGGTAACTACATTTTCAAAAATAGCGTTGCCTTTTGCAGTGGAATCAGCAACCTGTTTCTTTGTGAATCCATCTAGCACGTTGGAAATCCTTTTTCCGGCTGGAGAACCCCTAAAAGATCGGGTTCTCTATAAATCCACCTGTAGCGCTGATAAATACGTTCTACCTTAAGGACAAAAAAACGGGTTTCAGGAAAGGGTATATTGTGTATTGTTTCTAGCCGGCCATCCCAAACCCCTTTTTGCAACCAGTGGCGGACGTAATTTGGGCCACTGTTATAAGCGGCCAGGGCAGCAAAAACATTGCCTTCAAACTGCTCTAATAGATCGCCTAAATACCGCGTTCCGATGGCAATGTTTGCCCGGGGTTCAAAAAGCTGCTCTGCAGTAAAATCCTCCAGATCGAGCTTTCCTGCTACCCATAAACCTGTTTCCGGCATAATTTGCATTAGCCCTCGCGCGCCTTTGTTGGAAAGCGCCTTTTCATCAAAACTGCTCTCCACATAGATCACGGCAACGATTAGCAGCGGTTCCAGGTTGTTGCTGCGAGCCCCGGCCAGGATAATTGGGCGATGGTGAAAAGGATAAGCCCGCCGTGCAAGATAAGGCGCTGTTGATATTAATAAGCACAAGGCTAGCAAAAAAAGAAAAAAAGAAAGGAAGCGACGAGATATTTTAATTTTTAACAACAGTAAAAAGCACCCCTAACCCGGACCCGGCCCGGTCCGGCCGGAACTAAAAAGTTGGCCTTCAAAATGGCACCTGCAGGATAATAAATACATCCTGGTTTATGCCGCCGTTTGCCCTGGTTTTTCAAAAAATAAAGCGCTGGGACGGTAACAGGAGATGTGCTTTTGCGGTTCCCTTTTGTGTTCCCTTTTGCGCTCCTAGATCTTTTGTAGTTTTTCCCAAAGTTGATCCACCTGCCTGCGCAGGGAATCCCTGCTGCTATCATTAGCGAGAACAAAGTCGGCCGCCATAACTTTTTTCCACAGATCCATTTGCGCATTAATGCGCCGCAACGCTTCTTCCCTGGCCAAACCGTTTCTTTCCAACAGCCGCGTGACCTGGTTTTCCTCACGGGAAGCAACCACGGCAACATAATCCACCAGTTTTTCCATACCAGCCTCAAAAAGAAGCGGCACGTCCCAAACTTGTATTTTTTGCGGGCTGCTTTGTGCCAGTTCCTCGCTCTGTGTTAAAAAAAGGTTGCGCACCCGGGGGTGGATGAGCGCATTCAACTGTTGCCGGGCAGGCCGGTCTTTAAAAACCCGCGCCGCAATTTTTGTGCGGTCCAGGCTGCCGTCCTCCAGTAAAATGCCCTTCCCAAGCCAGTTTACGATCTCTACCCAGGCCGGTTCACCCGGCTGGACCACCTCCCTGGCCAACCGGTCGGCATCGATAATCAAGGCTCCTTTCTGGGAGAGCATCTGCGCAGCCGTAGTTTTCCCACAGGCGATACCTCCCGTCAGCCCTAACTTGAGCATTTTTTTCCCCTTTTATTAAAATTTTTGCGGCATTAAAATCCACCCCACAGTATATTCAATAAACCCAAGAAAATCAACAGCCCCCCGGATAAAAGGTTTGCCGGTAAAACGCTTAACTTTCCCCCGTAAATATTTCCGCTCCAAAGACCTAGACTGATAAAAATAAATTTGCTCAAGCCGACCGCAGCGGTAGTAAGCCATAGGTTAAAACCAGACAGGGCCGCTGCAAAACCAGCGCCGAAAGCATCGCAGGCCAGGGCAAACCCCAGCAAAGCAGCTTCGCCCAAGCTGATGATCCCCGAATGATCGAGATCGGCTATCTGCGGCTCAAAGATAACCTTTGGCAAATAATGCAGGTAGCGCAGTTTCGCTGTCCTTTCTGGATCGACGCTCTGGCTGTAGCTGGAGCTGGCTGCCTGCCCGGCCGGAGCGGGGCTTCTGCTACCTGCTTCTTCATGTATATGCCGCCGGCACCGCTTTAAGATCTTTTTATGATCAATATCCATCCCCTGCCAGACAATCCAGCACCCTAAAACAATCAAGATCCCGCCGCCCAAAAAACGGGCCAGGTATAAGGAAACAAAATGTTTAAAAGTCCAGCCCAGGAACATGGCCAGCCCCATTGTCAATGCCGAGGAAAGGGAGATCACCATTAATGATAAAAATGGGATGCGCAGGTTACGGACCCCATAAGAAAAACCCGCGCCCAAACCATCCATACTGACGGCAACGCATAATAACAACAACCGGACAAACACCGCAGCACCTCCATTTTAAGTTACAATATTCTATGGAAGTGGCGGTGTTTTTGGTGCTTGTCCCGGGTTGCAATGCAATCCGGCCTTTGTGCTTACAATGGTTTGGCTGCAAAAGGTCTCTATTTCAAACTCGAGCAGGTTCTACTTTCATTTTTAAGTGCCTTTTTGCAATGAACTGCTTATACCTTTCTTTAAAGTTCAAAGCGAAGCGGCTGGCAGCCAGGGCAAAGATAGGTACCCCGGCCGGCAATTACGCAGCGCACTACGGTGCTGTGGCAGCGCGGGCATTTTTCGCCCGCCCGGCGGTAAACCTGCAGCATCTTTTGAAATCCCCCGGGCCGGCCCTGAAGATCTTTATAATTGGAAACACTGGTGCCTCTAGAGGCAATACCTTGCTGCAAAATGTAGCGCATTGCTTCCCAGAGGGAAAATCTTTCCTGCCGGCTTAAAGCACCCACTTTTTTAGCCGGGTGAATCCCCGCCCGGAAAAGGGTTTCATCCGTGTAGATATTGCCCAGCCCCGCGATATTTTTCTGGTTCAGAAGAAATGATTTGATGCTCCCTCTGGGTTTCTGTTCCAAAAGGTAACAGAATTGATCGAAGGCAAAATCCGCCGCCAGGGGATCGGGGCCCAAGAGAAAGGGTTTGGTTTGTGGCAATTCCCGTTCATCCCAGAGCCGAAAAGTTCCGAATTTGCGCACGTCCTGGAAATGAAGCCCGGCAGGACCGCTCAAGTTAAAAACGGCTCCCGTATATTTATCCGGCAACGGGAGGGCCGCCGGATAAAATAAAAGAGCACCGGTCATGCGCAGGTGTATCTCCAATATTTTTTGGCCACTTAAATAAAATAGAATGTACTTGCCCTTCCTTTGTATTTCCCGCACGGCCCGGCCACAAACCTGCCGGCAAAACTCGGCGGAAGGGACCCCGCAAAGCATTTTTTCCCAGAAAAATTTCAGGTTGAGGATCTCTTTTCCGGTCAGACATTTTTGCAGATCCCGGACGAGGCATTCCACCTCCGGCAACTCCGGCATGGCAGGGCACCTTCTTTCTATCCCGAAAAGATTGGTTCCGGGACAATAAAATAAGGG
>CAZRVU010000005.1:17113-81427 GCA_964603615.1 uncultured Desulfovibrionaceae bacterium
AATTCCCGGCAAAGGGTGCCAGGTGGTACCAGTCCGGGCCGGTTTTTAACTCCACCTTCAAGGGTACCAGCAGGGGAAAGATATTTTCCATCAGTTTTTTAACAGCGCCGGTAACCCCGGGTAATTCTGCCGGGGGCAATTCGAAGATTAGTTCGTCGTGAACCTGCAGGAGCATGGCTGCAGTCAACTTTTTGCTCTCCAACTCTTCATCGATCGCCAGCATGGCAGCTTTGATCAAATCGGCTGCGGAACCCTGGATAGGGGTATTGCGGGCGGCGCGCTCCGCCACGCTCCGGCGTGAAAAACTGGGATGGTTGATCTCCGGCAGGTAGCGCCGCCTCTTTAACAAGGTCGTGACATACCCTTTTTCCCGGGCCAGGTGGATACATTCCCCCGCATATTTTTTTACCCCCGGATAGCGGTCGAAGTAGCTCTCTATATAACGGCGGGCCTCGGCACGGGAAATTTGCAAGCCTTGCGCCAGCCCGTAGTCGCTAATTCCATAGATTATGCCAAAATTCACTGCTTTGGCCCGCTCACGCATCAACGGTGTGACCTCTGCAGGCGAAACATTGAAAACCTCCGCGGCCGTCCGCCGGTGGATATCCTCGTCGTTTTGAAAGGCGGTAACCAGCCCGGGATCCTGCGAAAGGTGAGCCATAACGCGCAGCTCAATTTGGGAATAATCTGCGCTCAGCAGCAAATTGCCCGGATCTGCAGGAATGAAGGCCTGCCGTAAGCGCCGCCCTTCGGCCAGCCGGATCGGTATATTTTGCAAGTTTGGATCTTTACTGCTCAACCGGCCGGTTGCCGTTACGGCTTGATTAAAGGTGGTATGAATTTTTCCTGTCCGGGGATGGATAAGAGAGTGCATACCCTGCAAATAAGTATTTTTCAGCTTGGCTAATGTCCTGTACTCCATAATTTGAGCCACCAGGGGGTGCAGGGCGGAAAGTTCCTGCAGCACCCGGGCATCGGTAGAGTAACCCGTCTTCGTGCGGCGGATGATCGGCAAGCCCAATTTTTCAAAAAGAATGTAGCTGAGCTGCTGCGGGGAATTCAAATTAAATTCTTCCCCGGCTTGCGTCATAATCTCTTTTTCCAGCCTGGCCAGGCCCTTTTCCATCTCCGCGGCAAGTTTTTCCCAAACCCCTGCTTCAATTTTGATTCCTCTTAGCTCCATTTTCGCCAAAACAGGCACCAGCGGCATCTCTAGCTGGAAAAAAAGATCTTTGAGTTGACGGCTTTCCATGCTTTCGAGGAAAGCCTCCTTCAGGGCAAAAAGGTGGCGGGCACAAAGTGTGAGAAGTTGGATTCTTTTCCGGCTTGCCTCCTCCGCCGGCAGGCCCTTATCCGCTGCCGGCAGCGATAAGGACAGGTATTCCTCACAAAAAGAGGGAAGATGGTAGGCCGGGCGTTCCGGTTGGAGCAAATAAGCTGCCAGCAGGGTATCAAAGGCCGGACAGACCGGATGGATTCCATTTGTCGTTAAATGTTTTAGAAGAGGCTTCAGATCATGCGTGATGAGCATTCCCTCCGGCCTCTCCAAAAGGGCCTGCAGTGCTCTCAAAGCCGCGGAAAAAGTAATTGTCCCCGCGAAGATTTCCCCGTTGTCTTCAACAGAGTTTTGCTTGGAACCGTCTACTTTGGGGACTTCAGCAAAATTTCCTTTGAAAAGGCCTTCCCCGCGAGTTTCTTCCCCATTTCCGCTACCTTTCTTTTCTTCATCGCCACCGGTTAAAGAAATATAAAAAATATTTTTCTCCGTCAGGGCCAGGGCCAATCCCTTAACACTCGAAGTTGCCTGATGGAGCCGGGCCGGAACGGTATCTAGCAACAAGGCAAAGGGAGAAGAGGGGGCCATTTTTTGGCAAAGTTCCGTTAGCCGCTGTAGATCGCCGGCGCTTTTTATAATGATACTATCCTGCAAAACATTATCAACGTCGGTTGCCCGGGAAACACAAGGAATCTGAAAACGGCGGCCTTCTGGCTTGAAGGCGCCTTCTTCTTTGCCGCCTTCAAGCGTAAATTGGACCGGCTTGGCCGCAGCGGCAGGGGCAGGATCAGTAGCAGGAACAGGGATGGAAGCAAAGTTGGAAGGAGCGTTGGCTGTAGGACAAGGTCCCGGCACCGCGGCAGCAATGTTTGTTATCTTTTTATAGCGGTGGGCCAGCTCCGGTATTTTCTTTGCCAGGCCCCTTAGCTCTAACCGGTTAAAAATCTGCAGCAGGTTATCCCAATTAGGCTCTATTAGGCGGCAATCCCGGAGAGATAAATCCAAAGGAACGTCTACACATATTGTGGCCAACTCCTTGCTCATTAAAGCCTGTGCGGAGTAAGCAGATAGGTTTTCACCCATTTTCCCCGGGACTTGCCGGGCATGTGCCAGCACCTGTTCTAAAGAATGATATTCCTTCAATAGCTGTAAAGCCCTTTTTTCACCAATGCCGGGCACGCCGGGGATATTATCGGAGGTATCGCCTTTGAGGGCTTTAAAATCAACCCATTGGTGGGGAGCCAGGCCGTAGTCTTCCCAGAACTTTTCCACAGTAAACTCTTCCAGGCGGGTGATGCCCCGGCGGGTGATTAAAATTTTTACCTGCGCAGAAAGAAGCTGATAGGCATCGGCATCCGCTGTAACGATGTAGGTAGCGAGGCCAGCCTTTTCCCCCAGCCTGGCAAACGCACCAAGAAGATCGTCCGCCTCGTAACCCTCCATCTCCCAAATGGCAATATTAAAAGCCTGCAGGATTTCTTTGATCAGGGGCAACTGTTCCTGCAGCTCATGCGGTGTTTTTTCCCGCGTGGCCTTGTAGGCCTGGAAAACCCGGTGCCGGAAAGTCGGTGCCGGGTAGTCAAATGTGGTTAAAATATAAGCAGGCGTTTGGTCCCCGATTAAGCGCAGCAACATATTAGTAAAACCAAGGACCGCATTGGTATGCAGGCCTTTTTTTGTTTGCAGATCCAGCGGCAGGGCAAAAAAAGCCCGGTACACGAGGCTGTGACCATCTAAAACAAGAAATTTGTTGCCATTTTTACGCTCCAATATTATCCCCTCCACAAAAAAGAGCAGGGTTTTTACCTGCTCCTACCAGCTATTTAAAAAACCTGTTCACTGCCGCCCGGCTTAAAAATTGATGTTAAATCGCAGACAGGGCAAGGCCCCGTCCTTACTATAACCAGGACATCGTAAAATATGTTAAACTGTGGGAAAAACATGGTTTCGCCCTTACAAATAGATTTCATCTCTTTGCCAGCACCGCCCAAAGAAGCGGCAGGGAAATTAGCCAGGCAGTGAACGCCTAGGCAATAACCTTTATTAGGTTCACCATTTCGATGGCCCCAAGTGCCGCATCCCATCCTTTGTTCCCCGCTTTTGTCCCCGCCCTTTCAATGGCCTGCTCCAACGTATCGCTGGTAATCACGCCAAACATCACCGGAATTTCTGTCTCCAATCCGACCAGGGCAATCCCTTTAGTTGCTTCGGAGGCAATATAATCAAAATGCGGTGTATCGCCCCTGATCACAGCGCCTAAACAGATTATAGCATCATAACGCCCGCTCTTTCCCATTTTTTTAGCGATGAGGGGAATCTCGAAAGCCCCGGGCACCCAGATGATCCCAATATCTTCCTCATTGGCCCCGTGCCTTTTCAAGGCATCCAGGGCACCGGCCAGCAGCTTGCCGGAGATAAATTCATTAAAACGGCTGACTACAAGGCCAAAGCGAAACCCTTTGGCTTGAAGATGCCCTTCAAATTGTTTAAGCAAAATTAAGCACCGCCTTTTATTTCTTATATTCATGGTTCTACTGCCTAAACTCTATTTGCAAGGCGTTCGCTGAAATCAGCATCCCTTCGACTGACAATTTTTCGCCCGGGCCCATTGAACGTCCTCTTCAAAAGGCCCTAAAATGGCGTCCTACCATTTTTGCTTCAAAATTGTGGCGTCTTCATGGGCTGATTTTTACAGTTCCCACCCCGGCAAATTTTGTTTTAGGCAGCAGAATGCAATTTTTGCAGTGAAATCATTCATTAATTATTTGCTAGTTTTGGGTGCCGGTCATCGTCAAAAAGTGACCCAATTTGTCCTTTTTGGTCTTTAAATAACGGCTATTATAGGGGCCCGGCGTTATTTCGACGGGTACGCGCTCAACGATGGTCAACCCGTAACCCTCCAGACCCTTGACTTTACGTGGATTGTTGGTCAGCAAACGCATCTTCCTAATTCCCAAATCTACTAAAATTTGTGCTCCCAAACCATAATCACGCAAATCTGCCGGAAAACCCAATTCTTCATTGGCTTCCACCGTATCCCTACCGCAATCCTGCAAATGATAGGCCTTGATCTTATTGAGCAGTCCGATACCGCGGCCCTCCTGGCGCATATAAACCAGGGCCCCACAGCCTTCGGCCTCAATTTGCCGGAGAGCCTGGGCAAGCTGCCTGCCGCAATCACAGCGCAGGGATCCGAGCACATCCCCGGTGAAACATTCAGAGTGAACTCTAACCAGCACCGGGTTGTCGGGTTTGATTTCCCCCTTTACCAGGGCCAGATGAGTCTTATTGTCCAGGGAATTGTCGTAGGCAATGAGTTTAAAAACGCCGTGAACTGTCGGCAACGTAGTTTCCGCCCCCCGCCAGACCAACATCTCCTTTTTCATGCGGTAATTAATCAGATCGGCAATGGTGATGATCTTTAAATTGTGTTTGTGAACAAAATCCATCAACTGCGGTACCCGGGCCATCGTGCCATCGTCATTCATTATTTCGCAAAGAACACCGGCCGG
This sequence comes from uncultured Desulfovibrionaceae bacterium, assembly GCA_964603615.1. Taxonomy (GTDB): domain Bacteria; phylum Bacillota; class Dethiobacteria; order DTU022; family UBA8154; genus JAAZMI01. The sequence goes on from CAZRVU010000005.1 coordinate 21,902, forward strand.
GTACAGGCCAGCCAGCTTGGCGAGATCGATCGCCGCCTCCGTGTGGCCGGCACGGCGCAGCACACCCCCTTCTTTGTATTTCAGGGGGAAAATATGCCCCGGACGGGTAAGATCATCGGGTTCAGCCTGGGGATCGATCAACTTTTTGATGGTCAGTGCCCTTTCATAAGCAGAGATTCCCGTGGACGTTCCCCGGGCATCTACAGATACCGTAAAGGCCGTTTCACGGCTGTCCGTATTATGCGTAACCATTGGCGGCAAATCCAACTCCTCAACACGCTGCGGCGTTAGGGGAACACAAATGAGCCCCCGTCCAAAGCGAGCCATAAAATTAACTTCCTTGGGCGTGGCTGTCTCTGCAGCCATAACCAGATCCCCTTCGTTTTCCCTGTCTTCATCGTCCACTACGACGATTATCTTCCCTTTTCTAAATTCTTCAATAGCTTCTTCAATCGTATTGAATTGTTGCCGCAATCTTATCGCCTCCTGTTTTCCCACCCGATCCATGATCAAAATAAATTTCTTAGGATACAAATACAAAGAGATTCAATAAAATATATTTTAGAAAAAATCTTTAAAAATTTAAAGGTAACCCTTTTTGCTTAAAAGGGAATAGGTCAGACCTTCTCCTGCTGTCCGGCCAGACTCTGCTGCGCCGGCCTGTTCCGGAAATTGAAGCGCAGGCTGAAGGTTTTTATCTTTAAAAAACTCTGCACAAAATTTTTGCACATATTTACCGAGCAGATCCACTTCCAAATTAACCTTGTCCCCGGATTTCTTAAAACCCAGGGTTGTAAGCCTGGCTGTATGCGGGATCAGCGAAACGCTAAAGCAGCTATCTTCTAACTCCACGATAGTGAGGCTGATGCCATCTACCGCAATGGAGCCCTTGGGAATGAGGTAACCCATCACTGCTGCAGGAGCGCTGATCTTTTGCAGCCAGGCGTTGCCTTCCTTTTTTTGTGCCACAATTTCCCCCGTGGCATCAATGTGCCCGCTGACAAAGTGCCCGCCAAGACGGCCTTCTGTTGGCAAAGCCCTCTCCAAATTTACCTTGTCACCGCTTTTAAGATCGTTTAAGTTGGTCTTGCGCAGGGTTTCAGGCATAACATCTGCATAGCAAACGTTGGTAGAAATGCGGGCCACTGTCAAGCAGACACCGTTCACAGCTATGCTATCGCCCTCTTGCAGACCCGGCATTATTTTTTTCCCTTTGATGAGCAGGGCGATACTATCCTTGGACTGTCGCCGACCGGATATCTCCCCTAATTCCTCCACTATCCCGGTAAACAACTTCCTCCCTCCTCACAGGGTAACCAATGATCAAAAGATCGTCATCGAGTTGTTTCAACTCTAACTCCTGCACCTTCCATGATTCCTTCAGCTCATAAACCCCGGCTCCGCCTACGGGAGTGGGGGCATTTTTCCCGCCTAGCAAAAAAGGTGCAATGAAAAAATAAACCTTATCAATAAGGCCTTCATTTAAAAACGAATAATTTAACGTGCCCCCCCCCTCTACGAGCAGGGAACTGATCTCTTTTTCTCCCAAAGCGAGTACCAATTTTTGCAAGTCAACCTGTTTATCCTGCAAGGGAAGGATCAATGTTTCTACCCCGGCCTCAACGAGGGCCTTCAATTTTTCGGGGTCGGCCAGGTTTGTTGTTGCTAAAATTGTTTTTGTTTCACAAGCCGTTTTTACCACCTTGCTATTTAAAGGCAACCGGCCCCGGGTATCAACGATGATACGCAGGGGATTGATTGCCTTTTTACCATCAAGTCGCGCTGTCAGCAGCGGATCGTCCCGGAGGATGGTATTGATCCCCACCATAATCCCGTCGGAAATTGAACGCAACATATGGGCAAACCTGCGGGATTTTTCCCCGCTGATCCAACGCGATTCGCCCGTGGTAGTGGCAATCTTGCCATCGAGGCTCATGGCGGCTTTGACCATCACAAAAGGTGTTTTTGTCGTGATATACTTAAAAAAAACTTCATTCAAACGACGGGCTTTTTCCTCCAGGACACCTATTTTAACCTTAACTCCCGCTTCTTTTAGTATGCGTATTCCCTGTCCCGAAACAAGCGGGTTGGGATCTACTGTGGCCAGAACCACCCTGCGAATTCCGGCTTGCAGGATTGCCTCCGTACATGGGGGCGTCCGGCCCTGATGAGAACAAGGTTCCAGGTTAGTGTATAATGTGGCATGGCGGGCCCTTTCCCCGGCTTCCAACAAAGCAACAATCTCTGCATGTTGTTCCCCGGCCTTTCTGTGAAAGCCCGTACCAACAACCTCGCCGCCCTTAACAATTACTGCTCCGACCATGGGATTGGGATTGGTTTTCCCGCAGCCCCGCCGGGCGAGATCCAGGGCCATCCACATATATCGCTCGTCTGGGTCCATCTGTCTTTCCTCACCTCTTATAAACCTTAATTTATTAATATTATATCATAAAGCACTGTTTTCTTAAACATTCATTTATTTTCGCGGCAGCTTTTTTAGGGACTGGATCATTTTTTGGGGTTCGGCGGAACTAAAAAGGGCGGAACCAGTCACCAGAATATCTGCACCCGCTGCTACCACCTGGTATGCGTTTTTTTCGTTGATACCGCCATCTACCTGTATTTCCAGGTTTAAGCCGCGCCTTTTTCTTTCCTGCGCTAAAGCCCTGATCTTCGGTAAGATGGCCGGGATAAAACTTTGCCCGCCAAAACCGGGGTTGACAGACATGATTAAGATCAGATCCAACTCGTCAAGAATATACTCCAGGCTGTCAAGGGAGGTCGCCGGGTTTAAGGCAACGCCGGCCTTACAGCCCATTTTCTTAATGGTCTGGAGCACCCGGTGCAAGTGGGGACAGGTTTCGACATGCACCGTCAATAATTGCGCACCTGCCTGATAAAATTGTTGTAAAAAATCCTGGGGCCGCTCAATCATCAGGTGAACGTCAAAAAATAAATTCACCCGCCCTTGCAGGGCCTGGACCACTGCCGGGCCAAAGGTAATATTGGGTACAAAATGCCCGTCCATAACGTCGATGTGCAACCAATCGGCACCAAAATGTTCCATGCGTCTGACTTCCTGCAAAAGGCAGGTAAAATCTGCAGCAAGGATAGAAGGCGCAACTTTAACCACGATAATTTCCTCCTTAAACCGGCAATCTGTAGAAATCACTTCGCCGCAATTTAACGGTCCTTTTTAGGTTCAGTACTTATTTTTTTCCAGTTGTTCAATTTCTTCCAAAAAATCAAGGTAATGGTTGTATCGCCAGGCGGCTATCTCCCCTTTTTGCACGGCATCTTTCACCGCACAACCCGGTTCGGCACGATGCAGGCAACTGCTAAAACGGCAAGCTCCCGGAAGAGATGTCATTTCCCGGAAATACGAAGAAAGTTTCTGCACAGCAATACCTTCCAGGTTTAATTTCTGAAACCCGGGCGTGTCGACAACGAAGGTTTTACCGGTTAGTTTGAACAATTCCACATGACGGGTTGTATGACGGCCTCTTTTTGTTTTGGGACTTACAGGGGCAGAGGGAAGCGCCAACTCAGGTTTTAGTTTATTGATATAAGTGGATTTGCCTGTACCCGAAGGCCCGGCAAAAACATTTACTTTGTTTCGTAAATTGTAGATTAATTCGCTGACGCCCAATCCGGTCAGAGCGCTAGTTAAAAGGACACTGTAACTGCAATCCTGGAGCACCCTGCATATTTCTCCAATTTTATCCGATTCTAAGGCTGTTAATAAATCAATTTTATTCAGGCAGATTACAATCTCTAATTTAGCTTTTTCCACTGTAATGAGCAGGCGATCCAAAAGAACCAGATCCAGGGGCGGCTTGCTCACAGACATCAAGATCACAACCTGATCGATGTTGGCAACCGGAGGCCTGCGCAGGCGGTTCCGGCGCGGGTATACTTTTTCGATTACCGTTTCTTCAGGTGCTATCTCCACGAGATCGCCTACAAACAGTTCGAAACCCTTTTCCTTAAAACGCCCCCTGGCCCGGCAGCGGATGACCTCTTCCTGCGGTCCCAGAACAAAATAAAAGCCTCCTTTTATTTTTACTATTCGACCTTGCAGTCATACTCCCCCTTTATTCATTATTATGGAAATGGTTTTATATCGACAATATGATAATCCTGGCCCTCGAGTTCCAGCAGGACAATCCGGCCCCCTCCAATTCCGGTTACACTAATTTCCTGGCCCTGGTATTTCCCTTCAAAAACCACTTTTGATCCCTCTTCATCTTCCACGTAAATTTTAATGACCCGGCCAATGGGTACACGGGGATTTACTTTTAAATGATAAGCCGGTGCCGCATCCGGCTCCCGCCCCTTGCTGACGACCAGATCGACGGCATCCCCGGCTTGCACGGGTTCACCGGCTGCCGGAAATTGGGATATAATTTCACCGGAGGCAAATTCAGACGAATGTTCTTCTTCCTGGCTGTGCAAAACGAGACCATTCTGCTCCAGCCATTCCCGGGCATCAGCAAGCTGCCGGCCCTGCAAGTTACTCATGGCAAAAGGTTTTTTACCCTTGCTGATAACAACATGTATTGTATCCCCCCTTACCACTTGAAAACCTTTGCCCGGATCCTGCCGTAGAACGTAACCCGGTGTGACCGCCTCACTGTATTCGTAACTAGGTTCCATCTCCAACCCAATATCTTTGAGCATCAGGCGGGCCTCATATTCTGCATGTTCAATTAAATGGGGAACTTCAATGTATTCCTGCCCCAGGCTTAGAATCAGCTCAATTTCCCTTTGTTTCCTCACTTTTTTCCGCGGCAGGGGTTCCTGGGAAATGATATGCGCAGGTGGTACCGCATCGCTGTACTCATTGCCCACAACCGTGTAGCGCAGCTCCAAAGGAACGAGCTCTTTCTCTGCCTCTTCCAAGCTTAAACCGGTCAGATCCGGAACGATAACCTCGGGAACAAAAAGATAACTGCGCAACATTTTAAAGCCGGCAACTAGCGCCCCCAAAAGAAATAACACCAAAATCCCGTAAATAAAGATTTTCTTAGGGAATCGTTGTTTTTTCCCCGGCCTGGCAGCAAGCGTCCTTTTCCCCTGTTCCGCCTGTTCTTCCTGATATTCTACGTTTCTGCCCCCCGGCAGGGGAGGCGGGTAAGATTTCAACTTTTGTAAAAAAGAATCGCTAAATTGCTCCACTTTCTCCTCATTTTTTAACCAGTCGCGCAGATCGTCGCGAAATTCAGCGGCACTGGAATAACGCAAATTACGTTCTTTACGCGTTGCCCTCGTTACAATCAACTCCAAGGCAGGGGACAACCCCTGAACGAGGTTGCCGGGGGGAACAATATCCTCTTGAAGATGTTTGAGGGCAATCGAAATAGGGCTTTCCCCAAAAAAGGGAACCTCCCCTGTTAACATTTCGTAGAGAACAATGCCCAGGGAATAAATATCCGTCTTAAGATCGGCGGAGCTACCCCGCGCTTGTTCAGGCGAAGAATAATAAACCGAACCAAAAAGAGATTTTCCATAAGTGATCGTGGCATCGGTCGCTGCCCGCGCCAGGCCAAAATCGGTAACTTTGACTCTTCCCTCTGGCGTAATAATGACGTTCTGTGGTTTGATATCGCGGTGAATAACATTTTGGCCATGGGCATGGATCAGGGCATCACAGATCTGTAAGGCAATCCGCACTGCCTCCCCGGTGTTGAGGCGTTTTTCACGCAAAATAATATCTTTTAAGGTGACCCCTTCAACAAATTCCATGATAATATAATGAAGGCCTTCTTCTTCCCCCTCGTCATAAACGTTGACGATAGCCGGATGTGTAAGTTTGGCCGCTGCTTTGGCTTCCAGTTTGAAACGGCGTAAAAAATCTTGATCGCTGGACAGGTGTTCATATAAAATTTTGACAGCCACGGGACGATTTAACCTGGTATCCATCCCCCGGTAAACCCGGGCCATGCCGCCCTCGCCCACTTTTTCTAGCACCTGGTAGCGGTTGTCCAGAATTTGGATAGGTTTCTCCCGCACCTAATTTTCACCCTTTTTATTTTGAATTAACACAAAAGTAATATTATCCCAACCACCGCGGGCGTTGGCCCTGGCTAAAAGCCGGTCTGCAGCCTCCTCGAGGGGGATGCCCTGTAAAATTATCTCCTGAATTTCATGCGGCCGCAGCATATTGGTAAGCCCGTCTGTACACAACAATATGTAATCTTTTTCTTTTACCGTCGTCAAATAAAAATCTATCTCCAGGGAGGATGAAGTTCCCAGCGCCCTTGTCAGAATATTGCGCCGGGGATGATTATAAACATCTTCCGGTGTTATCTCTTTGTTTTTAAGTAGTTCCGTGACGATAGAGTGATCTTCGGTAACCTGGGAATGGCCGGCAGCGTTAAAAAGATGTACCTGGCTATCGCCAACATGCCCGGTTAAAAATTTATTATTGTCCAGAAAAACAGACACGGTCAGAGTTGTGCCCATCCCTTTTTGTTCCGGTTTTTGTATCTGCTGCGTGAAGATCTTTGCATTGGCTTGCAGCATACTTTGTGTTAAAAAATCTTTTACTTTAACCTGGCTGTATAAGCGTAAATCTGCCTGGTGCGCGGCAATATTTTGTTGCAGGGTTTCAATGGCCAAAAAACTGGCAACCTCTCCGGCCGCGTGCCCGCCCATACCGTCGGCTACGGCAAAAAATGACCGTTCGCTGGCCAAGGAAACAAAGTAAGAATCTTCATTTTTTTCACGGATACACCCCGGATGGGACCGGACCGTGTACTCTAACATTTTTCGTCCCCCACAACTTTTAGCTGATCAGGCCGGTTATGCTATGCATACCGGTTATTATTACAGGTTCTAAACACCGTCATTTCTTGGTTTTATTATAATGTCCGCTAACTTTAAAGGCAAGCTTGAAAATATTTGCTGCCCTTGTTTTCCCGGTATAATATCTCGCCCCAAAATGTGCCCTCAACAGGCAGCCCTTTGCACTGCCCTAAACATTGACAATTTTATTGGTTTTATTAGGGGCCGGGTTCTGCCGCGCTTGCTCATTACCAATTATTAAACCATAAAACCATAAATGGGGCTACGTTTTCCTAATGCGGGCCAGGAAAAAGCCATCCAGATCGTGTTGCGCGGGCCAAAGAAAGAGCTGCCCCTTTGTTTTTTCATCGGCAGCCAGTTCCGGCGGCAAAAACGGGTAAAGCGGCACCGGTCGTGCCGGGGGACCTTCCGCCAGAAATTCATTGACAATTTCTGTGGTTTCCTCCGGTTCAGTTGTGCAAGCACTATATAAGAGTACCCCGCCAGGCCGCAGGGCCTGGAAAGCTGTGCGCAGCAGTTGTTGCTGCAATTGTGCAAGAGAGGCGATGTCTTCCGGCCGGCGCCTCCATTTTAGATCGCCTTTGCGGCGGATGACTCCGAGCCCTGAACAGGGCACATCCAAAAGAACGCGCTGGAAAAGGCCCTGCCATTGCAACGGCAGCGAACGGGCATCAGTGTTTTCGGTTTCAACAATTTGGATTCCCTGGCGCGCGCAGGCAGCCCGCACCAATTTAAGCCGGTGCGGGTAAAGATCGGCGGCAATGATGCGGCCCTGGTTTTTCATGAGGGCAGCCAAATGTGCGGTTTTGCCCCCCGGTGCACTGCAAAGATCCAAAACCAGCTCCCCGGGCTGCGGATTCAAAAGTGTAGCTACGAGCATCGAAGATTCGCCCTGCACCTGGAAAAGGCCTTTTTGAAAGCTTTCCAGCTCAGCCAACCTACTAGTCAGGCTGATATGGAGGCCGGCGGGGGCATAACGGCATTCCCGGGATTTTGTTCCTTCTTCCAGCAAAACCTTTTGCAGTTCGTCCCGTGAAAGCCGCAAAGTATTCGTCCGGATGGTTAAAGGCGGACGACGATTGCCGGCAGAGCAGTGAGCCTCTGCAGCTTCCAATCCTAAATTATCTATCCAGCGCTGGACCATCCAATGGGGGTAAGCATGGTAAAGGGAAAGAAAGCGGGCGGGCTCCCCGGCGCGGGATGGCCAGGGCAACTTATCTTTTTCCTGACTAATTTTTCTTAAAACGGCATTGACCAACCCGGCTACCCCTTGATGGCCGTAGCGGTGAGCCAGCTTAACAGCTTCATCCACGGCTGCAGACTCCGGGATACGTTCAAGGTAAAGTAGCTGGTAAGCCCCCATTCTAAGGATATTGCGAATCCAAGGGGTAAATTTCTGTAAAGAACGGGTGGCATAAAGCGAAATAACCCAGTCCAGGGTTTGCAAACGTTGAATCACGCCGGAGACCAGTTCAGTTAATAAGGATCTTTCGGGCGGGGAAAAGGATTGCCGGGCAAGAACGCGGTTTAAAACAAGATTTAAATAAGCTTCTTTCTCTTCAACCTCTTTAAGAATCAACAGGGCGGTTTCCCTGGCGTTTGTTTCGCTTCCGGGCAATGTATCTTTCGAAACTTTCCGTTGTGAAAAAGTCAATACTTCAGCTCCTCTAATCCGGGGTGGCAAAAGTTACAGCGTAAAGTTACAGCGTGTTTCAAGTTTTGCTTTTAAAAACTAAAAGAACCTTGAAGAATTATTTGTCCGTTTGTTCCAGGCAGGGCCAGGCAACACTGGTGAGTTATAAGGGTTGGTAGGGCATAAGTTGGCGCGTTCGTACAAAATAACGTTGCGCCAAAGGACCAAAGCTCCAAAAACTCCGGGGCGCACTGCTTTTTTCCACACTAACAATTTCGAACCCTGCAACCTTTGTGGAGGTCGTTAGAAATTTCTGTAAAACCCGGCCCAGGTGGGGCCCCATAAATTGTGCTCCTACCAAGGCCAGCAAAATATAAAAGAAACCGAAATGGCCCATTTTCCATAAAAGAAAAATAACCAAAACAGAGGCAACCAGGTTGGCTGCCAGCATACTTGTTCCACAACGCCGGTGGATTGCCAGGTCTTTTTCTCCTCTTTGCAAGCGAGCCAGGCCGGCCCTGGCAGCCTCCTCCACCGTATAAGGATCAACGGGGCCCTGGATGATAAAACCGTTTTCCTGCCCCAAACCGGCAATGTTTAAAGGGCCATAGTGTTCCTCAATCACATTAATTGTAGCATGTTCAAGGGCATGGTTGGCCCTAAGCCGCTGGTTAAAAGCTATTTTGAATAACTGATAAGGAATTGTAAAGATATTGAAAATAGAATAAATGGCAAATTGGAAAGGTAAAAAAAATAAATTGACCAGTAAAAATAGTACGACCGGCCAAAAAAATATCAAAAGCAAAAGGATAAGCATAGTCCTTCTCCCTAAATTATAATTTAATAACTATTTCTTATTTCTTAACATGAGCAGGCGGAAAAGTTGGGCCAGGGAGACAGCCAAAGCCGCAACATAGGTTAAGGCGGCAGCGCTTAACACTTTTTTTGCCCCGGAAAGCTCCTTCCCTTGCAAGTAACCACCGTCTTCCAGGAGAACGAGCGCCCTTTTGCTGGCATTAAATTCTACAGGCAACGTAATCAGTTGAAAAATTACTGCCAAAAGAAAGAGTGCAATACCGATATCCATGAAAAAAGCAAGGCTCCCCTGGTTGAAAAGAAATCCGATTAAAAAAAGAGGAACTGCAGCCTGGGAACCAAAACCGGCCAGGGGAACAAAAATATTGCGAACGTGCAAGGGAAGATAGTCGAGATCATGCTGCAAGGCATGGCCGACCTCATGGGCGGCGATACCTATAGCAGCCAGGGAACTGTCACCGTAGATCGGAGACGAGAGGCGAACAACCTTGGCGCGCGGGTCATAATGATCTGTCAGTTGGCCTTCCGTTTGCACGATTTTAACTTTTTCCAAACCGGCATTATCCAGCAAAAGGCGTGCCACCTGGGCCCCCGTAAGTTTGGTGGCAGGGTAAAGCTTGCTATAACGCGTATAAGCATTGCCAACCCTTCTTTGTGCGTACAAGGCGAAAAGCAATGCCGGCAACATAAATAAGACCATCCCCGAATCAAAAAACCACATTTTCCAGACACCTCCCTTTTAATCCATACCAGTTATACCATCCTATTGAAGCAAAGAATCTATTGCTTTCTCCAGCATTTTAAAATCCACACGTGTATTAAAACAGGGCCCTTGTGGCCGTTCGTTGATCACGCCAACCACAGGCAAGGGAAAGGTATCTAACATCCCGCTGGAGAGATCCCTTTCACAGGCAACTGCAATAACCGCCCGCGGCCGGTGCTTCTGGACAGCCTGGCGGGCTGACGTACCCCCTGTCACCACTTCAACGCGCAACCCCCGCGCAGAGGAAAGGCAAAGAATTTCGGCCATCTGGCACTTCCCGCAGCGCCGGCAGTTTTCTGCCTGACGTGTAATTTTATAAGGGCACCCGTCATACTGCAGGCAGTGGGGCAACAATAGCAGAAGATCGCCCGCCTGTACTTTGAGCTTGGGAGCACCAACCATGACCATCTGGTTATTCACTTCAATGAAAGAGCGCTCAATTTTTTCCCGGGCGATATGCAAAAAACGTCCTGTTTGCAACACAAAAGGATAAAGAAAAAGAAGCGTTTTATCGATAAGCCAGTGCAAGCCCGGGAAGGTACGTTTCTGCATAATAGTGAAAACAATCGCCAACAGGCCGCATAAAAAGAGTAAAGTGAAAAGAAAAGCAAACAGCACAAGCCCTAGCAGCAAACCCCGCGTGAAAAATATGCGGGGATCCAAAACAAAAATGAAAAGGTAAAAAGTTACACCCAGCAAAAGCAGGGAGACCGTCAAAAGCAGGCCTAAAAATATCCTTTTGGGGGTTTTGCTTTTTTCAAGGACGCTTTCAGCCAAGTTTTTCGCCTACCTTCAACTCATAACCTTTTAAAAAATCTGCCGTGTTCATTTTTCTTTTGCCTGCAGGCTGCAGCGATAGGATTTTCAAGGGAATATCGCCGGTAGCTACAGTAAAAAAATCTTTTTCCACCCCTAGGACAACCCCGGAGGTGCTGGCCGGGAGATTACCCGCCGAAACCGCCCCGGCCGTATCGCCTGGCAGTGAAGCCTCCCAGATTTTCAAGCGTTTTTGACGATAAAACGTATAAGCACCGGGAAGGGGAACCAAAGCACGTATTTGGTTGTAGAGCTCCCCGGCCGGTCTGGACCATTGAATTTTTTCCTCCTCTTTGGTTAAAGGAGGGGCATAGGTTGCTGCCGCTTCATCCTGAGGCGATCGGGGAGCCTTCCCCAGTGCAACGAGTTCCAGGGCCTCCTTTAGCTTCACAGCACCCAACTGCGCGAGTCGCTCCAGGAGCGATCCGCAATTTTCTCCCGGCAAAATCCTTACTTTTTCCTGCACGATAATTTCACCGGCATCTAAGCGGGCAGTCATATACAAAACAGTGACTCCCGTCATTTCCTCCCCGTGCATTAGGGCCCGCTGAACCGGTGCCGCCCCGCGGTAAGCCGGGAGCAGGGAAGGATGTAAATTTATACACCCGAGCGGCGGAAAGCCAAGCACCTCTTCCGGCAAAAACATGCCAAAAGCAACGTTTACTAAAAGTTGAGGGGCAGTTTCCTCCAATACAGCGTACAGTTCCTTTTTGTTCCGCGGTTGATATATTTTTAAATTACGTTTTAAAGACTCCTCTTTTACTGGTGAAAAGGCCAGTTTTTTTCCCCGGCCGGCAGGACGATCGGGCCTGGTCACCACCGCCTGCAAAAGAAAAACATCCTGCAATATTTGCAAGGCAGGAAGAGCAAAAGAACTTGTTCCCAAAAAAAGAACCTTCAATTTAGCCAACGATCTGCACCCCCCTGCTTCCCGGACCAAATTATGCCATTCCGATTATTTTTTTCTTTTACTTCTTTTTACCCGTAACATTATTTACTTCCTCCGGGGAAAGCAACCTGATTGCTCTCTCCAGAAATAATATTCCCCGGAGATGATCGATCTCATGCTGAAAAACCCTGGCCCAAAAACCGGAGGCAGCAAGTTTTATTTTTTTCCCCCACCGGTCCTGCCCGCTAACTTTGACCTCTGCAAAACGCGGCACCTCGCCGTAAATACCTGGAAGACTCAAGCAACCCTCCAGATCGGTGATCTCGCCCGAGGAAGAAATAATTTCGGGATTGATTACCTCTAGAATCTCGTCATCTTCCCTTAAAACAATAACACTTTTGGAGATACCCACTTGCGGAGCAGCCAGACCGGCCCCGTCAGCAGCAATCATGGTCTCCTTCATATCATCCAGCAAACGGTGCAAAGGGGAAGTAAACCTGGTTACAGCCAGGGTTTTCTTTTTTAGGACAGGATCGCCGTTCCGGCGAATATTTCGCAAAGCCATTAACCTTCCTCCTCAGTTACCGCATCTTCACTATCCTATTTGGTAGATTTCCCTAAGGTATTGTTTCATCTAGCCTTACTTTTTGCCTGCCCGGCTAGGAGCCTTAATAAGGAATTAGCTTGCAAAAGTCCGAAGATTTCTTGGATTTTTGTGCAACTTGAACTTGCAATCCCTCGTTTCATCTAGCCTTACTTTTTGCCTGTCAGGCTAGGAGCCTTAATAAGGAATTAGCTTGCAAAAGTCCGAAGATTTCTTGGATTTTTGTGCAACTTGAACTTGCAATCCCTCGTTTCATCTAGCCTTACTTTTTGCCTGCCAGGGGGCGAAAAATTGTGGTGCAGCGACTTGAGCAGCGAAGCAAAGAGTTCACGGCGAAGAGTAGGCCATAAGGCGGCCCTGCCGGCAGGACGCCGGCAGCCGGCCGTGCGGCCAAGGATGGCCGCTTGGCCGGGCAGGTCACCTGTGGCCGGAACAAAGCCGTAGAACTCTCTGAGCTGAACTTGGAGCTCACCACAACCTTTCGCCCCCATTATAACACCTTCATAGGATTAAAATCTACCGTCACCCAGGTATCTTCATTCACCTGACGCGTAAAATCCCAAACAATTTCACGAATTATTGCACTGTATTTTTCAAGATTTAGCCCTTTATATAAAAGGTGATAACGAAAACGGCCCTCAATTCTTTGTAAAGGTGCCGGTGAAGGCCCCAGCAATTCCTCTTTTCCTTCCCCTGCCAGGGGCAGGTTTGCAGCTAACCTTTTCTTTAATTCTTCCGAAATCTTTTGGGCTTCATGTGCAGAAGGCGAACTACAGTTAAACAATATTATCTCCGAAAAAGGGGGATAAAAAAGAGTCCGGCGTCTTTTAAGTTCTTCCCGGGAAAATTTTAAATAATCATGCACGGCCGCTGCCTGAATACCATAATGCCAGGGCGTATACGTCTGAATGATTACACGCCCTGCCTTATCCCCTCTTCCTGCCCGTCCGGCCACTTGCGATAACAGTTGAAAGGTGCGTTCTCCGGCCCGGAAATCGGGCAGGTGTAGGGTTATATCTGCCGCGATCACTCCCACCAGGGTAACATCGGGAAAATCGAGGCCTTTTGCAACCATTTGTGTCCCGATAAGCACCAGGGCTTCTTTTTCCTGAAAACTGCGCCAAATTTTCTTGTAGCTTCCCTTTTGAGCGGCAGTATCGCTATCCATGCGTACGACACCAACTTGTGGGAAAAGGCCCTTTACCACTTTTTCCACACGCTGTGTGCCCAGGCCAAAGTTACGCAGGTATAAGCTTTTACAGCGCGGGCAGAATTGGGGGACAGCCCTTTTATAGCCGCAATAATGGCACTGCAGGTGTTCCGGGGAAGAATGATAAGTCAAAGAAACGGCGCAATGCGGGCACTGCATCACCCAGCCGCATTCCCGGCAAAGCTGAAAACTGGCAAAGCCGCGGCGATTAAGAAAGAGGATCAGTTGTTCTCCGCGGGAAAGTGTGTCCTCTATAGCACGGAGCAACAGGCGGCTGAATATTCCCCTGTTTTTTTGTTTGAACTCATGGCGCATATCAACTAACTGAACGGCAGGCAGAGGGCGGCCCCCGATTCTCTCCGTCAGTTGAAGATACTTAAGTTTTTGTTTCTTGACTTCCCAATAAGATTCCAACGAAGGCGTAGCGCTCCCCAGCAGTAAAAGAGCATCATGATAAACAGCTCTCCACTTGGCGACATCGCGGGTGTGATAACGCGGTGCGTCGTCTTGCTTATATGTATTTTCATGTTCTTCATCCATAACAATCAGGCCAATATTTTTTAAGGGGGCAAAAACAGCAGAGCGGGCACCCAGCACAAAACGTGCCTGCCCGCTTTCAATACGCTTCCATTCCTTGAATCTTTCGGTAGGAGTAAGCCGGCTGTGCAACAAAGCAAATTGCCCGGTAAAACGCCGGTTAAAATAATTGGTGATCTGCGGCGTAAGCATAATTTCGGGAACAAGAAATAAAACTGTGCGGTTTCGTTTCAAAACTTCAGCGGCAGCGCGCAGGTACAACTCCGTTTTACCGCTTCCTGTAACGCCATAAAGCAAAAATTGCTTTGGGGAATCGGAAAAGCTTTGCTTGATCTCCCGCCAGGCCTTCTCTTGTTGGACAGAAAAAGAAACGCCCCCTTTGCTTTTAGGCAGCGTGGCTGCTTTTTGCCAGGGAAGCTTTTCATAAGGTATCTTTTCTATACTCAGGCATCCTTTATTTTGTAAAGAAACCAGGCTTTCGCGCCGGGCTCCTGTTTTTGACCTTAGCTCCGCCCAGGGCAACCCCTCTTCCCCGGCCAGGACCATTTGTTCGAGAAGAAGAAATTGACGCGGGGCGCTATTTTTTAACTGTGCACTTATTGCACGCAGTTCTTCCGGGGCCATACGGGGAATAACATATTCCACGTGTTTGGTTTTCAACCTGCTTCCTGCCGGAGGCAAGCAAAGGCGAATGGCTTCAATCCAACGGCTGAAAAAACGCCGTGAAAGCCAAAAACTTAATTCTATAAACTCCGGCAACAAGGTATAGGGCGGCTCGGAGAGGCTTATAATTTCCCGCGGGTTTTTTATAACTTCCTCTTTTTCCAGGGCAACCACATAAGCCGTAATTTTTTGGGAGCGAAAAGGGACTAGCACCTGTGAGCCCACTTTTACCGCCTGCTGCAAAGGCGCGGGAACGAGGTACTGAAAAGGCCTGTCCACAGCATTGCTCACCAGGTCTACAATCACTTCGGCATACAGCTTTCCGGTTTCAGACAAAGAAGACACCTCAATAGATTTCAGATTATTTTATTTAGATGATTCCAGTGCTTAAATGCAGTTTTTCCTTTATCGTTTATTTACAGGGGGAAAGGCGGTTTATTTTTGGGGGGGATTGTATTATAATGGGGGCGAAGGCTGTGGCAAGCTCCAGGTTCAGCTCAGAGAGTTACTACGGCTCAGTTCCGGCCAAAGGCGCCCTGCCCGGCCAAGCGGCCATCCTTGGCCGCACGGCCGGCTGCCGACGTCCTGTCGGCAGGGCCACCTTAAGGCCTGCTCTTCGCCGTGAACTCTTTGCTTCGCTGCTCAAGTCGCTGCACCACAGCCTTGCACCCCCAGCAGCACGGTAAGATAATAGGAAATAGGGGTAAACACAGGATTCTAATCCTGGGCATAGTAAAGAATTTGCTTGAAACGGTAACCCAAGCTTCGCTGCTCAAGTCGCTACGCCACAGCCTTGCGCCACCAGCAGCACGGTAAGATAATAGGAAATAGGGGTATGCAATCCTGGGCATAGTAAAAAATCTGCTTGAAACGGTAACCCAAGTTTCGTTGCTCAAGTCGCTGCACCACAGCCTTGCGCCCCCAGCAGCACGGTAAGATAAAAAGGAGTTTATATGCTTAAATCTGAAGTTAAACAAATATGTTGGCAAAATTTAAATTGGCTTGTTTTGGCTTCTGTTTTTTTCATTTTTGGTCTGGGTGCTGCCGCAATTGTTTTTAAAAATGAAGCGATCATACATAATCTTACAGAGGTACAGTATGATGCCTTAAAAGAAATGGCAGAGACGGTCTTTGCCGGCCCGCAGTGGCGGGGCATTCTCATACTTTTTTTCAATAATCTCATCGCTTCCCTGCAGATGATGCTTTTGGGGGTGCTTTTGGGTATTCCCCCGCTGCTCGGCCTTTTTGCCAACGGTGTTTTGTTGGGCAGTTTGTTGATGGAAGTTGGGCAGGAAGGCATGCCCCTTCTTCCTTTTATCACCGTTGGGGTTCTCCCGCACGGGTTATTTGAACTCCCGGCGTTTATTACTTGTGCGGCCTTCGGTTTAAAAATTGGTTATCATCTTATTTTTCCATTGCCCCAAAAGAAAAGAAAGGAAAGCCTGGGCATCATCTGGAAAGAATTCTTTACTCTTTTCCCCCTTATTACCCTCCTGCTCATTCTTGCCGCTTCCATTGAAGTTATCGTTACTCCTTTGTTGGTTAAACAATTTATAAATTTTTGAGTGATTATCATCCTTCTGGCCCCGGCCGGCAGCGCTCTTTGTTAATCCGGTCTAAAAGGAGATGGGACAGATCGTATTTGGACATGCAGGGAAATTCTTCCGCCCGGCCATCTTTATAAAGCAACTGCACTATATTGGTATCCACAGCAAAGCCGGCACCTTCCCGGCACAGATCGTTAGCCACGATCATGTCTAAATTCTTTTTAATCATTTTTTCTTGTGCGTTTGCCCGCAAATTCTCTGTTTCTGCCGCAAAACCAACTAAGAAACGGTTTTCTTTTTTAAAACCTATTTCCTGCAATATATCCGGGTTGCGCACGAGCTTGAGCGTAAAATCCCCGCCTTTTTTAATTTTTTGCGACTGGCTCTCTACTGGCCGGTAGTCGGCCACGGCTGCGGTTTTGATGACGATCTGGGCAACGGGTAGTTTCTCCATCACGACACGGTGCATCTCCCGCGCAGATTCAACCGGGCACAGCTCCACCCCCGGCGGCGGCTCCAAAACGGTGGGTCCCGTTACGAGGATAACTTGCGCTCCCCTTTCCTGTGCAGCACGGGCCAGGGCATAACCCATGCGCCCGCTAGAATGGTTGCTGATAAAACGAATGGGGTCCAACGCTTCCCTGGTAGGTCCTGCTGTGATCAAGATGCTTGTCCCGCAAAAATCTTGTACGACTGCCGTGGCCAATTTTTCCCGGATCAATCGCAACAACTCCACCGGTTCAACCAGGCGGCCTTTACCAACATCGCCGCAGGCTAGTGTGCCGGAAAGCGGATCGGCAATCACAAATCCCCTGCGCCGCAAAAGATCTATATTTTTCTGGACAACAGGATTTTGAAACATAGCCGTATTCATCGCCGGGGCAAGAATCGCGGGGCGTTTTAAAGGATCAACGGCCAGAAATAAAGTGGACAGCAGATCATCGGCCAGTCCAACAGCTAGCTTTCCTAAAAAATTGGCCGTGGCCGGGGCTACCACAAACGCTTGCGGCTCACGGGCTAAATCTATATGTATCGTTGCTGAACCATGAGAAGGTTCAAACAAAGAACTGTAAACCGGGCGCCCGGTCAGGCTTTTCAAGGTGAGCGGCGTTAGAAATGCTTTGGCATTCTCCGTCATCACAGCTTGGACCACAGCGCCTTCCTTGATAAGGAGCCGGGCCAGTTCTGCACCTTTATAGGCCGCAATACCGCCCGTTAATCCCAATAGAATAATTTTATTTTTTAACATAGATTCTACACCGCTGTTCGTTCAGTTTCTGCAAAAAATACATAATACTATCATTAATAACTTTTTACTTGATACCATCTTTTGTTCTTTCAAAATCGATCTTACCGGCGGCAATATCCTCCAGGGCTGCAGTCACTTCCTTGATGAAACCAGAATCCTCTTTTCCTAGCTGGTTTTCTTTCAACTGGCGTGCTCTTTTCGCCGTCATGATCACTAAGGAATACCTGCTATCCACATTTTGTAACAATTGATCCACAGAGGGATAGATCACTGCTTTTCACCTTCTTTTAACCGGCAAAGTATACTACCGATACCCCGTCCCACCCGGCATTTCTCCGTCAAAATAATCGCTTCGATCGTCTTGGCTGTTTCATCAACATCTTCGTTAGTCACTACATAATCGTAGTTACAAACCCCTTCTATTTCCCGGTAGGCGGCAGCAAATCTTCGTTTGATTGCCTCCTTGCTATCCGTGCCCCGGCCTTGAATCCGGGCCCGCAACTCTTCCATGGACGGCGGTAATAAAAAAACCGAAACGGTTTCTTTTATTTTACGGCGAACCTGTGCGGCACCCTGCGTGTCGATCTCTAAAATAACGTCAAATCCTTGCGCAAGTTTATCTTCCACCTGTTGCCGTAAAGTTCCATAATAATGCCCGTAGATGCGAGCCCATTCTAGCAGAGCACCTTCTTGAATGAGCAATTGGAAGCTTTCTTCCGTGGAAAAGAAGTAGTTGACCCCTTCTTTTTCCCCCTGACGGGGGGGACGGGTAGTAGTAGAAATTGCATAATATAATTTTATATTTTGTTGGCAAAGCCGTGCACAAACCGTCCCTTTGCCTGTTCCGGAAGGCCCGGAGATAACTATTAAGATCCCTTTTTCCATTGCTTCAACCCGGGCCACACACCTGCTAGACCCGTGGACCGCTTTCTTCTTGTGCCAATTCCCGGTTTTGCAAGCGGTGTCTTACCGTCTCCGGCTGTACCGCGGAGAGGATTACATGCCCGCTATCCGTAATAATAACGGCACGGGTTCTACGGCCGTACGTAGCATCAACCAGCATGCCTCTATCTCTGGCTTCCCCGATAATCCGCTTAATCGGAGCGGATTCAGGGCTGACAATAGCAATAATACGATTTGCCGAAACAATATTTCCAAAGCCAATATTTATAAGTTTGATCTGCATTTTAACCTGATTCCAGTTATTATTCTTTTTGTTTCCATTTAAACTGAAATCAGGCCTGCACCTCCTTTGTCAGAGTGAAGATCATATGAAATCATTTGTTCTATTTTTTACGGGGCATTTTTTATTCGATATTTTGTATCTGTTCCCTGATCTTTTCAATTTCACTTCTAGCTTCCACCACAAGATGGGAAATGTCTAAATCACTGCTTTTTGAAGCAATGGTGTTCACTTCCCTATTCATTTCCTGCAAAAGAAAATCGAGTTTACGGCCGATAGCCTCGTCTTTTTGCATTGCCTTCCGGAAAAGCTTTAAGTGGCTCTCTAAACGGACGGTTTCTTCTTCAATATTACATCTTTCAGCAAAAAAAGCAACTTCCGTAAAAAAACGTTGCTGATCGTACTCCCTGCCGGCATGTAGTTCTGCCAAACGCGCCTTCAACTTTTCCCGGTATTCTGTTAAACAAAGAGGGGCTTTTTCTTTAATCCGGATGTTATAATTCTCCAACTTATCCAAACGCGGGAGAATATCACCCTCCAACCTCCCTCCTTCTTCTCTTCTCTGCTGAACCAATTGGTTTACAGCTTTGCTTACCGCATCCATTATAAATGGCGCCATCGTTTCCAAATCTACATCTTTTTTTTCCAGGGTTAAAACTTCCGGCAGAAGAGCCAATTCGGTAACTGTCAGCTTTTTTGCAGCCAACAACAGGGTGCTTTGCAGCCTTTCCAACGAACTGAAATAAGCCGCCGCCAATTCCTCGTCAATTGCTACATTTTTTCCTTTTCCCTGTCCCATTTCCAGGGAAATAAAAACTTCCACCCTCCCCCTAAAGATCCTTTCCTGCAACATGCTCCTGATCTTATCTTCCAGCGGCCATAAATTTTTCGGCGCCCTGAGCATCAGATCAAAATAGCGATGGTTTAACGTTTTTATTTCAACCAAAAAGCGGTGCCCGTTAACACGCTCCTCTCCTCTTCCATACCCTGTCATGCTTTTGAGCAAGTTCATACCCCTTTTGTGTGGCCTAATATGGATGATTTTTTCTATCCATCCTATTCTACCATAAAAACAAGCATAATCAAGGGATAAAAGAAGTTAAACTCATTAATCAAACTTACAGGACCTTTTCCCCATTGTCAAGGCATCCTCAGCCTGGCCGGCAAAATTATTTTTTTCGCTTTAAAATACTTGCAAAATAAGGAACAACCGAGATGGCAAAAAGAAGGTACCAATCCCGGGCACACAGGGGAAAAGTATTAAAAACACCCCGTAAAAAAGGCTGGTAGATGATGATAACCAGAAGGAAAAAAGAGAAAATCACCGCCCCGCCCAGTACCCAGTTGCGCCCCGGGCTGATTCTCCAGATCGTCCGCTTTTCAGAACGACACTCAAAAACATGTAAAAGTTGGGTAATAATCAAAGCGGATAAAGCCATCGTCTGGGCATAAATAAGCATCCCCGTCTGTAGGAAGGCCAGTGCAAAAACAAAGCTAGAGGTTACACCAATGGTGACACCACGCAGCAGTATCTTTTTCCATAGCCCCCGGCCCAAGATCCCTTCACGTGGGGAACGGGGAGGGGCCTGCATCACATCATCCTCGGGAGGCTCTAGGCCTAGAGCTATAGCGGGAAGGCCGTCGGTAACCAGGTTGACCCAGAGAATCTGAATGGGCCGCAGAGGTAGCGGCAACCCCCAAACCACAGCTAAAAACATGACTAAGATCTCTCCCAGGTTGCAGCCTAGTAGAAAGCGGATAAATTTACGGATGTTTTCATAGATGTTCCGCCCCTCTTCTATGGCGGCAACGATCGTTTTAAAATTATCATCGGCTAAAATTAGGCAAGCTGCTTCTTTAGTTACATCAGTTCCCGTTGAACCCATGGCGATGCCGATATCAGCTTCTTTTACTGCGGGAGCATCGTTAATGCCGTCCCCTGTCATAGCCACAATATGCCCTTGCGCTTTTAGACAGCGGACAATACGCATTTTGTGTTCCGGGTTAACCCTGGCAAGGATAGCCAGGCTATCAATAGCTTTAGCAAGTTCTTTTTCGCTAAGATGGTCGAGCTCTTCCCCGGTAATAACCTTGCTGCCGGGACGCAATATGCCCGTCTTTTGCCCGATCGCCATCGCTGTGTGCCGGTGATCACCTGTAATCATCTTAACATCGATTCCTGCACGGATACAGCTTTGAATCGCCTTCAAGACTGCAGGGCGGGGCGGATCGATCATCCCGCAAAAACCGATGAAGATTAGCCCCGTTTCAACTTCTTCCTCTTTTGAAAGATCGGCCTCCCCCGGTAATAAGCGGTAGGCCACAGCCAATGTTCTTAAAGCCTGCGCTGCCATCTTATCAACCTGGGATAGGATCCTTTGGCGATCACCGGGTCCCAAAGGTTTTATCCGTCCCCCTTCCAGTAGGTAGGAGGATTTTTCCAGCAGGCTTTCAGGTGCACCCTTGACATAAACAACCAGTTCTGCACCTTTTTGGTAGATTACAGACATACGTTTCCTGCTGGCATTAAAAGGAAGTTCTTTGATCCGGAAATATTTTTCTTCCAATTCTTCTTTCCAGAAACCGGCTTTTGCCGCACAAACTAAAAGAGCCCTTTCCAAAGGATCGCCCTGTAACTGCTGCCGGGCCAGTAATTTGGCCGGATCTTTGCCCGCATCCCGGTACAACCCCTGGGCCGGCTTTTGTATCGCCCCCCACCCCGCTGCAAATGCCTTGTCTTGCAGCCAGCTTTTTGCGCGCGGCAAGTAAGCATTGTTACAGAGGGTCATCCCCAAAAACATTTGTTCTAGATGTGGCTCTGCCAACGGATCAATTTTTTTTCGAGCAGCGAAAAACTCCCCGCGCAGATCTGCGTCCTCCCCCTCAACAGTATAAAAGTTGCCATTCGCATAAATACTTTTCACCGTCAACTTATTTTGGGTAATTGTCCCTGTTTTATCTGCACAGATCACCGTTGCACAACCCAGGGTTTCCACAGCCGGTAAGCGCCGGACAATAGCTTTACGCCTGACCATGCGCTGGACACCAAGAGCCAGTGAAATAGTGACGATGGCAGGCAAGCCTTCGGGAATAGCCGCTACAGCCAGGGTGATCCCGGCCATAAACATTTTATAAAGTTCCTCCCCCCGCCAGAGGCCGAGCAGGGCCAGGCCCATACAAAGCAAAAAGCAGGCCGCAACCAGGTATTTCCCCAGCCTGGCCAAGCGCTTCTGTAAAGGTGTGCTGCCTGTCTCCGCCTCTTGTATGAGAGAAGCAATCCGCCCCATTTCCGTTTCCATGCCAGTGGCAACTACAACGCCAAAACCCTGACCATTGACGATAAGAGTGCCGTTAAATACCATATTGCTAGCGTCACCAGGAGAAGAAGGCAAAGCTTTAAGGGTCAGCGCCTCTTTTTCTACCGGCGTTGATTCGCCCGTTAGTGGCGATTCATCGACCATCAGCGTGACGGCCTGCATCACGCGCAGATCAGCACAAACCCGATCACCGGCTTCTAGTAAAACAATGTCGCCAGGAACAACTTGCCAGGCAGGGATCTCCCGGCGCAAGCCATCTCGCAATACTTTCTCCCAGGGTGCGGTAAGTTTCTGAAGAGCTGCAAAAGATCGCTCTGCTTTATATTCTTGTATGAAACCAAGCACTGCATTCAAAATAACAATCACAATAATAGTTAAAGCATCGCTATATTCCTTTAGCAACCCGGAAATCAACGTGGCCGCCAGCAAGATCAGCACCATAAAATCTCTGAACTGATCGAGAAATATCTCCGTTATCCCTTTTTGCTTTTTTTTCTGCAGGATGTTTCTGCCCCATTGTTGCAGCCGGCGGGAAGCCTCCGTTTCAGTTAACCCCCGGCCGGGTTCCACCTTAAAAGTGCCATATATTTCCCCGGGAGGGTAAAGAGACCAAAAAGTAGATCTTTTCATTTTCTCCATCACCGTTTATTTTTTCTAGTTAAGGGTTTCACCTGGCCCTGCTGGCAAAATCCCGTTTTTATTCATATTCCTCTTCGTGGAAGAAAATGTTTGCTTTTTGGTCCAGCGGCAGTTATACTTACTGTGGTATTATCCCCGGGCACTGGTGTATGCTGTTATACCCATCTGTTTATGCCCGTTATAATAGTGGTTGCTACTTTAGGCACGCGCTGAAACCAGGGCGGCAACCACAAAATATAGCTAAAAGGAGGGAATAAAGTGGCTTTTGATGCTTTTGTCCTGAATGCCGTTGCCCTAGAAATCGAAGAAAACATCCTTAAAAACGAAGGCCGTTTAAGTAAAATATACCAGCTAAATCCCCGGGAAATGCTGCTATATTTTAAGGGTAAAGTGCCACCGGAGCCACTTTTTATCTCTATTCACACACAAAGAGGGCGCCTTCATTTTACGCACCGTCATTTTAGCCATCCAATGAACCCTCCACCTTTTTGCATGCTCCTGCGTAAACATCTTGGAAACGGTTTACTCGTATCTATGGAACAACCTCCTTTGGAAAGGATTCTTTATCTACATTTCAACGTTTTAAATACAATGGGGAAAAAAGTACAAAAAACATTGGCCGTAGAAATAATGGGGCGCCACAGCAATCTCCTCTTGCTGGACACCCCCGATCAAGAAAATAAACAAATCATTCTTGGTGCTCTAAAACCAATACCTTCCTCCCTAAATCGCTACCGGGTACTTTTACCCCGCCACGTATATTTCCCGCCGCCCCCGCAGGAAAAGCTGCACCCCTTTGCCCTCAACTATGAATATTTCCAGCAGGAAATAAAGAGGTTGGAGGGCCAACCCGCTGCCGAAGCACTTTTAGCCAACCTGCAGGGGCTTAGCCCCTTTTTAGCGGCAGAGATTGCCGCCAGGTCGGGGTCTACCCTGCTATCAGCCACAGAATCATCCGTCCTTTGGCAAAAAATGCAGGAGCTTTTAAATTTTTATCAGGAGAGAAAATGGGAACCGGCCTTATTCCTGGATTCGAAAAACCAACCCCATGAATATCACGTCTTGAAACCAGAGCAATCTTTACCCGGCCATCAGCGTCCTTATACTTCGACATGTGCCCTTCTGGATGAATTTTATAGCGTAAAAGAAAGAAAAGAAGAACAAGCCAGTCTAATTCTTTTACTGTCCCGCAACACAAAACAAGCCCTGCAAAAAAGTAAGCGAAAAGAAAATAATCAGCTTTTGGAGCTGGAGAAAGCAACCAAAGCCGATTATTACCGCCAGTGCGGAGAATTGCTGCTGATCAATTTGCATCAAATTCCGGAAAAATCCAGTGAAGTCTACCTAAAAAATGTCTTCCAAGCAGAAGATGATTACATTAAAATAGAGCTCGACCCACAAGCATCGGCCTCTGTTAATGCCCAGCGCTATTTCCGAAAATATCGTAAGGCTCTTCAGGGAAAAAAGAAAATTTCCGCCCGGCTGCAACAAACCCGCTTGGAAATATCTTATCTCGAAAACGTACTTTTTTCCCTGGAAAAAACAGATCTAGCCGTATTAAAGGAGATCAAGGCAGAGTTAATCACAACGGGCTACCTATCTGCCCCCCAAAAAACTCCCCAGAATAATACGAAACCACAGTTGCGCCCTTTAAAATTTACCTCCTCCCGGGGGGAAGAGATCTTTGTGGGACGCAACAACCTGCAAAATGAATATCTCGTGCATCACTTTGCTGCCAAAACAGATCTTTGGCTACATACCAAGGATCTGCCAGGAGCCCATATTATTATCAAAGCGGAACGTCCCTGCCAGGAAACAATTGAAGAAGCAGCCCTGTTAGCCGCTTATTATAGCCGCGGATCTTATTCCTCCAATGTTCCCGTCGACTATACACATGTAAAAAATGTTCGCCGCCTGGGAAACAAACCGGGCCTGGTTACCTATAGCAATTTTAAAACAAAATATGTCACGCCAGATGAAAAAATATTGCGCCCTTTTTTAAATAAAATTTAGAAATAAAATACCAGTGGCAACCACCGTGCAAAAACGTCAGGTCCTACTAAAATCCTCCAAACCCCTCCAAACCCAAGGTTTTTTCTGAAAATGTGGGGATTTCCGTTTCGTTCCCGGTTACCGGTTCACCCTCCCTGCTTCATCCTTCTTCTACGATCAAAACCTTTTCTTGAGCATCCACTTCCTGCAAACAAACGGCAATTTTTTCGCTGCGGCTGGTCGGCACATTTTTGCCGACAAAATCCGGGCGGAGGGGTAGCTCGCGGTGACCGCGATCGATGAGGACAGCCAATTGGATTTGACGCGGCCGGCCCCGATCCATAAGCGCTTCCATAGCCGCCCTCACAGAGCGGCCCGTATAAAGAACATCATCCACTAAAATCAGAATCTTCCCCGTAACTTCAAAAGGGAAAAAAACAGCTTCTTGGCGTGCCCTGGCCAGGTCATCGGCCTGCCGGTCATCACGGTAAGGCGTAATATCCAGCAACCCAACGGGAAGCCTTACCCCCTCTATTTCTCTAATCAGACCAGCCAACCTATGCGCTAAGGGTTCTCCACGACGTTTTATGCCAACGATGATCAGGTTCGCGGTCCCCTTATTGCGTTCCACGATTTCATGGGCAATGCGTGTCAGAGCCCGGCGGATACCGTTTGCATCCATGATCTGCCTTTGACGCATCGATCTTCTCCTCCCGTTTTAAAAATGCACAGAACTCCTCCCCCGGCTCGGCAATAAATTCCAGGTATTTTCCACTGCGAGGATGAATAAAGCCCAGCGTTCTGGCATGCAACAACTGTCCTGGCCGGTAAGATGCTTTTTTAGGCCCATAAAGGGGATCCCCTACAATCGGATAGCCAATGGAGGCAAGGTGCACTCTGATTTGATGCGTCCGGCCTGTTTCTAGTTGTAATGAAAGAAGCGAATATGAACCCAACCGTTTTAAAACATGAAAATGAGTAATAGACGGGCGGCCCGTCCCGTTTTTCTGGACAGCCATTTTTTTGCGATAATATTTATCTCGCCCCAAAGGTGCATCAATGGTTTTATTTCCGGGTGAAGGCCAGCCCTGGACAATAGCCCGGTACTCTCTTTTCACTTTTCTTGCTTTAAGCTGTGCAACGAGATGTTTAAAGGTAGGTTCATTTTTGGCCACAACTAAAAGTCCGCTGGTATCCTTATCTAAGCGATGGACAATGCCCGGCCTGATTCGATCGCCAATAGCGGAAAGATCGTGGCAGTGGGCTAGCAGGGCATTGACCAAAGTGCCCCGGCGATGCCCGGCAGCAGGATGTACAACCATCCCCTTGGGCTTATTGACTACCAACAGATCCCTATCTTCATAAATTATTTCTAGTGGAATATCCTCCGGCTCGATACGCATAGTTTCCGGGGGAGGAATCCAAACCTCCACTTTTTGTCCTTCCTGCAAACGGTAAGAACTCTTTAGTTTCTTTTGGCCGTCAACAAGAACATGACCCCTAAGGCATAGTTTTTGCCAAAATGAACGAGATGAAGAACCACCCCGGTCCGTTAAAAATAGATCTAGCCTGGTGCCCTTTTCCTCTGCATTAACAATAAATGTTTTCTGTTCCATCCAATATTTTCCTTACTATTCTTTTTTACATACACCGGGAAAAGATTGTTGCCCCAAACAACCGGCAACCAGCAAAAAAATACCCAGAACCAAAGCCACATCAGCCAAGTTGAAAACTGGCCAAAAACGAAAATCAAGAAAATCAACGACATAACCTGTACGCAGCCGATCTCCGAGGTTACCCAAAGCGCCTCCCAAAAGAAAAGCCAGGGCTAAACGGGATAAAAAATAGCGTGTTTTCAGATAATGCCCGCCAAAAATAATCAGCAGAATAACCAGCAGTGAAATAACGATGAAAAAAGAAGTTTTGTGGGCCAATAAACCGAAGGCAGCACCCGGATTGCGCACGTAGGTTAAATGGAAAAAACCCGGGATTAAAGGCCTGGTTTCCCCCGGGTAAAATATCCGGCCAACCCAATATTTACTGAATTGATCACCGGCAAAAACAAACAAGACGATCAGTGCAAAGGCCCGGTTTGTCAAATGCAGCTTTTGGAGCCATTGCGCCAGCCCTTGCAGTAAAGAAACGTCTTTCCTGGTGCCAAATTTTTCCTCCCCCTGCATTCCCTTCCTCTCCCCGTTTTCTTTTTTTTATTTGAAGCAAAAATGGCAGGACGCCATTTTTAGGGCCTTTTGAAGAGGACGTTCAATGGGCCCGGGCGAAAAATTGTCAGTCGCAGGGATGCTGATTTCAGCGAACGCCTTGCAAATAAAGTTTATGCAGTAGAATCATAGATAGGTAAGAACAATACGCACTAGATCGGCAATAAAATCCCCGATGAGCGGCAGCCTCAAAACCACCAGTTTTTGCAATATATAGAGGACGAGGGCACCCAGAATAGTCATACCGAAAACAATCCCTAAACCACGGACAACGCCCCCTAAAAAATTGACCATAAAATAACGCCGGGGATTGTTCAGTTGTTCCAGGTAGGCAGCTATATTGTATTTTTCCATTTGTAGTGAAAGCTCCGCCAATCTAGCCAAAAGTTTGCGCCGGCTTTTTTCTTCTTTTTCCGCCAGGCTTTCTACGCAGCAATTTGCGTCACAGTGACTATCATCGCCATAGTTTTTATCGCAATAGTATTCGTCGCAGTTTTTTCCATCGCGGTGGTTTTCATCCGCTTGCAAAAATTTACTCCATTCCCTTTTCAGAAATTTTTGCTGCTCTTTATCTTGACCTTGAAACTTCTTCTACACTTATACTTATATTTACCCGGGGGGGGAATTTTTACTCTTTAGTTTAGGATGAGGAACTTAATCCGCAACCGGTTTGCTCCGGTCCAAAATTTCGCGACAACGTGAGCATACTTCCCCTTGCCCCTCATACAGGCTCACTGTTGGTGAATACATCCAACAGCGCTGGCATTTGTTTCCCGGTGCCCTTTGAATCCTTAGGCGCAGGCCCAACTCCTGGGAGTCAAACAGAGCATCTCCGCCTTCCGGCGATTTAGCACCAGGTTGATATAAATGACAAGCCGAAACAATCAACAACGCAGGCAGCAGCTCCTCATAGGGGGCCAGTTTGGAATAAAGAGCTTCTTCCGGGTAGAGTTCAACTCTAGCTTGTAAGGAAGAGCCAATCAATTTCTCCCTGCGGGCTGCCTCCAGGGCTTTGTTGCTCTCCTCCCTTAACCGCAGCAATACCTCCCAGCGCTCAGCCAGCTTTTCATCTACATAAAAAGACGGCAGCCCGGGCCAGTCCTTTAAAAATACACTATCATTTTTTTCGAAGGGAAGGTAAGACCAGATCTCCTCCGCTGTAAAAGAAAGAACCGGGGCAATCAACAGGGTTAGAGTCTGCAGAGTTTCTGCCAGCACAGTCTGGACCGCGCGGCGGGAAGGCGCTTCTTTTTCCAGTACATATAGCCGGTCTTTGACTAAATCCAGGTAAAAATTGCTCAGATCCACAGTGGCAAAGTTGTGAATGGCATGAAAAACCTGGTGATATTCAAAATTTTCATAAGCAGCGGTGGTTTTTTCAACCAGTTTATATAAGCGATGCAGCGCCCAGCGATCTACCTCCGGCAACTGATCATACTGCACGCTATGCTGTTCAGGCTGAAAATCGAAACAATTACCCAGCAAAAAACGACAGGTATTACGAATTTTGCGGTATATCTCCGACAATTGTTTCAAAATTTCCCTGGAGAGATGCACATCGGTGGTAAAATCGGCACTAAAAACCCAAAGGCGCAAAATATCCGCACCATAATTTTTGATCACTTCCTCCGGGGCAATAACATTCCCCAGAGATTTCGACATTTTTTTGCCCTTACCATCCACTACCCAGCCATGGCTGAGCACGCAGCGATAGGGAGGCTTACCCCTGGCTGCCACAGCAGTTAACAGGGAAGATTGAAACCAACCACGAAATTGATCGCTGCCTTCCAGGTAAAGGTCCGCCGGCCAGTGCAGCTTTTCTTCTTCCCGGTCTTGGAGGACAGCATCGTGGCTGGAACCGGAATCAAACCAGACATCCATCGTATCTTGTTCTTTACGAAATTCTTTTCCCCCGCAGTGGGAACAACTGAGCCCTGGCGGTAGTATTTCTGCAGCATCATAGATGTACCAGGCATCAGAACCCTCTTTTTGAAAAAGTTTCTGTACAGCGGCGATGCTTTCTGCATTCAAAAGGGGTTCACCACAATGGAGACAGTAAAAAATGGGCAAAGGTACGCCCCAGGTCCGCTGACGGGAGATACACCAATCGCGACGCTCCTTGAGCATATTGGTCATACGGGCTTGACCCCAGGTGGGAACCCACCGCACTTCCTCCACTGCTTTTAAAGCCTCTTCCCGAAAATCCTGAATCGATGCAAACCATTGCTCCGTAGCCCGGAAAATTACTTCGTCTTTACAGCGCCAACAATGGGGATATTGGTGCGTAATAAAAGAAAGATCTAAGAGAGCCCCTTCCCTTTTCAAAGCTTCCGTAACGGCCTTGTTGCCCTCATCATAGCGCAAACCAGCGAATTCACCCGCATCTGCAGTAAAGGCTCCCCGTTCATCCATGGGAGCATAAATCGGCAGGCCGTACTGCAAACCTGTTTCGTAGTCTTCCTGTCCATGACCGGGTGCGATATGCACACAACCGCTGCCTTGTTCTAAGGTAACATAATCAGCCAGCACAACTTTGGACTCCCGTTCATAAAGCGGATGGCGACAGAGCAATCCTTCCAGTTCACGGCCCTGAAAACTGCCACAGATCCTCGTCTGCTCCAGCCCTAAATACGTAAAAACCTCCTGGAGCATCCCCTCCGCCAAAAGGAGATACTCCCCCCGGGATTCCACCAGAACATATTGATAATCCGGATGCAAAGCAATGGCAAGGTTGGCGGGAATCGTCCAGGGAGTAGTCGTCCAAATTATAAAAGATGCCGGTTGGCAAGCAGTATCCCATTTGCCCAAATTATCGATCACCAAAAACTTCACAAAAATGGAGGGTGAACGCCGCTCATCATATTCTATCTCTGCCTCTGCCAGGGCCGTTTCGCATTGAGGGCACCAGAAAACCGGCTTTAGCCCTTTGTAGATATAACCTTTTTGTGCCATCTGCCCAAAAATACCGATTTGCCGGGCTTCATAAGCCGGGGTGAGCGTTAAATAAGGATTTTCCCAATCGCCTAACACCCCCAGCCGGATAAATTGTTCCCGCTGAATATCTACGTAGCGTAGGGCGTACTCCCGGCACATCTGGCGGAATTCCAACGGTGAGATCTCCTCCCGCCGGATTTTCTTGGTTTTAATCACCTGGTATTCAATAGGCAGGCCGTGGGTGTCCCAACCTGGAATATAGGGGATATCATAACCCCGCATGTATTTATATTTGTTGATAATATCTTTGAGAACTTTGTTCATTGCCGTGCCCATATGGATGCTACCGTTGGCATACGGAGGACCGTCGTGCAAAATATAACCGGGCGCTTTTTGCCTGCTTTCCCTCATTTTTTTATAAAGAGCATTTTTTTCCCAGTAAGCTAGCAATTGCGGCTCTTTCTGCGGCAGGCCGGCTCTCATGGGGAAATTTGTTTGTGGTAAATTTAAAGTACTACTATAATCCATAAAAAGCTGTCTGGCCTAATTTAACAAAATAATTTTTTGTAAAAGCACCAGACTCAACCCTCCCCTTTTTTATTAGCTTGTTTTCTAAAACAATAAGATAATGTAACCAATAATAAAAAAATCCCGTCTTCAGGGACGGGGTTTCCCGCGGTACCACCCTTTTAGCAACATTTTTTTTGAAACTGTCACCTCTTTAAGCTTTAACGCAGCCTACTTTACGCTTATTTCTACTGACCACCGGCAGAACATTGAACCACCTTAATTCCCCGGCAGTTTTGGAAATAAGAGCTCCCGGGCGATCTTCAGTTTGGCCCCCTTACCGGCTTTCACCTGACCCGGTTCGCTGGGAAGGATTGAGGCACAACTTACTCTCCCGTTCCTGGCTTTTAACCTGTTTTAAAACCATTTAGTTTTATTATCAATAGTATACCAACCACTCAACTCGAAAACAAGTCTTTACCGGCGTTTATTTAATATCTTTGCCAACACTAGCCGATATCGATGTCCTGCGCGTCACGTTCTTCCTCGTTATCTGCCTGTAACCAGAAGTCTTCCAGTTCTAGCGAGGCAAGCTGTGCCTCAACAAAAGAACGGAAACGCAACTTAAAGATCTGTGCCTGCTTATATACTTCTTCGTGTTCAGCCAAAATACGGCTGGCTTTAAAACGGGCTTCTTCAATAATGCGCCGCGATTCTTTTTCAGCTTCCTTGCGTATTAACTCGGCTTCTTTATTAGCATTGCGTTTTACATCTTCTGATGCTTCTTGCGCCACGATAATCGAGTTATGTAAAGTTTCCTCCAATTTTTGATATTGCATTAGTTGATTCTCTAGCGAAGCGTGTTTTTCTTCCAACCCCAATTTTTCTTTAACCAACAGCTCGAGTTCCTTCGCCACCCGGTCCAAAAATTCATCGACCTCTTCCATTTTATAGCCCCGGAAAGCCCGGGCAAACTCTTTGTTCTGAATATCAATGATATTCATTGCCATCCTCCTTCTAGATCGATGCCGGTTCGTAAAATTTCAACTCCAAAAAATAAATATAGAAAAGTGCTTAAAAAAACCAGTCTAACATAATCATATCTTAGGCGACAAAATATGGCAATATTTATTTGTTTACGGCATTAACTGGGTACGGCTGTCAAATAATACGGTGAAGCAAAAGGTGTGTCCTTCCTTTGCGGCTTTCCCCCAACACCTTTACAACTTCAATCCTTCCCCTACCCGCCAGGGAGATAAGATCGCCTTCTGCAATAGACTTGGAGGGTTGTTTGACTACCTGGTGGTTTACTTTAACCTGTTCGCCCCGGATTAAGGGGGCAATCTTGGAACGTGACAATCCGAAACCCAATCCAGAAACGGCATCCAGCCTTAAAGAAGCCACCGTTCCTTTGATTTCCTTAATACGCCGCGGCACTAAACATGTTTTTAAAACATCCAGGGGTAGCTCTTCTACTTCCAACTGGTAACGGCCTGCTTTCTTTAGATTGAACCGCACAAAGGATAATAGCTCCTTCACCAGCAGAACATAGGCCTTTTCCGTTCCTTGATAAATGATATCGCCGATCATTTCTCTTTTTAGGCCCAGTCCCAGCAGCGCCCCTAAAAAATCCCTGGGGCTGAGCACATCCGCCGGAAAGTCACCCCGGAGCGTTATACAGCTTACCTCTTCCTTTTCTTCGCTACCGGATAAAGAAAAAGGAGACAAACAGATTCTAACCCGTTCTGCCGCAGGATGCCCCCCCCAAAAGAAGCATTTTACGCCAGGAAAGTGATGCAGAAGTTCACGGGCAATTTCTTGTTGCCGCGGATCAGCAAAAAGCGAACAATGCCTTTGCTGGGAAGCGTTCACTTTCTTAAGCAGGGAAAGAAATGAAGCGGCCCATTTTTTTTCTGTGAGGAGTGGATAAGCCAAAAGCTGTTCTTCTTTGGACATAGTTTTTACCCTTTCCCGGACAATGATTGCATTTCATCTCATAGCAGTCCCAACAGAAAGCGTCGTAACAAACTCAACACGAGCAGGGCAATGATTGGTGAAAAATCGAGATAGGCCCCACTACCCGCGCGGAGAGGGGGGATTAATTTGCGAAAAGGAGCCAACACAGGTTCTGTAACCTGGTAAACAAAACGGAGCAATTTATAAAGGAGGGGAAGGCTATAAGTATCTACAGGCAAAAAACTGAAAAGCAGGCGTACAATAATTAAAATATAATACAGTTCAAAAAGAAAATTGATGAAACTTTTGAGATAAATTTTTACTCACCCTTTCCAGTTAAATTGAAAACCGGGTCCTCGTTTAACTTCTTTCGCCAAAAAGAATACTGCCCAAACGCACCATATTCGCTCCTTCTTCGATCGCCACGTCAAAATCATTGCTCATTCCCATAGAAAGATATTGCATCGTGATCCCCGGAATTTGAATCTGCGTAAACAAATCGTAAAGATGGCGAAAATAAGGCCGTGTTTCTTCCGGATCATCTAAAAAGGGAGCAATAGCCATTAAGCCTAAAATATTCAGGTGGGTATAAGAGGCTAGCTCTGCCAGGGCATCCTTAACTTCTGCCGGGTGAAAACCATATTTACTCAACCCTGAACCAATATTTACCTGCAGCAGAACGCCCATCTTTTTGTCAATTTTCTCCCCTTCTTTTTGGATCCTCCCGGCCAGCTTAATACTATCCAATGAATGGATAAGCTTAAATACAGGCAAAACGCTTTTTACTTTGTTGGTTTGCAAATGACCGATAAAATGCCAGTGGATAGTGGAGGGAAGAGCCCCGATCTTCGGCAAAGCTTCCTGTAAGCGATTCTCTCCAAAATTGGTTACCCCCATAGCATGCGCCTGTTGAATGGTCGGAACCTGGATGGTCTTGGTTGCCGCTACCAAAGTTATATCCTTTAAAGATACTTTTCTTTTAGCAGCAGCTCTTTGCAAGCGTTCACGCACTATTCCTAAGTTTTTTTCAAGCATTGTAACATACACTCCTTTAAAACTACCATTTAATGCGTTGTCCTTCCTTAACACATTCCGGATTGGTTATTATTCTTTGTTCTTCTTTCCAGTTTTTTATAAGGAGATCTTCTTCTTTTTCCAAAAGAAGGTCGATCTCCCGGAAACGGACCGCCCCTTTCTCTAGAATATAAACCCCGGTGCTGCCTTTTGTCTCTACAAGAGCGCTTTTAGGCACAAGCACCCCGGGCATATCCTTATAAACAATCTCTGCCTCACACCTGCGCTGTTCGTAAAGGCCCGGTATTTCCCGGTCGATACGCCAGGTTATTTCTAACAGTCCCCCGTCTTCTCTTTCCTTCAATTCTACTTGTTCACCCCAAACAGGTATCTCCGGGGCAAAGGAGAAAAATAACTTTACCGCAGGTTTTTCAGCAACTAATTCCCCTAAACCCGGGGGGAAAACAGCACTAAAATACCAGTAATAATTGTTGATGATCTTTAGTAATGGCTGGAAACGATCTACTTTTTCACCTTGACAAAGCTGTTTTGCAGTGCAGGTTTCGTTCTGAAAATTTTCCTCTGAGAAATATGGGAATTTGTTTTGCGGGCCAAATTCCTCCAGGCCGTCAAAACAAGTGCTAACCAGGCCGGGCTGTGGCGCGCTAACTGTAGTTTCCCCCTGCACGGGCAGGGAAGGAATAAATCCGGGTTCCCTTACTGTCTTTTCGCCTAAAAACCATTCTTTAAAACGCTGCAAGGGTTCATTATTTTCTACTGCCTCGTTTTCACCTTCAGCCTCTTCTCCCAGGGTAATAGCCGAAATTACTGCCAATTCCTTATCTTTGGAAACTCTTTGCCCTTCGGCTACTTTATAATAAACAAACCCGGAGCAAGGTGCTAGAACAACCTTTTCCTCGAAGGTAATTGTTCCAGATACAGAAAAAGAGAGATCGACATTGCTTTCAACGGGCAAAATAGTACTATAAGCACTTTGACCGACTGTCCCCCAAACCCAGCCGGTAAGTACCTGAATAATTAAAAAGGTTACCAGCAGAAGCAAAAGTAAATAAACCAGTTTGGGTGAGCTTTTATTACCTACCTTTGCAAGCCCGGATTTCCCCCGGCCTTCGATTACCCTTAAATGGGAGGCTCTTAGCTTTTTCTTGTTCATCCTGTCACCCCACCTACCTCACAAGAAAACACCCGTATGCATAACGGCATGTTATTCCCCTGGCCAACGTAGAAATGGATTATCTTTCATCTGAAGGCACTGCTACTCTTTAATAAAGTGTACTGAGTGACAGATACCTGATCCCGGCTTCCCCAAATCTTAAGAGCAATGCTTCTATCCCCATAACCTCAACGCCTGGCAGTAAAATAGCACGCGAAGCATACCCGGCAGAACAGTGTTGATGTATCGCCGCCTCCAGAGCAATTTTATCTTTCAAGCCGGCATCTTCCTGGAAAAGAATAAAGTTGGAATTATAGAAATCCTTATCCGTAACGCCGTTCATAAAACCAAATTCACACCTGTCCTTTTCGACGAAATAAGGAAGCCCGTTCCCGGCCTCTACCCCGCATAGTTCAATATTCAGATCATATTCTTCCGCAAAAGATTGGACACGTCGTGAAAGATGCTGCAGAATTGCAACTGCCAGTTCATTAGCCTGTCCAATAATCTGCTGTTCACCAGTTAAAACACGCACTGTTTCCGGTAATCCTGTGAAATTTAAGGTCAAAAGGCCATTTTTCAAGGATTCATGGATGCTATCCCAGGGGGCCAGCCCTGCACTGCCCCGGTACAACTTATGGCCCATTAAAAAGGGCAGATCCTTACACTGCAGGGAAGTCAATACTTCAAAACGATGGAGCAGTTGACGCACGCCCAACCGCAGCAGGCGATCGAGCTCTACAAAAAAAAGATCCTTATCGCGAGCATTTAAAGCCAGGCGCGGCAAATTAATAGTCAAGCAAGCGATGTTGCCCCTATCTCTCCCATCCGGGGAACCATACCTATTATTCCACACCTGCAGGCCGTTGCTAAAAGAACACGGCCCTGATGGAAAAAAGGTTGCGGAAGTATCGGCGGGCGCATCCCAAATTAAAAAAGAAGGACTGCCGCAGGTAGCCGCCACCTGCAGTGCTTGCTTATATAAATCGTAGTTAGGATCATCCTCAAAAACATTTGTACCTTTTTGGAGTACGAAAACATATTTAGGCCAGGCCCGGTTTTTAGCTTTTTGGGTAATAATATCGTCCAATATAGCCCCGGTAATTTCCTTTCCCTCCGGTGTCTGATCCAACCCTATTTGTAAGCTACACTGCAGCGCATTACCGCCAATAAAAGAAGAAAGGACACCTAAATAAGCAAGAAACGTATGCATACCGGCCCGCAGTTCTTCCCGCCGGGGATTGATCTTAAAAGTGCGTAGAAGCTTGCCCAGGGAATGATCAAAAAAAGGCAGAGCCTGCTCACCATAAAGATCGTGCTGGTTTTTCTGCAAAAGGAGGGCTATTTCCCAAAGTAAGGCTAATAAATTACCTGGCGGAACTTTTTCATGTAATTCAAAACCTTTTTTGAAAACAGGAAATAAATCCAACTGCAAGGAATCGAGAGCCTTGCTGTAATAACCCGGACAGTGTATGTAAAAGCTTCCCCGTTGATGGGCAAGTGCTATCTCCGCCGGCAATAAATTATCAAAGTAATATTTCTGGCTGGCCGCCAAAGCAATTTGATGCATCTTACCGGCCGGCGGGTAATGGCCGTCTTCATCCTGGACCCGGTTTCCTTCAAAAAGTAATATATCTTTGACGACATCCATGAGTTCCGATTTGGCTTCCCGGATACGGGTTCTTTTGGCCCGGTATAAAATATAGGCTTTCGCCGTCCGGGCATGCCCTTTTTCAATGAGCATTTTCTCCACCGCATCCTGGATCTCTTCCACCGTAGGGATCAGTCCTGCTAACTGCTGCTTTTGAAGATAAGCAATGACTTCTCGCGTCAGCTCCTGTGCCAAAGCATAATCTTCACCGCCTACGGCCTTTGCCGCCTTGAAGATAGCCTGCGTAATTTTTAGCGGATCGAAAGGTACAACCCGGCCGTCTCTTTTACAGATCTCCTTAAAAGGGAAAGTATCTCCCGTCAAATAATCACCCTTTCACGCCTGCAGTATATCATTGCTAAATATTGAAAATCATTGATTTTATTATAATAAAGACTGGGGAATCTGTCCAATTATGGGCTGCCCGGCCTTTTAAATAATATGGCGGCATTCCGGGTTGCTAAAGAAGCAGTTTATTCCCTGCTTGTAAAGGTTGAGGACGGAAATAGCCTAAGGCCTTTCGTATTCAACGGGATAATCGACGAGAATAACATCTACACCAATTTTTTTAACTTGTTCCCAGGGAATAACGAGATCATTTCTGCGGCCACCTAGCATACCCATAAAACCTCCTGCCCCCGGCAAAATAAGAGCTCTAATCTTTCCATTATCCAGATCGAGATCCAGATCGCTAACCACGCCTAACCTTTTACCGTCAAGATTAATCACGTCTCGATCGCGCAAATCGCCTAGACGGACCATAACACTTTCTCCCCTCCGGCCAACCATATTTTTCATTTCTATTATATTATACTTTCGCTGGCAAGACATAATTAAAAAAATGAGACAGGGAATCTTTCCCTGTCTCATTTTCCCTGCTTCACACGTTCCCAGTTCCGCATCCCCTGTTTCATATCTTGATGCCCGTTCCTTGCTTCGCTTCCTTTATTCCAGGCTTCTCGTTTCAAATTACCGTTAAAAAATACGTATGCAACCATCTTCGCTGCTATCTGCCGTGTTTCGTTGCCCTCCTGGGATTTGCACAATTTTTTCATAGGCCGAATCATGCTCCAGGTTGCGTGTATTGTAGGCAAAAGCTAGTTTTCCCTCTTGCAGGGAGAACTTAAACGAAAAACTGAAAAAAATAAAACCCAGCAGCAGTAGCTGCATAAAGCTGTAAATTTTATCCCTGTTTCCCTGCATGGTTACCCTCCTTTGATTTTTATAAAACAGTTCGTAAAAAGATACCGCTTTAGCAGAATTACTGTATATGTTTTCGCAGTTCCCCCAGCGCCGATTTCTCCAAACGTGAAACCTGCGCTTGAGAGATGCCGATTTCATCGGCTACTTCCATTTGCGTTTTTCCCCGGTAAAATCTTAACGTTAAAATCAATTTTTCCCTGTCATTCAATTTTTGTAAAGCATCTTTAATGGAAATTACATTCAGCCATCTTTCGTCCTGTGTTTTTTCATCGCTGATCTGATCCATAACAAAAATTGGATCCCCACCATCGTGAAAAATAGGTTCAAAAAGAGAGACCGGCTCCTGAATGGAATCTAGAGCAAAGGTAATCTCTTCCCTGCTAACCATGATTTCTGAAGATATCTCCTCCAAAGTAGGCTCCCTGGAAAACTTATAGGCCAGCTGATCCCTAATTTGCAATACTTTATAAGCGATATCTCTTAAGGATCTGCTTACTCTAACCGGGGTGTTATCCCTTAAATAACGGCGTATCTCCCCAACAATCATGGGCACAGCGTAGGTGGAAAACCTTACGTTTTGTTCCAGATCAAAATTATCAATGGCTTTGATCAGGCCAATACAGCCAACCTGGAAAAGATCATCAACATATTCTCCTCTATTGTTAAAACGCTGGATAACACTTAAGACTAGTCTTAAATTTCCGTTGACCAGTTTTTCCCTGGCCCCGTTATCCCCGTTGAACATCTGAATAAATAGTTTGCGCATTTCACTGTTTTTCAAAACGGGTAGTTTGGCCGTATTTACACCGCAAATCTCTACTTTGTTCACCGGGGATCCCTCTCCTCCTGGTCTGACTTACGCTACGTCTTGTACCTTATAATAAGTCTTAATTAAAGTATTTCCTTGGCATTCAATTTTATACTGGAGAGATCTATTCCATTTTTTTGATTTCTATTTTTAATCTTTTAATAATGCGCTTTTCTAGACGTGAAATATAAGACTGCGAAATACCCAACAGATCGGCTACATCTTTTTGCGTTTTTTCTTGCTCATTGTTTAATCCAAACCGCAATTGCATAATTTTTTTTTCCCTGGACGATAATTTTTCCATAGCCATATAAAG
Source organism: uncultured Desulfovibrionaceae bacterium (assembly GCA_964603615.1). GTDB lineage: Bacteria > Bacillota > Dethiobacteria > DTU022 > UBA8154 > JAAZMI01. The sequence goes on from CAZRVU010000005.1 coordinate 60,349, forward strand.
TAGTTTACGATCTACCTCGTTTTCCAGGTTGCGAACAACCAGATCGTTCTCTGTTCCCAGGACATCTGAAAGCAATAGTTCATTGCCGTCCCAATCCACATTTAGGGGTTCATCAAAGGAGATCTCTACTTTAAGCTTATTATTCCTTCGCAGGTACATCAAAATTTCATTTTCAATACATTTGGAAGCATAGGTAGCTAATTTAATTTTTTTATGGGGGTCAAAGGTATTCACCGCTTTAATCAACCCAATTGTACCAATGGATACTAAATCATCCACAGCCACTCCCGTATTTTCAAATTTCCGGGCAATGTATACCACCAGGCGAAGGTTGCGTTCGATAAAAATACCCCTGACTTCTTCTTCACCGACCTTAAGGCGCTCTAGAAGTGTATGCTCTTCTTCCGGCGCAAGAGGGGAAGGTAATGCTTTGCTATTTGTAATATAATAGATTATCCTGCTGTATGGATATCCTAACTTGCCACTATAATATAAAAAGGTTAACTTAAATTTCCAACGTTGTAGCAGTAAAAACATCACGATCCTAACCCTTCTAATTTACAGGCAGAACGCCAGATATCTAAAGGCAGTAAGACGTCGTATTCTCCTGCGGAATGGACCTGCCCCGGCTGTATGCCTATAATTAATTCTTGTGAAAAATCCATATTCCGACCACTTTGCCATATCCTGACATTTTCTGGTTTAAAACCCAAAAGAAACCCCCGTCCCTTTAATGTTCGATAAGGAATCAAATAAAAGTTCGGCAGGTTATTGTTCCCTGCTAATATTTCCTCCAGTTGCTGCCAGTCCATCCCCCCTTCATCGCGGAACATAAGCCCGGTTTCCGGGGGAAGCAACCCGTGGGCAACAGTATGCGCAGCAATAGCAACAGGTAGCCCGGAAAAAGGTTCCCTAAGCATGTTTCCTGTATCTAAAAAAGCGGAAAGTTTTTTACTTTTTCCACAAAAGCATATCTCAATTTCCATGTTTGTTGACAAACAGCTTATGTTAAATCTCTCCATTAAAAAAGGTTTGAGGCTACGTACCACAAAAAAAAGCAAAGTACCGGCAAAGAAAAGCAAGTAATAAAGCGAAGGCGCAGGCAGGCAATAGATGCCCCTGACAAAATCCGGAGGACATTCCCACCACAAACTGAAGACCAAAACCAGTCCACCCAATACACAAGAACATAGATAAAGGGTTAAAAGTAGTAAAAAGCCTTGCCCCAAAAAACGTGGCCGAAAAGTGATCAAAACCATTAATAGCGGCAGCAACATCTTACCAAACCAGGTGTAAAAAGGATGCCAAACAGGCAACAAAACAAATAAAAGAAATGCTGCCCCTAATGCAGATCCGGCCATTAGCCTGGTTAAAACAGTTTTTTGCCCCGTAATAAAGGCCGTCAGCCATAAAAGAAAATAGTTTACTATAAAATTTAGCACTAAAATTAAATCGAGGTACATCCCCTCACCTGCCCCAAAAGACAAAGGCCGGATATCATTGCTACACCATGAAAGATGATTCTATGGACAATAAGTCTTCATTAACTATATTATAAAGCAAGCAGTGCTAAAATTTTGTTATAATTTGACACTAAAAAAAATAAAGGTATAGCCTAAACTATACCCTTTTTGCGGGGAACCTGACATTATGACATTTCACGACTTTCTAGAAAATATATGTTTGGAAGAATAAAATTTTAGCAGGAAATCTGTTAAATTGCAGCACGGGGGTTTGGAATCTAATACTTTTAGGACCGGTTTACTTTATAGACCCGATCGACGGCGGCGTAAAAAGGCCGGGATATCGATATCAGATTCGTTTAAGCCGGAATGCAGGACTGTATCATCCTTCTTCCCAGCCGCTGAATATTTATCAAAACCCGTGGCAATAACGGTAACCCGTGACTCATCTTTAAGGGTTTCATCGATCACTGCACCAAAAATGATATTCGCTTCGGAATCAGCCGCATCTGAAATCGTTTCTGCTGCTTCATGAATTTCAAATAAACTCAAGTTGCTGCCCCCGGTAATATTGATTAAAACACCGCGGGCTCCTTCAATGGAAGTCTCTAACAAAGGACTAAAAATAGCAGCCTTTGCAGCCTCAAGAGCGCTGCCTTCACCGCTGGAAATCCCCACACCCATCAGGGCTGTCCCTGTTTCTTGCATAATTGTACGCACATCGGCAAAATCCAGGTTGATCAAACCGGGAACGGCAATCAAATCCGAAATGCCTTGCACGCCCTGGCGCAAAACATCATCGGCAATACGAAATGCCTCGATTAATGGAGTTTTCTTATCCACAACCTGCAAAAGCTTATCATTGGGGATAACGATCAACGTGTCAACTTTTTCTTTGAATACCGCAATTCCTTTTTCGGCCTGTGTTAAACGTTTACGTCCTTCAAAAGTAAAAGGACGGGTAACCACGCCTACAGTTAAAGCACCCAGGCTTTTAGCTATCTCAGCAATAATCGGAACGCCTCCCGTTCCCGTTCCCCCTCCCATTCCTGCTGTTATAAAAATCATGTCGGCACCCTTTAAAACCGACTCTATCTCCTGCCTGCTTTCTTCAGCCGCTTGCTGCCCAATTTCCGGATTGCCACCTGAGCCAAGTCCTTTGGTCAGTTTGGTGCCTATTTGCAATTTTGTATTGGCTTTAGCAAGTTCTAGTGCCTGCGCATCAGTATTAACCACAATGAAATCGACACCTTTTAAGCCCGCTGCGATCATACGGTTGACGGCATTGCCACCGCCGCCACCCACACCAATTACTTTTATTTGTGCATAAGGCTCCATTTCTATCTCCAAATCGATCATTTTTCTCCCTCCCCCGTTTACGATACGTTTACAATAATTGCCGGAGCTATTGCCAGATATCCAGCACAAAGGTTTTAATACGCTGCCATATATAATATAAAAATCCTGTTTTGCTTTCCGTGCGCCTGGTCACCCGCCCCCTGGCAGAGTTGCGCATAACGTAGCTAATAATCCCCACTGCCGTTGAATAGATAGGGCTTTTTACACCTAAGTAATCAGGTTGTGCCAAACGAACGGGACAACCAAAAATTTCTTCAGCCAATTCGATAATACCCCTTAAAAGGGATACACCCCCAGTCAGCACGACCCCTCCCGGCGGCATTTTGGTAAAGCCAAAGCGTGCCATCTCTCCGTGGCAAAGCTGCAACATCTCCAAAATACGCGGTTCAATAAAATTAAAAAGTTCGTGCGAAGAAATTTTGCGCCTTTCCTTGCCACTAATATCTTCAATCTCAATCTCCTCATTGTTGGAGGTCAAGTTAGCCAGGGCAAAACCATGTTCGATTTTTATCTTCTCCGCCAATTGAAAGGTTGTGCGTAACCCCACGGCAAGATCATTGGTAATATGATCACCGCCAACAGATAAAACTGCAAGATCCGTCAATGCCCCTTGCTGAAAAAGGGAGAGCTCGGTCGTTCCGCCTCCTAAATCGATCAGGAAGACACCCAGTTCTTTTTCATCGCGGGAAAGACATACTTCACCATTGGCCAAAGAATTTAAAACCATAGCGTTTACTTCCAACCCGGCCATGCTTAGGGAACGCAAAAGATTGCGCAAAGAGGTTAGAGCACCGGTAATGATCATGGCTTCCACTTCTAACCGCACCCCGAGCATACCCACAGGATCTCGAATACTGTCATAACCATCGACGATAAACTCCCGTGGAATAATATCGATAATCTCCCTGTCCTGGGGGAGAGCAATAACCTTTGCTGCTTGCAAAACTCTTTCTACATCTTGTTCGGTGATCTCTTTATCTTCCCTGGCAACGGCCACAATTCCTTTATTGTTAACCAGGCCAACATTTGTACCGACAATGCCAACATTCAGCGGTCCTATTTTTGCGCCTACCATGCGTTCTGCTTCATCAACAGCCTGATTTATAGAATCCACTGTCCGTTCCAGGTCAATAATAACGCCCTTTTTGATACCTTCAGAAGAACTGGTCCCTACACCGATAATATTCATTGTACCATCGCTAGCAGTTTCACCCACTATTACACGCACATGTGAAGTTCCTATGTCCATTCCTGCCAACAGATCTCGCTTGGTCAAACATACACCCCCTAAAGTCACAGTGCCCCTTTTATCGACATATAATCTTAGTCTACATATTCCACATTTCTGATTTATTTCCTTTAAGCGTCAAGAATTATTTTCAAAAGATCTAAATACTGGCATTTCGATTACCCGTAAATCTAGATATCCCTTGGTAGCATCAGCGCTGAAAGAAAAAATATGAGCGTGAATGCACTTTAACACTTCTATTTTTTTGGATAAATCTGTTTTATTTCCCAGCCAAACCTCCATTCCTTCCCAGGTATAGGCAATTATTTGTTCCGGATTTTCGACATTAATTTCAGCCAGCGGCGGAGGAGATACTGTGCCTTGAAAAGCATCTAAAAAGGCTGCAATAATTTCTCCTTGATCTTGGTCGGCAATTTTTAGGCCTAGACTCATCTGCCCTTGTAAAAGCCCGCTAATTAAAGGTAGCTCGCCAGTGCATTCATTTCGGATCCCAATCATCGTACCGTCTGCGGCCAGTTCCAAGTAATTACCATGATATGGAGCTAAAGCCAGTGCATGCTTTTCCCGGATCCGTATGAGCAATTTATCCGGTAGCACCCTTTCTACCTCTACTTCAGCAACCCGGGGCAGCGTGAAGATACGCCCCCGCAATTCCGGGGGGCTTACCTTCCAGATATTCATCCCCTCCCGGATCCCCATGACCTGGCGGACTTCACTTGCCGGGAGCTTGTCCAAACCCTGTATGGAGATCACTGCGATGGTAAAAAGAGGGGAACGCAAAAAAAGGAGCAAAGAAAGATTCGCCAACAGTAAAAGAAAAATAAAACATATTTTGCTTTTTATTCTTTTTTTAGCCTTTTGCTCGACGACGAGCTCATGACGGCCAAAAGCAGTTTTTCGTGCAAAGTTTTCCAATTTTTACCGCCAGCCTTAATTCAAAAACATTTGTGTTCCCACTGCAAAAATCTAATTTAAGCCCCTAAATTAATCAGCACTACCAAGTTTAGCTGTTTTATTGAGCACGGTAAATAGTTGCCCCTATTTTTTGCAGATCCCTTTCAATACATTCATAGCCGCGATCAATGTGCCTGACATTATGTACCACTGTCTGCCCTTGGGCTGCAAGTCCGGCCAAAACCAGGGCTGCACCCGCACGCAAATCTGTAGCTTGCACTTCAGCGCCGCTTAGCTTTTCCACACCTTGAATTAAAGCTGTTCTCCCTTCAACTTTTATGTGTGCCTTTAAACGCTGCAGTTCATCAACATGCCGGAAACGGGCCTCGAAAACACTCTCCGTTACTTTACTTTTTCCCCGGGCCAAAGTAAGTAAAACCATCATGGGCGCCTGCAAATCTGTAGGAAAACCTGGATAGGGTAAAGTGCGCAATGTTTCTACCGCTTTTAAATTAGCTTCCTCAACCTTCATACTGTCCTCAGTAGCTACAATCTTGACTCCCGCCTCCCCCATTTTGGCCACAACGGCATCCAGATGTGCCGGAATGATCCCTTCCAACAACAACCTTCCCCCCGTTATCGCCGCTGCCATAAGATAGGTTCCGGCTACAATCCGATCCGGTATAATACGATAGGTGCAACGGCCTACAGATTGAACGCCCTTAATACGCAATGTCTCCGTTCCCGCCCCCCGGACGTCAGCTCCCAATGCATTTAAAAAATTTTGCAGATCCACGATCTCCGGTTCCTTGGCTGCATTGTGAATAATTGTTTTTCCCCGGGCTAAAACGGCAGCCATGATCAGGTTTTCCGTGGCACCAACACTTGGATAATCCAGATGTAGCTCCGTCCCACGCAGCATAGAAACAGAAGCAGTAATATAACCGTTTTCTTCCCTAATTTGGGCACCCAGGGCCTCCAGCCCCTTTAGGTGTAGATCTATGGGACGGGGCCCAATAGAGCATCCTCCCGGATAAGTCACCTTGACTTTACCAAAACGAGCCAGCAAGGGACCCATCAGAAAAATAGAGGAACGCATTTCTTGCATCAGCTCTTCTTGAATGGTAAAATTTTGTAAACCCCCGACATTGATCCACAGGGTATTGGTATCACTCCTATATTTAATCGTTGCTCCAAGGGATTGTAAGATTCTGGTCATCGCCTGCATATCTGTTATGGCCGGTACGTTCTGTAGTTCGATATCTTCACGGCTGCTGCTAAGAACGGCGGCAGCCATAATGGGCAACATGGAATTTTTGGCGCCCTTGATTGACAAAGAACCCTTAAGCTTATTTCCTCCCTCAATGATGAGCTTCGTCATTTCATCTTTTCCCTTGTTCACTGCCATTTCCCCCGATAACTCTGATTTCCAAGCTTAGATCCAGATCAAAGGTTTCCTTAACTTTTCCTTTAATCATGTCAATCAATGTTAATACGTCCTTAGCTGTAGCCCGGCCTTTATTAACAATAAAATTACCGTGTTGCAGGGAGACCTGGGCATCGCCAACGGTCATACCCTTAGCACCTATTTGTTCGATTAGTTGGCCTGCTGGTTTACCGGGAGGATTGCGAAAAACGCTGCCGGCACTGGGCAGATGCGGATGTTTGGTTCGTCTATCATTTAATATTGCTTCCGTCTGGCCCAGTATTTCCTCCCTGTTTCCGGGCACCAAAGTTAACACCCCCCCCAGGATAATCACTTCCTCTTCTTGAAAATTGCTCCAGCGATAAGCAAATTTGAGTTCTTCTCCTATACGCACCCCGTATTCTCCCTGCAGATCAATGGTGATAACTTCCCGGATTAGCTCGCTCATAGAAGAACCATAGGCGCCGGCATTCATGTAAAGGGCGCCGCCCAGGCTTCCCGGGATGCCGGCAGCAAATTCCAGCCCTTTTAAACCCCTGTTGGCTGCCGCCTGGCACAGCTCGAACAGAGGCACTGCCGCCCCCGCCCTTAGTTCCCCGTTAATAAATTTATAAGAAGAACAGAGTTCACTTAAACTGATCACTATTCCCCGCAGGCCCTGATCTCTCACCAGCAAATTCGTTCCCTGACCGAGGATAAAAAATGGAATGGCCTGTTGTTCGACTATTTTAAGGAGATTGCGAAGCTCGGCAATGCTTTGGGGGAAAACCAAAAACTCGGCCGGCCCACCAATATGTAAGGAGGTATACCTGGACAGGGGCTCCTCCGCCAGGGGCGGCTTCTTCAAAATCTGATACAGCTTTTTTTTCCATTCCATTTATGTCCACCCCACTTTTCGCTGCCCGTTTTCATATTCTATGGTATGCATTTACTACAAACCGTGTGCCTTTTTAGCACTTGTCCATTTTCCCTTTATAACTGCATTAATTGATAAATATTGGCCGCTGCCTGTGGATGCCCTAATTTGATACTGTTCTTTTTCATTTGCTCCATTTTGCCGGGATCACGGAACAAGCCGAAAATATTTTCTTGCAAAACTTGTGCCGTCAAATCCTGTTCTTCGATGAGCACAGCCGCCCCCTGGCGGGCAATTTCCCGCGCATTGACCAACTGGTGATCGTGAACAACATTTGGTGAAGGAATGATGATCGCCGGAACCCCCAAAGCTGTAACCTCGGCTAAGGTGGTCGCCCCGGCTCTCGTAATCAGTAGATCGGCAGCAGCCAGGGCCAAACCCATCTCTTGCTGGTAAGCACGGACCTGTAGCCGGCCCCCATAGTGTTGCATCATTTCCGTTGCCTGCAGCCGGGAAAGCACTTCTTGATAGTATATTTCCCCCGTGATGTAAAGAATTTGTATGTTTTTATTATCCTGGGCACGGATCAGGAAATCTACTGTACTTTGATTAATTTTGGCGGCCCCCCGGCTCCCACCAACCACCAATAAAAGGGGAAGATTTGTATCCATATTTAACATTTGGCGGGCTGCTGATTTGCTTATAAAACCCACCTCTGAAGCACGGGGATTGCCGGTGACATAAAGGTTGGCCTGCTTTCTAAAATAACGCCGGGAAGCGCTAAAGGAAAGGCAAACCTTACCGACAAAGGGAGCAACCAAACGATTGGTAATCCCTGGCATTACATTTTGTTCATGAATGAGAATGTTTTTACGCCGGAACAGGGCTGCAAGAAGCATGGGAGCAGCAGCATAGCCCCCTGTGCCTACAATAAAATCCGGCTGAAACTTATCTAATATTTTTTTGGCCTGTTGAATAGATTTACCCAGCAAATAAAAAGTTTTTCCCCAGTGCAAATCTATTTTACGGGAAAGGCCGCGCACCTGGAAAGTAAACAGGCGAAAACCGGAAGCAGGTACAATCTTTTCCTCCATTCCTCCGCGGGCACCCACAAAATATATTTCTGACTCCGGATTAACTTTAAGAATGTAGCGTGCCAGGGCCAGGGCCGGATAAATATGTCCCCCGGTCCCCCCTCCCGCAAAAATAATACGCAATTTTATCCTCCCGTAGCTAACGACTATAGCGTGAAATATTCATTAAAATACCCAGGCTGCACATCGTAAAAAACAGGGAGCTCCCCCCGGCGCTGATCAAAGGCAAAGTGATCCCCGTCACAGGAATGGAGCCGGTAACCACACCAATGTTCAGCAATGTCTGCACAGCCACCATCACCGTTATTCCAGCAGCCAAAAGACTGCTAAAAGTATCCGGCGCCATCAAGGAAGTCTTAAAACCTCTCCAAATCAAAATAAAAAAAAGTAGCATAATCGTTACCGCCCCGAGGAAACCCAGCTCTTCACCGATAATCGAAAAAATAAAATCGTTCTGCGGTTCGGGTAGATAGTACAACTTCTGGCGGCTACGACCCAGCCCCACACCGAAAAGCCCCCCCGGCCCCAAAGCATAAAGCGACTGGATAATATGATAACCTGCTCCCAGTGGATCGGCCCAGGGATCTAGAAAATAAAAAATACGCTGCATCCGATATCCTTCGCTCAAGGAAAAATAAAGCATCACCGGAACACTAAAAAAAACAAGGTAAAATAGCTGCTTAAAGGGCATGCCCGCAGCAAAAACAACGATGCCGACGGCCAGGGCTAAAGTTACTGCCGTACCTAGATCGGGTTGCGCTAAAATAAGCAAAAAAGATCCGGCCATCATAACCAACGGTATGAAACTGCTGCGCCAAAAATCATCCATATCAATACTTTTCTTGCTCAAAAATGCTGCCGTAAAAATGATGAGCGCCAGTTTCGAAAATTCCGCAGGCTGGATAGTAGTGAAAGAACCCAGGGAAATCCAGCGGCGGGCCCCGCCATATTCTACGCCCAAACCTGGCATAAAAACCAGCATTAACAGCAAATAATTTAGTACTAACAAGAGGGGGACCATTTTTCGCCATTTCCAGTAATTAAGGTTCGCTGTAAAAATCATGCCGGCCAACCCCAAAACCATCCAGAAAGCCTGTCGTCTTAGAAAATAAAAGGCATCCCCCCTGGATTCCAGTGCCGTAATATAGCTGGCACTAAAAACCATGACCAAACCAAAAGCAGAAATAATAAGCACGGTAAAAAAAATAGTAAAATCCGGGGGGTTCCGTAGTTCCTGGTTGGTGGAGATTCTTTTCATTATTCCAGGGCCCCCCTTAAAGAAAGTACCGCTGTTTTAAACATCTCCCCCCGCTCCTCATAATTTTTAAACATATCCCAACTGGCACAAGCCGGTGAAAGCAGTACGGTATCGCCCGGTTCGGCAGCCTGGAAAGCCCGCTCTACCGCTGTTTCCAAATCGGAAACAATGACCGGTTCCGTAGTAAAACCCGCTTTCAGGGCCTGGTCAGCGAAGAAAGAAGCAGACCGGCCCAAAAGAATTATTTTCTTTACTTTTTGGGTTACCAAAGCCTGTGTAAATTGCTGCATACTGCCTCCTTTGTACAACCCGCCGGCAATTAGTATTTTGGGACCGCGTATAGCATAGAGGGCTTGTAAGGCTGCATCAGGATTAGTCCCCTTGGAATCATTAATAAAGGATATTCCCCGGATCTCTGTTACTTTTTCCAGGCGATGCGGCACACCGGGAAAAACTTTTAAGGCCCGGGCCATACTCTTTAAATCTATGCCGCCCGCTGCGGAGATAGCTACGGCGGCAAGGGCATTTTCCAGGTTGTGCCTTCCCGGTATCCTAATTTCCTCCTTACGGCAAACTAGCCGGGGAAACGGGCCCGCCTCCATTTGCAAATCCAGATACAGGGCACCGTCCTGCAGATATACACCGGGGCTTAGCACTTCTTTGCGGCTGAAAGGCAGAACCTTGCCCCTGGTCTTCACAGCCAGGGCCCTTACACGCGGGTCATCCCAATTAAGTACAGCCCAATCATCGTTCTTCTGATTGAGAAGAATTTTCATTTTGGCAGCGATATACTGTTCCATTGTCCCGTGATGATCGAGATGATCTGCTGTGAGGTTTAACACTGCGGCGATCTTTGCCCTAAATTTTTGCGTATCCTCGAGCTGAAAGCTACTAAGCTCTGCAACAATTATTTCGCCCGGGGAAGCCTGCCTAACAGCATCACACAGGGGAAAACCAATGTTTCCGGCCACAAAGGTCTTTAGCCCCTGTTCCTTGAAAATCGCTCCAGCCAAAGCGGTAGTCGTTGTTTTGCCATTGGTACCCGTTATGGCCACCAGCGGGACTGGACTACACAGAAAAGCCAGCTCTATTTCGGAAAAAACGGGTATCTTTTCCTGACGTGCTTTTTGTAACAGAGTCAACCGTGGATTAATCCCCGGACTTTTAATGATTAAATCCACCCCTGTCAGTAGACTTGCCGGATGTTCTCCCGCTACGATCTCTACCTGCGGAAAACCTTTAAATTCATTGCATACTTCCTGTAGGAGAGAGAGCCCCTTGGCATCGTTGGCAATAATCTGTGAGGCCCCCGCTTTTAGAAGTAAAGTAATGGCGGCCCGGCCACTTTTCGCCAGGCCCAAAACTAAAACTTTTTTTCCTTTAATCCCGTTCAGCAACACCTTTTACCACCTCAGAAAGGGAGTATGTTCCCATAAGCCAACGACTGCCAAACAAAACCCTAACGCCCAGAAGCCAATAACAACATGCCATTCCGACCAACCTTTTATTTCAAAGTGGTGGTGCAGGGGACTCATAAGAAAAACCCTTTTTCCCGTAAACCGGAAGAAAATAACCTGCAAAACAACAGAAAGGGTTTCCAGGACAAAGACTCCCCCGATAATGACAAGCGTAAGCTCGGCTTTAACTAAGATACCCACTACAGCCAAAGCTGTCCCCAGGGACAAAGAACCCACATCCCCCATAAAGATACGAGCTGGATGCAAATTAAAAATTAAAAAACCGAAACAAGCTCCGATTAGTGCACTGCAAAAATAAACCAGATCCTGCAGGCCCTGCAAAGAAGCCAGGAAAAGCAGGGCCAAAAGGGAAAGGATTGCCGTGCCACCGGCAAGGCCGTCTATACCATCCGTCAAATTTACGGCATTGGAAAAACCAATGATGATCACAAATATAAACAACGGATACAGCAGCCCTAAATCTACCTGTAAAGAGGTAAAGGGTATCGCTACCGATGTGGAATGGCCCAGGGTCAGGAGAACAAAATAAAAAAACAGGGCAAAAACAAACTGGGCTAGCAGCTTTTCCCTGGCACGGATACCTAGGGAGCGCCGGTGCACTACTTTTTGGTAGTCATCCATAAAACCTAAAAAAGCACTACTAAAAGTAAGCAAAAGAGCCAAAAGAAGCCTGGGCGTCTTCGGAGCAAAAAGAAAAATTACAACGAGAAAAGATAACAAAAAAACAAGGCCTCCCATGGTCGGCGTCCCCGCTTTACGAAAATGCTGCCGCGGCCCATCCATTCTTATCTGTTGACCATAACGCTGGCGACGGGAAAAACGAATATAAAGCGGGCAGGTGATGACACTTAAAATAAATGCAACAATGGCCGTCTGATAAATCACCAGCGACAAAATACCTTCCCCTTTTATTGTTTTTTTAAAAGTTCCTCGGCTATTTTCTCCATCTGCATGGCTCGTGATCCCTTAATTAAAATAAAAGAACCGGTCAAGCTTAAGCCATTAAGATAATGCAGTGCTTCTTCGCGGTTTTCCGCCAGGTAAATATTATTTGGGGCCAACCCCATCTCTTGGGCTCCCCGGGCAATATGTTTGGCCAATCTGCCTACTGTTAATAGAAAATCTATCCCCAAACCAGCAAGGTGTCTGCCCACGGCGCGGTGTAATTCCTCTGCCTCCGGGCCAAGCTCAAGCATATCCCCTAGAATAGCTATTTTGGGGTTACTTTGGGCCCATTCCTTCAAAGACTGCAGCGCGAAGAGCATAGACGTAGGGTTAGCATTATAAGCATCATTGATTACCCAGAAACCTTTATCTGCTAATTTTTTTTCCAGGCGCATCTCCGGAAAAGTACTACCGGCCAACCCCTTTTTGATTAGCTCGATCGGCAGGGAAAAATCCAGGCCAAGAGCAATAGCAGCTAGAGCATTATAGACATTGTGCTTTCCTGGCAAAGGGATAGTGAAAATGCCTTCACCGCCCCCGGGCAAAAGCACCTTAAAACTGCACCCTGCTGCAGAAGGAGTATAATCCAATGCCTGCAGGCAGGCCCCTGTAACAAAACCATAGTAAAAAACTTTGCCGGGAAAAGTTCCCCCCAGCCGGACTAGAAAAGGGTCATCGCCATTTAGAAATACCTTGTCCCGGGAGCTCAAACCGGCTAGCAGCTCTCCTTTTGCCCTGGCAATGTTTTCCCTGCTGCCTAAAAATTCCAGGTGGGCCTCGCCAATATTCGTAATCACGCCCCTGGTGGGGTGGCAAAGAGCGGTCAAAAAAGCAATCTCCCCGGGGCCACTCATACCTAACTCCAGCACGGCTACCTCGTGTTCTTTATTCAAACGTAAAAGCATGAGCGGCAAGCCTAAATGATTATTCAGGTTGCCCTCCGTTTTAAGCACATTATAGCGGACAGAAAGAACAGAGGCAATAAAATCCTTCGTGGTTGTTTTCCCGTTACTTCCTGTCACAGCCACCACGGGCAATGTAAATTTAGCTCGATGATAAACGGCAAGCTCCTGCAGCGACTGCAAGACGTCTTTCACCAAGATAATTGCTTTGTTTTGAGGAAATATTGTCCCGGTAAAGTTAGAAAGCCATTTTTCCTCCAAAAGCGAACCGGCAGCACCTTTCTGCAAAGCGGCAGTAATAAAAATATGCCCGTTCACTTTTTCCCCGGATAAGGGGAAAAACAGTTCCCCCGGCCTAATTTGGCGGGAATCAATTGCTACCCCCTGAAAGCCTCCGTCTTGTTCCCCTTGCCAAAGCCTCCCTTTTGTTACCTTTAATACTTCCTCCCTGGAAAAAATCATATTTTTTTCCCCTGTATGGCTTTTTTACCCAGCCTTTGAGCGATTATTTCTGCGGATACCTCTCGATCGCTGAAAGGAATAGTGTGATCACTAAAAATTTGATAATTTTCATGACCTTTGCCGGCAATAATCACCATATCCCCCGGCCTGGCAAGTTCAATGCCCAATTTAATGGCTTCATAGCGATCTGACTGGATGGTGTAACCGTTTCCGGAAGTCTTCACTTCCTGCAGCCCGGCTTCTACTTCGTAGATAATTTGCCAGGGGTCTTCCCGGCGCGGGTTGTCGGAGGTCAAAATGCAGTAATCACTATACTTGCCGGCAATCTGCCCCATCACCGGTCTTTTGGTCCGATCCCTCTCTCCTCCACATCCAAAAATAGTAATGATTTTCCCCCGGCAAAATTCCCGGGCTGTTTGCAAGACATTGTCTAGTCCATCTGGCGTATGGGCATAGTCGATGATCACCACAAAATCCTGCCCCAAATCCACGCGTTCAAAACGGCCGGGAACCCCTTTAACTTTTTCCAGAGCACTCTTAATCTCCGGCAGCTCTATTCCCTCCAGTAAAGCCACAGAGGTCGCTGCTAATGCGTTATAAATGTTAAAGTATCCGGTTAGCTGCAACATAAAATCTGCCTCCCCCCAGGGGGAAAGCAACTTATATTTTACCCCTGAATCTTTTAACTCAACTTTCTGTGCTCTAATTTCTGCGGAATTTTTAAGGCCATAGGAAACGGATTGTACTGTAGACTGCTTTAAAAAGTAATCATAGTAGGTGTCATCACGGTTAAGCACGGCATAACGCGGCTGGGAATTTTTTAAAAAGCTGCCTCCCATCTGGGAAAATAGCTTTCCTTTAGCAGCCAGATAGCGTGTATATGTCTGGTGAAAATCAAGATGATCATTGGTCATATTGGTCAAAACAGCATAATCAAAATCACAACCAGAGACCCGGTTTAGTTCTAGGGCATGCGAGGAGACCTCCATAATTGCATAACGCACACCTCTTTCCACCATCAAATGCAAGGCTTGTTGCAAATCCGGGGCTTCAGGAGTGGTGGCCAGCACAGGAAAAGTTTCCTGGCCAACCTTATATTTGATCGTGCCCAGCAACCCGGTTCTGTAATTTTGTGCCGACATAATTGCTTCGATCAGATGGGTGGAAGTTGTTTTACCGTTCGTTCCTGTAACACCAATCAAGCGGAGATTGGTTGCCGGTGAATCATAAAAAAGCTGGGAAATAGCCGCCATCGCTACGCGGACATCGGGAACTAAAACCTTTGCCGCTCCCCGGACCTCACAGTCTTTTTCCAGGATCACAGCAACGGCCCCGGCGGCAACAGCCTGTGCAATATAATCATGCCCGTCTGCTTTGCTCCCTTGCAGGCAAAAGAAAACAAAACCCGGTTGGATCCGCCCGGAATGATAAGCTAGCCCTTTCACAATAGGATCGTTTTGACCCTCAATTCTAAACACATGCAAGTACTTTAACAGCTCTGACAGCTTCTTGACTATTCCCACCGGCGTTCCTCCTTTCCTGGGCCCCATCATATTATACACTCAAAAGAACACCGTAAACCCAATTGCCTTTAATTTTCAAACAGCGGCGAAGAAAAATAAACTTGCACCCTTGAATTTTTGCCAGTTGCGGTTCCCGCGGCCGGCTCCTGCTGAACAGCCAGACCTGAACCGGCGGGCACTACCTGCAAGTCCAGACGTTTTAAAATTTCGCTTACTTCTTTGATCGTCAGCCCCTGCAGATCGGGAACAGTCACTTCTGCCGGATCGTCTTCATCCCAAAGATCTTCCAGGTAAACAATGATCTTCGTCTGTAAAGGAACGTGGGCTCCTGACTTTGGTGTTTGATCTTTAATCGAGCCTTCTTTACCTACCAACCTTAAAAGTAACCCCCGCGATTCCAACAGTGCTCCGGCTTGATCAACGGTGAGCCCTTTCAATTCAGGAACTTCAACCAACTGTACCTCCGGCGCAACGGATAGCTCCTCCGGAGGAATTTCCAGGTAGGAGAGCACGTCCTTGACCACTGCCTGGAAAATAGGAGCACAAATCTGCGAACCCCATTGGGCCCCCCTTTTGGCACCATCTACAGCAATGTACAGCAGGATCTGCGGATTTTCTGCAGGGGCAAAACCAATAAAAGACAATATATATTCCCCGTGCTTATATATTCCCCCCGGCCCAACTTTTTGTGCTGTTCCCGTTTTACCGGCAATACGATAGCCTTCGATTGCAGCATTGATACCACTACCTTGATTGACAACCTCCACCATAATAGAGGCAACCCTTTTAGCCGTTTCCGGAGAGATAACCCGCCTCACAATTTCCGGAGCGCCGCGCTCCACAATTTCCCCGGCGGGGCCTTTTATTTCCTGAATGAGGTAGGGCCGCAATAAAAAACCCCCATTAGCAATGGCAGCAACAGCCATCACCTGCTGCAATGGCGTTACTGAAATCCCCTGACCGAATGAAGATGTAGCCAGTTCGAGGGGACCAATCTGTTCCGGCCTAAAAATTAGGCCTGCTCCTTCCCCGGGGAACTTTAGCCCGGTTTTGGCACCAAAACCAAAGGCCCGCACATATTCAAACATTTTTTCCGGGCCCAGCCTTTCTCCCAACTGTATAAAAGCAGGGTTACAAGAACCCAAAACCGCCTCCAAATAAGAGATTGAGCCATGCCCTCCCTGATCCGAGGTCCAACAACGGATTGTGTGGCCGGCTATCGTTGTTTCACCCGAACAATAAAAATATTCTTGTTCATTATACATATTTTCTTCTATAGCGGCAGATAAAGTCACTAATTTAAAAGTAGAACCTGGCTCAAATGTATCCGTGACAGGATAAAGCCTCCAATATTCCTTGGAATATTCATTATATTCGTTAGGATCAAAATCCGGCTTGGAAGCAGAAGCCCAAAATGCTCCAGTTTGGGGATTGATGGCCAGACCCATGATCCTATCGGGATCATATTCAACCATGGCCTTGTTTAGTTCCCGCTCCAAAATATATTGAATTGTTTCGTCTATAGTTAAATAAAGATCCATTCCCTCCTTAGGCGGATTATAGCGGCGGACACCGGAAATTTCCCGTCCTTTGTTATCTGTCGGGAAATAAATCTGACCATCACGGCCCTTCAGATAATCTTCGTAATAAATCTCCAACCCGCCCCAGCCCTGATCGGTGCCCACAAAACCAAGCAACTGGGATAGCAACGTGCCATTCGGATAAAACCGCTTCGCTTCATGCGTAAAAGTAATACCCGGCAGGTCTAAAAGCCGGATCTCTTGGGCCGCTTCTTCTGTAATTTTTCTTTTGACATAAACGGCAGCGCGCTCCTGGGTAATAAGTTCAAGGATGCGTTCTACTGACATCTCCAAAACAGGTGCCAGGGCGCGAGCGGTAAAAAGGGGATCTGTAATTTGAGGAGGTACGGCCACAACTGTATCCACTGTAGCGCTGCCAGCCAGGAGGTGCCCATTACAATCATAGATACTCCCCCGCGGTGAACGCGTCGGAATACTGCGATTCCATTGTTCCCATGCTTTCTGCTGAAGCTCTTCAGCCCGCACAAACTGTATCCAACCCAGCCTGAAAATAAGTGTAAAAATCAATGCTACTATTATAACAAAGATACAAAGAACTCTGCGGCTTATAATAATATTAAAAGTATTATGGCGAAACATTGGCCCTCTCTTTCTAAACACGCGGGTTAGTTTTCATTTACCGGCAAGGAAAGAACCAGCCACTGCTTCTTATCCGGGTACTGTAAACCTAGCTCCCCCACAGCAATCTTTTCTATCCTTTCCAGGGAACCAAGACGCTGGGTTTCAATACAAAGACTTTCTTTTTCTTCCTGTAGCAAAACTATGTCTCCCTGTAGCTGATGAATACGATAATTACAGGCAACGATTCGCCCGTGCTGGCTAATCAACCCCACACCAATCGCCATTAATAATAATAATAATACGGATAATTGCAGGATCTCCTTTAAATTGCTTATTGTTACACCCGCTGAAGATGAAGCTTTTTCACGCCTCCTGCTAACAGGGTTTAAATGCGTTTCCGGCAAATAATTCCTACGATACTTTTCTTCCAAAAAATAACCTGTTGCAGGTTTTTCTCTGGCTACTAACAAATTTATTCACCTACCATTTTTCTTAGAACCAACGGCTTCAGCTCTTTTCCGCTGCCCCTTTTCTTAAAACCACCAACTTCAGTTCTTTTCCACCGCCCTTAAGCGTGCACTTTTCGCCCGTGGATTCCTGGCCAGCTCTTCTGGACCGGGGAAAAGTGGCTTTTTAGTCAAGATCTTCAACTGGGGTACTCTCCCACAACCGCAGACCGGCGTCCCGGGCGGGCAGATGCACCCCCGGGCTTTTTCTCGAAACTGTTTAGTTACTATCCGGTCTTCCAGGGAATGGTAAACAAGGACTGCCGCCCGGCCACCAGGTTTCAAAAGATCGATGCCCTGGCTCAAACCGCTGCTGAGATTATCCAGTTCAGCGTTGACAACAATACGCAAAGCCTGAAAAACACGTTTGGCGGGGTGTCCTCCCTTCCGCCTGGCAGGGGCAGGAATGGCTTTCTTAATTATCTCTACCAACTGCCCGCTGTACTCCACAGGACCTTTAGTTTGACGTTGCTTAACGATCAAAGAAGCAATGCGGCGAGCCCATTTTTCCTCACCATACCTGCGAAAAATATTCGCCAACTGTTCTCCTGAAAGCTCCGCCAAAAGACGCGCCGCCGTTAAGGGTACAGTGCGATCCATCCGCATATCCAGGAAAACATCGTCACGGTAAGAAAAACCCCGTCCCGGGCAATCCAACTGGTAAGAGGAAACCCCTAAATCAAAAAGCAGCCCGTCGATTGCCGTTAATCCGAGCCGTTCGCAAATCGTTTCTAATTCCCGGAAATTTGCTTTTATTGCCTGGAAGGCCCCACCAAAAGAAGCAAGCCTGTTACGGGCAGCTCCTAAGGCATCAAGATCGCAATCAAGCCCTACCAATTTGCCTCCAGGTAGAAGACATTTTAAAATTGCTTCCGCATGTCCTCCCCCTCCAAGTGTGGCATCGATCATTACTTTTCCCGGCGCTGGCCGTAAAATATCAAGCACTGCCTGGCTCATAACCGGAATATGTTTGAAATTTCTACCCCCGGCAGCCATCTAGCCGCGTCCCTTCATTTTTAAAACTGAAAATCTAGCAACTTCTCCGCCACCTGCTCAAAAGAAAGGTTGGACTTGTTACTATATTCTTCCCAAATTTCCTTATCCCAAATCTCTGCACGATTAGAAATACCAATAAAAACAACTTCCTTGCTTAGCCGGGCATGTTCGCGTAACAGAGATGAAATCAGAATACGCCCCTGCTTGTCTATCTCCACTTCTGAAGCGCCCGAAAAAAACATACGCAAGAAAGACCTCGTCTCCGCCCTGGTAAAAGGTAAGCTTCTTAGCTTATTTTCAAGACTCTCCCATTCCTGCCTGGGATAAAGAAAGAGACAGCTATCCAGGCCACGGGTAACTAGAAAGCTTTCTCCCAGTTTTTCACGAAAACGGGAAGGAACAATGACGCGGCCCTTGTTATCCAAAGTATGGTAGTATTCACCGATCAACATATCTCCACCCCATGAACAGGAGAAAAACCCTTTCTCCCACTTTGCACCACCTTAAACCACTTTCATTTTATATTCTACCCTTCTTTGGAAATTCCTGCTACTAAACTAAAAATCTGATTAAAAATTTAGAGAAGATTTAGAAAAATAAAAGAGATAATTCTTGTCAATCTTACTCCCTTATTGTCAATAAATATTTAAAAACCATTAAATTGCTCCTAGTAAGGCCAAAATAATGACGAATATTGTCGTTAAATTTTTAAATAAGGCCTTTCTTCACCTGAGTCGATAAGTTGTGAGATGATTTTGAAGATTGGAATGAAGGGTTGCTGACCAGAGGGGTCTTCATGAAACAATATTGCAGAGTGCTGCGAAGAATAAATTTTTAAAAATGCATTGATCTAGAAGTCAGATCAAATATTTAAAAAAAATCGAAGCGGTGTAAAAGTAAATCAAGAGTCCGGTCACATCTTTAATTGTGGTCACAAAAGGACCAGCAGAAAGAGCAGGATCTAAATTATAATAGCTAAAGATAATGGGCACCAGGGTGCCGATCAAAGCCGCTACAGAAATAGTAAAAAACATGGACAGGCCGACTACGAGACCCAGGATGGGCAACCCCTGCCATAAATAAGCAGCCACTGCAATTAAGACCCCGTTAATCAAACCCATCACCAATCCAACCTTCACCTCACGGTACAGGTAGCGTTTGGCATCGCTGCTTCCAATCTCCCCGGTGGCCAAGCCACGTACAAATACCGTCGAGGATTGCGTGGCTACATTGCCGCCCATATCCATGATCACCGGAATAAAGGCGGCCAATATAACAACGGATTGTAGCGTTGCACTGAAGGCCCCTACCACATTCCCCGATAAAAGACCCCCCAAAAGGCAGATAATAAGCCAGGGCAGTCTTTTCCGGGCCAGATCAAGAATTGGGGCTTCCAGGATACTGACACCTTCAATTTCACCGGCCCCGGCCAGGCGGTAAATATCCTCCGTCGCTTCCTCCTCAATTACATCTAGAATATCGTCGACGGTGATAATCCCCAACAGGCGGCTTTCTTCATCGATAACCGGTACAGCAAGCAAGTCATAGCGGGCCACAACACGTGCCACTTCTTCCTGGTCAAGATCGGCAGGAACGCTGATTACATTGCGATACATAATTTCATGAAGAAGGGTTCCGTCACCGGCAGCAATTAAATCGCGCAGGGAAAGGACTCCGCTGAGCCTCGTCCGAAAATCAACAACGTAAATATAATAAATGATCTCCGCATCGGGAGCTATCTCGCGCAGGCGGATAATCGCCTCCTCTACGGGGATATCCTCTGGCAGGGCAATAAAATCCGTGGTCATAATCCCGCCGGCTGTATCTTCAGGATATTTTAACAGATCTTTGATCTCTTCGGCTTCTTCCTCGATGAGGGCGAGGAGCTCCCTGGCTTCCTCCGGAGACAGTTCTCCCAACAAATCCGTGGCATCATCCACAGCCATCTCCTTAAGAATTGCTGAAGCCCGGTGTTTGGTTAGCAGCCTTAGCAAAGAAACCCGGTCAAAGTCCTCCATCTCCTCAATAATCAAAGCAGCTTCTTCATCGGAAAAAAGCTCAAAAAGTTCTTTTTTCTGTTCATCCTTCAGCTCATCGATCTGGTCGAGAAGATCGCTAGGGTGTAGCCCATCCTTAACTTGACGCACAATCATTTGTAGTGTCTGCCGAATGGTTATTTTCCTCACCTCCAGTTGCCTATTTTCTTGCAGAAAAAGCCATATCATGGTTCCACTGCATAAATTCTATTTGCAGGGCGTTCGCTGAAATCGGCATCCCTTTGACTGACAATTTTTCGCCCGGGCCAATCGAACGTCCTCTTCAAAAGGCCCTAAAAATGGCGTCCTGCCATTTTTGCTTCAAAATTGTGGCGTCTTCATGAGCTGATTTTTACAGCTCCCGCCCGAGCAAATTTTATTTTATGCAGCAGAATGTAATTTTTGCAGTGGAATCATATCATATTATAGCATATTATTTTAAAGGAAATAAACACAAATAAAAACCCCAC